>JAKSLX010000002.1 GCA_024400915.1 Treponema sp.
GCAGAAAGCAGGCCCAGGCGACTGTTTATCAAAAACACAGCCATCTGCGAACCAGCAATGGGACGTATAGGTGGTGACACCTGCCCGGTGCTGGAAGGTTAAGGGGAGGGCTCAGGAGCAATCCGAAGGTCTGAACCGAAGCCCCAGTAAACGGCGGCCGTAACTATAACGGTCCTAAGGTAGCGAAATTCCTTGTCGGGTAAGTTCCGACCCGCATGAATGGTGTAACGATTCTGGGCACTGTCTCAACGCGAGACTCGGTGAAATTTATATTCCGGTAAAGAAGCCGGATACCCATAATTAGACGGAAAGACCCCGTGAACCTTCACCGTAACTTAATATTGGGATCCTATTTATCATGTGTAGGATAGTTGGGAGACTATGAAGCGTGGCCGTCAGGTTGCGTGGAGTCACTGGTGAAATACCAACCTTGATGAATGGGATTTCTAACCTTAGCCTTGAAGCAGGTTTGGGGACAATGTTAGGCAGGCGGTTTGACTGGGGCGGTCGCCTCCCAAAGAGTAACGGAGGTGCGCGAAGGTCTCCTCGCGGTGGTTGGAAATCATCGTACGAGTGTAAAGGCACAAGGAGGCTTGACTGCGAGAAAGACATTTCGAGCAGGTACGAAAGTAGGTCTTAGTGATCTGATGGTGCTGAGTGGAAAGGCCATCACTTAACGGACAAAAGGTACTCCGGGGATAACAGGCTGATTTTCCCCAAGAGTTCACATCGACGGGAAAGTTTGGCACCTCGATGTCGGCTCATCGCATCCTGGGGCTGGAGCAGGTCCCAAGGGTTTGGCTGTTCGCCAATTAAAGCGGTACGTGAGCTGGGTTCAGAACGTCGCGAGACAGTTCGGTCCCTATCTGTTGCGGGCGATGGATGTTTGAGAGGAGCTGCCTTTAGTACGAGAGGACCGAGGTGGACGAACCTCTGGCTTACCTGTTGTCGCGCCAGCGGCAAGTGCAGGGTATCTAAGTTCGGAAGTGATAACCGCTGAAAGCATCTAAGCGGGAAGCACGCCTCAAGACTAGACATCCCAGGGGATTCGATCCCCCTGAAGGACCCGGAGAGAATATCCGGTCGATAGGCTGCAGGTATAAGCGCGGCGACGCGTTCAGCCGAGCAGTACTAATAGTCCGTGCGGCTTGGCCATATCACCGCTTCACCTTGAGAAGATGTCGAATGCATTCCATATATGAAACTGTACGAGAAGCTCCGAGGAGCCCGGCGACGAGCCCTGATCCGACGAGTGTAGGCATAGTAATAAATGCCGGTGGCCATGGCGAGGTGGCAATACCCGTTCCCATTCCGAACACGGAAGTCAAGCACCTCTGCGCCGATGATACTGCGAAAGCGGGAAAGTAGGTGGCTGCCGGCTTTTTTATTTTAAACCTGGAAAGTTACAACGATCCGGAAAGACAACCAGACCGCTTTCGCAGGGACTGCGAATCCGGGAATAAGCCGCGACCAGGCGGGAGTGGCGCACCCCACCGTAGCAGGTGCGTGCGGTGCTGGGGCTGCCGGCTTTTTTTTTATACCTTTTTTAGGGGTCTGTCCCCTCTGTCCTTCAAGTCAATAATATAGTTGATGTTCCTATAAGTAACAGAATTGTAACCTTCAGCACTATTCACAAAATATGTAGAGAATTTGAGAGCAGAAGTCAAAGAAATTACGATGCCATGTTTAACTTCTACATATCAGGAAACAAGACTTCCTGTGGGCATAGAAAAAAAAATAAAAAATATTTCAAATATTTAAATTTTCCTATTGACAGTTTTTTTATAATTCTATAATATACCAATACATTCGAGAAATCGAAATGCTCCTTTAGCTCAGTTGGTAGAGCAATGGACTGTTAATCCATGTGTCACTGGTTCAAGCCCAGTAAGGGGCGAAAGCCTTCAGTAGAAATGCTGAAGGCTTTTTGCTTTTAAACATAAAACATGTTAATCATTCAGCAATTGCATTGTAATCTTGAGTTTTCCGTCCATTGACTACTCATGGATATCTCAATAAAATATAAAAATGTACGACATTAAAGATTCCAAGGCCTTTGATACAGACGAAGAAGATTTTGACACTGTAATGGCTTCTGACATTTCTTTTACGGGAAATATTCGTTTTACAAAGCCTTTTATGATTAAGGGAAAAATGAGCGGTATTATTGAAGCAACTAGTGATCTTCTTATAGATACTGATGCTATCGTTAATGCTGATATTTCTACTGACAGAGTTCTGGTCAGAGGAAAAGTTACAGGGAACATCAACGGAAGAAAATTGGTGTATGTTACTTCTACTGGAACTGTAAAAGGGGATATTACTTCAGCACAGGTTGTTCTTGAACCTGGTTCAGTATTCTCCGGAAAATGTACAATGTCCGAATAAAAAAGGAATTCAATATGAAAAAGTTAGTTATTGTATCTTTCATTCTTTCTGCAATCATTTCATCAGCTTTTGCACAGGCTGGAAAACCTGATGCCCTTAAGCTTTACCGCGAAGGAAACTACAAGGACGCCATCGTAATCTGTGAGGAAGAAATCACAAACAATCCTTCCAATATGGATTCTCATGCAGTTCTTTGCTGGTCGCTTGTTGCAAACAAACAGTATAACGAAGCAGAACAGCGTGCCACTGAAGCAAGAAAAATCAATCAGTATGACATCCGTCTTATGGAAGTTCTTGGAGAAGCGAAGTATTACCTTGGAAAGAACATTGAGGCTTTGGCCATGTTCCAGCGCTATATTGCAAGTTCTTCTGAGTCTGCTGCAAGAATTGGAACTGCCTATTACTACATGGGCGAAATTTATGTTCGTCAGGCGAAATATGAACATGCGGATATTTCCTTTACGACTGCTGTTCGCTTTGAACCTGCTCACAGTGCCCATTGGTGGACAAGACTCGGTTATGCAAGGGAAATGAACGGAGACTGGCAGAATGCAATCGTTGCATACGACAAGGCTCTTGCCCTCAATTCATCGCACTATGATGCAATCCGCGGAAAGAACAACTGCAAGGCACACCTCCAGTAAGCTAGATGAAAAAAATAATTCACTTTGAAACATTGGGCTGCCGACTTAATCAGGATGAATCTGAAGGGGCGGCCCGCTGTTTTTCCAAGGCAGGTTTTACTTCTGATCTTGATCCAATTTCTTCGAAAACCGAAATCTCTCAGGATGTAATTCTCTCCATAATAAATACCTGTACTGTTACGAGCAAAGCTGAACAGAAAGCCCGCAGAATCATCAGGCTTCTTCTTGAAAAATTCCCGAATGCTCCCTTGGTTGTTACAGGCTGCTATGCTGAACTTGACGGCAAGGAAATTACGGAAATTTGTCCCGATCGCATCTGCATTCTCTCCGGAATGAAAAAATACATACTTTCTAGAATTGCTGAAGAAATTGCTGGTGGTGTTCTTGATACCGAAAAAAATTTGCTTTCAAAAAATAAACTTCAGAATTTCATAGATGAATGCAGCAGGGAAGAAATTTCCGCTAAGCTGAATAAATTCACTCTTTTTACTCCTGTCTTTGAAAAGCATTCCAGGTCTTCCCTCAAAATACAGGATGGCTGCAACAACAACTGTTCTTTCTGCAGAATTCATCTTGCCCGCGGAAAATCCGTATCCCTTGATGTTGAGGATGTAATTGCCAGGGCAAAGGAACAGGAAGGGCATGGCGCCGTAGAAATCGTGCTGACAGGGGTAAATCTCAGCCAGTATGCTGGAAAGACCTCTGATGGCCCTCTATTGCCCTTTGGAGGCCTTTTGAAACGTCTCCTAGCAGAAACAGGCATGAAATACAGGGTTTCAAGCTTTTATCCTCAGCATGTTACTGAAGATCTGTGCAAAATCCTTGCTGATGACAGGATTCAGCCTTTCTTCCATTTGAGCATACAGAGTGGCAGTGACAGGATCCTTGAAAAGATGTGTCGCCCCTACAAGGTTGAACATGTGGCAAGGGCAGTGGAACTTTTGAGAAAGTACAAACCTGGCTGTTTCATTTCATGCGATATTATTGCAGGTTTTCCGGGTGAAACGGATGAAGATTTTGCCCTTACGGAAAAGCTCTGCGATGAAAGCTGCTTTTCATGGATTCATGCCTTTCCTTATTCGCCTCGTCCGGGAACAGCAGCAAAGGACATGAAGCCCCAGATTCCTGAACGCATAAAGGATGAGCGTGTAAAGGTTCTTACTTCCTATGCGGTGAACGGTAAAATTGATTTCATAAAGAAAGCTTCTGGAAAAACTTTCAATGCAATAGTTGAAAACAGTCGTTCCAAGAGACTTGGATTTACGGCATCAAATGTTTTCCATGCGGTGACCGACAACTACATTCATGTGGAGTTTTCAAGCGAAAAGTTCATTCCTCAGGGAACCGTAGTAAAAGTATGCATTACATCTGTCCTTGAGGAAAATATTCGCAGCGGAAAAGAAATTGAAGCTGCCGGAGTTCTTGTCTAGCGGTCCATGATTGTAATTTCTACGCGGCGGTTCTTTGATTTTCCAGCTTCCGTTTTGTTTGTTGCAACAGGCTTAGTTGCTCCGAATCCTTGAGTAAAAATATGGAACCTGTCACGGACATTAAGTCCTATGAGGTATTCTGCAACGGCACTTGCTCTTTCTTCGCTAAGGATCTGTCGCATTTTTTCCGTACCTGCAAGGGCAGTGTGACCTGAAACAAGGATGTCATTGTTTGGCCAGGTTTCAAGAATCTCAGCAATTTTCTGCAGTTTGATTTTTTCACTGTCCATAAGGATTGCACTGTCTGGCTGGAACTTTATGTCTTCTAGGGCGATTGTAAGACCCTTGTCACCGTTCCTTACAGTAACATTTTCAAGACCGAGGTCGTTAATTTTATTCTGAACGTTTTCCAGGTTTTCTTCTGTGTTTGTCCTTGCAAATTCCGTAACTTCTGCTTTTGCGCTTCCTGTAAACTCATAAATGTTTCCCAGCGAACTTTCCATCAGAATCCTGAAATTTTCCGTGTAATGGTCTATGGCACCTTTTTCATTGTCCCAATAAATGAGCTCGTCACTGAAACCTTTTGTAACTACAGGATATTCTGCATACAGGGAAATTTTTGGAGTGGGAGTCTGCATGAAAAGAGTGTACCTGACATTAATTACATGAAGACCAGTTGATTCCTGAATTCCCTTATATATATATTCCGCTGTAAAGGGAACCTTGTAGGGTTTTTGCATGTCGAACTGGCGCCTCAAGTCGTGAGCTTCATGTCCCTTTGCAGTCCATTTTTCGCCGGCTTTGATTTCCATTTCAGGAAAAACAGGGACGTCACGGACCGTGGGCATGAAGTATTCGTCGCTGATGGTGTAGATGCCGAGTGGGCTCCTTGCAAATATGCTGGCGTAGTCCTCTCCATAGATGAATTTTGCACCGGTTCTTGAACCTGTTGAATCTTCGCTTGTCATGAAAGTACAGTTGTGTACTCCGCTACCGTCTTTCTGAACTTCCGTAACTTCTGCGGCAACTCGATTAACTATGATTGAGTGGTGGTTCAGCCTGTGGTTAACATAGACATCTTCATCAACTGTTGAAAGAATTCTGTACATGTCGCCTTTCTTGTATTTGAAGGAAAATTTTACCGGCTCCCCATCCGTTTTGTATTCTTCTGCGAAAGTGGAAAAGGAGGAAAGACATAAAATTGCTGTGAATATAAATTTTCCGATTCTTTTCATATAAACCTCTCAAGTGTGCAATTACACCTAATATTGATATAATAATAATCTATGAGTGATGTTTTAACAATAAACCATCTTGGTCTTCTTCTGGTTACGGTTGTAATTTTTGTTGCAGGATTTTTTATTGGCCGGCTTATTCAGAAACTGAAGGATTTGGCATTTATAAAAAAAGAAAGGAAAGATGCCGTAAAAAAAAGCAGGGCTGTTATAGGAGGACAGGTTGCGGAACAGTTGGCACCTTTTCTTCCCGATTTTCCATGTAATCCCGGAGACGTTTCGTTTCTGGGAAAGCCAGTTGACTTCATTGCTTTTTCTGGACTTGCAGAAAATAATGAAATCAATGAAGTTGTTTTCATAGAAGTAAAAACAGGACAGAGCAAACTCAACGGACACGAAAAGCAGCTTAAGGATGCCATTCAAAAAGGTCGTGTCCGTTATGTGGAGTATTGTCCGTCCATTTAGTTTTCTTACGAGTTGTTGATTGTAAGGAGTGCGCTCAAATCACCACCAAGAAGTCTGTCGCAAAGATTCTTTGGCATAGGTTTTCCGCGAAGGAAGCCTTGGATTGTATTGCAGTTGAACTTCTTGAGGATTTCAAGCTGTTCTTCTCTTTCAACGCCTTCAGCAATTGTATCCAGTCCCATTTTTGAAACCAATGTAAGGATTCCTTCTGCAATGTTGGATTCCGTTGCAATGTTCTTTATGAATGACTTGTCAATTTTAAGAGTCGTTAGTGGAAGCATCTGCAGGTATCTCAGTGATGAATATCCTGTTCCAAAGTCATCAAGGGAAATTCCGATTCCAAGATTCTTGACTTCATTAAGCTTTGTAATAACGCTTTCAACATTTTCAATGAGAACGCCTTCTGTAATTTCAATTTCAAGATGCCTTGGAGTGATCTTGTAGAAATCAATTTTCTTGAGGAATTTGGGAATGAAATCTTCCTGACAGAACTGTATAGGCGAAACATTTACTGACATGATTCCGTCAAATTCAAAGCGTTGTTCCCATTCTGAAAGTGTCCTCAAAGCAGTATCAAGAACCCAGTTGCCAAGCGGAATTACAAGGTGTGTTTCTTCTGCCAGTGGTACAAATTGCTCTGGACTAATCCATCCGAGTTCATCATCATGCCATCTTAAAAGGGCTTCAAAGCCACGAAGTTTTTCTGTCTGAGTATAGAACTGAGGCTGATAGTAAAGCTGGAAATTCTTTTCCACCATTGCTTTTGAAAGTTTCGTTTCGATGTTGAGTTTGCTTAAGAATTTTTCCTGCATCAAAGACTGGAAGCCGGTAATGTTGTTCTTTCCCTTTTTCTTTGCTTCAAGCTTTGCCATATCTGCAAATTTCAGTAGGTCCTCATATTTTTCCGAATCATCAGGATAAACAGAAAGTCCGCCTGAAATGCCGATGCCTTCTGCGTTCATGAAACCGAGAACTTTCTTTGAAATGTTCATTGCTTCCGTACGGTTCTTTACGTTCTTTAAAAGCAGTATGAATTCATCTCCGCCAAAACGGGTTGGAATCGTGTTTTTTGATTCGAACATTCGGAGGATAGTTGCTACCTGCTTTATGAGTTCATCACCTGCAGTGTGTCCTCGTGAATCATTGATATCTTTCATGTTGTCAATGTCAAAGAGAAGGAGACCGAATTTTTCGTTGTTGCTTTTCTGTTCCTTGCTAATTTCCCTTATGGCGGTGTTAAGCCATGAACGGTTGTAAAGGTCTGTAAGGGAATCGTGGTATGCGCTGAAGAGAAGCTGTGTGTTGAGGTTCTGTATGCTCTTGAGCTGAGAGTCAAGGTTTGCCCTGTTTTCTGCAAGTTCCGTTGCAAGGCTTTCAAGTTTCTGGTTCTGCTGGGTAAGGGCGTGTTCATACTCCTTTGCTTTTGAAACGTCGGAGAAGGTAACTGCCACAGTATCATCAAAAACACAATTCATGGTTATCTGGAACCATTTTGAAAAATTGTAGGAGTATATGGTTTCAGAAAGTGTTGTCTTCTTGTTGAGGGCTTCTTCTGCTGTTTCAAACCAGGCAAGGGCAGGAGTCAGTTTTGTTTTGAAATTTGAAAAAAACTCGCCTTCTTTAAGAAGATCCTTTGTCATCTTCAAGAAACTTTCATTCATGTAGCTGATTTTAAAATCTTTAAGCTTGTGATTATCATCGTAAACAGAATCGACGAGAAGAACAGCTGTGGAAAGGTTATCGATGATTATTTTGAAATATTCGTTCTGAAGCATTTTTACTCCGGTATGGTATTTTTAAGTAATTATTTTTAAATCTGCTGGAGCTCCAATGATATCACTGGAGCCCTGTTAATTTTATTCCCAGCCGAAAGTTGCAGGAGGCTTGTTGGTGCAGTCAAGATAGAGTGAATCTACAAACTCCAGTTCCGCGATCTTGCGAACAATCTTGTCCAAAAGATCCAGTGGAAGCCAAGCAAAGCGTGCTGTCATTACATCCTCTGAAACTACAGGACGAAGTACGAAGCTTGCCTTGTCAGCACTTGTTGCAAATGGTAGGTCGATAGTAAGGTGCTGGAAAATATTAGAGTACCATCCGCTTGCGTGAAGTTCTGTAAGGACAATGTTGTCTACTTCGCGCAGCTGATCAAGGCGGTCCCTTGTACAGTATCCCTTCTGAAGCTTCAAGTCTTCATCCTTAACTCCAGGCTTCTGATAAAGTTTGAGTACAGTTCTGTTAAGGAATTTGGAACTGTTTGTAATTGTACTTGATGTGTTTTCAACTTTTTCGTGAACCTTTGGAACATGGAAGAATCCCTTGTCATCCTGTTCAAAAGCAAGGACAGCTGGGAATCTGTAGGTTCTGAAGTCTCCCTGGACTCCGACAGACTTTACAGGAAGTACTGACTTAACAAGGTTCTTTGTGCAGTTTTCGCAGAATTCTGTGATTGCGATTCCGTTGAATTCTTCCTGAGCCTTCTTTAGCTCTTCCTTGTCCTCGTCTGAAAGAACGCCTTCTGAACATAGCACATTTATTGAAAGTCCAGGACCTGGAAATGGGTGTCTCATTACGAGTTCATCTTCAAGACCGAGCATTTTTCCGATCTTGCGAACTTCATCCTTGTAAAGGTCCTTGAGAGGTTCAATGATGAGTCCCTGTGCAATGAGCTTCTGAATCCCGTCAACGCGGTTGTGATGTGTCTTGATTGTGTGGCTGTTTTTTGTTCCGCCCGATTCAATGATGTCCGGATAAAGGGTTCCCTGAGCGAGCATGTAAGGAACAGGATCCTGATCGAGTTTCTGTTCTTCAACGAACTTGTCGCGTACTGTAATGAAGTTTTCTCCAACTGCCATGCGTTTTTTCTGTGGATCCGTAAGTCCTTCAATTGCCTTGAGAAAGCTTTCGCTTGCATCGGTTGCAATGAAGTTTGTAAATCCGTGTGCCTTGTATGCGGCTGCAACATTTGCACTTTCATTCTTGCGCATGAAACCGTTGTCGATGTGGAGTCCGAGAACGCGGTCATTTCCAAGGGCCTTGTTGAGGAGGGCAAAGGCTACTGTTGAATCTACGCCGCCAGAAAGGAACAGAAGAACTTTTTTGCCTTCAGCATCCTTCTTGATGTTTTCGATGATGTGGTTGAGGACTGCATTGTCGTCCCAGTTTTTCTGCATCTGGCAGAACTTTGCGAAGTTTTCAAAAATCTGGTTACCGCAAGGAGTATCCTTTACTTCACAGTGGCACTGAAGTGAAAATCTTTTCTTTGCAAGGTTCTGTGTTGCGGCATAAGGACAGTCCTTTGTGCTTCCCACAACCTCAAAACCTTCTCCCAACTGAAGAACACCATCCTGATGGCTCATCCATACCTGCTGGCTTGGTTCGATTCCTTCAAAAAGAGGACTCTTTACTGCAGGATTAAGGTTGAGGGTTGCAAATCCAAATTCACCGACATCTGCCTTTCCAACTTTTCCATTGTAACCAAGCTGGACGATGTAGTGACCGTAGCAAAGTCCAAGGATAGGTACATCAAGTTCGAGTATCTTTGAGTTGAATTCAGGAACCTTTTCGTCATAAACGGATGCTGGTCCACCTGAAAAAACGATTCCTTTTGCTCCTTCAAAAGCATCAAGATCTGCAGAAGGAAGTGCAATTTCCGAATAGTAGCCGAGGGCACGGAATCTCTTTGCAATGAGGTGTGCGTACTGGCTTCCAAAATCAAGAACAACAATCTTTTCTCTGTTCATAAAATCTATTACTCCAATTACCTGGTTGCTTACTGTTTTACAATTCAACACCGTACATGTTGAATCCGCATTTTCCCTCTTCCTTTGTCTTATAGAGGGCTTTGTCTGCCATGTCAACAAGTTCTTTATTGTATCCAGAATTTGACTGGGCTGCTCCAACACTTAAAGAAACTTTTCCGTATTCATTTAGCTTTAGAAGCCTTTCGTTGATTTCATTGATTTTTCTTCTGACAGTAGAATTAGCATCACTTGTAAATTCTGTAAGCAGAACTGCAAATTCATCTCCGCCTATGCGTGCTACAAAATCAGATGTTCGGAATGTGTCGGTAAGTTCATGTGAAATAATTTTGAGAACATTGTCACCGGCAATATGTCCATAGGTATCATTTACTGATTTAAAGTTGTCCACATCGATTAGAAGAAAGGCAACGTTCTGTGTTTCGCCACTGAAATCATTGCATATTTCAGTGAAGGCGCGTCTGTTGAAAAGTCCTGTAAGCGGATCTGTATCGGCGTGGCGTTTGAGTTTCCTTTCATTCGCAGCCTTGATGTCAAAGAACTTGTTGTAGGTTTTGGCAAGGCACCTCAATTCAAAGGAACCTGTTTCAATCAGTTTGCTGTCTGATTCAATTGAAGTCATGTAGCTGTTGATTGGTGAAATGATGAATATGATGTTGATTATGAATACGATTACCAGAAGGATGAATACTAAAACTAGAGTTACGCTCTGCCAGAGAATTTTTTCTCGAAGTTCATCAAAATTTTCGTTTACTTCAGTTTCATTTGTTGCTTCTATCGAGTTGATGAGAATTGAACAGTTTTCATTAATTCTTGATTTGCACACCAGGTAGCTGCTGTTAAAAAGAAGCTTTACAGCCTTGTCTTTCATTTCAAGCTTTGGAAGTTTTTTGTCAATGTCTTTAACTTCTGTCTTGATTATTTCCTCCGGAAGATCATCCATGTCATACTGACCGGAAAGAATTATGAGTTTCATTGCATAAACTTCAATTTCTGAAAGGCTTTCTGATTGAGCGAATGCCGTCTGAAGTTTTTTGAATTCAATTTCATCGTAGGAAAATATTTTCTCAAGTTCCTGAAGGGCTTCGTTTCTTTTTTTTGTTTCGTTCTTTTCTGTAAAATAATTCTTAAGGTATTGAAGTTCTCCTGTTACTGCAAAAAGACGAGACTGGTCCGTAAGGAAGTCTGAAGTTTCCATCATTTTGAGGGAGCAGTTTCTGAATACGGAAGCCTTCGTGAGGGAATCCTTGAAATGCTTTAGCCTTGATGCTGAAAGAATTGCAAAAGTCAGGAGTATGGCAAATACGGTTGAAGATACGACTATCATTACAAGGTTAAGATCCCTTGCCTTAAAGTGTTCTTTTTTTATCTTATTTTTTATTCCCATCGTAAGATCCTAGTCAGCCATTTCAGTGATATGTTCGAACAGATATGTGTTCTTTATGGCCTGTTTTCGAATTGTTTCTGAGCATGCATTTTTCCATGGAGTCTTGTCCTTAACTTCCACGATATTGACGCCAGTTGATTTAAGGGAATCTATTACTATGTTTTCCCTTTTTTCACATGTTTCCCTGCAATAGGCGGAGGCATTTTCCCCAGCCTTAAGAAAAGCAATTTGCTGCGATTTTGTTAGTTCTTCCCAAGCCTTGTTTGTAATTACAACTTCGATGACACCGATAGTGTGTCCGTCAAGGATTACATTGGGTGCTGCAGAATCAAAAAAATTTGATCTGTAATTGACTATAGGCTGTTCTGCAGTATCGATGGTTTCAACAAGCAGCTCCTTCAATACGTCGTAGAAAGGAATATGAATGGCTTTGGATCCAAAATCGTTTATTATTTCGGTAAGGATAGGGTCGGTAGTTGTCCTTATTTTCCTTCCTGAAAGATCTCCAATATCTTTGAGTGGATGTGTAGAAAAGAAATGCCTGAAGCCTTCTTCTGCAAGGAAGATACCTTTTAGTCCGTCTGGTCTTGAACTGAATTCGTCGAGAATTTCTGACGCTAAGTCTGATTTTGCAAATTTCCAGAAATGGTCTCTGTCGTTGAACAAGTATGGAATTGTTAGTACTGCTGCCTTTTGTGATCCGATGGTAGTAAGTGTGAACAGGGAGATTCTTGCAAGGTCGATTTTTTTTGTAGTCATCATTTCATTTATAACTGCACTTTCATCTCCAAGAATTGAAGAGGAATTCACCTCTATTGTTATTTCTCCGTTGGTAAGGCGTTTTACTTCGTTTGCAAAAAATTGATCCATCTGGGCAACCACAGAATCTGGAGGGTTTACTTCTGCAAGTACAAGGGTTTTCCTGACTTTTGTGCAGCCGGATAGCAATGTAATCGTGAGGAAAATTGCCGATAACCTTGTAAAAAAACTCATCTAACCCTTTCCTTAAATTAAAAATTGCTTCCAGGGATTGTTGCAAATGGGTTTATTGACGTCTTTGTCTTTGTTTTTGTTGCAAGGTTGTAGTAGTTGAGGACGGCATAATCTTCGTCATCTTTTCTTTCGCCATTTATTGAAGTAAGCATTTTTTCTTCAATGGTTTTAGAAACATAGGCACGGATTTCTTCTTTTATCGAAGGTGCCGTTGACGGGAGCAGAAGGAGAATCCAAAGAGTTCCGTCTGGAGTCTGCTTGATTCCATAGATAACGGCTTCAACGACAACCTGTTTTGTGCCAAGACGCATTGTAACATCCTGGAGAAGGAAGTTCTTTGCAATGATCTGGTTTTCAAGCACTGGTGGACAGCGAACAGCCATGCCTACTGAACTGATGTCCAGAAGTTTGAGCTGGTGCATCTTTGAACCGTGGTTCCAGAAGAGGGAAGCGTCCTTGTCGTGTGTCAGGCTTGCACGAACATACTGTCGCTTTCCCTTTGCGTTCAGGTCGATGATGATTTTTTCAATTTGCTTTGAAACGCCTTCGATACCTTCATTAAAGTCAATTACTTCGTAAGGCAGGTGGGCAAACTTGTTGAAGATGTTTATGTCAGATGCCTTGATTCTTTCAGACATGACTATAACTTTGATTGTCTGGAGAATATCTTCGCGGTCAAAAGTTCTTACATAGTTGAACCATCCCGAAACGGTCAACTGTGCGTCAAGATTTATGAAGAGAATTGAATCAGGGTTTTTCCTGAGGAGAGGTTTTGCTTCCCGATAGCTTTCAATGTTGTAGACTTCATATTCCTGAGCCTGGAGTTTTGAAATAATTTCTTTCTTAACAGGGTATGCAGGGTTCAGGAAGAAGATTTTTCTTCCAAAGATATCAAGTTGAGATTCGTTCTGCTCTGCCATTTGTTTCTCCTGTAAAAAATATTTATTAAAACTTTTTGAAAATATTTTTGACCCCAAATTCCGCAAGGCTGGTGAAAGTCCTGCGGAATGCTATTATGATTAGAAATCAGCAAGTTTCGGTGCGCGTGGGTATGGGATTACATCCCTGATGTTTTCCATACCTGTTACGTAGCGGATGAGACGTTCAAATCCCATGCCGAAACCTGAGTGTGGTACTGTTCCGAACTTGCGGAGGTTAAGGTACCAGTCATAGATGCTTTCATCCATTCCGCGGTCCCTGATTGCCTTGAGAAGCTTTCCGTAATCTTCTTCGCGTTCAGATCCGCCGTTAAGTTCTCCGATGCCAGGAACAAGAACGTCAACAGCCTTAACTGTCTTTCCGTCTTCGTTCAGCTTCATGTAGAACGATTTGATTTCCTTTGGATAGTTGTAAACCATTACAGGACACTTGAAAATCTGTTCTGTAAGGAATCTTTCGTGTTCTGTTGCAATGTCGCAGCCCCAGTATGGCTTGAATTCAAATTTGTCTGCGTGCTTTTCAAGTTCAGCAATTGCATCTGTGTATGAGATGCGAACGAACTTGCTGTTTACAACGCTTTCAAGCTGTGCAATGAGCCCAGGCTGAATTCTCTTGTCGAAGAATTCAAGGTCGTCGCGGCATTTTGTAAGGGCCCAATTGAGGAGGTACTTAACGAAGTCTTCCTGAAGGTCCATGTCGTCTTCAAGATCAAAGAAAGCCATTTCAGGTTCAATCATCCAGAATTCAGCAAGGTGACGAGGTGTGTTTGAATTTTCTGCACGGAATGTTGGTCCGAATGTGTATACGCGGCTCAATGCTGTTGCAAGGGTTTCTGCTTCAAGCTGACCTGAAACTGTAAGGGATGCCTTCTTTCCAAAGAAGTCCTTTCCGTAGTCTACGATCTTGTGAGCATCTTCAATCTTCATTCCGCCCTGTCCGGCCTTTACTCCGAGTTCTGCAATCTTTTCAAGGCTGAGTGTTGTTACCTGGAACATTTCTCCTGCACCTTCGCAGTCAGAACAAGTGATTTCTGGAGCGTTGATGTACTGGAATCCCCTTTCCTGAAAGAAAGAATGAACTGCAAATGCCATCTGGTTTCGTACACGGAAAACAGCACCGAATGTGTTTGTGCGTGCGCGGAGATATGCGTTTTCACGGAGGTATTCCATGGACATCTTGTTCTTCTGGAGTGGATATTCTTCAGGGTTGCATTCGCCAAGAACTGTAAGCTTCATGAGTGTGACTTCAACAGCCTGTCCTGAAGCAGGGGAAGGAATGATGACTCCTTCTGCCTTGATTGAAGTTCCTGTATTTATTCTTTTGAGTTCATTTTCAATATTATTTGCATCTGCGCCCTGTGGATTAGAGCGGTCGAATGTAAGCTGAATGTTTGCAAAGCAGCTTCCGTCGTTAACCTGAATGAAAACGAGGTTCTTTGAATCACGTTTTGTTCTTACCCATCCGCATACTGTTACAGTGCGTCCATCTGGAGCGGATGTCAATAAATCTTTAATAAGTGTAGGTTTCATAATATTACTATAATAGTGAATTTCCATAATAGTGTAAATTGAATTTGGGAAGAGGGTAAAAAGAAAGTGAATTTGTTAATAAATGATGAAGTTATAAACTGGAAGTTTTGGAGTTTTTTGCAGGAAAATTAAATTAAATTTAAGGAATGGACCTTTTATAGGTGAAAGTGAAGAGAAATTAGAGATTTTAATGTCTAAAATTATATACACTGTATGAAAAATAATACTCAAACTGTTTAAATTTTTATACAGTTCAAAAAATTGCTTTTTTTCTTTAACAAATTTTTAACATTTTTAAGAAAAATTTAAGATAAAATTAATTCTATATAATATAAGGAATTAGCTTATAAAATGTCATTTTAAGCATAAATTAAGAAAAATTTGAAAAAATTGGCACGGCGTATGCTAATAAATTCGCATAACATAAAGTGAAAATAACATCAATTGGAGCGATCCCATGGAAAAGGACGTTATCGGAAGTTATTTGAACTCTATAAAAAAATTCAGCCTCCTTTCATCAGAAGAAGAGGTAGAGCTTTCAAAGAAAATTCAGTCAGGCGACAAGAAGGCTGTTCAGCAGCTTGTTAATTCAAATCTTCGCCTAGTCGTAAGCCTTGCAAGAAAAATGCAGGCATCACCATCAATTATCATGGATTTAATTCAGGAAGGAAATATGGGCCTTATGGTCGCTGCTGAGAAATTCAGCTCTGACTTTAAGACACGCTTTTCTACTTATGCCTACCCATGGATCGCACAGTACATGTTGCGCTACATGAACAGCAGGACTTCATTCATTGCTTTGCCAAACCGCAAGGAAATGATGATCCGCAAGATTCAGAAGGCACAGGCTTATTTCTTCCAGCAGAATGGAAGGGAAGCAACTGTTCCGGAACTTGCCCTTACAACTGGCATTCCTGAAGATAAAATTGTCGAGTATTTGAACTATTCATATACCGTTGCATCATTGGATGTCGAAGTGAGTGATGAGGGAAATTCTGTTTCCCTTGGTGATCTTCTTCCTGATATGACATATTCCCCAGAGGAAATGTTGCTTAAGGAAGAGGAGAAGGAGACTGTAAAGTCTCTTATGGATTCTTTGCCAGGCAAAGAACGCTGTGTTTTGTGGTACCGTTATAACTTTGATGGCGAACTACATGCCAAGACATTACGCGAAGTCTCTAAGATTGTCGGCGTAAGTCCTGAGGCTGTTCGTCAGACAGAAATTCGTGCTGTAAAACACATGAAAGCTGCAGTGGAAAAAATCCGCGCTGTGTAAGTTTTTGAAAAAGGCTTGCCTTATGAATGTAAGTGCAGTCTTGTTTTCAAGGACCGGGTAAATACTTAGCCTCTAAAAAATTATTTATCAGTAAGGGCCCAGGCAGTTTTCGGGGACGAATGAGATTTTCATTCGCCCCCTATTTTTTTCTATGAAAATTTCGAGAATTGTTTTACTATAGATACTATGGAAATGGTTTTGATGGGTACAGGAACAAGTCACGGGGTTCCTGTAATTGGATGTGATTGCAAGGTATGCCGTTCTGCGGATCCTAAAGACAACAGGCTCAGGTGCAGTGCCTTTCTGCGGGAACCTGCTAATATTCTTATTGATGTAGGACCTGAATTCCGAATCCAGGCCCTGAAGTACAAGGTCGATAATGTGGATGCACTTCTTCTTACCCATTCCCACGCAGATCACCTTCACGGCATAGATGACCTCAGGATATTCAGTCATTCCAGGGCCTTTGATCCTCACAATCGCGGTGGTGATGAAACTGAAGGTAAAGGACTTCCCGTATATTCCCATAAATCCGTTATCGAAGATATAAAGTATAGATTTGACTACATATTCAGGGAAGTAAAGCAGGGTGGTGGAAAACCAAAGATAAATGCCGTTGCCGCCGACGATTTTAATGAATCAAATCCCATCAAAATCAAAGGACTTGAAATTCTTCCTGTTCCAATAAAGCACGGTTATCTTGATGATTCTGGCTGGATCATTAGGGAATTGAAAGATGACGGATACAAAAGCATAGTTTATCTTACGGACCTGAATCATTTTCCGGAATCTTCCTATGACAGGGTAGAGACTTTTGCAGGAAAAATTGAACATCTTGTAATCGACGGTCTGAGGGTTCTTCCTCATTCAACCCATTTTTCTTTTGAACAGGCTCTTGAAGTTGCTGAAAAGCTTAATCCAAAGAATGTATATCTTACTCATGTTACCCACAACCTCTTCCATTGGCAGGTTCAGGAATATGTTGATGCAATTCTTTGCCGCTATCCTAACCTTGAATTGGCAAGGGAAAAAGGCGGTTATGTAGGGCCTGCATTTGACGGTTTGGAACTGTCGTGTTAGGTTTCTTGAAGTGATTTAAAATAAAAAATCCCGCCTGTGATAGACGGGACTAATTTCTAGCATAACAACCTGAAATTATTCAGCCTTTGGTGCGCCTGCGTTTGCTGGAACTACATTAATCTTCTTTGTAATCCAACCTGAGCGGAGACACTGTGTACAGATCTTGAGAGTCATTGTCTGACCTTCGATTTCTGTCTTGATCTTGAGAAGATTTGGCTTCCACTGGCGGCGTGTGTGGTTGTATGACTTAGATACTTTGTTTCCGTGTACTGGGTGCTTTCCACAAACATCACATGTTCTTGACATAATATTACCTACCTAAAAATAATTTCAATTACAAGTTCAAAGATGATATACAATATGAGCGATATTGTCAATTGCGAAGGCACATTCCTTTGCATGTATTAATCGACAAATTGCTGCTGAATTTCCTGTATCTGGTCGCGGTAAATGGCGGCGGTTTCATAATCCAGCCTTTCTGCAGCTTCCGTCATTTCTTTTTTAAGAAGCTCAATGACCTTTTTTCTTTCCTTTGGATTGAAAAGGTTTGCGTGCTTTCTGACTTCGTTAAGGTATGCATCCCCTGATTCCGCGCTCTGGTTTTCCGGCTGTCCGTCAGGATGTTCAAGAATGTTGCCGATGGCTTTGATGATGGTCTTTGGCACAATTCCGTGTTCCCTGTTGAATGCTTCCTGGATGCTGCGTCGTCTCTTGGTTTCTTCTATTGTTTCCTTCATGGCATCGCTCATTCTGTCGGCATACATTACAACCATGCCGTCTGCATTGCGGGCTGCACGACCAACAATCTGAATCAAACTGGTTGTACTTCGTAAAAATCCGATTTTGTCTGCATCAAGCAAGGCGATGAAAGAAACCTCCGGCAAGTCGATTCCTTCCCTTAAAAGGTTAATCCCAATAAGGACATCGATTTCTCCCAGGCGAAGGGACTTGAGTATTTCTACGCGTTCAAAGGTGTCTATTTCCGAGTGAATGTATTTTACCTTAAGGTCAAGGTTTGCAAGGTAGTCCGTCAAATCCTCAGCCATTTTCTTTGTAAGGGTAAGGATAAGGCTACGCTCGTTCTTTTCTATGCGCTTCTGAACTTCCTTGTAAATATCCTGCATCTGTCCTTCCGTTGGACGAACTTCGATTATAGGATCGAGCAATCCAGTCGGACGGATGAGTTGTTCTACAACCTGGGTGCTCTGTTTTACTTCCTGTGGGCGAGGGGTTGCTGTTACATAGATGACCTGGTTCATCTTTGCCGTGAATTCATCAGCCTTAAGTGGCCTATGGTCAAGGGCGCTAGGCAAACGGAATCCAAAGTCTACGAGGTTCTTTTTACGGCACCTGTCGCCTTCGTACATGGCTCCAATCTGTGGAACCGTAACATGGGCTTCATCTATGAGGCAGAGGAAGTCATCGGGAAAGTAATGTAGCAATGTTGCTGGCGGTTCACCTGTTTTGCGTCCGGCAATGACTGCAGAATAGTTTTCGATTCCGCTGCAGTAGCCCATTTCCTTCATCATTTCCATATCGTAGGTTGTGCGTGACTTTAATCTTTCGGCTTCAAGATGCTTGCCTTTTGCCTTAAGGTTTTCTACGGCTTCTTCCATTTCCTTCTGGATTTTGTCCGTAACGCTAACCATCATTTCCTTTGGAACTACAAAGTGTTTTGCAGGGTAAAGCTGAAGTTCATCAAGTTCTTCTATTGTATTGCCGTTCATTACGTCAAAGCGTCGTATTCTTGCAACTTCATCAAAATCAAGCTCGATTCTGTAGGCTTCATCTGTTTCCATGTAGGTCGGGAAGATTTCGATTACATCGCCTCGGATGCGGAAATTACCGCGTTCAAATACCATGTCGTTGCGCTCATACTGAATTTCTGAAAGCTTTAAAGAAAGCTTGTGCATGTCTATTTCTTCACCGCGGGTCAGGTGCAGCCTCATGTCCTTGTAAAGGTCAGGCATACCAAGACCATAAATGCAGCTGACTGTTGCAATGATGATTACATCACGTCGTTCCATGAGGGCATAGGTTGCGGCAAGACGGAGTTTGTCTATTTCGCGGTTAACCGATGCATCTTTTTCTATATATAAGTCGCGGGCCGGAACATAGGCTTCCGGTTGATAATAGTCGTAGTAGCTTACAAAATATTCAACGGCATTGTTTGGAAAGAAGGTTTTAAATTCACGGTAAAGCTGCGCGCTCAAAGTTTTGTTGTGGCTGATGATGAGGGTAGGTTTCTGAACCGCCTCAATGATCTTTGCCATGGTGAAAGTTTTTCCTGAACCAGTAACACCCTTTAGTGTCTGATATTTGTCTCCGCGCTTAAATCCTTCCACAAGCTTTGCGATTGCTTCCGGCTGGTCTCCGCTTGGTTCAAACTGTGATTCTACCTTGAAAGATCTCATGTTAGTTTTCCAGCTCCATTGTAAGGCCTATGTTGTGTCCGTCCCTGTGAACTGTAATGTTCACCTTGTCTCCAGGCTTCTTGTCTTCAAGTGCACTGTAGTAGTCTGCAAGGCCGTCGATTTTTATTCCGTCAACTTCAATGATGATGTCGCCGCCAAGGTAGATTGTCTGGGGGTTGAATGTGCCGTATTGAACCGCCTTTGTTCCGCCTTTGAGTCCTGCCTTTGCAGCAAGGCTTCCTGCACGAACTTTGTTTACAAGAAGTCCAGTGCTGATTTTATATCCTGCATAGGCTGCAATGCGGCTTGTGTTCTGAACGAAAGAAGCCTGGATTGTTCCACGGTTTACCTTTCCGTAGGCAAGCAGATCACGGACAACGCGCCTTGCCGTGCTTACTGGAATTGCAAAACCAACTCCACTTGAAGAACCTGACTTAGAATAGATGATGGTGTTGATTCCGATCATGCGTCCCTGACTGTCCAGAAGTGGGCCTCCGGAATTTCCTGGGTTGATTGCGGCATCTGTCTGAATCATGTTGCGGATGATGACATTGGAACTTTCCTGAATAGGTCTACCAAGTCCTGAAATTATGCCGGTGGTCATTGTTCTTTCGAGGGCAAACGGATTTCCGATGGCAATTACTTTCTGTCCGACCTTGAGGGTGTCGGATGCACCAAACTGAATTGTCTTGAGTTCCGTCTTTGGGTCCGGATCAAATTTCAGGACTGCTATGTCGCTTTCAATATCCTTTCCGATTACACGGCCTTCGTAATTTGATCCATCTGCAAGGGAAATGTTGATGGAGGTTGCATCTTCTATTACATGAACATTTGTTACAACATATCCGCGCTTGTCTATTATGGAACCGGAACCTGAGCCGCTGCCTGTAATTACTGGTTCAAGGAACCAGTTGTATCCCATAGTCTGTGTCGTAATGTTAACTACTGCTTCATTGCATTTTTCATATACGGAAATGTTCTGAAGTTCATCCTGAGTGTAATTTCCGCTGTTGCCGGCAACTTCAATTACAGGAGAATGTTCTCTTATGACGGAATCATCGATTCTTTCTGAAATAACCTGAATCTCATTTTTTGAGGTGGACTGTTTTCCTGAAAAAAAATAAACGCCTGCAGAAAAGATTGCCCCTGCAGCAATTCCACTCAAAACCGAATAAAAGACTACCTGATTTCCCGTATATAGCTTCATAGAGAAAATATACTTCTATTTTGGGCAAAATGCAATTTTGAAGGTTCCTTTTTATTCCCCGTTACCTGCATCTTTTAGCAGGTCGTGCTCAAGAAAACTGAAGTAACTGTCCCTTGTTACTATCAGGTGGTCCAGAAATGAAATTCCTAGAATCTGGGATGCCCTCTGAAGCTGCCTTGTGGATTCAATGTCTGCCTTGCTTGGATAGCACTGGTTGCAGGGATGGTTGTGGCAGCAGATTATTCCTGATGCGTGTTCTGCTACGGCATCGGCAAAAACCTCCCGCGGATGAATAAGGGCTTTGCTTACGGTTCCGACAGAAACCACTTTTGTACTGAGTATTTCATGGGCTCCGTTAGTTGTGATCGTTATGAAATGCTCTGCAGGTTCCAGACTATACTGCTTTACATACTGCAGTATGTCTTTGGGATGCTTTATTACTGAGTGCAGGTATCCCCTTCGCCTTCTTCCCAGTTCAAGTGCGGCTGCAATGGAAAGGGCTTTTGAAGATCCCATTCCGGGAATTTCAGTCAGCTTGTAGATGAGGTCTGTCTCATTGCTGGAATTTATTGTGCTTATGACCCTGTCGGAAAGCTGTCCTATGGGATTCCCTTTTGTTCCACGGCCAAGAATGAGCATTATGAGTTCTTCATCGCTTGGATAGGTGATTCCGTTGGCAAGGGTAAGTTCCCGGATGTCCGGGTGCCTGTTTGTGTTTGTATAGTCGCAAATTTTGTTTTTCATCACTTATATTATTTTCAATAAAAAACAAAAAGTGACGGTGAATAACAAAGCCCTCAAAAAAAATCGAGGGCCCTGGTGGTTTATTCAATTAAAATTTTTTATTCTGCAGCGAACCTGATTTCCTGCCAGAGTGCATCGTACTTCTGGAGTGCATCACCTACGTCCATCTTGAGCTCAACCTTAGCAAGGGTTTCTGGACCGTACATAGGCTTTCTTGTTGTGTACTTTGCAGCTTCCATGTTGATGTATGGAGGGAACCTTAGGGCATCAAGGAATTCCGCATAGATTTCCGGTCTGTGGCTGAAGTCTATGAATTTCATGGCAAGGTCGTAGTGCTTTGCATCCTTAAGAATAACCATTGAGTCAAGATAAGCGCCTGAACCTGTGTCAGGAACAAAGAAGTCGATTGTTTCTTCCTGACGTTCTTCAGGAACCTCACCGTAAACGATTTCTGCATATCCGTCGCAAACCCAGAAATCACCTGATGCAAATGATTTTCCAAAGCCTTCTGCATCGAACTTGAGGAGGTTAGGCAGCCATTCGTTTTTAACAAGGTCAGCTGCTTCCCTGAGTTCCTTGTCATCAGTTGAATTGAGGGAATATCCAAGATACTTGAGGGCACTTCCGATTGTAAGACGCATGTCGTCCATCATAGTCATGTGGCCTGCAAGGTCCTTGCGCTTAAAGATGTCATATGAGCGTTCATAGTCCTTTACCTTTGTCTTGTTAACGGCTATACCGTTGGCGGCAAGACAGTATGGAACTGACCATGTCATGTCTGGGTCATAATCCTTTGCCTTTACGAGGGCATCCGGATTGATGTATATGGAATTAGGGAATTTTGAATGGTCAATTTTCTGAACCATACCCTGTTTGATCATGATTGATGTGTAGTCTGAAGAAGGAATTGTGAGGTCGTATCCCTTTGCACCGGCACGAAGCTTTGAATACATTACTTCATTTGAATCGAAGTAGTCTGTCTTTACGATGCAGTTGTATTCTTTCTCAAACTTCTCAAGAACTGAATCCGGCGTGTAGTAAGTCCAGTTAAAGAGATTGAAGGTTTCTTTCTTCTCACCTTTTGAACATGATGAGAGAGCCATTGAACTGAATAAAATTGTTGTAAGAACAATGATATTGAACTTTTTCATTTCAACATCCTTTGAACAGTAGTTTTTTAGGTAAAAAAATCTGTTCATTAAAAACGTAGTATTAGACAATCATACGAAAGTCCCCTAACTGTACCAGCAGTAAGGATGAGTGAGTGTAATGCATATTTCAATAAATTGATAGGAGTCTGAGTAAAAAAAAAGCCCCGCAAGATTGAACTTTGTTGTCCATACTTACGGGGCATCATCAGGCCTTTGCTTCAAGTCTTATAGAAATTATTTGAGCAAGTCTGCTGGAATTGTGATTCCGAGGGCTTCTGCTGTTTCCTTGTTGTATGAGAAGTCACACTTGTCAAGGTACTGGATAGGCATGTTCTTTGGCTTCTTTCCGTTGATTACTTCAACAGCCATCTTTGCTGTCTGCTTTCCAAGTTCGTAGTAGTTGATTCCGAATGTTGCAAGCCCGCCACCCTGGCACATTCCGTCTTCACCTACGATTACAGGAAGCTTTGCTGGTGTTGTTACGAGGGAAACTGTTGCCATTGTAGAAGCAATCATGTTGTCTGTTGGAGTGTAGATTGCGTCAACCTTCCCAACGAGGGACTGAACAACCTGCTGTACTTCGTTTGTGTTTGAAACTGTTGCATCAACATAAGAAAGTCCCTGCTTGTCACATTCAGCCTTTGCAAGGTTGATCTGGAAGCGTGAGTTTTCTTCGCTTGAGCAGTAGAGCATTGCAACTTTCTTTGCGTTTGGAACAAGTCTCTTGAGGAGCTGGATCTGTGCGGCACAAGGTGTAAGGTCAGATGTTCCTGTTACGTTTGTGCCTGGTTTTTCATTTGATTCAACAAGACCTGCTGTTTTTGGGTCTGTAACTGCTGTGATGAGGATAGGTGTTGTTTCTGTCTTGTTTGCAACAGCCTGTGCTGCTGGAGTTGCGATTGCAAAAATCATGTCACATCTCTGGGAAATAAGCTTGTCTGCGATTGTAACGCAGTTTGACTGTTCTCCCTGTGCGTTTTCATAGATAATCTTGAGGTTCTTTCCGTCTTCGTATCCTGCTTCCTTGAGTCCGTCTACGAATCCCTTGTATGAAGCGTCGAGAGCTGGGTGTTCAACAAGCTGGATGGCACCAATCTTAACAACCTTCTGCTTTTTCTTTGCGAATGCAGCTGTTCCTGCAATGGCGATGGCAGCAAGTAAAAGTGTAAACTTTGCAATTTTTTTCATTTGTTTCCTTCCTTAAGTGTAAAAAAAATCTGCAGATATATTAAACCATAAATCGCCAAATTGCAATTTTCAATTATGGAAGGTATATTAAATTCATGATTTGCAGGATTTGCAGGCACTGCGGACTTTGTCCCGGTGATTCCTACATTGAAAAGGAAACCTCGGTATTGATTGATGGGGACAATGTCTTCTGTCAGGGCGTGAATTCCTTTTCTTCCTGCGACATAGGCATTGCCTTGGATCTTGGAACTACTACCATTGCCTTGCGTGCCATATCTCTTTTTGATGGCCGCCAGCTATGTTCCTTTGGTGAATCTAATTCCCAGTCAAAGTACGGTAGCGATGTTGTTTCAAGGATTTCTTTTTCACTTGCCCCTGATGGCCTAAAAAAACTTCATGATTCCATTGGAATGCAGGTAACCCGTATGGTGTCAAAAGCCGTGCAAATCTGCCAGTCTGCTTTTCTTGCAAATCGCATGGGGCGTGTCTGCCTTAAGCGCATTTCTGTTGCCGGAAATACAGTCATGGAATCTCTTTTTGCAGGTCTTGATGTCAGTGGACTTGCTTCATGGCCATTTAGGATTCCGGATAAATTTGGATTTTCATCTCCTGCAGAAAATTATCTTGCTTGCTATGGCTTTGATATTGAAGGGTGTGAAATTTATTTTTCTCCTGTCGCAGGTCCTTTCGTCGGCGGAGACACGGTTGCTGCCATGGTTGCTTCCGGATTTCATCTGGATGACGGCAAAACAAAATTCCTTGCAGATATTGGTACAAACTGCGAGATGGCTTTGAAGGATGGTGTTACAGGAGAAATACATTGTACATCAACTTCTGCAGGACCTGCTTTTGAAGGTTTTGGCATAGAATGTGGTTCCGGTGCCGTAGAGGGGAGTATTGTAAAAGTTGCAGTGGATAACGGAAAACTGGTTTGCTCTGTTGTTGGCGGTGGGGATGCCAAATCCATTGCAGGTACAGGGCTTGTAAGTGCCGTAGCCCAGTTTTTAAAGTTGGGAGCCATTGACGGAACTGGAGCTTTTGCCGATGATTCTTTTGACAGGCTGAAGGTTTCAGGTACAGTTTATCTTACCCAAAGCGACATAAGGAATTTCCAGCTGGCAAAGGCTTCCGTATGCACTGGCCTTGAAATACTTTGTGACAAATTGACTTCCATAAATCAACCTGAACTTTATCTTGCCGGAGGTTTCGGTGTGAAACTTGATGTTGCTGATGCAGTTTCAGTCGGCATGATTCCAAATTCCTTGTGTCATCATGTAGCGTCAATAGGCAATGGTTCACTGGTTGGAGCCACAATGTTCCTGGTTGATGACAGACTTCGTAATGTGGCACTTGAACTTGCATCCAGGTGCCAGGTACTTGATCTTGCTCAGCATGAAGGTTTTCAGGACCGTTTTGTATCTGCACTGAATTTCTAAAAACAGAATTTTTAAAGGTCTCCCTATAGGATAAAAGAGATTTTCCTTCTATAATTTTAGCTGTCAGATGAAAAAAGTTTTGTTTCCATTACTGCTATCTTTCTCACTTCTTTTGGCTTCATGCGCCTCATCTTCCGTTGGAATTTATGAAAAACCTTCGAGGGTAAATGAGGCTATTTCAGAAAAGCAACTTTCAAGTGAATCTTATTGTTTCATCCGGCTTTATGATGTTATCTATAGAAGAACTTTCTGTTCCGGCAATATGGTAAGACGACCTATAAGAATTATAGGAGCTGCAGGGGATGGCGTTACCTACGTTCATTCTGCAATCAGCACGATGTTGAAAGATGAATCCTTTGTTGGTCTTTCACTTTCAAAAAGAAGCAACATGGCTCAGCTTGAAACCATAATGTCTCCAGGCGAAAATGAATACATGAATACCCTGGATTATTCCCGTTCCAGATGCCTTGTGCTTGCCGTTCCCTGCACAAACCTTGATGTCGAGAATGTAAAGATTCTTCTTGAGTATGCCCTTGTTCATGATACTGTGTACGGAATTTCCAGAGTCTTTTCTGTACCAATACAGCACTGGAGAAATGCAGATAATTACAGGCACAGCAGGGATTTCCCTATTGAATTTGCCTTTGATTCCATTCCTTTGCAGAAGGAGCCGGAAGAGATTTTTAAGAAAAACATTTTTGTCTGTTCTTCCTTCGTTTCATACATACTTCAGAATTCAGTCGAAAGATACAGGGTTGATTTCCTGATAAATGGCCAGACTTATGGCGGATATACTCCAGTTGATCTGTATTATCTTGACGGAGCCTTTGAACTTTTTGAGTGCGGTTTCGAGCAATATGAGGATGCTCTTGAGTCTTTTGTTCTTAAATACCCGGAATTCAGAAAATATGTTGAATAAAAAAAGGACTGTTCTTTCGAACAGCCCCTTTGCGTTTTAGCTCTTAGTATTCGCTAGCGTGCATATTCTACGATGCGTGTCTCGCGAATCATAGTGATCTTGATTCTTCCAGGATAACGGAGATCTGTTTCAATCTGCTTTGCAATGTTCTTTGCAAGGTCCTTAACCTGTTCATCTGGAATCTTTTCGTTGTTAACGAGAATGCGGAGTTCACGGCCTGCCTGGATAGCGTAAGCCTGTTCAACGCCTGCAAACTTCTTTGCTGTCTCTTCAAGGTTTTCAAGGCGCTTAACGTAGTTGTCTACTGTTTCGCGGCGTGCACCTGGGCGGGCAGCACTTATAGCATCTGCAATCTGAACAATAACAGCTTCGATTGTCTGTGCTTCGCAGTCATTGTGGTGAGCTGCAATTGCATTTACGATGCGTGGATCTTCACCCATCTTGCGAGCCATTTCTGCTCCGACTTCTGCGTGGTTCTGGTCGCTGTCGTTTTCAGCTCCCTTACCGATGTCGTGGAGGAGGGCAGCGCGCTTTGCAAGTTCGCGGTTTGCTCCAACTTCTGCTGCAAGGATGCTTGCAAGTTCTGCAACTTCCTTTGAGTGTGTGAGTACGTTCTGTCCGTAACTTGTGCGGAAGTAAAGGCGTCCGATGGCACGGATTGCTTCCTGACCCATGTTGTGGATTCCAAGATCAAAGAGAGCCCTTTCACCTTCTTCATAAATCTTCTGCTGAATTTCGCGTGTAACCTTCTGAACGATTTCCTCGATGCGGGCCGGATGAATGCGTCCGTCTATGATGAGGCGTTCAAGGGCAACACGTGCAATTTCTTTGCGTACAGGATCAAAACATGAAATGACTACTGCTTCTGGAGTATCGTCGATGATGATGTCTACGCCTGTAAGTGTTTCGAGGGAACGGATGTTGCGTCCTTCGCGACCGATGATGCGTCCCTTCATTTCATCGCTTGGAAGTGAAACTGTAGCAACAGTAATGTCGCTAGTAGTTTCCGTTGCAATGCGCTGGATAGCTGCAACGAGTACTTCCTGTGCTTTCTTTTCTGCCGTTACCTGTGCTTCCTGATCAATCTTGTTGAGGAGTGCCTGTGCGTCGTGGCGGGCATCATTCTCAAGGTTCTTGATGATGAGGGCTTTTGCTTCGTCTGCTGTCAAGCCTGAAATGCGTTCAAGTTCAGAGCGAAGGTTTGCTTCCTTCTCTGCAAGTACTTCTGATCTCTTCTGCAAGTCAGCTGTCTGAAGAGCAAATTC
The DNA here is from genome assembly GCA_024400915.1 of Treponema sp. GTDB lineage: Bacteria > Spirochaetota > Spirochaetia > Treponematales > Treponemataceae > Treponema_D. The sequence goes on from JAKSLX010000002.1 coordinate 27,449, forward strand.
CTTGTCCTTCTTGTCAAACTCCTGGGCCCTCTGGTCCAAAAGTTCTTCTTTTTTGCTGACACGGCTTTCATAACGCTGCAATTCTGTGCGGCGTTCACGGTTCTCCCGTTCCTGCTGGTTGCGGTCCTGAATGAGTTGTTCTTTTGCCTGAAGAAGAATCTCTTTTTTCTGAGCTTCAGCTTCTTTTATAGCATCCTGTCTTACGCGCTCTGCTTTCTGTTCAGAGGCGGAAAGTTGAAATCTGGCATAAACCCAGCGAATTATCCATCCAAGAACTATTCCTGCTACGGGGAGAACGATGAACAATATCAATTCGTTTGACATTTCAAAATTCTCCTTTTATTCGTATAGAATAAGTCAGGATACATAGTAGTATATAAGAAATGAATTGTCAAACATAAACGGAAAAAAGATTAACAGGATGTTACTCCGTTTCCTGATTCGCAAGAGAAGAATCCGGCGTTGTAGCCTATTATCCTTGTGTATTCCTTCTGGACGTTTTCAATGAAGGAATCAACCTTGTCCTTGTGTACCAGAGCGATGGCACAACCTCCAAAGCCTGCGCCTGTCATGCGTGCCCCAAGGCATCCGTCCTGTTTCTGGGCAGTGCCGGCAAGGGTGTTCAGCTCGATTCCCGTAACTTCATAGTCTTCGTCCAGGGATTTGTGGCTTTCGTTTAGGAGTTTTCCGAGCTTTGCAAGATCTCCTGCCTTGAGGGCTTCTACGGCATCAAGCACGCGCTGGTTTTCGTAGATGCAGTGCTTTGCGCGCTTGGCAAGGATTTCGTCCTTTATGCAGCCTTTTTTTGCTTCCCATTCTGCAGGTGTAAGCTTGCAGAGGGCATCAATCTTAGTTCCGTTGTCCTGAAGAATTTTCAGGGCTTCTTCACACTGGCTGCGGCGCTCGTTGTATTTGCTGTCTGCAAGGCGACGAACCTTGTTAGTGTTCATTACCACAAAGCGGTAGTCACCTAGTTCAAGAGGAGCGTATTCGTATTCAAGGGTGTTGCAGTCAAGTATTATGGCTTTCTTTTCCTTTCCTACGCTGATGATGAACTGGTCCATGATTCCGCAGTTAACTCCCATGAAGTTGTGTTCGCTCATCTGTCCCAGTTTTGCAATTTCCACGCGGTCAAGGTTGAATCCGAAAGTTTCACTTACGGCGTATGCAAATCCACATTCCAGGGCAGAAGATGAGGAAATTCCTCCTCCAGCAGGAACGTTTGATGCCATGAGGACTTCAAAACCGCAGTCAAACTGGCAACCCTTTGCCTTTAGCTGACTAAGGATTCCGTTGAGGTAGTTTGCGTAGTCGTCTTCTTTTTTGAAAGCAAAGTTGTCGTTGATGTCAAAGAGGTGTGTCCCCTCGAATTGGATGCTCTTATAGCAAATTTTTGTGTCGGATCTTTTCCTGATAGCCACGTATAGGTATCTGTTGATGGCTGCCGGGAAAACTTTTCCGCCGTTGTAATCTATGTGTTCACCGATTATGTTGATTCTTGCAGGCGAGGAAAAGATTCTTATGCCTTCTTCTGTGCCGCCATAAGTCTTGATGAAGTCAGCCTTCAGTTCTGCCGGATTGTATTCGTTTTTTGTAAGTGAATTTGCCATTTGATTGCTCCTTGAGTTCATAGTAATCCACAAGTTGCTGTGATTCAACTTTTGAACGAATAGTTTGCGCAAACAGTTGCTCTGATGAAAGTAATGAACAGAGGGGACAGACCCCTGACGAAAGCATTTGTGCAACAGCAGAATGTTGTTGTCTTTCTTTTTTTTCTTGCTAAAAGGGCAAACAGGTTTTACTATGGAATTCATGAACAAGAGTTTTAGATTAACAGTTTTAGTTGTGGGAATTTTTGCGGGGGTCATGTGTACAGCCTGTAAAAAATCACCTGCTGCAATAGCTACAAAAGCCGGCATGTATTTTGGCGTTGCGATTCAGCCTGGAGACATGCTTGATGAAAACAAATCAAAGTTGATTGCCGAAAATTTCAATGCCATCGTTCCTGAAAATACAATGAAGATGGTCAACATACGTCCAACAAAGACACTGTGGAATTTTTCCGACATGGACAAGATGGTGGATTTTGCACAGAAAAACAAGATGATGGTCCGCGGTCATACTTTTATCTGGCATCAGCAGAATTCGACCATTGTAAATCAGATTAGAGACAGGGAAGACGCATTTGCCCTCATAAACGAAAATATCAATCAGATAATGACTCGTTATAAGGGAAAGATTGCATATTATGATGTTGCAAACGAAATCTTCAATGAAGACGGAACATTCAGAAAATCTCTCTGGTACAAGTGGTGCGGAACAGACCTTTATGAAGAAGCATTCCGCATGGCACGTGCCGCAGATCCTGATGCAAAGCTTTTCCTTAATGATTATAGCCATGAAGAGGCGGGTACTCCAAAGGCAGAGGCATTCTATGAATTCGTAAAATCCATGGTAGAAAAGGGTGTTCCTATCGATGGTGTTGGTTTTCAGCTTCATCTTTGTACAGATTATGGCATCAATGAAGGACGCCTTCGTGAAAACATCCGCCGTTTTGCAGACCTTGGGCTTGAGGTTCAGTTTACTGAAATCGACATCAGGATGAAGACTCCTGCTACGGATGCTGATGTTGCAATTCAGAAGGAAATGTACGAAACTCTCATGCGCGTCCTTAAGGAGGAATCTAACGTAAATACCTACATGACCTGGGGGTATACTGATGCCACAAGCTGGGTTCCTGCCACCTTCTACGGTTACGGTGATGCCCACCTCTTTGACAAGAATCTTAAGGCAAAGTCTGTATTTGACAGCCTTGTTGAAATGATGAGAAAATAATTCATAATTCATAATTCATAATTATTAATTGTGAATTATGAATTCCCGCCGAATTCCCCTTGAATTCCTTTGGAATTCTCTAGACTAAAGACACTTTTTTCTATATATTATTTGCTCACGCTATTATAGCGCGAATACTATATCTTAGGTCTTAACCCAGTTCGTGAGAGACCTATGGAGGACAAAAGTGGTCAAAATCAGACTTATGAAATTGGGAGCAAAGAAGCGCCCAGACTATCGTATTGTCGTACAGGATGCACGCAAGCCACGCAACGGTACAACAATTGAAGAAATCGGTCAGTATCACCCAATCGCTGACGGACAGGAAACAGTATTTGACGTAGAACGCGCAAAGTACTGGATCAGTGTTGGTGCACAGCCTACTGAAACTGTTAAGAAGATTTTCAGACAGGGTGGATTGGCAGCAGACGGCAAGGCAATTTCCAAGTAATTTACAGAGGAGCTAAAAGATGGAAAAAGACCTGATTGAATTTATTGCAAAATCATTGGTCGATGATCCTGCTTCAGTCTCTGTGACAGAAACCGAGGGTGAACGCGGCCCTGTATTACAGTTAAGCGTAGCTCAAGGCGACATTGGCAAAGTTATTGGAAAATACGGTCGTATTGCAAAGGCTCTGCGAACTGTTTTGAGTGCAACATCCAACAAGGATGGCAAGCGCTATAGTCTGGAAATCTTAGACTGATGGCAGCAGCATTAAAAGACAAGTTTGTAGTTGGTATTGTCCGCGGTTCACACGGAATTACGGGCGAGTTCAAAGTTGAAAGTACTTCCGGCGAGTATGAGCATTTCGCTGATATGGACGAAGTCACTTTGACGAATGGAACTGTTTCACGGCTTGCGAAAGTGGAGTCGGTAAGTGAAGGCAGCAACATTCTGTACATGAAATTAGAGGGAATAAACTCTCCTGAGGAAGCTGCAAAATTCAACAGGTGGGAGATCGTAGTTCCCCGAGAAAAAGCTCATAAGTTGCAGAAGGATGAGTGGTATATTGAAGACCTTAAGGGTTGTTCAATATGGTATAAGGAAACGGCGGGTGATACCGCACCGGCATTTGATGAAAATTCAATTGTTGGAACAGTCACAAACGTATTGGAAGGCGGATCAGGTTATCTCGTTGAGATTTTGCTGTCCGAGAGCTGTTCGTTTTTATCGGATGATGTCAAACTTACCAAGAAGGGTAGTCCAAAAACTGTCTATGTACCGTTCAAGGATGAATTCATTGGAAAGGTTGATGTGGATAACAGACAGATGCAGCTGATGCACCTCTGGATTCTGGAGTAACTCCATGAAATTTACTGTGCTGACCTTATTCCCTGAGATTCCGCGGGCTTTTTTTGAAAGTTCGATCATGGCCAAAGCGGTTGAAAAGGGAATTATTGCCTACGATTTGGTTAATATCAGGGATTTTGCCCATGATAGACACCACACATGTGATGACGCTCCCTATGGCGGAGGAGCAGGGCAGCTTTTGCTACCTGAACCTTTAGGACTTGCACTTGACAGTGTAGAGGCATACAGAAAGACGAAACATGTAATCTATGTTACGCCAGGTGGAAAGCCCCTTACTCAGGCCAAAGCGCAGGAACTTAGTCAGAAAGAAGAACTTGTACTGGTTTGCGGAAGGTACGAAGGTATCGACCAGAGAATCATTGATTCCTACGTTGATGAAGAAATCTCCATTGGCGATTATGTCATGTCAAGCGGTGAACTTGCTGCTACAGTTATTGTAGATACGGTTTACAGATTGGTTGACGGAGTAATTACAAAGGAATCCTTGGACGAAGAAAGCTTTTCTGACAACCTTTTGGAATATCCCCAGTATACAAGGCCAAATGTATACAAAGGCATGGAAGTTCCAGCTGTTTTACAGAGTGGAAACCACGAAGAAATCCGAAAGTGGCGGCTTAGAAAGAGCCTTCAGAAAACCTTGAAGAACAGGCCTGACCTGATTTACAAGGCTAGGATGATGGGTACCCTTTCAGAAGAAGCAGAAAAAATGATCGACGAACTTGCTGAATATGTAAACTATAAGCATGACAGCAGGAAGAAACGCAACAGGAGAAAATAAGATGGATCTTATTAAGACTATTGAAGAACAGCAGAAGAAAGAAAATGCTGAATGTTTCCGCGTAGGAGATACAGTAAAGGTACACTTTGAAATCATCGAAGGAAAGACAAAGCGTATCCAGCTTTATGAAGGTGTTGTTCTCTGCATCAAGGGCGAAGGCGCTCGCAGAACATTCACAGTTCGCAAGGAAAGCTACGGTGTAGGTGTTGAACGTGTATTCCCAGTAAACAGCCCACGCATCATCAAGGTTGAACTCATCCGCCCAGGTAAGGTTCGCCGCTCAAAGATCTACTACGTTCGCGATAAGATCGGTAAGGCTGCAAAGATCAAGGAACTTATCGGACCTAAGGCAAACGCACGTGTTGCATTCGCTCGTGAAGTTGCAAAGGCAGCTGATGTTCGCGAAGCACAGATCAACGCAGAACACAAGGCAGCAGCAAAGAAGTAGGAGACTTCCGGAGGAAGTCTCTGCACGAAGTGCGAAGCACTTCGTGGGAAAGACTGCTTAGCTACATGGGACCACCTTTACGGGTGGTCTTTTTTTTTGTCTCCATGGTATAATCTGGTTATGAACGTTTCATTTGCTCCTGGGATGTCAGGATTCTACAGTTCGGAAAATTCTCCGGTAACGATTGCCGACGGGCAGAAGATAAGGGTTACTGTCCTGAAAAACAACGGTGACGGAACCAGCCTTGTTTCCTTTGGGGGCGGAAAGTTCAATGTAAAGTGCCAGCGCAATTTTGAAGCGGGACAAACTTTTGAGGCAAGGGTTGTGGACTCAGGCGGCAAGATTCTCCTTCAGCCTGAAGGTGAAAAGATTTTTGCTTCATCTTTCGTAAGGTTCATGGAAGCCAACGGCCTTGTTCCCGATCAGATAACTGCAAAAGTTTTTGAGTTTATGGAGCAAAGTGGTGTCCGCATAGACAAAAAAATACTCCAGAAGTCCAGGTACATTGCATTGAACTTCCCCGGCAAAGAAAAGGCAGCCGCAGAAATTGCCTGCATGCTTCTTGAAAAAGGCATCGAGCCAACGGAAGAAAATGTCGGTCAGCTTCTTGCCTACATTGAAGGTTGGGGTTCCTATGACGGCGAAAACGGTTCAGCTGAAAAAGAAGAATCAGATTCGGAAGACTATGATGCAGAAGATTTTCTTTCGGGCATCTATTCGATTCTTCCCTGCAGGAAATGCGGCATACTCGGTTTTTTAAATCACTATAAAACGCCGGAAACTTCCAGGCATTGGGTTGTGCTTCCCTACGAATGGCGTGTAAATGACAGGGATGCTAAAGGCTTCATAAAATTCCTTTTGAATGCAGACCTTAAGACTACGGAAAAAATCCAAATAAATTGTGAAATATCGTGCAAAAAATATTTTTTTGTGCTATATTATAGTAACAGCAAGGTGAAGGAAGTTCGGTTCTGTTCATTACCGCCGCTTTTGTCCTCTCAGATTGAAAACGAGGAAAAACGGCTTGGAGAGTTGTTTTGTTCCGGCATGAACGGCAATTCTGTGCCAGTAACCTATTCCGACCTGGCTTATTCTGAAGGCCTTTATTCGTCTTCAGAAATTCCCTTCTCCTTTGAAGATATTGCCTGAAGGTACCAAATGAAGAAAAATCTGTTGGCAGTGTCTCTTAAATACCCGAAAAATGTAGACGCACCGCTGATAACCGCAAAATCTTCCGGTATTTTTGCAAAGAAGATGGTTGAGATTGCAAGGGAAAATGACATTCCGGTTGTTGAAGACGATGTCCTTGCCAATGTCCTATCTGTTCATCAGATTGGGGAGTGCATTCCCGAATGGACTTGGGAAGCCGTTGCAAATGTTTTTGCCATGATTTCATTTCTTGACGGTAAAAAAGAGGGTGACTAGATGATCATACATTGCAGCTTTATTAAACCTGGAGTTAGATTTAGTGCTCCTGTTTTTTTTGAAGACGGAAAGAACATGTTCCTTGGGGCAAATTGTCCTGCCAAAGCTTTCCACCTTTCTGCCCTCAAAAGATGGAATATTCCTTTCCTTGTTACCGAAGGTCACATTCTTCCAGAGGATTCCGTTGAAGAAAATGATGTGGAAGAACTGGAGCCTCTTGATGATGACGAGGATGTAGCAGAACTTGAAGAAATCTAATTCAGAACTTTCCACAAGGGAAAAGGGGAATTTGGGCGAAGATAGGGCCGTTAATTTTCTTCTCTCCCAAAAATATGAAATCCTAGACAGAAATTACCGCATAAGAACAGGTGAAGTCGATATTGTTGCCTTAAAAGATGATACGGTTGTTTTTGTCGAGGTAAAAAGCCTTCCTCATGGTAATCTTGAGATTCTTTCTCACGAATTAAATTCAACAAAACAAAAAAAGATTATTAAAACTTCTAAATCTTACCTCCAAAATCATCGACAATATAGTAACAGGTTCATCAGATACGATGTTCTTGCCATTGATGTTCCGGGGCTGGATCCGGTGCACCACATTGTCAATGCTTTTTCGGAGTAAATGAATGCAGTCAAAGAATGCAGCAGGTAAACAGACATTGTCACCAAAAATTTTGGAACTACAGAAAAAAATCCAGGATGAAAACTACATCAATTCAGCAATAGACAGAATCGCCCTGATTCTAAGCCGTCAAATTGTTGAGAATCATATAGAAAAAACTCTCTAATTCATCTATAATATACCTATGCGTCACGACAGACATAACAGAAAACACAGCAACGGTAATTGGAAGAATAATAAGCATTCTCATGATAATCACGGCAGTCAGAAAAATGTAAAGCCTGTTTTTAAGCCTACAATCAAGGCCGTTTCGGAAGAACAGATTCACGAAAATGAAGAGGCTATCCGTAACTTCAAGAATGCAAATCAGCCTGTGTGTCCCGTATGCAATGAAATTATCCGTGACCTGTCTTCAGCATTCAACGATCCTGTCAGTGGTTCTCCTCTTCATTTTGATTGTGCCCTTGCAAAGATTCAGAATGATACAAAACTTGAAAGTGGTGAAAAGATTGCATATATAGGACAGGGCCGTTTTGGCGTCATTTATTATGCAAATGTCCACGATACAAAGCATTTCCAGATCAGAAAGATCATAGACTGGGAAGAAAAGGACAAGAAACCTGAATGGCGCGACCAGATGTCAGAACTTTTCAGCAAAGTCCGTTAAATAAACCGTATTGAATTTGACACTAAAATAATATATATTATCAGACGTGTCGCCGAGCTGGTGGAATTGGTAGACACAAGGGACTTAAAATCCCTCGACACTTAACATGTCGTGCCGGTTCGATTCCGGTGCTCGGCAAACTAAACCTGACTTGATAAGTAAAGTCAGGTTTTAATTTTTTAAAGAGTGTAATTAAAGCAAGACCGGAATCGAAGCAGAGTGAACGCCGAGCAGGGGCGAGGAAAAGCGGGCAGGACGCCCGCGGCAGAGAACGGCGCCGGCCCGGAGAGAGCAGACAGGAGGTCTGCGAGCGGAGGGCGATTCCGGTGCTCGGCAACAAAAAAGCACTTGGAAACATCGGTTACCAAGTGCTTTTTTCGTTTGTTTCTGTTATATAAAATCTTATCTTTACCAGGAATTTATTTTTATTTCACTGATGCATGGATAACGGGGACAGACCCCGAAAACTTAGTATACAGAATCTACTTTGATGAAGGTAAAGGTATCATTCTGTTCCTTATAGTCCACTGAATGGCCTTCGTATGTAATTCTGATAACAAGAGCACCGTCTTCCCAGAGATTCTCGTATTTCATTGTTGCTGTATTATCAGAGTTGTAGACCTTTATTTCATTGTTCGTTATGTTATCAATTACCCAAGATGTTATCGTATTCCAAATTAAATTACCTTCGTAATTGATTTCGTTGTTGTATATGGTTTTGCTGAAACTTAATGTATCTCCTGAGGACGCTTTTGCAGAAAAGGAATATAAATCCTTGAGCTTTGTACCTTCCTGGTGATAGGCAGTAAAAGTACCGGAAGAATTACTTCCTTTGTTATAGGTGATTTTAAAAGAGAATACGCTGTACAACTGTGCTTCGTATGCCATCTTGATTGCCGGTGTGCTCATTTTTATGAAAGCCTTGTAACATTCGTCTGGTGTTGAGTTTTCCGTAATTCCGTATTTTGCTTTTGCTTTGTCATCAAGAGACATCATGGTAAGCCATGCTATGATTTTAAGCTGGTCGATATTTTCCCCCGTATTATCTTTCATAATGGTGGCTTCGATTTCTTCTGGTGTTATCAATTCATTGATTTCGCACATTTTGCCTTTGGAGTTTGCAATCTTATCATAAATTATGGAAACTATATTTGTTCCGGAATTGTATGAATAGCGACCTTCGGCCTGTTTAACAGGTGGAGTGGCTGTATTGTATTCTTCGAATTTACCATCTTCTAAGAATTTGATGGTAGCAGACCTTTTGTTGTTTTTAATTGTGAAGGCATTTTTTGCCAAGACTGAATAATCTGCATCACCTTCAGGCAATGTTGGTTTTGTAAGGGTGTAGCCATCATCGTCATTTCCACTGCTTGACTGTGAACAACCAATAATTGCAGCTGAAGCAAATAAAGCAATAGCTGTCATCAAAACTTTTTCATTTTTTTATCCTTTTATAATTTATTTATTTCAGTTTACTGGTTTGCTTTTTGAACTGTCAATAGAAAAATGGATTGTCAAAAAAAATTGATGCCATGACAGAAGGGACAGACCCCTGATAATTTTTGATGGCGGAGTTGGATCTCTTGATATGGAAAATCCTTTGTTTTTACTGTATAACTAGGGCAGTTATAATCCGAAATTTATAGTGGATTTTTACCGGAGCGATTTATGTTCAGTGATACACATTTTCATTTTCATCATCTTGTAGAAAACAACAGCCAGGAATTCGGTACTGAAATCCTTGAGCAGATGGCAAAAAATAAAATTTACTTTGGCCTTGATATCGGTACCAGAGCTGATGACCTTATTTACCGTGCTCAGACTTTGGAGGATTGTCTTGATGCTTTACCTGATGTAAACATGCAGAGCAAGCTTAAAAAGTCCATTTATCTTTCAGCTGGAATCTGGCCAGACAAGGACAGCATAGAAGATCGTTATACTGCCATTGAAACTTTGAGGGAAACAATCGAAGAATTCCGTGGGAGCGACAGTTGTTTTGCAAAGCATGTATGTGCCATAGGTGAAGGTGGAATTGACCATCACTGGAATCCTGCTGGGGCCGACCATCATTGTCGTGAAGATTATGATGATTCTGTTTTTTATGGTGAAAAGGAATTGTTTGGCATGCAGCTTGAACTTGCCCGTGAACTGGATCTTCCTTTCATCATCCACAGCCGTGACGGTTTTGAAGACACCATGGATGTTCTCCGCAGCATCCGTTACAACCGCGGTATCGTTCATTGCTTCAGCTATGGAATAAACGAAGCAAAGCAGTTCCTTGATATGGGATGGTACATTGCTCTTGGTGGTGCCCTTACATACACAAAGAAAAGCCAGATGGACGACCTGAATGCGCTTTTGAGCTATCTTCCAAAAGACAGAATCCTTTTGGAGACAGACAGTCCATATCTTGCTCCTGTTCCAATGCGTGGACAGGAAAACAATCCTCTCTTCATCAAGTACACCTACGAATTTGTCTCAGGAAAATTAGGAATGAGCACAGATAAGCTGGACAAACTCGTAGATGAAAACTGCAAGACTTTGTTTGGGCTTAAGAGCTAGGATTTTTAATTTTTCGATTTGCAATTTAATAAATGAAAAGATTGTGAAACTATACAAAAACAAACCGCGGAGTAAGGGTTCGTGCCAAACTGCGTTTTGCGACCCAATTAGAATCTGAGGGTGTAGCCCTCAGCTTTTGATGTTGTAACGGGAGCACCTTAGCAGGCTTGGTACGGTTCCTTACGGGAGCGGTATATCTATAACAGTTAACACGAATTGCATTGCAATTCGTGGGGCGAAAGTTACAAGAGTTTTATTTTCTAATCAACAAGGCTTTCGCCCCCTGTTTTTTTCATTCATAATCAGCATCTGCAGACGATTCTCTACATTTGCGAATGAGGTGTCTGGATCAAGGTCCAGAGGTAAAATCTGGATTGCAGGGAATTCTTCCTTGATTTTCTTCATGCTTCCGCGGCCTGTAATGTGGTTTGGAAGACATCCGAATGGCTGAAGAATTACAAATGAAGTTACGCCGTCTCTTGCAAATTCACGGATTTCTCCAGGAATGAGCCAGCCTTCTCCAGAAAGGAATGTTCGTTCCATGACATGGTTGTTTTCAATGGCCAATGCCGGGAGACGGACAATCTTCCTGTAGAGTGGGTGAACTTCAGCAATTTTTTCGCAGGTTGTAAGGGCAACATTGATGAGTCCTTCTGCAACAAAGCTGAATGGTCCCTGGTCCAGTGGGAACTTAACCTTGTAATCCTTCATTTCACAGATGCGTGAATGGAAATCCTTCCAGAAGACATTTATCATTCTTGGAAGAATTACTTCCATTCCGTTTTTCTCAAGATAATCCTCAACATAGAAATTTGACCCTGGATGGAAGGTAACAAGATATTCACCCGTAATGAATACGCGAGGCTTAAGGTTTGTGCGGTCATATTCAATCTTTGTAAACTTCTCTATGGCAATCTTGAATTCCTTTATTGCCTTTGTTGTGCTTGTAACAAGAGCTGCAGAGATTCTATCGATTGCTTCGTCAAAGACTTTATTTGTTTCGCCCGCATTGATTTCGTAAGGACGAATTTTTCTGCGGAGCTCTTCAAGAATGTCCATGATTACAACAGCCCAAACTGTTGCAATGTTGAACATGTTTCCAAGTTTGATCCCAGGGTGCATTTCCTTGTAGTCAACTGGGTCTGTGGAAACAATCGGAACCTGTGTAAATCCTGCGGCATCAAGAGCTCGGCGAAGAAGGGCTGAATAATGGGTAAGACGGCAGTCTCCCTGATATTTTGCCATACCGATGGCTACTTTGTCAGGATCGTATTTCCCGCTCTGCAATGCGCTGATTGCTTCTCCGATAACCATCTGGGCTGGGAAGCAGGTGTCGTTGTGAACATATTTTTTACCAAGACGAATTTCGTTTATGCTTCCAAGTGGAAGTGGTTCAGCAATGATTCCGCTTCTTGTTAGAGTTCCGCTCAAAAGCTTGCAGAAAGCAACGGAAACATTCGGAACAAGAACGGTCTTGATTTTTCTATCCTGTCTGTAGAACTTTGCAGTGTATGCGTCTGCAAGAGGTTTTGTTTCTGTTGTATTTCCAACATTCTTGTTGCGTCGTTCTGCAATGGTTTCAATGAAAGATTTTACGCGGATGTTCAGGCTGTTGCTTGCTCCACCTTCATCCATCTTCAAAATCAAAGGTGCCTTTGTGGAAACTTCATTTGTAATGCGGATGATTTCATCGGAAAGGATTGCATCGTGTCCGCAACCAAAGCTTACTATCTGAGCAAATTCAAGCTCCGTTGACTGGGCTGAAAGAAGGGCACCGGCAAGCATTCGTGTATGGAAGTTGTTTGTAACTTCTGCCCTTGTGTATCTAAGGTCTGCCTTTTCAAGATCAGAAAGGGAATCAACAGTAAGGACTGGAATTCCCTCCTTTGTGAATACGCGGGAAAGATCGTGGCTTACGAGGGGATCTGTATGATATGGACGGCCTGCAAGTACAACTGCAAATTTTCCTTCTATCTTTGCCTTTTCGCGGATCTTGTCTGCCATGGTAACAAGGGTACTGCGGAATTCTTTAATGGATGCCATACCCTGATCAAAAGCTTTTTTGATTTCAGATTTGGAAATTCCAAATGCGTTTTCCATGTATCTTTCGATCTGGTTGTATCTGTCTCTTTCAGAATACCAGTGGAACATCGGGTGTTCGTAACGGAGGTTCCATCTGGCTGCAGGATTTTCCTGGTTGTAGATTACAAGGGGATATCCTTTGACAACGGCACAGACATAATTGCTTTTGCCTTCAGTATCCTTTGCAGGCATGTTCATTATCATTGGCATGAAGATGACATCAACCTTTTTGTCTGCAAGGTTCTGCATGTGACCATGAACAAGTTTTGCAGGGAAACATACTGTGTCCGATGCAACGAAAGGCAATCCTTCTTCAAACATAGGTCTTGTACTTGGATCTGAAATTACTGTTTCAAAACCAAGGGAACCAAAGAATGTTGTCCAGAAAGGAAGGCTGTCCCAGAATTCAAGGCAGCGAGGAAAACCAACCTTAAGGTTCTTCTTTGCGCTTACTTCAGTAAACTTGTATTTCTTTGTAAGGAGAGATTCCCTTACAAGGAAAAGGTCAGGAACATTTTTTACTGCAGGTGCATTTTCTTCAAGACTTTCACCGCGGGGACACCTGTTGCCTGTAACATATGAAGAACCATTTGGAAATTTTACGATGGTTCTGTTGCAGTGGTTTGCACAGTGAGGACAGATGTTGTTTTCTTCCTGTTCGTAAGTAAAGCCTGAAAGCTTTTCAAAACCGATGAACTTGGATGCTTCTCCTGCATGTTTCTTTGCAAGGAGGGCAACACCGATAGCTCCCATTTCGCCTGGGAAAGGAGCACGGTTTACATTTACTCCAAGATACTGTTCGATGGCGCGGAGAACTGCATCGTTCTTGAAAGTTCCACCTTGAACCATGATGTTTTTTCCAAGGCTTGATGTATCTGAAATGCGAACAACTTTTGTAAAAACATTTTCTATGATAGAACGGCAAAGTCCTGCCATAATGTCTTCTGCATTGCATCCATTTTTCTGTTCCGTGATGATGGTGCTGTTCATGAAAACCGTGCAGCGGCTTCCAAGGTTTGCAGGATGTCTTGAAGAGAATGCAGCGTCGGCAATCTTTTCAAGAGGAATGTTAAGTGATGTTGCAAAGTTCTGAAGGAAGGAACCGCAACCGGAAGAACAGGCTTCGTTGAGCGTAATGTTTGTAACGATGTCATCCTGAACCCAGATGCCCTTCATGTCCTGACCACCGATGTCCAGAATGAAGCTTACATCTTTCATGTATTTTCTTGCAGCCGTGGAATGTGCTACTGTTTCTACTGTATGGTAATCTGCTCCAAAAGCTGTTCCAAGCAAAAGTTCCCCGTAACCAGTGGTTCCAAGTCCAAGAACATTGAGGGTAACGCCCATCTTCTTGTATTTTTTATAAAGGTGACGCAAACCTTCCTTTACGATGCGGATAGGATCACCTTCGTTGTTTGCATAGAATTTGTCTACGACTTCTTCGTCTTTGTTAAGGAAGACAAGCTTTGATGTTGTTGAACCTGCATCGATACCGATGTATATGTCCAGTACATCACCTTCCTTAAATTCGCGTTCCTTTATTTCTGCAGTCTTGTGTGCTTCACGCCATTCACGGCATTCGTCTTCGTTGTCAAAATATGGTTTTGTAGAAGCATTTTTTCTTTCATCTGAAATGCCGTTGCTTGCTCTGAGCTTTGCGATGGCTTCGTTCAAATCAATCTCATCTTTGCCAGAGTCAGAAAAAAGTTCATCTACTGCAAGTGCTGAACCAAGGGCTACGATTGTATCTGGATTTTCAGGAAGAATGAAATCTTCTTCCTTAAGGTTAAGTCTTTCACAGAAGGCCTTTATCAATGTCGGGTTGAAGTTTAATGGACCGCCTTCAAAAATTACTGGAGCTTTAAGCTCAAGTCCCTGGGCAAGTCCACCGATGGTCTGTTTTACAATTGCATGAAATGCAGAAAGGGCAATGTCTTCGCGACTGACGCTCTGATTTAAAAGTCCCTGAATGTCTGTCTTTGCAAATACACCGCAACGACCTGAAATTGAATGGACTGTCTTTCCTCGGCTGGCAAGGCTTTCAAATTCTTCGACAGGAACTTTTAAAAGGGATGCAATTTCATCAATGAATGCACCTGTACCGCCTGCGCAGGAACCGTTCATTCTCATGTCGCTTGTCATAAGGCGCTGCTGTTTTTCATCAAAGTAGAAGAAAATTATTTTTGCATCCTGGCCACCAAGTTCTATGGCTGTTCTTGTCGCAGGATATTTTGCACGGACTGCAGAAGAGTTTGCAACGACTTCCTGAATGTAGTGAGCGCCTGTAAGCTCGGCAATGTTCTTTCCGCCTGAACCGCATATTCCAATCTTGAATTTCTGTCCTGGATAAAGAGATTCTACTTCCTCAAGCAACTGGGCAGCAGTTTTCTTCTGTTCCGCATGGTGACGCTGATATTTATGAAAAAGAATTTTTTTGTCTGTCTTGTCGTAAACAACAACCTTTACAGTTGTGGAACCAATGTCGATTCCAAGGCGCAGTGTGTTTGTCATATAAACATTTTAACAGAAAAAAAAGTTATGTTGAATAAGAACTGGAATAAAAAAATCCCTTAAAAATGAAGTTGTCTTCCTTTTTAAGGGATCAATTATGCATTACGCATTATGAATTATGCATTGAATTAGAGTCCGAAGATCTTTGCGAATGCTTCGAGTGCACCATCATATTTCTTTGAAAGTACTGTCTTTGCAAGTACCTTACCGAGCTGTACTCCTTCCTGGTCGAAGCTGTTGATGTTCCAGATGAAGCCCTGGAACATTACCTTGTTTTCAAAGTGTGCAAGAAGGGCACCGATTGAAGCTGGGTTAACCTGCTTTCCGTAGATAAGGCTTGATGGGCGTTCACCAGCGAAGAACTTGTTTGGATTTTCATTGTCCTTTCCGCAAGCAAAAGCGATGATCTGTGCTGTTACGTTTGCGCAGAGCTTCTTCTGGCTTGTTGAATCTTCGATTACAACATCCTTCCCTGTCTGGTTTTCGCTATATGCGATGAACTGGAGTGGAACGATGTCTGTTCCCTGGTGAAGCAACTGGTAGAATGAGTGCTGTCCGTTTGTTCCTGGTTCACCAAAAATTACAGGACCTGTAACATAGCTGATCTTTTCACCAAAGCGGTTAACTGACTTTCCGTTTGATTCCATATCAAGCTGCTGAAGGTGAGCTGGGAATCTTGAGAGAGCCTGTGAGTATGGAAGAACTGCTGTTGAAGGATATCCCTGAACGTTTCTTTCGTATACACCGATGAGTGCGTCAAGAAGGGCAGGGTTCTTTCTGATGTCTGCGTTCTTTGCTGTTGCGTCTTCTGCTGCTGCACCGTCAAGGAAATCTGCGAATACTTTTGGTCCGAATGCGAGTGAAAGGATTGCTCCACCTACACCAGAAGAAGAAGAGTAGCGTCCGCCGATGTAGTCATCCATGAAGAATGCTGCAAGGTAGTCAGGGCTCTTTGCAAGTGGTGATGTTTCAGAAGTAACTGCAATCATGTGCTTTGATGGGTTGCATCCAGCCTTTACGATGAAGTCCTTTACGAATGATTCGTTTGTAAGTGTTTCAAGAGTTGTTCCTGATTTTGAAACAAGGATGAAGATTGTCTTTGAAATGTCGATTGAAGAGCAGACTGCAGCTGCATCGTCTGGGTCAACATTTGAGATGAACTTAGCTTCCATCTTGAATGTGTTGTTAGCCTTTGCCCAGTTTTCGAGTGCAAGGTAGATTGCGCGTGGGCCGAGATCTGAACCACCGATACCGATCTGGCAAACTGTTGTAAACTTTTCACCCTTTTCGTTTACGATTTCACCGTTGTGAACCTTGTTTGCAAAATCTGCCATCTTCTTCTGTTCATTGATGTAGAATTCGCGCTTGTTAACGCCGTCAGCCATAACATCCTTGCCAAGCTGTCCGCGGAGAAGCTGATGGAGAACCATGCGGTTTTCTCCAGTGTTGATCACATCACCGTTATAGAGTGCTTCGAATTTTTCAAGGAGCTGTGATTCCTTTGCAAGTTCCTCAAGTACAGAAAGAACCTGAGCGTTTACCTGTTTTGCTGCATAATTGTATGTAAGTCCGCCTGCCATAGGAATTGAATATTCTGCAACGCGCTTTGCACCGTCAGAACCAGAAAGTTCCTTTGCAACTGAAACTGAATTCTTAAGAGACTGGAGCTTCTTGAATGATTCAAGCTTGTCCAAGTTATTCCATGAAATTGCCATAAAATACTCCTTTATAAGCATAATTTCTTATTTATGTTAGAAAACTATACCAAATAATAGAAAACATTACAACAAATTGAGATTTATTTTGCATAAATATGCAAAATTCTGTATATTTATAGAAATGAAAGACAGACACCAGAGACTTAAGACGATTAAAAAACTCATAAAGAACAACAAAATCAAAAGCCAGGATGAATTGCTGAACCTTTTGCTTGCCGACGGTTTTGAAGTGACTCAGGCGACTCTTTCTCGTGACTTGAAGCTTATGAAGGTTGGAAAAGTCAGTGACGGAAGCAACGGCTATGTATATACGATTCAGGAAGATGAGGACCTTTCTGAAAATGATCAGATTTATGTCCGCGATTTCCTCCGTGGCTATGTCAGTATAGACTTCAGCGGAAACATGGTTGTCATCAAGACTTTTGGCGGCCATGCAGACAGCGTTTCAAATGCCCTTGATGCCATGAACCTTGATGACATTCTTGGTACCATTGCAGGTGAAAACTGTATTTTTGCCTGTCTTCGCGAAGGAGTTACAGGCCACCAGTTCCTTTCAAAACTCAAGGAAAAAATCCCTGAGCTTGAAGTTTAGTTCAGTTCAACATAGGTCTTGCCGCTTCCGCCTTCTTCCGGCCGTGCAAAGCGGTAGTCCTTTACTCCAGGGTAGTGCGCCAGGTAGTCGTGAACTGCCTGCTGCAGGATTCCGTTTCCCTTTCCGTGTACAATAGAAAAATTTCTGAAGTTCTTGATTGCGCATAGATCAAGCTGATGCTCCAGGGCACGCAATGCTTCCTCGCATCTCATTCCCAAAAGCCTGAGTTCAAATTTAGGGGCTTCGTCTTCAACAGAAGAAGTTGATTCAATGAAATAGTCTGCCTTTGATTTTTCGTAAACAGGTTTTTCTGCAGGAATCATCTGACGTTGTGGAACTTCCATTTTCATGAAGCCAATCTGAACCTGCCAGATTCCTTCTTTGACAAGCCTGAGCAAAGTACCCTTGCGTTTTTCTGCGCCGCAAAGAACTTCCATCCCTTCCTTGTATTCAATTTTTGTCGGGGCGGTTTTTTTAGGCTCCTTCTGGTGCTTTGCAAATTCTGTCTGCCGTTCGTCAACAGTTGCGGTCTTAAGTGCTTCGGCATTGGAAATACGCTGTTTTGTTTTCTTTCCGTTTGTAGTACCGTGTTCCTTTGCCTTTTTTATGCGCATGCCGTTTTCTGCAATCTTTTCTTCTTCCGACTTAAGCTTGCTGATTTCTTCTTCAAGTTCCCTGCGTTTTCTTTCAAGCTCAAGTTTCTGCTGGTCGATGGAGTCTTCAATGTCGCTTATGAATTTCTTTACGCCCTGAGTTTTTTCCTTTGTGATTTCACCTTCACGAAGAACACGGACAAGATTTTCAAGCTGGCTTCTCGTTTCACGAAGGAATGCAAAGCTCTGCTTGTTTTCAAGTTCTTTAAGTTCAATGTCGCGTTCAAGGATTTTAATTTCACGGTTGTGAATTTTAAGTTCCTTGTTCTGGAGGTCGGCTTCCTTTATCCTCTGCTGTCTTAAAAGTTCGTCAAGTTCAGAGTGTTTTGCTGTAAGTCCTTTTATCAGTGTGCTCACATCTGCCTGTTCAGTTGAAATGTAATTCTGCGCTTTCTTTACGGCTTCTTCTGGGAGGCCTGAATGGAGGGCAATGTCCAGGGCGTGGCTTTCTCCAGGAATTCCCATGAGAAGATTGTAGGTTGGCCTTAAGGTTTCCGTATTGAATTCCACGCTGGCATTTACGCACTTTGGATTTGTGTAGCCGTAGTTTTTGAGTACGCCGTGATGGGTAGTTGCAATGACGAAAGAATCCTTTTCAAGAAGAAGATCCAATGTTGCCATGGCTATGGCGCTTCCTTCAAGAGGATCCGTTCCGCTTCCAAGTTCGTCAAGAAGAACAAGGGATCTGTCATCCGCATTGTGCAATGCAAGGGCAATCTTTTTCATGCGGCTGGAGAAAGTTGAAAGGGATTCGTCTATGGACTGTTCGTCACCAATATCTGCAAAAATTGAACTGAAAATTGGAAGCCTTGTCCCTTCTTCTGCTGGAATTGGAAATCCTGCCTGGTTCAAAAGACCAAAGAGGGCAATTGTCTTAAGGGTGACTGTCTTTCCACCCGTGTTTGGTCCTGTGATGATGAGAACTTTTTTGCCCTGCATGAAAGTGATTGTGACTGGAACTGCCTTTTCTCCAAGAAGAGGATGTCTTGCCTTTGAGATGAAAGGCGGTTCCTTTTCCATGTCACAGTCTTCTGCAAAAATTCCGTTGATGGAATTCTGCCATCTTGCCGCAGCATAGGCGCTGTCCAGAAGCACCATGCCTTTTTGGGCTTCAATGAATTCTGGTTTGAACTTTCCAAGGCTTTCTGTAAGCTCCTGAAAAATCTTGTTTATTTCAGTCTGCAACCTGTATTCTTCTTCCACAAGTTCGTTGTTGGATTTGACGATTTCATCAGGCTCAATGAAGAGGGTCTGTCCTGTTGCGCTTACTTCGTGAACGATTCCCTTTATGGAATTTTTTTGGTTTGCCCTTACAGCAAGAAGTTCCCTGTCTGCCCTGAAAACAGGAACGTTGGACTGCAGTGCCTGGCTTAAATTGGAGTCTGACGTGTATTTTCGAATGGCGTTTTCAATTTCCCTTTTGAGTGAAGCAATCCTTGATCTGATTTCGCGGAGAACTGGAAGATCCTTTACTTCGCCAGTTGAAATATCAAGGATTCTGAAAATTTCATCTGCGGCCTGACCGAGAAAAGGAATGGTGTCCATTGTCTTTGCAAGATCTGGAATCTTAAGTTCATCTCTTGCTCCGTTGATGGCGCTCCTTGTTTTTTCCACATAGGTTGCAAAAAGACCAAGGGCAAAAATCTGTTCCTGATTTAGGGTTGCACCTTCCACACCGAATGCAGGAAAAATTTCCTTTACCGGTGGCCAGGCAAATAGGGCCTGCGGATTGTCCGAGTTTAAGTATAGATGCCACTGACGGCCAAGGTTTTTATATAGGTCAATTTTTTCTTTGTCTGTTGTGCTTTCCCTTGAAAGAACCTGATCCCGTCCTTCTTCGCTTTGAGCAAAGTGAGAAATCATTTCGCGGATTCTGTAGAAATCGAAATCCTCTGCTACCTGTCCCTGTAAAAAAATGTCTTTGTTCATAGTCGTTCAATTAAATTTAGAATTTCTTCCGGTTTGTCTGCAAAAATTTTTGCTCCGTTTTCTTCGAGTAATTTTCTGCTTCTGAATCCCCAGGTAACGCTAATGCATTTGATGCCTGCATTGCGGGCCGTTGCCACATCAACTTCAGAATCTCCGATGTAGACAACTTTTTCTTTATCAACACCCATGATGCGGATGATTTCATTGGCAAGGTCTGGAAAAGGTTTTCTTTTGAATCCTTCTTTTTCTCCCACTGCCGTAGTTTCGTCTACAACTTCTGAAAAATAAAGCCGTGCAAGTTCCTTAACCTGTGGATCCGGCTTGTTTGAATTTATCCCGATTTTGATTCCGCGTTCTTTCAGTGCAGAAATCAAATCCATTATTCCGTCATAAGGTTTTGTTTTGTTGTGCCAGTTTGTGCTGTAATTTTTTTTCATCAGTTCAACTGATTTTTCAAAGTCCTTGTTGTCTTTGCCCTGTGGAACTGCCTGTTCCATAAGGCGCGCAATTCCGTTGCCAACAAAACTGCGGACTTCATCCAAAGTGCGTAATGGCATTCCAAGCTGTTCTAGGGTTTTGTTGCAGCTGTCGGCAAGGTCCTGGATTGTATCGAGCAGGGTTCCGTCCAAATCAAAAATTACTGCAGAAATCAATTTTGTCTCCTTACGATTGTGAATGCAAGGCAGCCCATGAAAAGAACTGCGTTGACGAGTACGATGGATGCACCGCTTGCCGTGTTGAACTGGTAGCTTAAGGCAAGACCTAGAATTCCGCTGATGAGGGAAATTAGTACAGACAACAATGTGTATCTTCCTGTTGAACGACTTACAAGTCTTGATGCGGCGGCAGGCAAAACAAGGAGCGAATTGATTACAAGAAGACCAGTCCACCTGATGCTTACGGTTACGATTACTGCTGTGAGCAATGCAAAAATCTGTTCTATTAAGAAGGTCTTGATTCCACGGCTTTTTGCAAAAACTGCGTGCATGGAAACAAGAAGCATCCTATTGTAAAAAATCACCCATACTACAAGAAGGACAATTGCTGCAAAAATTAAAAGAAGGATTTCTTTAGGCTGAATGCTAAGGATGTCGCCGACAAGATACTTTTGATATTTTGCAAAATTTCCTCCTGCAGAAAGAAGGACGATTCCCAAGGCGACTGCAGTGGAAGAGAAAACTCCGATGATTGTGTCGCTGGAAGATTTTCCCTTCCTTTTTACAGAGATAATTGCAAAGCCAAGAAGAAGTGAAAATGCAATCATTGAAACTGTAACATCACGGATGCCGATTATTACGCCAAGGGCAATTCCTGTAAGGGCACTGTGACCGATGGCATCGCTGAAAAAACTCATGCGGTTGGAAACAACGGAAGTTCCGAGCATTCCAAAAAGAGGGCAGGCAATGAGGATTGCAAGGAAGGCATTCTTCATGAACATTGGAGAAAGCCATTCAAAAGGAAGCAGTGCGTCTATGAATGAATAGATCATGTTCATCATTCTTCCTCCCCGTGGTTGTGGTCGCATTCTTCTGATTCTTCATCGTCGTTGTCTTCGGGAAGTTCAATGTGTCCAAAGACATCAATGAATTCCTTGTTGCCGTAAACATCTTCAACCTTACCGATGATGGCACCGCTGTTGTTTATGAATACAACTCTGTCGGCGTGCCTTGCAACCAGATCAAGGTCATGGCTGATGAGAAGAACTGTAATGTCGTAGTCTCTTCTGATGGAGGAAACAAGTTCATAGAAAGATTTGAGTCCTGTTCTGTCTACACCGCTTACAGGTTCATCAAGCAAAAGAATGTCTGGTACAGGATGAATTGCAAGGGCAAGCATTACACGCTGAAGTTCTCCACCTGAAAGGTCGCATACACGGCGGTTAACAAGTTCATGAGCGTTTGTGGATTTTAAAATTTCAAGAACCCGTTCCTTGTCTTTCTTTCTGTGTGGAAGCCATACAGGTCTTTTTGAAATGCAGGAAAGAACCATGTCTTCCACGCTTGTTGGAGTTCCTGGTTCTACAGAAAGGGACTGTGGTACATAGCCGAAAACAGGTTTTGTTGTTGTGTACGGAATTTTTTTCTGGCAGGTGCAGTATCGGTCGTGGTCACTGGTTCTGTCTTTTCCGCAGTGACCGGCACATCTTTCGCCCTCGTAAATTACAGTTCCTGTATGAGGAATTGTATTGAGCAAAGCCTTCATGAAAGTAGTCTTTCCCGCTCCGTTACGACCGACGATAGCCGTAAGTTCTCCGCAGTGGATGTGAAGGTTTATATCCTTGAGAATATAGTCGTGGCGGCCTTTTACGCTTAGACCTGCAATTCTAGTACAGCAAACATGCTGCTTACCGATTAGACATGGCATTATTCTTTTTCCGTTGTTTTATTTTGACAAAGCTTCCCTAAGGACTTCCGCATTTTTTTTCATTGCGCTGATGTAGGAATCCTTTGCTTCAGGTGCATCAATCTTTCCTGTTACGCAAGGATCAAGTTCAAAAACCTTAAGCCCTGTTTCCTTTGCAATGATTTCTGCTGTACTGTAAGAATACTGTGGTTCAGCAAAAAGTGCAATTTTAGTTCCGCCTGAAAGAATCGAATTGATTTCTGAAATCTGCTCCTTAAGTTCTTTAGGTCCAGGTACTTCACCAGGTTCCCGTTCAATTACTGAAGCAATCTGCAGGTTAAATTCTGATGCAAAATATGGGAAGGCCTCGTGGAAAGTAACGATTTTTTCTCCAGAAAATTCATCAAGTAGGGAATGCATGTAGCTGCTCAGGTTTTGCAGTTTTGCAAGATAAGCATTTCCGTTCATTACATATTTTGTTGCATTCGACGGATCAAGATGGGAAAGCCCTTCAACAACTCTTTGGGTTTCATGAATTGCCCCTGTTGGTGATACCCATACATGTGAATTGTTGTCTGTAAGTTCAAATCCTTCAGATGCAATGATAAGCGAATCTTTTTTTGTTTCCAGAATTTTTTCTATGAAGTCTTCCATTCCAGAACCGTTTGCCACGAGAATGTTGCAGCTTTCAATTTTTTTCATATCTTTTGTTGTAAGCTGGTAGTCGTGAAGGCATCCTGTATCTGGAGGTGCGAGCATGGAAAGTTCAACTCCATCAATTCCATCGGTGATATTCAATAGCAATACATAAAGCGGGTAAAAAGTGGCAGTAATTTTTATAGTATTTTCATCAGTTTTTTCAGGCTGAACTGCCGGAGCCTTCTTTTGCGTGCAGGAAGACAGCAAAACAAGCAGGGAAGCCATAAAAAATGCTATTTTTTTTCTATTAATTGTAAATGCCATGACCTAAATATAAACTTCTCTGTGGAGTATTTCAAGGGTTTTGTATAGTAATATTTCTTTATTTACCTTGACGATAAGGGGATTTACAGTCATAATATCTGCGTAAAAATTCAGGAGAATTTATGCCTAATCAGATAGCTACAAGCGCATTTTCCTTTTTTGGCAGTGGCGCTATAAAAAATTTAATGGATATCATCAGGAACCGCGATTTTCAGCGAATTCTTGTTATAACAGACGGTTCTGCTGAGGAAAGTGGAGCTGCAAAAAAGATAACATCTCTCATTGCTAAGAACAAGCTGGTTTATCAGGTTTTTGACCGCGTAAATATGGCTGCTACGGTAAATAACGTTAAGGCTGCTGTAGAAGCCGCCAAGTCATTCCGTGCTGATGTTCTTGTTGCTCTTGGATCGGGATCCGTAATGGATACGGCTAAGGCAGCTGCAGTCCTCCTTGGAAATCCAGACATCATCGATGCCCGTAAGCTTGAAGGCCGTGATAAGTCAAAGAAGCCTGCAATTCCACTCTATCTTGTTTATTCTTCAGTTGGAAATGCTCGTGGTTTTGGCTACGATGTAATGCTTGATGATGAAGCTCAGCGCAAGAAGATTGAATGTTTCGATGTTCATGCTCTTGCAGATGCCGTTATCTGTGATTCTGACATTTTTGCATCTTCAAAAGATTTTGCGGTTTCTTCAATGGCTCTCATTGCTTCTTCTGTAGAAGCTCTTGTTTGCAAGGAAGCTTGGCTCATGACAGACATCAATGCCGTAGAGTCAATCAAGATAATTGCAGAAAACGTTAAGGATGCTGTCAAGGGAACAGCAGCCGCAAACAGCGCAAAGGAACAGATTCTTTACGGCCAGTATCTTGCAGGTCTTGCAGTTTCAAACAGCAGTGCAGGTCTTGCAACAGCAATGGCAAATGCCCTTGAAGCCGCAAACGGAGCTCCTGCAAAACTTACATCTGCGCTTTTGCTTTCGGCTGTAATGCAGCACAATGCCGCAGCAAGTGGAACTAAGTATAAAGATATTGCCCTTGCCCTTGGAGCAAAAATTTCTGCTACAGCAAAGCCAGATGCCTACAGAAAGGCAGCTGTTGCAGCAGTTGAAAAACTTGCAAAGGACCTTAAGCTTCCAAAGGTAATCGAAGGACTTGAACTTACAAAGGATGATTTGGAATTCCTTGCAGACAATGTAATGAAGAGCACATTCGTTGAATCAAATCCAAAGGCTGTTACAAAGAAAAAGGTAATCGACCTTTATAAGACTCTTATAAAGTAAAAACTAGATTGAGTGAATAAAGAATCCCGCACGGTGTTTTATTACATTGATGCGGGATTTTTTTTGCTATACAGCTTTTTATTTTATGCCTGAAACATTTCTCAGCTGACCTTCAAGGTCGTAATACAGCTTTGTGTTTTTGAATCCGTTTTCCTTCATTATTCTTTCAGTTTCTTCTGCATTGTATTCACCTGTTTCAAGGATGAGCATTCCACCTGGAATCAAGAATCTGTAGGCCTGTGGAATAAGGTTTCTGATGAGTGCAAGTCCGTCATCGGTTCCGCTAGGTTTTCCTTCAAGGGTAACATCTCCGTCCAAGGCAAGACGAGGTTCGCTTCTACCATCTTTTAAAAGTTCAGTTGTCTCAGATGCTGGTACATAAGGCGGATTTGAAACTATGATGTCGTAGATGCCAACTTTTGCATGACCAAGATTGTCAAAAAGGTTAGTCTGTACGAAATTAAATTTCTGTCTCTGTGCTTTTGAAAGAAGTCTGTCGGCATTTTCTTTTGCAACGGCAAGGGCTGCAGAACTTATGTCGCACATGGTAAAGCCCGGGAGATGTTCCTTTGAAATTGTACCGTCGGATTCGGAAAGGAATTTCATCAGGCTGATTCCAACACAACCACTTCCAGTGCACATGTCGCAGATGTTGAATATTCTTGGCTGCCTTGTATATTCATCAATTATCCAGTTGGAAGAATTTTCTACAAGAATTTCCGTATCTGGTTTTGGAATGAGAACATCAGGAGTTACATTGAAGTCGAGACCAAAGAATTCCTTATGTCCTGTGATGTAGGCAATCGGCAGCCCTGTCTTTCGGTTTGCGATAGCTTCTGCAAGTTTTGCTTCCTGTTCTTCTGTAAGTTCAAGATCCCTGTTAAAGAGGATGAATGTCTTGTCCTTCTGTAAAATCCATTGGAGCAAAACATCTGCATCAAGGGCAGGTGAAGGAGATGTGGTAAGTTTTTCTATTGCTGTCTGTTTGAACTGCTGGATTGTCATATTTTTCGGCGCTGAAATATAAAAAAAGCAGCAGATGTTTTTACCTGCTGCCTTTGTAACTATTTGTCCAGTTCGTTGAACTGTTCTTCCTTTGCGTAAACGTTGAGGGCATCAAGCATGTCGTCCATGTTGCCCATCATGAAGCCTGGAAGGTTGTGTACGCTCATGTTGATGCGGTGATCAGTGATGCGGTCCTGCGGATAGTTGTAGGTTCTGATCTTTTCAGAACGGTCACCGTTTCCAACCATAAGCTTACGGGCTGTTGAGCGTTCCTTGTCCAGTTCTCCCTGCTTAAGGTCAAAGAGACGGGCACGCAAAACCTGCCAAGCCTTTTCCTTGTTCTTGATCTGGCTCTTCTGGTCCTGCTGAATAACAACGATGCCTGTTGGAATATGTGTCAAACGAACTGCAGAGTCTGTAGTGTTAACACACTGTCCGCCTGGTCCACCTGCACGCATAACATCTACACGAACATCGCCTGGATTGATTGTAATGTCTGCTTCTTCTGCTTCTGGAAGAACTGCAACTGTAACTGTGGAAGTCTGAAGGCGGCCCTGGCTTTCTGTTGCAGGAACACGCTGAACACGGTGAACTCCGGATTCCCATCGCAATGTTCCGTAAACGAATTTTCCGCTGATGGAAGTAACGATCTTGTTGAAACCGCCAACTTCCGTTTCCTGTGCTTCCATTGTTTCTGTCTTCCAGCCTTTGCGCTCTGCAAGGTGAATGTACATTTCCCAAACATCGCGTACGAAAAGGGATGCTTCGTCACCACCAGCGGCTGAACGGATTTCAAGGATGATGTTCTTTTCATCAAGTGGATCAGGTGGAATCAGCTTAAGCTTGATCTGTTCTTCCATCTGAGGTTTCTTTTCTTCAAGAGCCTTCAATTCTTCACGGGCCATTTCCTTCATTTCAACATCGTCTTCCATAGTAATCATTTCTGTGGAATCCTTGATGCCCTGGAGAATTTTCTTATATTCGGCATAAAGTTCGCAAACTTCTGTAAGGTAGCCGTTTTCTCTCATTGTGTCCTTGTATTTCTTCTGGTCTTTAACAAGATCAGGATCCATTACAAGTTCCTGCACTTCCTTCAAGCGCTTTTCACATTCGTCGAGTTTTTTGATTAAATCCATAGAGAAAAAATATATAGGTTTTACTGCAAAAAATCAAATGCCGCAGCCCACCTCGTTCATTATATATTTCTTGATTTATGGAAATTTGTGAAATAAAATTATGGTTGTAGAGTATATATATGTGGAGGTGTATTGTGAAAAAGAATTTATTGAACGCTGTCAGGATATTTTCTGTCCTTATGATGGCTGCATTTGTTTCATGTTCAAAGGATAGTGATGATCCTATTATTCCTCTTGGGCCTGTAAAGGGAGCTGGAGATTACATCAGAATAGTCAGAAATGGTGAACCTACGCTAAACGATGTTGTTTTCAAGATTAGTGATGGAACTACTCAGTCTAAATATAACTGTACTCTGGCTCAACTGGATAATTTTGCCGTTTATTATGGTTGTTCCGATATTCTAAATTTAGACTCTGGAAAGTTTATTACTAATCAAATGACAAGTGGTGGTGGAAGTAACGGACGTTTTTCATGGGATATCGAGTTTACTGAAGCCGGTAAGGATTATAAGTTCAGTCTTTATTCCTATTCAGAAGGAGAAACTTTTTTGGATTGCATAAAGGTTGGCATAGAAGGAAGTCCTGACAAAACAATAAATGTTAGTGAAGAGCTTAAATACACCCTTGGAAGAAACGCGGGAAATTTCACTGTCAGCGGAATCACCGATGAACTGCTTGCCCTTGGAACTTCCGAATTGAAATCCAAAATTACAGTAAAGGCAGGAAAAGAAATCGGATCAAATAATATTCAGTGGACTCCGGTCGATGACTTTGAGGTAAAAGTTAGTACAAGTAAAATAAATATATTGTTCACCTATGATAATTCTAAATATCAGATTAATCTTTCAAAGTCTTAATAAACCATTGTTTTTTTGATGGTTGTCTTTAAGCCTCCTGGAATCAAGATTGAATTTCAGGAGGTTTTATTTTTTTTCCGATTACAATAATTGAATTTTTTACTTTCCAGTTGAAATTCTGTTTCTGGGCTGTTCTTTCAAAAAGTTCCTTGAACTTCATCAGGCTGTCATGTCCGATTTTTTCAGCCATGAATTTTCCATATGCTGAATTTTTGGTGTCAAACCAGCGGTCAAGTTCGGCTTTTGAAATTTTTCTTCTCTCAACCTGGACAAAAGGAATCACATTGCAGGAAAAATCATTCGAATTGAAAAACCCTTCAATTGTATTTTCATTCCAGTTGAACAGGGGATTTTCACTGTCGCTGAAGAATTCCTTCTCCGCCTTTTCAAGTTTTTCAACGATCATAAGGTCTTCATCTGTCATTACGGATCTGGCAAATGAACTTTCTTCAACAAGGCGCGACATGTGCTGTCCGCCACAAGGAATTATCTGGCTCAAGATGATCCTGAAATTATCAGCAAGCATGCCTTTTTCTTTCAAGGCTGTAAAAGTTCCGGCTGCATTGTCCATATCATTTTTTGTGGCAAATATATTTCTTGCAAAAAATCTGTCGATTTCAATGTCTCCAAAATTTCCTATTGCATTTTCCAGGTTTCCATCTGCCCAGAGATTACCAGCCGACTGAACTGTGTATTCCGGCTGGTCAAGTTCTGCAAGGGTAGAGGAATACTGCTTCAGTGTATCCATTCCTTTTTCTGTCCTGCAGATTCCGTAGACATGACCTTCAGGAGTTTTTCTTATTAGGTCAAAAACCAGAAGTCCGTCATCTGCATTGACCACAAGGCATCTGTGGTGCCGTAAAATTTCTGCAGATGAAATCATTGCATTGCGGGTTTCTAGGAGAATCTCTGCACGGTTAAGTTCGGTCCTAGCCTTCCATGCATTTTCTGCACGGTTCAAGCTTGCATTGCGGTTTTTGTCTTCAGGGGTGAATGTAAGGTTTTCTTCGGTCTTTTCAAATCCTGCAAAATGACCTGCCTTTGCCCACCAGTCGGAAATAGGATTTACCGTAAGGTTTTCTGTATCGTCGGCATCTTCAAGAATAGCAGCAATCTGTGCTTCCCTGCGGCTAAGAACATCTCCGCGGATTTCGCCTTCGTATCCCTGTTCTGATGGAGTGTAGAAAACTCTGCCTGTAAGGGCATCAGGAAGATACTGCTGTGCAACCCAGTGGTCGCGGTATGCGTGAGGGTAAAGGTATCCCTTGCCGTGACCAAAGCCTTCTGCATCGCGGTTGTTGTCCTTTAAATGGTTTGGAACTTCCACATCTTCCTTTTCGACTGCAGACATGGCGTCAAAAAATGCCATGCTTGAATTTGATTTTGGAGCTGTTGCCAGGTATAGGGCTGCATGTGCAAGAAAATAATTTCCTTCAGGAAAGCCAACCCTGTCAAAGGCAGCGGCGCAGCTTTCAACAACCTGAATTGCTCTTGGATCTGCAAGCCCCGTGTCTTCACAGCTGGAAATAAGCATGCGTCTGAAAATGAAGTGGGGATCTTCTCCAGCCTTTACCATTCTTGCAAGCCAGTAACAGGCTGCATCAGGATCGCGCCCTCTAAGGCTTTTTATGAATGCAGAAATGATGTCGTAGTGATAGTCGCCGTCGCGGTCATAGAGAACAACTTTTTTCTGGATGCTTTCTTCGCAGGCTTCCTTGGAAATATAGATTTCTGATCCAACCAATGGAGGCCAGGATTCTGGCGTTGTCTCAACTGCAAGTTCAAGGGCGTTCAAAAGGGAACGGCAGTCACCGTTGGCAGTTTCTACCAGATGCTCAAGGGCACCTTCTTCAAATGTTACCTTGTAGTTTCCATAACCCCTTTCCTTGTCATTGAGGGCCTGGGTCGCTGCAAAAATCAAATCTTCCTTTTCAAGAGATTTCAGCTGGAAAACTCGGCTGCGACTAACAAGAGCCTTGTTGACTTCGAAGAAAGGATTTTCTGTTGTTGCACCGATCAGAATTATTGTTCCGTTTTCAACCCATGGCAAAAGGGCATCCTGCTGGCTTTTGTTCCAGCGGTGAACTTCGTCTACAAAGAGGATTGTCTTTCTGCCGTAAAGATTTTTTTTGTCTTCCGCTTCCTTGATTGCATCGCGAATGTTTGCAACGCCCGTAAGGACTGCATTCAGGGTAATGAAGTGCGAGCTTGTATGGTTTGCTATTACACGGGCAAGTGTTGTTTTTCCAGTTCCAGGTGGACCGTAAAAAATTACTGATGTAAGCTGGTCTGCCTGAATGGCACGGCGTAAAAGCCGTCCTTTGCCGACAATATGACTCTGTCCAATATATTCGTCAAGGGAACGAGGCCTCATGCGGGAAGCAAGAGGCTCATGGGATTTTAAGGCTGCTGTCTGGAAAAGAACGTCGTCGCTCATTAGTCTCCGTCGCGGTTCCATTCACCGTTTGCTGGGCAGCAGTAGAGACCTATATTTTCATATGAATCAGAACTTGAAGAAATGGAAGCGTAAATTGTAGATGCACAGTAAAGATCAGTCTGAGCCATAGGTTTTGTCTGGTCAAAAGCATATACCATATATACGTGTTCCGAAATTACGCTGTTTCCGTTGTTGTCGAATGAAACATTTCTGTCTGTAGGTACTTTTGTTGTTTCGTCAATTCTTGATCTTTCAAGTCCGCCGTTTGTACCGTAGAAAAGGTAGTCGCTTGTAAGTGTAAGTGAAAGAACGCTGTAATTTGTTTTGAAAGTGTAACTTGCATTGTCAGCAGGATTTTCCGTGTAATGGATTTCATTGGAGTATGTAACGCTGTTGGTTGAGCCTGTTGTATATGACTCTGCGTAATACAGATATTTTTCGTTTGAAGCAAGGGCGTAATACTTTGAGAACCAGTCCTCACCCTTAAATTTTACACAGTTGATGATTTTTGAAGCATCGTTTCCAATGATTTTTCCATCAGTTGCCTGTTCTGTTGGAGCGCTTTCTCCGTTGAGCTTGTAAATCTTTTCACGGATATTTGTATAGGCATTTCTTCCGGTCTCCGGTGTTTCTCCCGTTCCAACCTTATTGTCAAAAATAATTTTTATTGAAGGGGCTTCTGAAATGCTGGTGCCGTCGGTAATAGAACTTGTATTAACCAGCTTCCATTCAAGGTCTGGGAAACCGTCAACCTTTGCAGCATAAATTTCTCTTTTGTAGTCGGCATTTGCACCGTTGTCGTCTTCTTCGTAGTAACTTGCCAGTGCATAGACATAGGAATCATCAGCTGCAAGCCAGTGAACTCTGTTGCTTACGTTGAATTCGCTTGAGCCTGAAACAGGCATCGATGTGCTCTTCCATACTTTTCTTCCAGTTTCACTTAAAGTTTTGGCTTCCTTTCCGTAAATGCTGCCGTTTGCAAGAAAAAGATAGTTTCCGCAGCGAACGATGTGGGAAATGTCTCCGTTAAGTCCACTGCTGTCTATTGCAACTTCTTTTTCAATAAGAGAATAGATATTGTCATAGCAGGAAGTAAACATAAGACCTGCTGTAAGTGATATTGCAGAAACAAAGGCAAAGAATCTATTTTTTTTCATTATGCTATCCTTGTAATACTTTTTTAGAACATGTATCTGGCACAGAAATCAACTGTCCAGAAATGACCGTATTTGTTCTCTTCTCCGCTATGGTGAATAGAATTGAACTGTGGAAGGAACATGTACGAGGTTTCAAGACCAATGGTCCAGTTTTCTGAAAGTCTGAAATGAGCACCAGCCTGTGGTTTTAATACTAGACCCGGGAAGTAGTTTTTTCCATTGTAAGATTCCCATGCGGCACCAATACCCATGGAAACCGGAAATGAAAATCTGTCCATTGTTGGTTCGTAAGTTCCCGTAATCAAAATAGGAACAGTATTGAAGGAATGGCTTCCGATTGTAATGTTGAATCCGAAACCAAGGTCTACGCCGAGTGCAATTTTTGAAGTGATGAAGCTGTGGTATCCGATGGAACCCTGTCCACCTATTTTAAGCTGGGAGTCTCCGCTGATAACGCTTGAAGCATCAGGAAAATTCAACGGGTATGAAGTTCCAAGGGAAAGCCTTATGTACTGGTCTCCCGGAAGATGCATTCCATAGTCAAAGAAAATGTCGTCTCCGTCATCTTCTTCCATATAGTCATCGTCTGAATCATCATAATTTTCTTCTGAATCGTCGGTTGCCTGATTGAACTGAATTTTTGGCAGATTTGCCTGTGCAAATGCAAAAGAAAAGGCAGTAAGACATACTGCAAGAAGTGTTAATATACGTTTCATAAATTATCCTATGGCAATTTGTTGTTTTTTACTATAATATGCCGAATTATAGAGTTTTTAGTCTATTTTTTCAACAATTTACATACTGTGTATCATTTATAAAATAAAGAGATGGAGGATAGGTTACATGAGTGCTGTTATTATTGACGGAAAGCAGATTGCTGCTGAGGTTAAGGCTGATGTTGCAAAGAAGGTTGAAGGATTGAAGGCAAAGGGAATTACTCCTTGTCTGGCCGTTATTCTTGTAGGCGACAATCCTGCCAGTGTAAGCTATGTTACAGGTAAAAGAAAGGCCCTTGAAGAAGCTGGAATGGCAGACAAAAGTGTAGTGCTTCCTGCAGATACTTCAGAAGAAGATGTTCTTAAGCTCATTGATGAATTGAACCACGACAAGTCTGTTCATGGTATCCTCGTTCAGCTTCCTCTTCCAAAGCATATCGATGAAAAGAAAGTTACAAACGCAATCATTCCTGAAAAGGATGTGGACGGATTCCATCCTGTAAATGTAGGTAAGCTTGTTACAGGCGAAAAGGGATTCCTTCCATGTACTCCAAACGGAATTACAGTTTTATTGAAGAAAATGGGCGTTGAAACAAGCGGAAAGAACGTGGTTGTTGTTGGACGCTCAAATATTGTTGGAAAGCCAATGGCACTCCTCATGATCCGCAAGGAATTCAATTCTACAGTAACTATCTGCCATACAGGAACAAAGAATCTTGCTGAATATACAAAGAATGCGGACATCCTCATCGTTGCTTCGGGACATCCTTCAACAGTTACAGGCGACATGATTAAGGAAGGCGCATGTGTCATCGATGTTGGGGTAAACAGAATTCCTGACAGCACAAAGAAAAGCGGATTCCGTCTTGTTGGTGACGTTGAATTTGAAAGCGCAAAGGAAAAGGCAAGTTTCATCACTCCTGTCCCAGGTGGAGTAGGACCTATGACCATCGCAATGCTGATTTACAATACACTTGAATCCGCAGAAAATAACCTGTAAGAAAAACGGGCCCCAGCTTCGGTGAAAAGTACGGCTCACTAAGTCCTCAGTCGCTTCGCTCCCTGCGGAAACGTTCGCTCGTACTTTTCGCCGGCGTCCCATTTTTCTTACAGAAATTATAGTCGTTCAAGTAAATTGAAAATTCATGGTTGGAAATTATGAATTTTCAATTATGAATTATGAATTATGAATTATGAATTATGAATTGTGAATTGTGAATTATGAATTGTGAATTGCGAATTGAATTATGATTGATATTCAGAATAGTGAAGACAAACGTGAAGTTCCTCTTAAGAAGGTTGGGGTACGCAATGTGGAATATCCGGTGGCGGTTTTGGACAAGAAGCATAAGGTTCAGAACACCACTGCCACAGTGGATCTTTTTGTGAATTTGCCGCACCACTTCAAGGGAACCCACATGAGCCGTTTCATCGAGGTGTTCCACAAGTACCGTGAGGACATTTCGATAAACCACTTTATGGAAATGCTTGAGGAAATCCGCACTAAGCTTGAGGCTGAAAAATCCTTTGGCAAGATTTCCTTTCCATATTATATAGAAAAGGAAGCTCCTGTTTCCCGTTCAAAGGGAATCATAAAGTATATCTGTACATACGAAGCGGAAGTTTCTGAAAGTGATAAGAAATTCTATCTTGAAGTGAAGGTTCCCGTTACAACATTGTGCCCATGCTCAAAGGCAATTTCAGAATACGGTGCTCACAATCAGCGCGGAACAGTTACCGTTAAAATTCTCTACAAGGATTTTTTCTGGCTTGAGGATTTGATTGAAGCTGTTGAGAATTCAGCATCTTCTCCATTGTATTCAGTGCTCAAACGCCAGGATGAAAAATTTGTCACTGAGCACGCCTATGATAATCCCCGCTTTGTTGAGGATGTTGTCCGCGAGGTCTACATTGCATTGAAGGATTTTGAAGGCGGCGGAAAATTCAGCTGGTTCAGTGTGGAAGCAGAAAACGAAGAAAGCATCCATGCCCACAATGCATACGCGTATACGGAATATAATTTATAATTAAGAATTATGAATTAAGAATTATGAATTGCTCTAAGTTGGTATTTTCTTATTGATTTATTTATCTTTTATTTGATGAAAGATAATAACATTGTAGTAATTAAGAGCAGGGATTTTGCTATTAAGATTATTCGATTATATCAGTTTTTGATTTCTGAAAAAAAAGAATATGTTTTATCGAAGCAAATCCTTAGAAGTGGCACGAGCATTGGTGCAAATGTAAAAGAGGCTATTAGAGGTCAAAGCAAGGCTGATTTCTATGCTAAGCTAGGTATTTCGCTAAAGGAGTCAAGTGAAACTGAATATTGGCTTGATTTGCTGCATGAAACTAAATTTATTAATGATGAATTGTTTCAGGTTATGTTCTCTGATAATATTGAACTGACGAAAATACTTACGGCAATTTTAAAGACAAGGAGAAAATGTTCATAATTATGAATTACGAATTATGAATTATGAATTATAAATGACTTATTTTATAGATGAGCCGGTAGCAGGTGCGTGGCGGCGAACATACATTGGAAAAGCAAAGCGAGATTAAATATTATGAATTATTTCATAGAAAACTACGGTTGCGAAATGAACATTGCGGAATCTGCGGCTGTTGAACAGATTCTGATCAAACGCGGATGGACAAAGGCAGAGGATGTTCAGCTTGCGGATTTTGTTGTCATAAATACCTGTTCCGTTCGTGGAAGTGCGGAAGAAAGAATTTTTGGTCGTCTTGGATTTTTTACGGGGCTTAAGAAAGTCCGTGTCCTTGCAAAGGATGCCAAGAGGCGCAACATGGAAGTTGCCGCTGATTATGTTGCAAAGAACGGACCAAAGCCTTTGACTGTTGTTGTCATGGGATGCATGGCGGAACGTCTTTTGCATGACCTTCAGAAAATGTGGCCTGTAGTTGACTATGTAGTCGGTACCTTTGGCAAGGAAAAATTCCATGAAATCATTCCGGCTGTAGAAAAGAACATCAAGTATGAAATGGGTGATGTTGAACCCGTCTATAAATTTGCGGAAAGCTATTACGAAGAAAATGCCTTCAGCACATTTGTTCCAATCATGCACGGCTGCAACAATTTCTGCACCTACTGCATCGTTCCTTATCTTCGCGGAAGGGAAACAAGCCGTTCCGTAAAGGACATCCTTCATGAGCTTGATATCCTTTCAGAAAGAAAGGTCCGTGAAATCTGTCTGCTCGGTCAGAATGTAAACAGCTACAACGACAACGGAATTAAGTTCCCTGAGCTTTTAAAAATCATCAGCGCCCATCTTGATGAAATAAAATCTACGATTGAATGGATCCGTTTTGAATCAAGTCACCCAAAAGATTTCAGCGATGAACTCATTGAAGTGATAAGGACTGACAGAAAGATCTGCCGCGGAATTCATCTTGCGGTTCAGCATGGATCAAGCGAAGTCCTCCGCCGCATGAACAGAAAATACACGAGGGAAGACTATCTTTCTCTTATTGCCCGCCTCAGAAAAGCCGTTCCAGATGTTGAGCTTACAACGGACATAATGCTCGGGTTCCCTGGAGAGACCGACGAAGAATTTGAGGAAGCTTATTCCCTGATGAAGGAAGTTGAATACGAAAGCGCCTTCATGTACTACTACAATCCACGGGAAGGAACTCCTGCTGAAAAAATGGAAAGCCAGATTCCGATTGAAGTAAAAAAAGAACGCCTGCAGAAAATCATCAACCTACAGCTGGAACTTACCCAGAAAGTGATGAAGCGCCGTGTAGGGCAGACCATAAAAGTCCTTGCCGACATAGTTTCCAAGGATGACCA
The DNA here is from genome assembly GCA_024400915.1 of Treponema sp. Taxonomy (GTDB): domain Bacteria; phylum Spirochaetota; class Spirochaetia; order Treponematales; family Treponemataceae; genus Treponema_D. The sequence goes on from JAKSLX010000002.1 coordinate 63,294, forward strand.
GAACGAGCTTTTGGGCAAGACGGAACAGAACGAACGCGTAGCCTTCCGTGCAGATCCAAAGATCATCGGTTCTTTTGTGAATGTCCATCTGGATAGCCTTAATGGAAACACATTCAAGGGGACGCTGGTATAAAACCTGTCACCTTCGGGCTTGATTGATACAAATATTCTTCTGGACATTTTTCTAAATAGAATAGAGTTTTTGGATAACTCTCGTAAAATATTTGATTTATGTAAAGATAATGTTGTAAGTGGTAAACTTGCTGCGCATACAATTACAAATTTATTTTACATTCTAAGAAAAAATTACAATGATTTTCAAAGAAGAGGTATTATTCTTTCCCTCTTTGAAATTTTCGATGTTGTTTCCGTAGATAAAAATCGCCTTGTTTCTGTTTTGGAAAAATCTAACTTTAAGGATTTTGAAGACAGCCTGCAGGATGAATGTGCATATGCCATAAATGCGGACTATATCATTACGAGAAATACAAAAGATTTTGAGGGTTCAATGGTAAAAGCCCTTACTCCAGAAGAGTTTCTTGAAAAAGTGTGACGGAAGAGTGAAGGTGTAGGGACTGGGGTTAAAGGATGTTTTGCTTTCGTATAATCGACTTAAAGCCTTAATTCTGCTATAATCCCCCAATATAAATTTCAACAAAGGAAGACTATATGACATTTTATGAAGAACTTCAGTGGCGCGGACTTGTAAAGGATGTTGCCGGGGAAGATATTGCAGACAAGCTCAACAACGAAAAGGTTACTTTTTACTGGGGAACAGACCCAACGGCAGACAGCCTTCATCTTGGTCACTATTCTTCACTTGTAACAGCTAAGCGCCTTGCACGTGCAGGACATCATCCAATCCTTCTTTGCGGTGGAGCTACAGGTCTTATCGGTGACCCACGCCCAACTGCAGAACGCGAAATCATGGCAAAGGAACGTCTTGAAAAAAACCTTGCTGGAATCAAGGCACAGGTTGACCGCATTTTTGAAGGAAAGGCAGAAATCGTAAACAACTACGACTGGACAAAGGACTACACATTCCTTGAATTCCTCCGCGACATAGGAAAGTACATCAACGTAAGCTATATGCTCGGAAAGGACATCATCGCACGCCGTCTTGAAACAGGAATCACTTTCGCAGAATTCTCATATACACTTTTGCAGGGCTACGACTTCCTCCACCTCTTCCGCACAAAGAACTGCATCATGCAGTGTGAAGGTGCTGATCAGTGGGGTAACATCACTACAGGTCTTGAACTCATCCGCAAGATTGAAGGAAAGGAAGCATACGGCTTTACAATGCCTCTTGTTCTGGACAAGTACGGCAACAAGTTTGGAAAGTCTGCAGGAAACGCACTCTGGCTTGACATCAACAAGACTTCAAGCTATGAACTTTACCAGTACCTTGTTAATGTTGACGACAGCATGGTAATCGACTACCTCAAGATTTTTACATTCCTCACAAAGGAACAGATTGAAGAACTTGAAGCAAAGAACAAGGAACATCCTGAACTCCGCGAAGCTCACAAGGCTCTTGCACGTGAAATCATTACAGATCTTCACGGAGCAGCCGAATACGACAAGGCAGTTGATATTTCCGCAAAACTCTTTAGTGGCGACCTTAAGTCCCTTTCACTCAAGGACATTGAAATCGGATTCCGCGATGTTCCGACTGTTGAACTCAAGGAAGAAGGAAAGGCAATCATCGATGTCCTCGTAGAAAACAAGATTTGCGGAAGCAAGAGAGAAGCCCGCGAATTCTTTGCGCAGGGATCAATCACATGCAACGGCGAAAAGATTTCTGATGAAAATACTCCTGTAACAAAGGCAATGGCAATCGAAGAAAAGGTTATCGTTGTTCGCCGCGGCAAGAAAAAGAATTATATCCTTAAGTTTTAATTGAAAGCTAATGTTATGAAGGCCCGGTACCATCTGCCGGGTCTTTTTGAATTTTACGACCTGTACAAGATTTTTCTTCCCCTTTTTTTTAAGCATCGGAATTGGTTTTACGACTGGTGTGAAATCGGATCCATCTACGGAGCGCCAGCAGACTGCCTTTGGGGTGGCGGTAGGGTTGGCTTTGGTCTGAATGGAATTGAAAAAGAAGTTCTTTCACTGTGCCGTGAATTCAATGTTTCAGCTCGTCTTGCTTTCAGCAATTCATTGATAGAAGAAAAGCATTTAAGTGATGAAAAATGCAATAGGCTTTGTTCTCTGTTTTCAAAAATTCCTGGCAACGGCATCATTGTACATTCCGATCTTCTGTTGGATTACATAAAGAACAAATATCCGAGTTTTTATTTTGTTTCTTCCACTACAAAAGTTCTTTCAGAATTCAATCAGCTTGAAAATGAATTGAACAGAACTGAATTCAAATATGTTGTTCCCGACTTTAGGCTGAACAAAGATTTTGAAAACCTTTTTTCGCTGGATGATAGTCAAAAGTCAAAAGTAGAATTCCTTTGCAACGAATGCTGCCTTCCAAACTGTTCTGCAAGAAAAACCTGCTATGAAAACGTCAGCCGAAAAAATCTTGGCTTAAAGGAATCGGCACATAGATGTGTTTTTGCAGAAGAAAAAGGCAGCTATAGTTTTTCCAGGGCCATGGAAAATCCTGTTTTCATTGGAATTAATGACATTCAGGAAAACTACCTTAAAAACGGATTCTCAGAATTTAAAATTGAAGGTAGAAGTCTTGGCAGTGCCCTTGTCCTGGAATTCCTTCTGTATTATCTAACAAAACCCGAATTTCATATACATGTTCGGGAAAACATTTATCTGGACAATACTCTCGATTTATTTTAATAATTTGCAAAATCAAGAAATCTGCATTAAAATTAAACTTACATAATATTTTTAGGAGAAAACAATGAATTTTATTTTCTTAGGACCACCAGGAGCTGGAAAGGGTACACTTGCTGCACAGGTTGCAGAAGAATACAAGATTCCACAGATTTCTACTGGTGATATTTTCCGTGAAAACATCAAGAATCAGACAGAACTTGGAAAGAAAGTAAAGGCAATCATGGATGCTGGCGGACTCGTTGGCGACGATGTTGTTCTTGAAATTGTAGAAGACAGACTTAAGAAGGATGACTGCAAGAACGGATTCATTCTTGACGGTTTCCCACGCACAATTCCACAGGCAGAAGCATTTGAAAAGCTTGGCATCGATGTAAAGGTTGTAAACTTTGAAGTTAACAATGACCTCATCATTGCCCGTCTTTCAAACCGCCGTGTATGCAAGAGCTGCAAAGCTAACTTCAATGTAAAATTCCTTCCACCAAAGGTAGAAGGTGTTTGTGACAAGTGTGGTGGCGAACTCTTTACTCGTGAAGATGACAAGCTTGAATCTATTACACACCGCCTTGAAGTATACCGCAAGGAAACTGAACCTCTCATCGACTTCTATCGCAATCTTAACAAGATGACAGACATTGACTCTGCACGTGATTCACAGGAAGTTCTTGTAGATTTCAGAAAGATGTTCCCTGCAAAATAATTCGGGGTAACCTTATGAAGACAACGGAAGAAGAAAAACAGAAATTCATAAAAGCCTTTGAAGAGGAATTTGAAGATAAAGTCATTTCCTTTGAGCTGGCTGAACTTCGCGCTTCTTCCGTTGTCTTTAATTTATTGAAGCTTAAGCCAGAACAGAATGAAAATTCCATGTGGGGGCTTGTAGTGTTCTGTGAGGGTGGAACTTATTTCTATAGTTTTCCACAGGACAGCCTGCTTTCACTTTATGTCAGAAAAACAACGGGTATGAACGAACAGATGCCTCAGTGCATTTCCCTTTCTGGAATTCGTTGCCGATTCCGCGTTCCTGAAACTACTTTTTTTGATTTTGTCATTCCGCGTAGAAAGCACATCGTAAAAGTTTATTTCTTTGATGAAAATAAAATCAGCCACTCCTTTGAACTTTTGATGAACAAAAAAGCGGCTGATGTCATTGGTCTTTTCCCGACTTATTGATAGTCAGTATTTTTTATCTTACCAATAATTTTGTGATTTTCTTGTTTATCTGCTTGTAGATAAGTGCAAGTAAAAGATTTGCTGCAAATACGGCAATGAAATATGCAAGAAGATTCCAGTGCAATTCCTTGATGATAGGATTTTCCTTTGTTCCTGTAATAAAAAGGAAACTGTTGAGTGCTATTCTCTGCATAAGATAGAATTCAAGTGAAATTGAAGAAAAGAAGGAAAGTACCTTGTTGCTTCGTGTCCATTTGAATTTGAGTACTGTAAGGAAGGCAAGCAGTGTTGCAAGCTGAACCTGCTGGGAAACAAGACAGATGGTCTTGTCGATTCTTCCAACACCATGTCCTGCAAATTCAGACCAGTAACTGATATTCATCATTGTGTAGAATCCAAGATACATTCCTCCTGCCATCAAAATTCCGAGAAGACTGAATTTCAACCAGTATTTTTTAGAGAAGAATGCAATTATCTTTTCTTCATGATGAGCCCACAAAAGACCCATTACGAAACACATGGTGCTGTTTACCCACCATTCTCCCTGGAACCAGAGGGCACAGATCTGCTGATACCATTTTGCTGTACCAAAACTCTGTGGACCTTTGTACCATCCGTAGTCAATCCACCATGCAAAATGTCCACCGATGCAGAAGATTACAAGCTGAGCTAGAGCAACGAGAAATACAACAAAAATTGCATTTGAGACCTTTTTGCATTTTTTGAAGGCAAACATAAAGGCTGCATACATGATGAGGATTACGATAGGATACCAGCTCTGGTCGTTCAGAATGATGATGTTCAAAAGACCCAGTACCCAACGGAGTGCATCCATCTCCCTGTACTTTGCTATGTAAATGAAGATTGCATAAAAAATGTTCATCACATAGATTGCTATGATGATAGGAAGCATCCTCTTTTTGAAGAATGTTGAAAGGTAATCAGGCTTTGCTTTCCAGCTTTTAAGAAGTCCAATTCCACTGTAGAAAAAGAATATACCTACGAAAATGAATCCTATGTATTCAAAGAATTTGATGTCCGCAGTTTGCTGAAAGGCAGGATTCTGTGAAACATGGTGGAAGAAAACACCGAGACAGGCAAATCCTTTTGCTGCGGTTGAATTCTCAATAGAAAGATAGTCTGCTTTGAGCTGTCCTTTTTTTGCAAAGCTGCTTCCCCAGAAAAGAAGGGCAAGGGTAAATCCGTAGATTAGAATTGAGATAAGCATTGTTTACTCCTGTTGTAGTTTATTTTATCTTTTTCAAACAGCTGTCAAATTCTGCGGCAGAAAAAAGATTGTCCGGTTCAAAATTCTTTCCGTCTGGCAATATCATGATTTCATTTTCTACCGTACCAAGAACTGCATCAAAATCAGGATTGTCAAGTTCAACATCAGCAACAGGACTCTTTGCGTTTTCGCGGGCTCTGTATTTTGTAGAATATTTAGTTGGATTGATGCTGTTTTTTGAAGTGTACAGGTTCCAAAGGAATCTTGCCGACAGGATTCTTGTCACAGTGGTTTTTTCTGTAATCTGCTCTGAAGATCCGCTTGTGCTGTTCATCAGACCTGTCCTTGAAAGCAACTGAAAAAGCTTTTTCCCTTCATATTTTTTACCGGCAGTATAATAATCAAGAAAGCCTTCCTTGGAATTTGCCAGAGACATCATCTGGAGGACGGTCATAGTGTTTTTGTTCCAGTCTACGGATATGTTTCCAGAATCAATGTTTCTAAGATTCCATGCTTTTTCTCTAAGTGCAATATAATGACTCTTGTATGTCGACTCTGGGTTTACAAAGGCAAGATCAAAGAGGCCTGCGGCTATGTCGTATTCACCTTTGTCAAAATGCTCGAGAGCATCTTCTATTGTAAGGGCTTCAGAATCAATCTTGAGCCTGTAGGTGCTTATGTCAGAAATAAGTCCAAGTCTTCTTTGGAGGATAAGGAGCTGAACATCATTTTCATACTTTTTTTTGGCGTTGCTGCAGCACTTTGATGCTTCGGATTTTTTTCCTTGCATGTAGGCACATCTTCCCTTTAGTGCAAGAAGACGACTTTCAACGACCTTGTCCAGATGAGGCTGCCTAAGCTCATTTTCAATTTCTCTTTTGATGAAGTCTGCCTGAATGTTGTCATCCTTTGACAGCTCTTTTCCGTTCAGCATGAATGAGCTGTCCAATTCAATGACCTGATTTTCAAGTTCAAGAACTCTTTCAGAATTTACTGTTTCTTCCGCAGAAATGAAGATGTCCTTCTGCAATGATGCACAGCCAGTGAACGCGAGAAGAAATGCGGTTGCTAGTATTGAAAGTCTTTTCATTTAAGCCTCCATGAATTAATTTCTCTGCTGATGGAAAGCACCAGACAGTTTGTATTTTTGTCTTTGTTGACATCTGCAAATACAGGAACTCCACGACCTGCCAGTGGGAATGACATGAGGAGCTCAAGGTCAGGACTGAATCCATAGAGGACGTTGCTGTCTCCGCTTGCATAGATTCCTTCCCATCCTTCAAAGTTCTTTGAGCTGATGTAGGCTTCTTTTGCGCTCTGTACATCAGGAAGCTTTACGCAGGAATAAGTTTTGTTTGCGTTGAATTTGTAGATTACTGCGTCGTCTGAAAGTGTGTAGAAGGAATTCCTGTCGTATACCACGTTTGTTGTGAACACTTTTCTTGTTTCGATAGGGAATCCATCTTCTAGTTTTCCTTCCTTGAAAAGATAGAATTCTCCTTTCTGGGTAAGGAATGCAATGGTGATTGTTCCGTCAATCTTGGCGATGGCAGGAGAGCCGAATCCAATTCCATCTACGATCATAGGATTGTTTCTGTTGATGCATTCTTTGTCTTTGAGAAGGTAGATTTCACCTTCAAATCCACGGCTGTATACAGCAATGTAGTTTTCACATACTGCTGGGCGGCTTTTGAAATTGAGGTCAGAACCAATGTAGACTTCCTCAATGTTTCCATTGCTGTCAGCAAAGATAAGGCTTCCATCTTTTGTTGGGATTACATAGGAATCCTTGTATACTGTTCCACCTGATGTGAATACAGAGTCCGTATGGAATTCTTTTGCAATGCCCAGATTCTTGTCCACAAGGAAAATGTCGCCCTGGTCAGTATTTACCCAAAGTTTGTTGTCCTTTCCTGCAGATCCCTTTGTCGAAGCGATGTAGATCTTGCTTTCGAATGTGTCGAGAGTTTTCTGTTCAAGGGAATTGAGGTTGAGGCATTTTAGTTTTGTGTCTTCTTCAATCCAATAAAGGTTTTCAGGTTCCTTTTCGTTGTCGGCAATAAGGTTGTAGTCGCTGATTTTTCCTGTTGCCTTAGGAAATCCTGCAAGCATGGGTGAATCTTCCTGTGATATTGCACTTGCATAAAGTCTTGCCTGGAGTCCATCGTCCTTGATTTCAAAATCAAAACGCCCGATTCCATAGAGCTTAAGGATTTTAGACGTGAGGGAAGTGTTGTCCAGGAAGAATGGAAGACTTCGTTTGAGGTTGTAGAAAAGCTCAAGGCTTGTATTGGGTTTTGCGTTTGTGGAAACGGTTTTCCAGTTTACGTTTCTTGAGATCACGTAGTTCTTGTTGATGTGCGTATAGACGGAAGAAAGGTTCTGTGGGGACATTGAAAAATATATGTACCCGTTGTTTACAAGATAGAATGGGCGTGGAAGATTTACATTGAAAATAGAAAGCAGACCAGATAGGAATCCTGGAAGTTCAAGACATGGAAGTCTCATTCCATTTACGATAAGGCTTGTGTTGGTGTTGATGAGGATCGAATTGTTGAGCTTGTCAAAGACCTTTGCTCGTTGTGATTCATCCTTTATCTGAAGGGCAAATACAGGATCGCTTGAACCTTCAATTCCGAATGCTGTGATTTCATTTCCTGTCCAAGAGAAAAGAATGTCTTCAAGTGTCATGGAGAAAAGTGTCTTGCAAAGACCATTGGCTTTCTTCCATGTTGCCTCTATGTCGGTTGTTTTCTGGATTAGAGGGAAGAAAGAATTTTTCATCTGCTCAAGAGATGCAAGATTTATGAGGGTGTAGTACTGGGTATCGCTTGAAAGAAGTGCTGGAATTCTAGGCTGTGTTGAGTTCAGCTTGAAGAGGCTTGTAAGATCGGTGTTGCATTCTTCTTTGTTGATTGGAATGTTAAGGCTTACATCGATGTTGTCGTTGGTGATGTTGAAGGTTATGGAAGAAAGGTTGTCCTTTCCGAGAATCTTTTCTGCCGTTTCAGTGTAGAAATTTTCAAGTGCCTTCATCTTTGCGATTTTCAATGATGGAGCAAGAATTTTCAGTGCGCTTGTCTTTTTACCTTCAATTTCTTTTTTTTCTGATGATGTCAGATTTCGTGAAGCAAAGTTGTGTGATGATTCATCAAAAAGTTCTTTTGATGTGGTGACTATGATTATGTTTTTATAAGGCTTTGCATAGATTGTTGTTTCCCCAGCCTTGTATTCAAAATGACCGTCACCCCATGTAAGGTCCTTTACATGAAGGAATCCTGCGATGACAGAAGATAGTCTTGTTGCAAATGAAAGCCATCCCAGATCAACGACCGCTACGAAACCATTGGCTTCTTCAATGTAAAGGGCGGTGTCGATTCTTATGTCCATGAGTTTTGTAAGCAGTGGACTTGCATTGTTGATGAAAGCCCTTGCGTTCATGTATGGCTCACGGACAGAAGAGAGAGAAGGTTCAGAAAGAATTGTTTCTGCAGCTTTGAGTCCTACCAGCGGTTCTACTGCTGAATAAATTTTGTCCGTGTGTATTATTGCCGTGTAATTTTCAGGAATGAATTTTAAAGGTGAAATTCTGTTCAATGCTGAATATGCAATCCATGCTCCAATTGAGAGCAATAGGGAACATAAAACGATTAGGATTCCAAAAATTATTTTTAGAGGTAATGGTTTTTTAATTTTTACTTTATCTTCCATAATATAAAATTATACCACTATTCTTCTAATTGTTAAATTGTTTGTAAAAGTATAGAATGAAATCTATGAAAAAGTTTTTGTCTGAGTTCATAGACTCAATTGAATATAAAAATATTTCAGAGACTGATCTTTCTGCGGTTGAAGTTGATTCCCTTGTTTTTGATAGCCGTGCCGTAAAGCCTGGTTCCCTTTTCTTTGCTTTGCCTGGAACCCATACTACGGGAAACAGATTTATTGCCAGCGCCATTAAGAACGGTGCAGTTGCTGTAGTTTTTGAAGGTGACATTACCGACGAAGAAAAGAAAAACATAGAAGAAGCAAGAAATGGCCGTGAAGTAGCTTTCATTAAGGTAGAATCAAGCCGCTTTGCCATGTCTCCTATGTCTGCATGTTTCTATGACTATCCTTCAAAGAAGCTTGTTGTCTATGGGGTTACAGGTACCGAAGGAAAAAGTTCTACAGTTGCTTTCATCTGGCAGCTTTTGCGTCTGTCAGGCTTTAAAGCGGGGTTCATTTCTACGGTTCAGTATTCCCTTGGTGGAGATGCCATTGCAAATCCTGAGCATCAGACAACTCCTGAAGCTACGATCGTTCAGCGTGAACTTTACGAAATGCTTGAAAACGGTTGTACCCATGCGGTTGTTGAAAGTTCAAGCCACGGTTTGAGCGAAAAAACAAATCGTCTTGGTGATGTGCTTTTTGACTGTGGTGCCTTCATGAATGTTACTTTGGAGCACCTTGAATTCCACGGAACCTACGAGCAGTACAAGAGTGACAAGGCAAATCTTTTCAGGGCCTTGGACAAACACGACCATAATAAAACCATTGCTGGAACTGAAACTGTTGTTCCTGCTGTTGGAATCGTCAATCTTGAAGATCCTGCTGCCGTTTATTTTGCTGAGTGTACAAAAAACAAGGTTGTTGGATTTACAACTGAAGGAAGGGCTGGAAAACACGCCGTTGAAACCAACGCCGTTGAGTTGCCTGCCGTTCCTGCTGGAATGCCTGTAGCCTCTGCAAAGAATATTGTTTCTACAAGCACAGGAATTTCCTTTGACCTGACTGTAGGCGGAAAATCAGTTTCCGTTAAAGCTCCTGTTCCTGGTGCCTTCAATGCCTACAACATCATGACTGCAATTCTTTCCGTCAGTGAGACCACAGGAAAATCAATTGAAGAACTTGCTGCAGAGTGCGAAAAGCTTGAAAGCGTAAAGGGTAGAATGACCGTTGTTGATGAAGGTCAGCCATTTGAAGTAATCGTTGACTATGCTCATACTCCATCAAGTTTTGAAACCATATTCCCTCCTGTAAAGAACCGCTGCAAGGGGAAAATAATCAGCGTCTTTGGTTCAGGTGGTGAACGAGATACAAAAAAACGTCCGTTGCAAGGTGAGATTGCTGCAAAATTCTGCGACTATGTAATTCTTGCAAATGAAGATCCTCGCGGTGAAGATGAAATGGCACTTCTTGAGGATATAGCAGTTGGTTCCAGAAAAGCTGGGAAAATCGATGGCAAGGATTTGTTCCTTATTCCAGATAGACCTGCAGCCATCAGAAAAGCCTTTGCCCTTGCAGGTAAGGGCGACATAGTTCTTCTTCTTGGAAAGAGCCACGAAAATTCAATCATATTTAAAGACCATATAATGCCTTACGATGAAATCAGCGAGGCAAAAAAAGCATTGGGAGAATTAAAATGAAAGTTACATTGATGTATGGCGGACGCTCTGGCGAACATGAGATTTCACTTATTTCCTGCGCATCCGTTCTTAGAAATATTTCCGACAAGCATGAAATCACCTTGATTTCAGTAAGCAAGGACGGCAAGTGGTATCTTGAAGATGCATCCGTAATTGCAGAACTCAAGGCAAATCCAGAGGCAAAGCTTTCCGTTCATGCAGATGAAGCAAAGCGCGTTAATGTAATTCCTGGTGGTGGAACAGCTGCTGCCTTTACCTGCGGCGGAAAAACAATTGCTGCCGATGTCGTATTCTTTGTGATGCACGGAACTTACAGCGAAGACGGAACCCTTCAGGGCCTTTTTGAAATGGTTGGAGTTCCTTATGTTGGCTGTGGCGTAATGTCTTCTGCAGTTACAATGGACAAGGTAACGACAAAAATCATCTGGGAAAAAGCAGGACTTCCTGTTGTTCCATATATGTGCCTTACTAAGGCAGACATCAATAATTCTGCTGAATACGACAAGCTTGTGGCAAAGGCAATCGACACCCTCAAGTTCCCTCTTTTTGTAAAGCCATGTTCTGCAGGTTCAAGCGACGGTGCATCAAAAGCATCAAATCCAAAGGAACTTTCATTTGCTCTTATGGAAGCATTCAGCTGGGACAACAAGGTCCTCATTGAAAAGGCAATCAATGCCCGTGAAGTTGAATGTTCTGTAACTGGCAACAGCATCACTGCAGATGCAAATGTTCCATGCTCGATGCTTAAGGCTTACGGTCCTGGTGAAATCGTTCCAAAGCATGAATTCTATGACTATGATGCCAAGTACAACGATCCTGATGGTGCAGAACTTAAGATTCCAGCCTTGCTTGATAGCGACAAGCTTGAGTTCATCCGCGAAACAGCAAAAAAGGCTTATACTGCCGTAAGCGCAAGTGGTCTTTCACGCGTAGATTTCTTTATCGATCGTGATGACGGTTCTATCTATCTTAATGAGATCAATACAATTCCTGGATTTACAAGCATCAGCATGTTCCCAAAAATGTGCGAAAGTGCAGGGCTTAAATATTCAGATTTGATTGATTATCTTTTTGATGAAGCCATAGCAGAATACAACGCAAAGAATCAGCTTTGCACTACAAGAGTTTAATATGACACCACATGTTTACCCTGAAGGCTGTGCCTTTAACACACTTGAAGATATCCGCGGAAAGAAAGTTACCGTCATGGGACTTGGTCTCAACGGCGGTGGAGAAGCCTGCGTAAGGTTCTTTCTTCATCACGGTGCCTATGTTACTGTAACAGACATGAAGACTGCGGAACAGCTTGCTCCAACAATCAATTCCATTGGGACTGATCCTTCCCTGGATTTGTCTCGGCTTCGCTATGTTCTTGGAGAACATAGGATTGAAGATTTTGAAAATGCCGACTGCGTAATCAAGAATCCTGGAGTTAAAATTCAAGGTAACAAATTCCTTGCCACAGCAAAGGCCATTGAGACTGACATCAGCATTTTCCTTCACTTTACAAAGGCTCCAATTATTGCTGTAACCGGAAGCAAGGGGAAATCCAGTACAGTAAGTGCCCTTTCTTATGCCTTGAATCAGGCTGGCTTCAAATGCTTTCTTGGCGGAAACATTACTGTAAGCCCTTTGACTTTCCTTTCAAAGACAGACGGCACAACTCCAGTTGTTCTTGAGCTTTCAAGCTGGCAGCTGGCAGACCTTCGCGGTAGAAAAGCCCTCAAGCCAAAGATTTCAATCATCACAAAGATTGTACCTGACCATCAGAACTGGTACGGCGATATGGACAGCTATGTTGAAGACAAAAAGCTTATTTATGCTGACCAGGATGAAAAGGACTTTACCATCCTTGATTTTGATGATGATGACTATCTTAGGGACTGTGCAAATCCAAAAGCTGGTTGCCGTTGCTGGGGTGATTTATTCGCAAGCGAAACAAAAGGTCGTGTGCTTCGTTACAGTAAAAATGAACTCCCTGCAGATGTTGCCGGTGTTTTCCAGAAAAATGAAAGCCGCGAATTTACAGCAGGGTATGTTAGGCTTCCAACTGATCTTATGAGTGCTCATGCGCGCAACAAGTGTCTTCAGGTAGAACAGATTATGGGAAGTCTCCAGGTTCCTGGCAATCACATGAAGATAAATGTTCTCAATGCAGGTCTTGCCCTTTATCTTATGGGCGTTGCCGCAGAACAGTCCATGAATATTCTTGGTGAATGGAAAGGCATTACTCATCGTCTTGAAAAATTTCATGAATGGGAAAGTCCAGTTGACGGCAGGGAGATATCATTCTTCAATGACAGCTGTGCAACTGTACCGGAAGCAGCCGCCGCTGCAAGTCAGTCATTTGAGCAGAAGGTGATATTTATTACTGGTGGTACTGACAAGGGACTTGATTTCCTTCCTCTTGCAAAATGCCTTAGTGGAGAAGATGGTTCCCGTTTCAAACCTTATGAAATCTATCTTCTTGCAGGAACAGGAACGGACAAGCTCCTTCCTCTTCTGAAGGAACGCAATGTAAATTACTATGGTCCTTTTGATTCCCTTTCGATACTTCTTGGAATGCTAAAGACAAACCTTATGTCGGAAACTGCTTCAAAGATTTACGGAAAGCCCGTGGGCGGTAATAGGATTCCTGTAGTGTTCAGTCCAGGTGCAACTTCTTTTGGAATGTTTACAAATGAATTTGACCGTGGAAATAAATTCAAGTCCATGGTAAAGGAGATTTTTTAATATGGATAAAATCGCAAGTTTTACAATCGATCACATCAAGCTTGAACCTGGTCTCTATGTTTCACGCATTGATAAGTTTGGTGAAACCTTCATTACAACTTTTGACATACGTATTACATCGCCAAATGATGAGCCTGTTCTCAATACTGCGGAACTTCACACCATCGAGCATCTTTGTGCTACCTTTGCACGCAATGACAAGGAATGGGCAGAAAAAATCGTTTACTTTGGTCCAATGGGATGCAGAACTGGTTGCTATCTTCTTGTTGAAGGAAAAGTTACCAGCAAGGAAATGGTTCCTTTCATGACAAAGATGTTTGAATTTGTCCGTGATTTTGAAGGAGAAATTCCTGGTGCAAAACCTGAAGAATGCGGCAACTACCTTGACCAGAATCTTCCGATGGCAAAGTACGTTGCAAAACGCTATCTTGAAAAAACGCTCTACAACATTGATGATGCACATCTGAATTATCCAGCATAAGTCAGAAAGACAGGTAGCTGATTGTCGGGCCAAGCCCGACAATGACATTTCCTATATGCTGGTTTTTATTTTGTGTCTTCTTCAAGTGCCTTCTGCATGAGTTCATCGTATGGATCTGCAGCCCGCTTGAAGTTGTAAAGCTTTCCATCCTTGAGAAAGCAATGGCGTGAATGTGCAGTTACACATAGGGCGCCAGTTTTCTTGTTTTTCATCACATAACCTATTTCAAGCTTGAGTCCGTTGTAGCCAAGTACCTTCACTTCAATTTCAAGTATGTCCGCGAATTCAGTTGGAGTCTTGTAATCAATGTCCAATCCTACTACTGGTGAGCCTATTCCTTTGCGCTCTACTTCTTCAAAAGGCATTCCGATTTCTTCAAGGTATTGAACGCGTGCCTCTTCCATGAACTTGATATAGTTTGAGTGATGGGTGATGCCCATCTTGTCCGTCTCGTGATAATTGATTTTGCGTGTATATTTAGTCATAGGGACATTTTCTAACTTTTTTATTTTATTTGCAATATTTTTCACCCTATATCATCAACTGATAGAGTGTCTATGGTATCTTTTAGACATCAAGAGATAGTGAGGTGTTTATATGTTGTATTATGTTTTTTATTCAATTGCTGCCGTTAATTTTGCTGCTTTCCTTGTTTCACTCATCATGTATACTAAGGAATCCATCAAGTGCGCAAACTACCGCAGGATGGAAGAATATATCCGCAGCCTTGAGATTGAGAATCTTAAGCAGGCTGTTTGAAATGAAAAAGGGCCGTCACATTGGACAGCCCTATTGATCAGCCTTTTACAGCCAGATTATTTCCAAGGATTCTTTCTGATGAAAGTCTCGTTTCTTTCGTAGCCAACGCTTACGATTGAAACTGGAGTTTCTGTGAAAGCCTCGATGAATTCAATGTACTTGCGTGCGTTCTTAGGAAGCTTGCTGTACTTCTTGATTTCCTTGAGTGAAGTCTTCCATCCGTCAAACTTTTCAAGAACTGGCTTTGCTTTGTTGAGCATGTCTACGTTTGATGGGAAGTCTGTTACGATCTTTCCGTCGATTTCGTATGCTACACAGGCCTCGATCTGATCCATTGCATCATAGATGTCAAGGTGTGTAAGAACGAGACCGTCCATGCTGTTGAAACGGCATGCATAGCGGAGGGCAACCAGGTCAAGGTAACCGCAGCGGCGTGCACGACCAGTTGTTACACCGTATTCACGGCCTGTGTCGCGTACATAGCGGCAAAGTTCGCTTTCTGATTCATCTGATTCATTGAATTCTGTTGGCATTGGACCGTTTCCAACACGTGTCTGATATGCCTTGAAGACACCGAGAATCTGGTCGATTGAGTGTGGACCGATTCCTGAACCTGTACATGCACCTGCTGCACAAGATGTTCCAGAAGAAACGTATGGATATGTACCTGAGTCGATGTCGAGCATTGCACCCTGGGCACCTTCAAAGAGGATGTTGTCCTTTCTGAATTCGTGCATCTTTGCAACAAGGTCAACTCTCATTGAAAGGAGCTGGTCCTTGTACTTGTTGATGTATTCAAGGTCTTCCCCGTCGAATTCTGCCATCTTGTCTGCCCAGTCAAGGTCGGCAAGACGAACGCCGTCACGGTGTGCCTTTTCTGCATATGCAATACCCATACCGCGGCCTGTTGTTCCGATTGGACGCTTGCGCTGTGCATCGCGTTCCTTGTCCATTGTTCTGTACTTTGGAAGGATGAGCTGTGCACGGTCAGAGATAAATACACGGCCTTCCCAGTCGATGCCGTTGTCCTTGAGCATCTGGAGTTCGTTGAAAAGGGCTTCTGCGTCAATTACCATTCCGCTTCCAAGGAATACTGTCTTGTCCTTGTAAAGGATTCCGCTTGGAACCTGATGGAGGGCAAACTGCTTTCCGTCTACAACGATTGTATGTCCAGCATTTGGGCCGCCTGAATAGCGAACAACATACTTGGCATCTTCTGCAAGGTAGTCTACGATCTTACCTTTTCCTTCATCTCCCCACTGGGCACCGATGATTACAACGTTCATATAAAATCCTCCTGACTGCATGAGATGCATTCAGCGCCAGATGCAGTCAAAAAATTTACAAATTGATTAGCTATGGATAGAAGTGTTTCTAACTGTTACGTCGTGAGCCGAACCTTCACTGATTGTTGTCTGGCTTACGAGGGTAATCTTTGCCTTTTCCTGAAGTTCAGGGATTGAAAGGGCACCACAGTTGCACATTGTGTGGATGATCTTGCTTGTTGTGAGAGCAACACCGTCGTGCAAGTGTCCTGCGTATGGAACATAAGAGTCAACGCCTTCTTCGAAAGAAAGTGTCTTTTTTCCGCCAAGGTCATAGCGCTGCCAGTTGCGTGCGCGGTTTGAACCTTCGCCCCAATATTCCTTCACATAGCTTCCATTGATATTGAGCTTTGCTGTTGGTGATTCATCAAAGCGTGCAAAGTAGCGGCCCTGCATTACAAAGTCTGCACCCATAGCGAGGGCAAGAGTGATGTGGTAATCATGAACTACGCCACCGTCTGAACAGATAGGAATGTAGATTCCAGTCTTTGCATAGTATTCGTCGCGTGCCTTTGCAACTTCGATTGTTGCTGTAGCCTGTCCGCGTCCGATACCCTTTGTTTCGCGAGTGATACAGATTGAACCGCCACCGATACCGATCTTGATGAAGTCTGCACCCTGTTCTGCAAGGTACATGAATCCTTCGCGGTCAACAACGTTTCCAGCACCAACCTTTGCGTTTGGCCATTTAGCGTGGATATCTTTAAGAGCCTTTCCCTGCCAGCAAGAGTAACCTTCTGAAGAGTCGAGACAAAGAACATCTACACCTGCGTCGAGGAGGGCAGGAACACGTTCCATGTAGTCGCGTGTATTGATACCTGCACCTACGATATATCTGTGCTGTGAATCAAGGTTTTCGTTTGGATAAGTCTGATGGTTGTCAAAGTCCTTGCGGAATACCATTGATACAAGGTTTCCGTTTCCGTCGATGATTGGGAGCTGGTTTACCTTGTGTGTCCAGATGAGGTCGTTTGCTTCAGAAAGTGTGATTCCGTCCTTGCCTGTAACGAGCTTAGAGAATGGAGTCATGTATTCAGAAACCTTTGCGTCTGGTGAAACGTGGTTGATTCTGTAGTCGCGTTCTGTGATGATTCCTTCAAGCTTTCCGTGTGCTGATCCGTCGCTAGTAACTGCAATTGTGCTGTGGCCTGTTGTGGCAATAAGGTCAACTACTTCCTGTATTGTCTGGTCTGGGCGGATGTTTGAGTCTGAAGTTACGAATCCAGCCTTGTATGCCTTAACGCGGGCAACCATTGCTGCCTGGTTTTCAATTGTCTGTGAACCGAAGATGAAACTGATTCCACCTTCCTTTGCAAGTGCGATGGCAAGCTTATCATCTGAAACTGACTGCATTACTGCAGAAACCATAGGAATGTTCATTGTAAGAGCTGGTTTTTCACCTGCTTTCTTGTTGTAGCGTACGACTGGAGTCTTGAGGGAAACATTGTCCGGAATACACTCTTCTGATGTATAGCCTGGAATCAAAAGATACTCAGCGAATGTGTGAGAAGGCTCTTCATAATAATATGCCATGATTTACTCCTAATATAGAAAAATGATAATAGATACTTGCCAATGCATTATAGTGAATATGCACGCCTTAATAAAGGGAATTTGAAAAGAATTCTTCAGTCGTTTGGAAATTATGCCGAAAATCAGACTATGAAAGTGTCTAAATTTTTTATTTCCGCATCCGTTGTTTTTATTTCCATGTCTGCCCTTGCTTTTGCAGACATTACACACAAGGTTGAAAGCGGCGATACCTATTATTCCATTGCAAGAAAATATGGCGTAAAGGTAAGCGAAATTTATTCGGCAAACGGACTTACTGAAAATGATACTCTTAAGATCGGTCAAGCGCTTAAAATTCCAGGCATAGACAAGGCTGAAAAAAAGGCAGAGTCAAATTCATCGGTTGCCTACGATACATATGTGGTGCAGAAAGACGACACTTTCTACCGCATTGCAAAAAACAATTCGATTACCGTAGATGAGCTTCTTGAAATAAATGGCTTTACTAAAAATGAAGTCCTAAAAGTTGGAAAGAAGATAAAGATTCCCCATAAGGGAGTGGCTTCTTCTACAGAGGGATCAAAGACTGAATCAAAAACAGTTGAAACCAACTCTGCCGACACAAAAGTTGAAGCAAGAAAATTTGATACATATACGGTTCAGAAGGGGGACACTTTCTACCACATTGCCAAGGTCAATGCCATCACGGTTGATGAGCTAAAAACCCTTAATGGGCTTGATTCAAAGTCTGAACTTAAGGCTGGACAGAAGCTTAAGATTCCTGTGACGATTGTAGACACAGCCAATGCAAATCTTCCGTCGCTTCCAGATGATCCAAGAAAATATTCTGCAAAGAAAGGCGATCCAAACCTTTCATGGCCTGTTAAGAATCCGACAATCACATACATGACAGGAAAAATCAGCGGTGTTCAGCTTGGATGTGCAAAAAATGAGAATGTCACTGCGATCAGGGCTGGAACCGTAATGTATGTTGGAAACTATCGCGGTTACGGTCAGGTTGTTTTCGTACAGACAAAGACGGGGCATATCTATGTTTATAGTGGACTGGGGTCGATAAAGGTAAAGAAAGGCGACTACCTTGTATTCGGTGATGTAATAGGAACTGCAGGAACAGACAGCATCAAGGGGACAAACCAGATGTGCCTGATGGTGTTCCAGAAGTCTTCGCCTATAGACCCTGCGAAGGCACCTCGTGGCTAAAGCCCCAAGCCGCCTTCGTTAGACTTTTTCTTTGCCGCGTCCGCGTCAAAAATGCTTCGCATTTACGAAAAAGTCTCGGCAAAAGATCCAAGAGGATAATTGTCACCCTGAACTTGATTCAGGGGCTGCACTGGAAATTCTATAAAGATCCCGAAATAAATTCGGGATGACTGATTCTTCTAAAGGTACTGCAAAATAATTTCCCTGATGCCTTCAAAACGCTGGTCCTTCAAACCGTAATCAAGTTCCTTATATGTCCATAGTGCCCTACCGATTCCGTGAAATTCAAAGGCTTCGTGTATCTGTTTGAACCATTGAAGGGTAGAGGCGTTGTCTGCACGGTCAATGGCACCGTATTCAACGCAGTAAATGATGGTGTTGAGTTTTTCGACATAGTTTACAGCACGCTGAAAAAGGTTCTTGAAGTAATCGGGACCAAGAAGATCTGGACAGGTATTCTTTGCCGAAAATCTGATTGCCGGATATTTTTCCAGGCGTTCATGGTATTCTTCCTTTGATACAGGAAAGCTCATTTTTGCATCGTTTGGAATATCGTCTCTCCAATAAGCCTGCTGCTGGCAGAAAAGCAAAGGTTCGTAGCAGTGAAAACTAAATCCAACATTAGGGTCATGAAAATCCGAAAGGGTTGTTATTGCATTAACACTTGAATGGCTTGAGCCGCATACAAGAATTTTTGTTGTCGGTGCAAATACACGGATAATTGAAATGGCACTTCTTGCAATGTTCATCCAGGAATCCTGATCTGTTGCATCCATTACGGCATTCAGAAGTTCAAAGCAGATTCTGTCTGGTCTTGATCCGTAGCGTTTTGCAATGGAAATCCAGATATTTATGAATCTCATGATGACTTTTTCATTGTGGAAAAATCCTTCGTCGGTTTCTCCGTCAAGAAAGTAGTAACCGTAGAACTTATGAATTTCAATGATGAGGTTTACATTGTATTCGTCACACCATTGGAGGCAGCGGTCTATGTATTCAAATCCTGTTTCAACTGTTCCGCCTTTTTCGTCCTGCAGGAGTATATAATCAACAGGAATTCTCACATGATCAAGTCCCCAGTCTGCAATCTGCTTTATGTCTTCTTTTGTGATGAATGTATCAAGATGATCTTTTTTCAAGCTACTCTGTGAAAGCCAGCCACCAAGGTTTATTCCTTTTCTAAATCCGTTCCATGGTTTCATAAAAATAATTATAACATAAAAAAAGGAAAATTAAATGTCAGGAATTGAGGGCAAGTTGAGCAAGTTTTTTTATGTCCGTATTTTCTTTCCTTTCCAGTACAAGTTCCTTAAAAAGTTCCATGCAGACTCTGGCGTCATCGTTAGCCCTGTGTGCTTGAAGCACATTTATTCCATAGCGCTTGGCAAGAGATTGAAGTCTGTATGCTCCTTCTTCAGTTCCTTTAAAGTCAGGATGAAATGCCCTGGCCATTACAAGAGTGTCTATTACCTGATGCTCGAGCTTTGTCTGTCCAATTCGTTCTAGTTCAGCATCGATAAAATGAATGTCAAAGGGAGCGTTATGAGCAATCAAAATTGTATCTTTCCCACCGCAGTATTCCTTGAATCTTTCAATGGCCTCCGCAGCTGTAGGACTTTTACTTACCATGAAATCATCGATTCCTGTAAGCTGGGTTATGTACATGGGAATTTCAACGGGAGGTTTAATAAGAATGTCGAAAGGCTCATCAAGAAGACCGTATCGGTTGAATTTTACGGCGCCAATTTCAATGAGAAAATTTTCTTTGGGATGAAGACCCGTTGTTTCCGTATCGACCGCAACATATACATAGTCCTTTTCAAAAAAATCCCGGACGGTTCTTCTGTTGTCTGTAAGTGTTTTTATTTTGCCCATAACAAAAAAAGCGGATTGCAAAGCATTTCTGAATGCAATCCGCCATATTCTGAGTTTTTGTTTAATTCAGTAAAAATTATTTTGCAGAATCAAGGATCTTGTTGATTTCCTTTGAAATTGCATCACAAAGCTTAGCTGCTTCTGCCTTTGACTTTGCAAGTTCCTCATCCTTTCCACCCTTAACTGGTGTACAGCTGTTGATATAGAACTTGATCTTTGGTTCTGTTCCAGATGGACGTGCAGAAACGATTGTGCCGCCTTCAAGGAAGAACTGGAGAACGTTGCTCTTTGGGAACTTGAGCTTCTTCTTCTTGTCCTTCTTTGCAGGATCGAATTCAACCTGTTCTCCGATGTCGCGGATCTTGAGAACCTTCTTTCCACCAAGAGTCTTGAGACCTTCTGTGCGGAGCTTTGTCATGATTCCGCCCATGATTGCAGGACCCTTAACGCCTGGGAAGTACTTGCTGATTGCGCGGTCTTCAAAGTATCCGTATTTCTTGTACATGTCGTCGAGACGCTGGAGCAATGAAACGCCCTGGCTTCTCCAGTAGAGTGTCATTTCTGCACAGAGGGCAGCTGCTGAAACACCGTCCTTGTCCATTACTGACTTTTCAATCTTGTATCCGTAGCTTTCTTCAAGACCGAATACATAGTTGTTTGTTTTGTTCTTTTCGAATTCTGCTTCTGCTGCTGCGATCCACTTGAATCCTGTGAGAACTTCGATGAGCTTTACCTTGTACTTCTTACAGATTGCATCAACGAATGGAGATGTTACGATTGAGCGGATACAAGCAGGATTTTCTGGCATCTTATTCTTTTCTGTGCGTGAAAGGAGGATGTAATCGCAGAGAAGGGCTCCCATCTGATTTCCTGTAACGAGAACGTAGTTTCCGTTTTCATCTGGGAATGCTGTACCAAAGCGGTCTGCATCAGGATCTGTTGCCATTACAACATCTGCCTTTTCCTTCTTTGCAAGTTCAACAGCCATCTTGAGTGCTGGTGCTTCTTCTGGATTTGGCTTTTCTACTGTTGGGAATGCTCCATCTGGCTTTTTCTGTTCTGGAACTGTGATTACCTTGAGTCCGAGATCACCGAGAACTTTTTCAACGTGCATTGCACCAGTTCCGTGAAGTGGTGTGTAAACGATCTTAACGTTCTTAGCTTCCTTCTTAATGAGGGCTGGGCGGAAGAGTTCCTTCTTGATCATTGCCCAGTATGGTTCGTCGATTTCCTTGTCGATTACGATGAGTTTGCCAGCCTTAACTGCAGCAGCCTTGCTCATTGTGTTGATCTTTTCAACAGCGTTAACTTCCTTAATGATACCAACATCATGTGGTTCGATAACCTGTGCACCATCATCCCAGTATGCTTTGTATCCGTTGTACTGAGGTGGGTTGTGTGATGCTGTTACAACAACACCTGTCTGAGCCTTAAGCTTGCGGATTGCAAATGAAAGTTCTGGAGTTGGGCGGAGTGACTTAAAGAGATAAGCTGTGATTCCGTTTGCTGCAAAAATGCGTGCTGTTGCTTCTGCAAACTTGTCAGAGTTCTTGCGGCTGTCGTATGCAACAACTGCCTTGAGTGTTCCCTTCTTTGCCTTTGCAGGGAAAGCCTTGATTACGTAGTTAGCGAGGCCCTGAGTTGCCTTGTTGATTTCAAGAGTGTTCATGCGGTTTGTTCCACCACCCATAACACCACGGAGGCCACCTGTTCCGAATTCAAGTGTTGTGTAGAAACGGTCTTCAAGTTCCTTCATGTCCTTCTTTGCAACAAGAGCTTCAACTTCCTTGCGGAAATCTGCGTCTTTTTCTTCTGCAATGTATTTCTTTGCAGCTTCAAGGATTTCGTTCTGGTTCATAAAATATATCTCCTATCAAATGAGTACCGAATAATAAAAAAGTATAGCAAATAAATATTAGTTGTTCTATTATATGTTTAAAGAAACTGTAAAATTTTTAAGAGGAAAGGAATGAGAAAAAATATTTTATTAAGCATTGTTTTGCTTTCAATCTGTTCGGCCTTATGTTTTAGTGCCAAGGTAAAAAGAGTTGATTCGGATAAGCTTACAGATCTTGATGGATTCTGGAATGACAACGATGTAAAGATTGTTTGCGATAGCCTTATCGATCAGTGTGTAAAATCTCCAGCAGTAAGAAAGAAGTCTGCTGTAATTGAAAGCAAAACCGGCGACATGCCTTTTGCAATCATCGGGAAAATAGAAAACAACAGTTCTGAACACATTGACACTTCCATTATTGAAAATAAATTTCGCAATGCAATTATCAACAGTGGTGTTATGAATTTTGTTGCATCTAAAAATGAGCGTGATTATCTCCGCGAAGAAAAGGATGATCAGCAGAGTACCACATCAAATGCAAAGGCAATTGGAAATGAAACGGCAGCCGACTACATGCTCATTGGAACTGTAAAATCCATCGTTCAGAAGGAAGGTAAAAAATCTGTCCGTGCATATTTCGTTGATGTGCAGCTTGTAGATATTGAAACCAACAGAATCCTTTGGACTGGAGAAGATGATTCGATAAAGAAAATTATAAAAAGGGCAAAGGTAAAACTCTAGTCAACACTTATGAAAAAATGTTTCCTGATAATTTCTGTTGCGTGTCTGTTTTTCTTCACTGCTTGTGGTTCAACGAAATTTGATCATGCAAAATTTAATGAGCATTTTGAAAGTGGTGAATATGACACTTGTGCCTCAATGCTTGAGAAAACAAAATCGGCGGAAAACATCGATACTGCAATTGATATTTCTCTTTTGAAAAACTATGCCGGAGACTATGCGGGTTCAGCAGCATATTTTAATGCGACAAATGCGGCTCTTGATGATGCATTTACACGGAGTATTACAAAAGGAATTGCTTCTGTTATAGGAAATGAAAATGCATCCGACTATGCTGGAAATGTATATGAATATATGCTTGTAAATGCCTTCAACAGTTTGAATTATTACAATCAGGGAGATTTAAAGGAAGCCCTTGTAGAAATCAGAATGATTGAAAACAAGCAGAAAGAATACATCAATAAATATGGTGAACTTATTCTTTCTGAAGAAGAAGATTCGACTGTAGCAAAATCCTCGGCAGCTTCACTTGGCATCAACCTGAACGAATATAAGAATTCGATTCCTAGAAATGCAAATACCAGTGATATTTACATGGATTCTCCTTTTGCTCACTATCTTGCGGCTCTTATGTATTTGCAGGACGACAGTGGGGATCCTGTTCTTCATGAAAAAGAATATCGGGCTTTAAATCCAAATGGTGCAAGCCTTAAGGACGATTTCAATATTCCGTATGGAATGGGTCGCCTTGATGTGATAGCCCTTGCCGGAAAAATTAAGGAACGAATTGAAGCTTCCGTCAATATACCTTTTTATATCTATAATATTCCTG
This sequence comes from Treponema sp., assembly GCA_024400915.1. Lineage (GTDB taxonomy): Bacteria > Spirochaetota > Spirochaetia > Treponematales > Treponemataceae > Treponema_D. The sequence goes on from JAKSLX010000002.1 coordinate 87,224, forward strand.
AACTAAATCCACACCTTAAGTATGTCTGGCCTTCTGTTGATGGAGTTCCTGACGGTAACTACAGCGTAAAGGTTTCAGTAAAAAACGGAGAGTCAAAAAAACTCAAAGTCGTAGAAGATTTTGATGAGGCCGTAAACAAGGATGTTGCATCAAAGGCAAAGAAAGCCTTTATGAGGAGCTTTATACGAAGCACAGTGAAGGAAGGTAGTGTTGTTGCAAGTGCAATCGTTACTTACAACACCTGTAAAAATGATTTACTGCGGGAACTTGCCTTGATAGCCATTGGTCCTTCCATCAATGCCATAAATCTCACTGAAACTGCTGATGTAAGGCAGGCAAAATATCTTCCAAGCAAAGTTTGTGGCGGTGGTTTTACCCTTGAGCCAGGAAGCTATTCCATCGTAGTTGAATATTATCGAGGCAAGGAATTGATTGTAACGGAAGAGTTTGAAAACCTTGAGGTCAAGGCAAACAGCATTACCCTTGTTGAATCTGTTGGGGTTGCAAGATAAAGGTACTGCTGCTTGATATATTATTCATCTGCCTTCTTGAGGATTTCTGTTTCCCACTGGAGAAGTTTTTTCTCCAGGTTCTGGTTGTTTCCCTTTACGTCGCACATTACGCGGAAAACAGGTTCGGTTCCACTTGGACGCATCCAGATGAAGGCAACAGGATTCCCGTTTTTATCATGGAAACGAACTTTAAGTCCGCCGTTGGCATTGTTCCAGTTTTCGTCTCCAACAGTTTCCTTTGTTCCGTTGGTAAGACAGCATGTCCAGCTGAAAATTCCCTCCGTTTCAAATTCTGCTTTTCTGTCTGAAAAGAATTTTTCAAACTCAGTTTTGAAGTTTTCCTTAAGCTTTCCTTTGTCTTCCATCTTTACCTGTAGGACGGCACGGTCTTCGCTTACGCCTGTGGTAGTGTAGGCCGGTAATGTGCTGATTACATCGGCAAGTGTAAAGTCATTTCTGTATTTGTCTTCCTGTCCGCTTTTTTTACACCAGATATGGAAAAGTCCTTCTCCATTTTTTGTATCGCGGAGTGAAAGGAGTTTTACGAGTGCGAAAATTGTTGCAACAGGATCGCGGACAGCAGACGGATATGTAATGTTTCCGCCATTGCTTCCTTCTCCAAATATGCGAACGTTGAATCCTTCCGCACGTTTTTCACGGGCAAGGTTGACTACATTTGCTTCACCGACTTCCGCACGGAAAACTTTTGCTCCAAGACTTGATGCGATTTCATCAATGCGCATGGAAGTAGGGCAGTTTACGGCGACCGCAAGATTTTTTGCCGATGGATTTTTCCAGTATTCAAAGGAAAGTTCAGCCATTACGCAAAGTGCAAATACTTCCTGTGCAGGGATTGGCTGGGCTGTCTGAGTTTTTTCATTCCAGTAGACAATGTTTCCACGGTCACCGTCGCAGTCAGGCATGTAGCCAAGGAGAGCGGATGTGATTCCGTCTTTCTGCATCTGCTGCATTTTGTCTGCACAGTGCACAAGGTTTTCAGGTTCTGGAATGATTGCGTGAACAATCTGTCCTGGAATATCGTTGAATGATTCAAGTTTAATTTTGCATGATGGAATGAACTTCTTGTCGATGGAAGCACCACGGGCTGAACCGTTCATGTCGCATACCAAAGTTAAAGGATTTTTCTTGCAAGCCTTTTTAATTTCATTGAAGATGACTTTCTGAGCTGCAGGTTTTTCACAGCCGCTTATCACATGGCGGATGAATTTTTCATATGATTTGAGGCTCTGCTTCTTATAGTATTTTGCGGCTCCCACAGCAGGAATCCCTTCAAGTTTTTTTAGAAGTGCAGCCTGTTCATCCTGTGTAATTTCAGCGCATTTTTTCTTGAAGCTTTCGATAACTTTTTTTGCTTCTCCGCCTTCAAGAACTCCCCCGTCACTGAGACCGAATTTGATTCCGTTATGTCCAACGGGATTGTGACTTGCGGAAATGTAGATGAATCCGTCAAAGTTTTTTGCATAGGCCATGATTTCTGGAGCCGAAGCGTAACCGAGGTAAACAGGTTTGATTTCATTGCAGCTGCAGGCATTAAGTATTACCCGCGCAATTTCAGCTCCTGTTGGACGAGTGTCTGTTGCGATTACCACTTCTGGGCTTGCCTTGCCTGTTACTGATTTTATATATTCAGAAAAAGTTGATCCAATTAAATAGGAAAGGATTTTGTTGTCGTTGCCGATTTCTTTTGATGAGCTTTCGCCGTTTTTGTCTTCTGTAAAAATCTTTCTCCATCCAGATGCGGAGAGAATCATATTGTGTTCCATGAAGGAGAGTATAATGAAAATCCAGAAAATTGAAAACAAAGGGTTTTATAAATCAGAAAGGTTTTGGTTTGATTTTCCCAAATTGCTTCCAGCTATTGTCGGGGAATATGAAGACACATCCGATTGCTACATTGAATTCATTTTCAATGGAAGGTATGAGATTGCAAGTCTTTTCGTTTCCCAAGACAAATGCTGCAGTTGAAAGACAGTCTGCAATGATGCTGTTCTTGCATATAATTGTAACTGAAGATATTCCACTTTCTGCAGGTGCGCCGGTTAGTGTGTTCAAAATGTGATGATATCGTTTGCCATTTGCCTCAAAAAACCTTTCGTAATTTCCGCTTGTAACGACTGAACTGTTTCTTACGTAAAGTTTAAGCAAAGGATTGTCTTCCGGTTTCTGCGGATTTTTAATTCCAATTGTCCACGGAATGTTGTCGGCTTTTCTTCCGAATGCATAGATGTTTCCGCCAAGATCAATTATGGCTCTCTTTGTTCTGTGTTTTTTTATGATGGATACAATTTCATCAGCAGCAAAGCCTTTTACTACTGCTCCAAAATTAAGGGACATTCCGGTTTCTGGAAGAAAAACCTTGTTGCCTTCAATCTGAACTTTTTCAAAGCCTACAAGTTTCTTTGTGTCCTGAACTTCTTTTTCATCAGGAATCTTCTGATGGTCTGTGTTGATTCCCCAAAGATCGATTAGAGGTCCTGCACTTACATCCAGGGCACCGTTTGTTATGACGGAAATTTTCTGTGCCGTGGAAAGAACTTCCATGAAATCATTTGAAACTTCAATAGGAGAAATGCCTGCCATGCTGTTAACTTTTCTAAGTTCTGAAGTTTCAAGTGTAGGACTGAAAGTCTTTTCAATCTCATCAAGTCTCTGGAATACTTCCTTGTATAATTCTTCTGTCCCATATTCAAAGGCATTTACTGAACAAACCGTATCCATGCAGATTTTTGACTGTGGAGGAAGAACTGTCTTTTTTGAGCAGGCGGTAAGAAGAACTAAAGCAACTATTGAAATAATTGAATGATGAATATTGAAAGATTTTTTCATAGAAGAAAACTTATGAACTTAATAATGTCTATGCGCGAGAATTTCAGCGTATGCTGAAATTCTCGTCGAGAAAATCAGGAAACAGAGTTTCCTGATTTTCTCATTTAGCAACGAAATTTACCATCTTGCCTTTGACAACGATAACCTTAACGATTTCCTTGCCGTCGGTAAATTTCTTGTAGCCTTCTGTTTCAACGGCCATCTTCTTCATTGTCTCTTCATCACAGTCGGCTGCTGCTTCAAACTTGTCGCGGAGCTTTCCGTTGATCATGACAACGATTTCCTTTGTGTCTTCCTTGCAGTATTCTTCGCTGAAGGTTGGCCATGCTTCGTAGGCGTTTGTGTTTGTGTGTCCAAGCTTTTCCCAAAGTTCTTCGCCAAGGTGAGGAGCGTATGGGCTGAGCATGAGGACGAAACCTTCCCACATTGCCTTAGGCATCTTTTCTACCTTTGAAGCTTCGTTGATGAAGATCATCATCTGGCTGATTGCTACGTTGAAGTCAAGGTTGGCTGTATCCTTTGTTACCTTTGCAACTGTCTTTGCATAAGTCTTGCGGAGTTCTACAAGTGTCTTGTCTTCGATCTTTGCTGTAATGTCGATGTCTGCCATTGGCTTTTCGCTTACCTGCCATACCTTGTCAAGGAAGCGGTTGATACCAACGAGTCCCTGTGTGTTCCATGGCTTTGAAACAGTAAGTGGACCCATGAACATTTCGTACATGCGGACGCTGTCTGCACCGTACTGGTCGATCATTTCATCAGGGTTTACAACGTTCTTCAAAGACTTCGACATCTTTGCGATGATCTGTTCAACTTCTTCGCCGGTTGCCTTTTCGATGTACTTGCCGTCCTTTTCTTCAACTTCGTCAGTTGGAACAAGAGTCTTGTTCTTGCGCTGGAAAGCAAATGAAGTGATGAGTCCCTGGTTGATGAGGCGCTGGAAAGGTTCCTTTGTAGAAACTACGCCGCAGTCATAGAGAACCTTGTGCCAGAATCTTGCGTAGAGAAGGTGGAGTACTGCGTGTTCTGCTCCTCCAACATAAAGGTCAACAGGCATCCAGTAGTTTTCTGCTTCCTTTGAACAGAAAGCATTGTCATTCTTTGGATCAAGATAGCGAAGGTAGTACCAGCATGAACCGCCCCACTGAGGCATTGTGTTTGTTTCGCGCTTTGCATCCTTTCCGCACTTAGGGCACTTGCAGTTAACCCAGGAGTCGATGGCTGCAAGAGGTGATTCACCTGTACCTGTAGGCTGGTAAGACTTAACATCAGGAAGCTTGACTGGAAGTTCGCTTTCTGGTACTGCAACGGTTCCGCAGCAAGGGCAGTGTACCAGAGGAATTGGTTCACCCCAGTAGCGCTGGCGGCTGAAAATCCAGTCGCGGAGTTTGTAGTTTACAGTTGCCTTACCGATTTTCTTTTCTTCAAGGAATTCAATCATCTTTGCGATGGCATCCTTTTTGTTGAGTCCGTCTACGAATCCTGAATTAACGTGGATTCCGTCCTGTGTCCAAGCCTGTGTCTGAACATCAACTTCCGACTTGAGAACTTCAATGATTGGAAGATCGAACTTCTTTGCGAATTCCCAGTCGCGGTCATCGTGTGCAGGAACGGCCATGATGGCACCAGTTCCGTATGAAATGAGAACATAGTCTGCAATCCAGATTGGAATCTTCTTTCCATTAACAGGGTTTATTGCATAGCTTCCTGAGAAAACGCCGGTCTTGTCCTTTGCAAGGTCTGTACGCTGAAGGTCAGATTTCTTTGCAGCTTCTTCGATGTATTTTTCAACGGCTTCCTTCTGTTCAGCAGTTGTAATCTTTTTTACAGCAGGATGCTCAGGAGCAACAACCATGTAAGTTGCACCGTAGAGAGTGTCACAGCGTGTTGTATAGACTGTGAGCTTTTCGCCCGCATGTCCGTCGATTTCAAAATCAACTTCTGCACCGAATGACTTTCCGATCCAGTTGCGCTGCATAGCCTTAACGCTGTCTGGCCAGTCAAGTGTATCAAGGTCTTCAAGAAGGCGTTCTGCATATTCAGTGATCTTCAGGATCCACTGGCGGATTGTCTTGTGTGTAACAACTGCACCACAGCGCTCGCACTTTCCTTCCTTTACTTCTTCGTTGGCAAGACCTGTAAGACAGCTTGGACACCAGTTGATTGGAGTTTCTGCTTCGTAGGCAAGTCCCTTTTCGTAGAGCTTGAGGAAAATCCACTGAGTCCACTTGTAGTAATCTGGCTCACATGTAGAAACGCAGCGATCCCAGTCATAAGAAAAACCGAGTGCCTTGATCTGGCGTGTAAAGTTCTCGATGTTTGCGTTTGTTGTGATTGAAGGGTGTGTTCCAGTCTTGATTGCATAGTTTTCTGCAGGAAGACCGAAAGCGTCATATCCCATTGGATGAAGAACATTGTAGCCGTTCATGCGAAGGTAGCGGCAGTAAATGTCTGTTGCAGTGTAGCCCTCAGGATGTCCAACGTGAAGACCTGCTCCCGATGGATAAGGGAACATGTCGAGGACATAGCGTCTCTTGTCTGCCGAAAACTTTTCATCTTCTGTTACACGGAATGTCTTGTTCTTATCCCAGTAATTCTGCCACTTCGGTTCAATGTTTTTGAATGGGTATGCCATTTTTATAACTCCTTTGTTTCACGTGCCATGGAGGGCGCGACAATAGTTTATCAATTTATCTTGCGAGTTTATGTCAAGCAGAAACTCAGCATATAAAAATTACAGGAGGTAATTTTTATGCGCAATTATAGTAGATTGTTAAAAGATTGTGAAGTTTTCGTCGGGCATTATGTGAGTCATCATAATCTTTCAGTCTTGACCTTCGGATTAACCGGTGTATTTTTTACGGCGATCTGTGATAGAGGGGGCAGACCCCTTTGATTTAATAACTTTCCCAGATGAAACTTGTATCCGTATAGAATTACGGTACACCAGGCGAAATCGATTGTTTTCAAATTCTTGATCAACGCTCGACCAGCATTTTTTTTCTGTTTTCTCACAAAAAACAGCCTCTTTTTTATTTTTTCCGTTTATATAAATAGTAACGAACATGAATTAAAAGGAGGTTCCATGGCTGAAAAAGATATAGCGGAAAAAACTTTGGAAGCTTACAACGATGTCTTTGCTGACATTGTAAACGGACTGCTTTTTGACGGCAGAGAAGTTGTAAAGGAAGATGAACTTGAAGCTGAATCGGAAATTTCCATGTATAAGGCGGATGACAGGCTTCATGAACAGGAACGGGATGTTGCAAAATACTGGAAGAATGGTGAAATAAGAATAGCATTGTACGGATTTGAAAACCAGACTTCGATTGATTCTGCGATGCCATTGCGGGTCTTAAGCTATGACGGAGCAGCCTACAGAAATCAGCAGGTTGACGGAAGACCAGATATCAAAATTTAAAAGTGACTTTAAGATCATCGCCGATTATTTTGTGAAGCGAAGAAAGATTCCAGAATATCGTGGATCAAAGGATACGATAAAGCATGTGGACGAGTTTTTTAAACTCATGAAAATTTTGACAAATGACAATGAAATAGAAACGGTGTATAATGAAAGCATATTCAATGAACAAGGAGGTACTGATATGGCTGGATATTTTACGACTTTGATTAATGAAGGCAAACTTGAAGGCAAACTTGAGGGAAAGGCTGAGCTCATTCAAAAGATGATCAAGAACGGAAATATGTCCATTGAACAGATTGCCTCCCTCCTGGAACTTCCTGTAGAAAAAGTAAAAGAACTTTCCCAGATGGAACTTGCATCAGCATAAAAACTGTAATAATCTGGTCATATAAAAACTAATGGAAACTGGGTATTTTGGTAATGTCAGATTGGGGCTATCATCGGCTCCATGAAGATCAGAAATTCAGTTTTTGCAGTTTTTATTGCATGTGCTGCACTTTGCGGCTGTTCCAAGAAAAAGGACAATACTCTTAAGGTTTATTCCATTATACATGAATCAGAAGCCGAGGTTGTCTGCAATCTCTTTACAAAGAAGACCGGCATTCCGGTTCAGTATCTGCGTGCTTCTACAGGCGAACTTGTAAACCGTCTTATTTCAGAAAAAGATAATCCTCAGGCAGACATTTTGTTTGGTGGGGCAACTTCTTATCATCTTCTTGCCCGCGATGCAGGTGCCCTTGAATCCTATGTTTCACCGGAAGCTGAAGGTTATTCTGAATATGCTCTTTCTTCAGACGGAACCTATACAGGCTTCTGTGTCCTCACTTTGGGGATCGGTTACAACACAAAAAGATTTGCGGAAAAATTCCCAGGCGTTGAAGTTCCGCTTACATGGGACGACCTGCTCAATGAAAAATTCAAAGGCGAAATCGTTTTGACAAATCCACAGGCTTCATCTACAGCCTACCTTTTTGTCCAGAACCAGCTTCAGCGCCTTGAAATGGAAAAGGGATGGGATTATCTTTCAACTCTTGCTCCACTTGTCGGTCAGTTTCCTGACAGCGGAAGCGCACCTGCAAAACTATTGGGCACAGGCGAGTATTCCCTGGGTGTTTCATATCTTCACATGATGGCAAAATACAAGGACCAGGGCTTTGACGTTGGCTATGTTGCTCCTCCTCGTTCTGTAGGTGACGTTGACTGCATTGCCATCACAAAAAATGCGGCCCACATGGAAGAAGCGAAAAAATTTGTTGACTTCATTTTGAGCGCGGAAGCTCAGGAAGTTTTAAGCGGACTTAACTACACGCTTCCTGCAAATCCTAGGGCAAAGCTTAAGGAAGGTTCCATCACTTTGGATCAGATAGATCTCATCGACTACGATTCAAAGGCTGCGGCTGAACAGAAAAAAGAAGTTCTTTCAAGGTGGGCAGAAATAGTTGAATAAAACTGTAGCAAAGGAAAAAGACATTCTTCTCTGGTTTCTGTGGGGCTCTGTAATTGCAGTCCTTGCAGCAACCATGCTTTTCCCTTTGCTCCGAATCTTTGCTGAAGTGAAAACTGAATCTTTTGCTGTCGTTTTCAATTCCAGAAAATTTCTTGCAGTAATGGGCAACAGTGTGCGTTCCGCTTTCTGGGGAGCGCTGGTTTCCGTTGTTCTCGGTTACGGTTTTGCCTACGCAGTTGTCGTCGCAAAAGTTCCGTTTTCAAAATATTTTGCCGTTGTTCCTGTCCTTCATTTGATTACACCGCCTTTTGTGGGAGGACTTTCCTTCATTCTGCTTGCGGGACGTCAGGGTTTCATCACGAAAACAATTCTTGGACTTGATGTTTCCCTTTATGGATTCTGGGGGCTATTAGTTGCCCAGGTTCTGTGTTTTTTTCCAATTGCATTTTTAATCTGCGCACAGAACCTTGGAAACATGAACCGTCATTTTGCTGAAAGTGCCTTGTCCCTAGGAGCAGGCAGGCTAAGAATATTTTTTACAGTAACACTTCCTCTTTCCCTTCCTGGCATCAGCGCAAGTTTCCTTTTCATTCTTGTAAGCATTTTGAGTGACTTTGGGAATCCCTTGATTGTTGCCGGCCGCTATAAGGTTCTTGCCGTTGAAATCTACACGCAGCTTACAGGCTGGGTTGATTCTTCTATTAGTGTAGTTCTAGGAATAATTCTCCTTGTGCCTTCTGTAATATTGTTTTTGATTCAGGCATGGCTTGTAAAAAAGTATGCGATTAAAACGGCAACTGTAGGCGGGAGAGTTTCTTCTTGTACACAGATTAAAAGTTCAGCAGCATCAAGAATCATTCTTTTCATTTTATGCGGAATTCTTTCCTTCATTGTAATCGCCCAGTTTGCATCCATAGTTGCAGGAAGTTTTCAGAAGCTCTGGGGGATAAATACAACCTTCACAATGAACCACATCACTTCTGTGGCACGCCATGGAAAGGCTTTGTTCAATTCCATTTCTTATGCCTTGATTGGGGCGGCTTTAAGCACGATCCTTGCTTTCCTAGCATCTTTCTTTGTTCACAGGTCTTCTTTTCCGTTGAAGAAAACCATTGATGTGCTGATTCAGATTCCGGCTGCAATTCCAGGAACTTTCCACGGTCTTGCAATTTCTTTGCTTGCCTCGGCACTCAATTTTCACAATGCAAGGGTTCTTGTGATTGCCGCAATTTCCGTTGGTTTCATTCCTTTCTCCTATAGAATAATTTCTTCTTCCATGATGCAGATAAGAACTACCTTGGATGATGCGGCCCTTTCCCTTGGAAGTACAAGGACAGGTATATGCGGAACAATTATTGCTCCATTGTGCAGCGAAGGAATTTTAAGTTCTTTCATCTATACTTTATCAAGGGGAATTGGAACCGTAAGCGCGGTAATTTTCCTTGTGTCCTTTGATACACCTCTTGCATCCCTTAAGATTTTAAATCTTGCAGAGCAGGGGGACTGGGGACAGGCGGCATCCCTTGCCTTGGTGCTCACGGTTTTGACCTTTGCAATTTTGCTTGCAGAAAAACTTCTGAAAAGGAGATTCTATGAACACAATTCTTGAATTTAAAAATATTTCTTTCAGTTATGGAAAGACAAAAGTAATAGATGATTTTTCTCTTGCAGTTGAAGAAAAAAGCTTTACGACTTTGCTTGGACCATCTGGCTGCGGCAAGACTACTTTGCTTCGCCTTGCATCGGGTTTTATTTCTCCTGATTCTGGAGATGTTCTTGTAAATGGAAAATCCCAGAAAGGCATTGCACCAAACAAAAGAAAAATCGCTTACGTTTTTCAGGACTATGCATTGTTTCCCCATATGACCGTTGAAAAAAATATTCTATATGGATTGAAGTTGCATTCCCATGAGAAGGAATTGATGCAATATAAACTAGAACAGAATTTAAGGCTTTTAGGTCTTGTTGGCCTTGAAAAAAGATATCCACATGAACTTTCAGGCGGCCAGCAGCAGCGTGTTGCCCTTGCGCGTTCCCTTGTCCTGGAACCAGAAATTCTTCTTATGGATGAGCCATTGTCCAGTCTTGATGCAAAACTTCGATCCCAGCTTAGGGAAGAACTTAAGGAGCTTCAGCAGAATGTTGGAATTACAACAATCTATGTTACCCACGATCAGGAAGAAGCCATGGGCTTGAGCGATAAAATCGCTGTAATGGATCATGGGAAACTTTTGCAGTGTGGAACAGGTCCTGAACTTTATTATAAACCTGAAACAAAGCAGGTGGCAGATTTTACTGGAAGTACAAATTATTTTGGAAATGTAATGGTAAGAAATGAATGGTTTACCCTAGAAGAAAATGATGACATGAAATTTTCGGGAACTGTAGTTTCAAAAACTTTCCTTGGGAAAACAACAAGGATTAAGGTAAAGTCTGATTCATCTTCCAGCGGAATGTTTTGCGCAGAAATTGAAACTTCAAAGGCTCAAGGATTATCCGCCGGAAAAAATGTTGTGTTTTATGCAGAAAATGTTGTGATTTTTTGATTAGTCTTTGCCGTAAAGGGTTTTTCTGTAAAAAGAATCCCACCAGTAAATTTCTATGTATTCTCCTGAATGTAGACTTCTGGTCAGATTGTAAGTTGTAGAATTATTTAGAGAATAGTTGGATTTAGAACAGCAATCACCAAAATCTTTTTTTGTATGAATATCGATTCTAACATGTTTGTTTTCCCTGGTTTTTTCACTGAAAGTAACCGTAAATTTATTACAGTCACTGTCTTCCCAATAGGCATTGTCGGAGCAACTGATGGCATCTTCAATTAATCTGCATGAAGAGAGTCCCAGAATAAAGATTGTCATTAATGACAGTAACATGATTTTTCTTGTATTTTGTGTTTTCATGTAGGACAATTTATTATGTAAGGAAAGTTTTGAGAATTACTTTTTCTGTTAAATTTTGACTATTTAAGGTGCTTTTTTTCCTTTTGCTGAAATATTAAGCGGTAAAAAAGGTAATATCCAAAAATTAAAGGACTTTGTGTTTATCTCTGCACATAAAGCGGAATGTGAGATGAATATTGTGATTAATTTGAAGGGAGGAAACTATGAGAAGAAAAGATAGGGAAGTAAAAGACTTTGACGAAATAATTTCCATTCTTGATAAATGCAAGGTTCTTCATCTTGCAATGATGAGTGAAGGTAAGCCTTATTCGGTTCCTGTTAATTTCGGATATATCGTAAAAGAAGAAGATAGAACTAAAAAACTTTCAATTTATATTCACGGTGCCGGCGAGGGGAAGAAAGTTGATGCCCTCAAGAAAAATCCGGCTGTAAGCTTTAGCTGTGAATGTGGTGTTGAGGTTGATTCACTCAAAGAAAAATCGGAAGCCTGCAGTTGGACCTGTTACTATGAAAGTGTAATCGGCTTTGGAAAGGTTCGCTTTCTTGAAAAATCTCCTGAGAAAACTGAAGGCCTTGATTCCCTCATGCTTCACAATGGGTACAAACTTCCTGCAGGAATTAAGGTAATTGCCTACAGCATGATGGAACTTGCAAAGACTATGGTTGGCTGCATCGATGTGGAAGAAGTTACAGGCAAACGCCATATAAGGAATAAAAAAAAGAGTGAAAGTTTATGATTGAATTAAAAGAATTATCAACAAAAGACTTTGATGGCATAGAAAAAGTTACTTCCATGGAATGATGGTTGGAGCACATTGGCAAAATAATCATTTTATCTGATAAAATTGACCTGTCCTCCGTATTTAATTTCTGCTGCTTACCTGCTATTATGACCGCCATAAAAAAAATGATAAGACAATGGACTTGTAATTAAGTCTCTAAGATAATTGAAGGTGAAAAAATGATTGAAACCGAAAGGCTTATCCTAAGAAATTACACGATGGATGATTTTGATGCACTTTACGAAATTGTAAGTGATCCTGAAACAATGCAGCATTATCCAGCTCCTTTTGATGAAGAAAAAACTCGCGGATGGATTCAGTGGAATCTTGAAAACTACGAGAAATACGGTTTTGGACTTTGGGCTGTCGTGCTAAAAGAAACTGGTGAATTCATCGGTGACTGCGGAATTACTATCCAGAACATTGACGGTGAACTTCTTCCTGAAATTGGATATCACATTAACAAAAAATACTGGCGACGTGGATTTGCAAAGGAAGCGGCCCGTGCTGTCCGCGACTGGGTCTTCACAAACACTGAATACAACGAAATCTATTCATACATGAAATACACCAATGTTGGTTCTTATTCAACGGCTCTTGCAAACGGAATGCGAAAAGTAAAGGAATACCTTGATCCAAAAAACTATGTTTCCTGTGCTTATTCAATCAAGCGTGCAGACTGGGAAAATATTGTTGCAGGTCCAAAAAACGTAACAAAGGAAGACATTAAAGCAGCCCTTGAAAAACTTGGCGTTGAAAAAGGCATGGTCCTTGAAGTTCACAGCTCGTTGAAAAGTTTTGGAAATGTTGTTGGCGGTGCACAGAGCGTAATCGATGCCCTTAAAGAAACTGTTACAGAAGAAGGAAGCATCTTCATGCCTGCCCTTAGATTGAGTCCTGAAATGGAGCCGACAGAAGAAGACAAAAAACTTGGCATCAAGGTTAAGATAAAGGTACTTGATCGCGATGAAAAGAAAACGGCCATGGGAATTATTGCCGACACTTTCAGAAGTCTTCCCGATACCTATACCGGAGATGACATAATCAGTACCAGCGGCTGGGGAAAGCATGGACAGGAAGCCTTGAAAGGTGGACTTGATTATGCTATACACAATGGCGGAAAGGCCCTTCTTTTGGGAGTGGACATTTACAAGCTAACAGCAATGCATTATATGGAAGTTCACACACCAAAGGAAATCAATGAACAGTATGCTCCAGATGATGCGGTAAACAAAATCTATCCGCCTGAACAATGGTTCATTGAGACGGGACATCCTCCACTAAAAGCGTGGTACACAATTCAAAATATGGCTTTCAAAAAAGGACTTATAAAGGAAACTTACATCGGCAACTGTCATGTAATGTATTTTGATATTCTTGATGTTGTAAGCCTTTATGCCGAAGAATTAAAGAACAGACCCTTTGAACTTTGGGGAATAAAAGAATAATAGGAGAAAAACAAAATGGATGCAATTTGGACAGAACTTTATAACGCTGCAAAAGCAGTGCAGAATCCAAGACAGATTTCTGATTATGTTTCAGGCGGAGAAGTTTCCGCTGCCATTCTTTCAAAGAGTGGAAAAATCTATACAGGAGTCTGCATTGACACTTGCTCAACTTTAGGAATCTGTGCCGAGCGAAACGCAATCTTCAACATGATTACAAACGGAGAAAACGAATTTACAAAAGTAGTTGCTATTATCCCAAACGGAAAACAGGGTGCTCCTTGTGGTGCATGCCGCGAGCTTATGGTTCAACTTATGCCAAAGACATACAAGGACATTGAAATTCTTATGGACTATGAGACAGAGAGAATTATAAAACTTGGAGACATTACTCCGGAGTGGTGGATCGGCGAATAAGATTACAATACATAAAATGCTTGAGAAAAATAAAATGAATTACAAAGTCATAGATTTTGAAAATTATTATCGTAAGGGAGTTTTTGAACATTTCAGCAAAGACTGCAAGTGTTCTCTTTCAATTACAAATTCAATTGATGTCACAGAGTTGTATGAATATTCAAAAAAAACGGAGACAAAATTTTACATTAATTTTTTGTACCTCCTTTCAAAAACTCTTAACAGCAGAATGGACTATAAGCTGTCAATGAAATGGGATACGCAGGAATTAATTGAATATGACAAAATTAATCCGACACAGTATGTTTTTCATGACGACACCGAGACTTTTACAATTGCATATACTGAATACTTTGAAAATTATGAAAAATTTTATGCAGGCGCAATGGCTGACATAGAAAAGGCAAAAGCAACCCGTGAATATGGTCTTGATGCAATGAATCATCCAAACTGGTTTGACGCTTCATGTATTCCGTGGATTTCCTACGACTCGCTGAATATTGAACTTCCTGATGGATATCTTTATTTGACTCCAATTGTAAACTGGGGAAAATTTCGGGAAGAAAACGGCCGGAAACTGATGCCCGTTTCAGTGCGAATGAATCATGCTGGTGCAGATGGTTATGTTGTTGCAAAAGTATTCAAAATCCTTGAAGAGGAAATTTCAAATTTCGTGGAATAAAATACTGATCAAAGAACAGAGGCATTGATTCTTGATAGCGTGATGATACATTAAAGGATATATAAAATGAAAATCATTAAGGCAACTAAGAATGACATCGAAACATTGATGAAGATTCGTCTTGAAATGCTGAAGGAAGTAAATGATCTTCCCGCTAATTATGTATTCGACAAATCTTTTGTTGAAAACTGCAGGAAGAATTTTGAATGTACCGGTGAAACTCAGACTGATGTTATGTGCATTGAAAACGGAGAACCTGTAGCATGTGCAAACCTGTGTTATCTTTCCATGATGCCGACATTTTCTCATCCAACGGGAAAGCGCGCTCATCTAATGAATGTGTATGTGAAAAAAGATTTCCGCCGCAAAGGGCTTGCAAAAAAAATGCTGGAGCTTCTGATAGAAGAAGCAAAGACACGCGATGTGACTGAAATCAGCCTGGATGCAACAGAAATGGGACGACCCTTGTATGAAGCAATAGGTTTTTGCTGCAATGCTTCTGCAATGACAATAAATCTCTAAAGGAAAAAAAATGAAAATCAGAAAAGCAAGCAAAGAAGATAGTGTAAAAGTTTTTGAATTCGTAAAGGCTGCTGTAAAAAAAATGGATGAGCAGGGAATTCCTCAGTGGGATGAAATCTACCCGACCCAGAATGATTTTGAAAATGACGCTTCAAGAGAACAGCTTCATGTTGTTGAGATTGACGGAAAAGTTGCAGCCTGTTTTACCCTTAACAAAGATTGCGACGAAGAATACAAAAACGGTACATGGTCTTACACAGGAGATGATTACATTGTGATTCACCGTCTCTGTGTAAATCCTGAATTTCAGAATCAAGGACTTGGCCGTAAGGTTTGCCTTGCAATTGAAGACCTTGTAAAGACTCAGGGCGTTAAGGCCATCAAACTAGATTGCTTTACCCAAAATCCATATTCACAGAAAATGTACCACAAGCTTGGATACAGCGATGTAGGATTCGCGGACTGGAGAAAGGGTCGCTTCATTTTGATGGAAAAAATCCTATAGGGTCACCATCAGGATATAAACGGTTAAATGAAATTGTAGGTCAATTAAGCTGTAATTCCATTTTCCTCATACTTACTCGAAAAGTCTTTTAAGGGTATGAACCACTTCATTTGTATTGCCTTTTTCAACAACATGGTCATATTTCCCTTCAATTGTTCCAAAAGTGACGGTCTTTTCTATATTCAACTGCATTTTTAGGTTTTCAATCATATTGTTTCGTGTAGCTTTGCTGTTGAAAATCTTGATGTAGGAATGACCCGGGTAATCAGTGCTTGGATATTTGAGGACTTTCATGGATTCTGTGATGTTTTCGTGTTCCAGGAGACTGTAGATTTCCTCGATTTTTTCAGTCGGATAAATGAGCATGAAATAAACGACGGATTCTTCCTGTGGAAGAGGACGCTTTATGTAGTTTCTGTAAGGGGATTTTCTTAGTTCATTTATGAGGGTGCTCTGAATTTCAGTTTCAGGTTCCTTGAAATAGATGAGAAGGGTATCGTTAACAACAACATTTGCAAAGTAAACAAGATTGTTTTCTTCAAGTAATTTGTGAACTCTGTTTTTTTCATTCTTGGTTAATTCAATTTTTGAAAGGTATCTTTTTTCTTTTGTGTCGTACATTACTGCACCGTCCATTGCAATGACTGGAAGCTTCAGCCTGATTTCTGCCATGGGTTCCATTATTGCTGCAGGCGGACGCATGGTACTCAGGGTAAAATTCATTCCTTCATCCAGCATGCGGTTAAGTTCTACCTTGCAGTAGTCGTTCAGGTGATAGTCCTTGTTCAGAAGTGTATCATCGAGACCGGAAATAAAAAGAATTTCCCTGTGTTTTTTTCTTGGAAAATGAAATAAGTTTACGGTAACTCCGATTATGATTCCTATCATTGTATCAAGGAAACGGTTCCATACAAAAAGAAAGCAGTTTTCGTCGGCCATATGAATTACCACAATGCTTAGAAAGACAACGCAACTGAAATAGCAGGCCTGTTTTTTCTTAAGGGTAACAGTGGTCCAAATGAGAGGAACGATGGTGAAGGAAATTAAAAATGCATTAATAAAGTAATAGAGTGCATGGGACAGTTTGAACTTGTTTTTTAGATATGTAACGATTAAAAGTACAATGAGTCCAAAGACTGCACCTATGCATGTTCCAATGGTGCGCTGAATCGCATTTTTTTTGGTCGTGGAAATGTAGCTTTGGATGCACCAAAGGGCGGAAAGCTGAATGTAAAAAATTATTCCGCTTTCACCCCTAAGGTAATCCACCGCATAGCATAAGGCCATGGCAATGGCGGATTTAATTATCCTTGCACCTACGGGAGGAAACTTTGGCATTTTTGTTTTCCTAACGTGCCTGGATAAAGAAACAGAGCTGATGTTCAGTAACAGTCGGAGCTTTGTGGCTAAAGAAAATTATTCCATCTTCCGGTGCAATGATCTTGCTTTTTTCTTCGCCTCGCAAAGGATCGTAAATGAGTGCCATGACATCTCCTTTGCGTACTTCATCTCCTGGATTAAAGATCCTTCTGAAAAGTCCGCCGCAAGGGGAACAAACGGAAGCCATATCTTTTTCCTGGATTACTTCGCTGGTACATCCTCCAAAAGTTTTGTAGCGGATGAATTTATTGGCATTCAAAAATCTAAGTACTGCATCGATTGCCGTCTTTGCACTTGTGTCGTCAATTGAATCAGTTTCGCGGGTATAGATTGAATAGGCATCTGTTTCAAATACCTGCCAGTTATAGTTCAACGTTGTTGTGTCGATTGGAGTTGGTTCACGGCACAAAACAAAAGGCATGCCGAATTTTTTTGCAAGGTCTGGAGTCTGGAAGTCTGTGTGCATGAGGCGGACATGGGGAATAAAGTCACCTGCAAGATAGAAACTTGCAAACTGAATTCCGTATTTGTATCCGCGGACATGCTCAAAAACTGCAGATGCAATCCTCTGTGTTGTTTCTCCAAGGTTATAGCCAGGGAACATTCTGTTTATGTCTGTGTTGTCTACTGGCCAGAATCTTTTTCCTATGTTCATTGAAAAAGAATTTACGCAGGGAATTACAAGAAATTCATGGTTTGGTACAAGCATGCCTTTTGATTCAAGTTCGCTTAATTTCCTTATGAGCTGGCTTGCAATGTACATCTGTTGTATTTCATTTCCTCTCAGGGAACCTACAAAGCAAGCTGTTTTTTCTCCCGAGCCAAAGAAAAATCCTTTTACATGAACTTCTTCTCTATATGGTGTCTTGATTGAGAACAAGGTTTCTTCGCGCATTATTCATCTCCTTTTGCTGCAGTCTTTGAGGTGTCCAGAACGCGGGCAATAAGCGAACCTGCGTAAACGATAGGATACTCGCGAATGGTGAATATTTTTCCGTCAATTGGACTTGTAAGAACTTCTTCAGTATCACCGGTCAGTGGATTAATGATTTTTCCTATTTCCTGTCCTTTCTTTACATCCGTCCAATGTTTTGCACTAGGAAGAAAAACGCCGCTTTTGTCTGCATTAAGGAAAGCTACACAGTTATCCTCGTCACGTCCTATCAATGGAATCCTTGGATTTTGTGTTTCTCCTTTCCATATGCCGATTTCCTTCATCAGGTTCAGGAGGCCTTCCGTAAGCTGGTCTCCGTATTCCTTTGTGATTCTCATGCCTACTCCCATTTCGACGACAAGGGTAGGGGTGTCTATGCTGTTGAGGGTGTATGCCAAGGTTGATTCAAGGACTGTGGCGGCTGAGTGAACCCAGATGAAATCGCAGTTAACGCTTTTTGCAAGGTTCATAAGGTAGTCTACAGATTCAACATTTACGCGCACCTGAGGTACTTCCGTAAGGAATATGTTGGAGGCATGAATGTCTACGACTACATCGGCGCCGTCAAGATCATCGATTATTTCTGCGGCAGTGTATTCTACAAATGTTCCGTTGTGGTTACCGGGGAATATGCGGTTCATGTCCAGATCAAACTGAGGAACTCCGCGGGTCATGGCATTTACACCAAGAGGATTTAAGGCCGGGTAGATTTCAAGAATTCCGTCCAGCTGGTCAATGTTTTCTCGGACTTTCTGAATCAGGTTCCAGCACACGTACTGTCCTTCAAGTTCATCACCGTGAGTGCCTGTCACTATGCAGACCCTTTTGTGGGAACGGCCGTTCTTTATCTTCTGTTTCTGCACGCTGAAAGTTTCGTTTACCGGAAGTTCAGCTGTAGTTACTGTCTTTATCATTTTTGACCCCTGTTTCAGCTACATTTGCTGATTTTGATTTCGCTGTTTCAATAGTTTTTTCTGTTCTTCAAGGTTGAACACTGGATGTGAATGTTCCTGATCCTGGTTCCGCCTTATTTCCTTTTCCTGGGTCTTTACAAAAACCGTCATGGTCTGATTTGCTACACCCCTGAAAATTCCTCCGTCAACCTTGCAATCCTGATAGTCTCTTCCAGAAGCAAGAATTACATAGGTGTTGTCCGTATTTTTGTTTCTTGTGCAGTCTACTCCATACCAGCGCCCTTGCATTGTTGTTCCGTTGGTTGCAATGGTTCCGTTGTCTGGAACAAAATATTCTGCCCATGCATGAGTTGAACCTTCTCCCTGACTTGTTCCTGCAATGTAGCGGGCGGGAATTCCTGCTGTTCGGCATAGGGAACAGAAAATCTGTGAGTAATCCTGACAGACTCCCTTGCCGTTTTTAAAAGCTTCCTGTGCTGTAGTCCTTACGTTTGTTGAGCCAGGAACATAATCGATTACATTGTGTATGCCTTCCCTGATGATTTCTGCCGCCAAAGAAAATTCCCTTGGGTGTATTTTTTTAGACTTTGCAGAATCCTTGAAATCGGTATTTTCAAAAAGGGAATATAGAAAATCTTCCATCTCGATGCTTGTCTGGGTCAATGGCGTATTGTATTTGTAGAGCGGGTAGCAGGTTTCATTGCAACCTTTATCCCTGTCCACGATGACTGTTGCTGTTGAATGAGAAACAAGTTCTGTATGGGGAAAATCAATTCTTCCCTGATAGGAAATGTTACCAAAAATATCTCTGGAGGTTATCAATGGTACTTCAGGTGTAATGGAAAGATTTCTTGCGATTACTGTCTGTCCATCCCGTGAAACGGGAACACATCTGAGCATGAAGTAATGGTCGCTTACAGGAGAAGAGAATTCTATTTTTGTTGTGTAATCAATCTCAAGTATTTTCATTCCAACTCTCTTTCAGTTTGCCGGATGGCTTTCTATTTTTTTATGCTGCCATTTCTGCCTTCATGAAAAGACTGTCAATAACCTGAAGAATTATCATTCTGTCAGCGTTGTCCATAAACTCGTCTGAATTGCAAAGTTCTTCACAAGCCTTTGCAAGTGAGGTTTTGCTGTTGTTTAGATCTACTCCCGCCACGGAATAGGAAAGCCTGTTGCATTCAAAGGCAATTCTGTCCTTGTTGATGTTGAGTCTAAGGTACATGTCCAGCCTTTCGATTGTAAGTCCGCAGTTCAATATAGACCTTACATTGTGGTCGCAAATTGAATCGAAAATCTGTCCCTTGAATGCCATGATGTTGTCGATGACTTTCTGAAAGTCAAGGACCGGTGTCTTGCTGTATTGGGCTTCTTCCAATCTTCTTACGGCAATTTCAATGTAGCTCAGGGCATCGCTTCCAATGGTTTCCCTAAGCATGATGGCGTTGTCGTAGGAACGGAACATGCTGGCAATGATTGAACTTGGGTATGTTCTGTCAAAAGCGTAGCGGTCACAGAAATCTGCAAGGGAAGTAAATCCGTTGTAGATGTCCAGATCCTGGCAGTACTTCGCATAGTCAAAGTCAGAGTCTAATTTAGAATCATACATGTCCATCAAGAACTTGATGGTGGTAAGTACTCTTTCTGTGTAACGTCCAAGCCAGTAGATTGAATCTACCTGTTTCAATGTAAGTGGTGTGTTAGTTTTTCTTGTTATCTTTCTAGAATCCATGTGTCTTTAAATCCTCCGCCCTGTGAGCTGTTTACTACAAAACTTGCAGGGTTCCTTGAAAACCTTGTAAGTCCACTTGGCCAAACCTGACAGGTCTTGCCGCTTAATACGAATGCACGAAGGTCAGCTTTTCTTTCAACAATCTTTCCTTCATCCATAATTTCCAAATCCTTAAAATCAATTACTTCCTGAGCAATCCATCTTCTTGGCTGCTCACGGATAAGGCTTTCCATTTCCGAAAGTTTTTCAGTGCTCAAGTCTCGTCCAAAAACAACACCGTATCCGCCGGCTTCTGCAACGTCCTTGATAACAAGTTTTTTCAGATTTTCCAGAACATATTTCCTGTCTTCATCGTAGAATGGAAGATATGTAGGGGCGTTCTTCAAGATTGGTTCCTGATCAAGATAATATTTGATCATCTTTGGAACAAAATAATAGATGCCCTTGTCGTCAGCAACTCCGTTCCCCGGTGCATTGAGAAGGGCAACATTTCCAGCCCTGTAGGCACTCATGACTCCAGGAATTCCAATGAGGGATTCCGGAACGAAGGTTAGGGGATCAAGATATTCATCAGAAATTCTTCTGTAGATTGAGCCGACTCTTTCTTTTCCGTTGAGTGTCTTACAATAAACCACATTGTTTTCAACAAAAAGATCTTCCGGCTGACAGAGAACGCTTCCTGTCTGTTCTGCAAGATAAGCATGCTCAAAATATGCGGCATTGAAACGGCCCGGAGTAAACACAACATTAATTCCACCACAGTTCATGTCATCCATTACATCTTTCAAAAGTGTACCGTAGTTGCGGTTGTCCACTACATGATTGTCAACGAAAGTCTGGGGAGAACATTTTCGCTCAAGACCACGGGCAATCAAAGGATATGAAGCACCGCTAGGAATGCGAAGATTGTCTTCAAGTATGAACCAGCTGTCATCTTTTGCCTGAACAAGGTCTATTCCCGAAATATGGGAATATATTCCATTGGGCGGAGTAATGCTTTCAACCTGAGCAAGATACCCTGAAGAAGAAAAAACAAAGTCTTCGGGAACAACCCCGTCTGCAATAATCTGTTTCTTTGAGTAGATATCCGCCAGAAAAAGATTCAGTGCTGTAACGCGCTGCACCAGGCCTGCATTCAATCTTTCCCAGTCCTTTGCAGAAATTACGCGTGGAATTGGATCGTATGGAAAAAGCCTTTCGTTGAAAGTACCGTTTTTGTAGATTCCAAACTTTACTCCATACCTTGCAAGCTGTTCATTGATTAAGTTTGAATTTGAAATCAGATTTTCCATATGAATCTCCTTGATGTAAATTTGCAAAAAAAAGCACAGAAAGAAACGGGTCCTTCTGCGCCTTTGCAAAAATAAAAAAAAGGCACCGTGAACAATCACAGCACCTTTGCCTTTATGACTATATATTATGGAAAAGTAATAAAAAAATCAATGTCGAAATTAGTCTGGCTTATGGGAAAAATCTAGATTCTTATGGAAAAAAGTTATATTCGATAAAAAAAAGTAAACGGAAATACTAATTTTCTAAGGAAAAGAAAAATAAAATTATGGTTAACAATTGAGGTTATAGTGAGGGGCTTCCCACAGCATGCTGTGGTCGGGCGTTCCACCACTTGCTGACGCGCGGTGCTTCGCACGGGCTCCGCCCTGGTTCCATGCCCTAAGCCATGTTCTCTATCTGCGGTTTTCTGTGTTTATACGGCTGCTCATCTTTACAAAATAATCCATGTTGTTTCCAACAAAAAGTCCACACCAGATGCAGAGCATTGCTGAAAGTGAAATTGTACTTATAAGGGAAAGAAAATCCTGCCCCTTTATTATGAGCAACGGAATCATGATCAGGAAACAGGCAATGAGTCCGGTTCCAGAAAGGGCCCATTTCTTCATGGAGGTTTTCTTTTCGTGGTAGTTGAGGTCCGTTTTTGAAATGGCATTGAGAACATAAAATGCTGTTTTTGAATTGTCGTCGGAGGCTGCCAGTGCTTTTTCCGAAAGAAGTTTTTCCGCTTCCGTAAGTTTCCTTACTGTGGTCCTGCACTCTCTGCAGAAAAACAGATGAAGAGAGACCTTTAAGGGAAGACGGTCATGCTTGTCTAGACTGTAAAATATGTCAAGGTAGTCGTTGCATTTTTTCATCATTCTGTATCTCCTTCTACTGCCTGTAATCCTTCAGTTTTTCCGCAAGAAGTTTTTTTGCCCTGAATACATGGGATTTTATGGTGTTTACCGGAATACCTGTAATCGAGCTTATTTCTGCATGACTCATTCCGTTAAAAAAGAACAGGTTCACGCATTCCGAATATTCTTTTGGTAGTTCTTTCACTGCCTGCCTGATGGCATCTGCTGCTTCCTTAGCAATATGCTGTTCTTCAGGATTTTTACCATTGAAGACCAGCTGATCTGAATCATCTATGGATTCTGCAGGTTTTGACCTGGTCTTTTCATTCATGGCTGTAGTGAAAGCAATCCTTGTAAGCCAAGTGGAAAAAAGGCTTTCTCCCTTGAAACTGTGAAGGCTTGTATATGTCTTTATGAAAACGTTCTGGCAAAAATCATCCACGTCAGATTTATTCCTGAAAAATCTGACTCCAATTATGCGTACTCTGTTTTCATATAATTCAACAAGCTTTGCAAATGCAAGGTTGTTTCCGTTGAGAGTTTCGGAAATAAGCTTTGAATCTCTTTTCCTGATAAAAAGTTTTCCTAACTCCTTGCCTGGATTCTTTCCCATTTAACCGAAATTATTTCTTTGGATAGACTTTGTAAAAAACCAGCAAAGTTATGCCAAGGGCAAATGGAACTAGTCCACCAAGTATGCCAAAGGAATTTGGCTTAAGAAGAAGAAAAATGCCTGTGATTACTGTTCCGACACCAAGGAGGCAAAGACCTGTAAAAAGGGAAAAGATTTCCAGGTTGAAAGTTATTTCCTTGTATGTCCCGTTCATTATCTTGAGTTTGTTTTCTCTGTGTTTCCAGAGAAGGGCAAAGAAAACAATGATGGCTGCAAATGTGATTCCTACTATCGGTACGATTGATATGATTACTTCTGCTACATGTGAAATTTCTTTTTCCATAATAAACCTCTTTTTCTTCTGTCATTATATTGGACACAGAAAATTAAAAAAAGTTGCAGAAATACTAATTTTTTGTTTTCTTTAAATATCAAGCATGGATAAAATCGCCATGTATTTTTTCAAGATTCTCTTACGATGCGGAGAATGTAGTAGCCGAATTTTTCAGCCTTGTTTTCACCGATGCCGTAGCAGTTCATTAATTCCCGTTCAGTTTTTGGTTTCTTTGCAGCTATGTCCAGCATGGTCTTGTCACCGAATATTACGTAAGGAGGAACATGAAGTTCGTCAGCAGCTTTCTTTCGCCATTTTTTCAGCTGTTCGGCTATGGCTTTTGATGCTGGGTCGTTTTCCCTGCAAGGTCCGGTTTTTTGAGCAAATGCTTTTTTCTTTGTGGAAGTAGGCTTTGGGAAACTTTTAAAACCTGACTCTTGTACTACCTTTCTGTCGGCGGCCTTTATGAGTATTGCCTTTGGCTTTGGTATGGAATCTTCATTCCAGCAAATGTCGCAGCAACAGGATTTGTCTTCTTTTTCTGGATCAGGAGCGTAGGTTTCACCAAAATAAGCAAGCATTGATTTTCTGCGGCATCCCTGGCTTTCGGCATAACGGATCATTCCCTGTAGAAGTTTTTCTGCTTTTGAAGGATCTGATGCCTCGTTAAAAAAGAAGCGGATTTTCCTGATGTCCCCAGGACTGTACAGGAGCAGGGCTTCAGATGGAAGACCGTCACGTCCAGCCCTACCTATCTCCTGGTAATATTGTTCTATTGATTTTGGCATGTCGTAGTGGATAACCCAGCGAACATCAGGCTTGTTTATTCCCATGCCAAAGGCAACTGTTGCAACCATAATGTCAATTTTGTCCTGAATGAATGCCTTCTGATTGTTTGCCCGGACAGCATCACTTAAGCCTGCATGGTAATTGAGGACTTTTAGCCCCTTGCGTTGAAGTTTTTCTGCAACCTCATCAACCTGTCGTCTTGAAAAGCAGTAGATGATTCCGCTTTCTCCTGAATGTCGTCCAATGAAATCCAGGACCTGCTCAAGGGCATCAGTTTTTCTCTCTACATTAAGGAGAATGTTTGGCCTGTTGAAGCTTGCAACAAGAATGTCCGGAGTGTCCATTTTAAGATTTGCAACTATGTCGTTCTGAACCTGCCTGGTAGCAGTAGCCGTAAGGGCAAGGCAAACCGCCCGTGGAAATTCTTTTCTGAAATTTGCAATCTCCATGTAGTCCGGCCTAAAGTCATGTCCCCACTGGCTGATGCAATGGGCTTCGTCAATGGTTATGCAGTCAACTGTAACATTCTGGCTGTGGAGAAGATTGCGAATTCTTTCCGTATTAAGTCCTTCCGGGGATACATACAAAAGCTTTACTTCCCCCCGGCGAATCCTGTCATAGTAATTTTTACAGGTATCCCAGTCCAAAGATGAATTCAGATAAACAGCGGGAACTCCAAAAGATTCCAGCTGCTGTACCTGATCCTGCATCAATGCAATTAAAGGAGAAACTACAACTGTGAGACCGTTCATTATGAGGGCAGGAATTTCATAGCATAGGGATTTTCCGCCGCCTGTAGGCATGACGGCAAGGGTATCTCTTCCTGACAGAACATTCTGAATGACATTCTTCTGCATGTGTCTGAAACTGTCGTAACCAAAAACGGTTTTCAAAACATGTTCCGGAGTTTTTGTATAGTGTGGAAAATCCATCTGATCCTCTTTAAAAAGCAAACCTGTTTCTGCTGCGAATTTCAATGAAACGTTGCGAACAGATTCCATTAGCTGATTATATTCTATGCCGTTCAAATATAGTACCCCTTTGTAATGATGGAAAGTTTTATGGCTTTTTACATTTAAAATTTATCTCTTGCATAAGCAAAGGATTTTTGGTATATTTTCTTCACTTGCCGGATTGGTGGAATTGGTAGACACGAAAGACTCAAAATCTTTTGCGCGCAAGCGTGTTAGAGTTCAAGTCTCTAATCCGGTATCTTAAGACAACCTGATGACGGTTGTCTTTTTTTTTGCAGGTCATTTCATTACATCCATAGCTCCCTGAGGTTTTCTGTAGACTATGGCCTCTTCCATGGATTTTCCGTCAATGTCTGCTTTTCCTTCCATGTCTGCAATTGTCCTTGCCAGCTTAAGACATCCGCTTACGGCTCGTGGAGAAAATTCATATCTGTCCGTTGCCTTGTCAAGAAGTTTCCTTGCTTCTTCCGTTAGCTTGCAGAAATCCGCAATTTCCGATGGCGTAAGGAATACGTTTTTCTTGCCCTGTCGTTTCCTCTGAATTCTTATGGCTCCGGCAATTTTTTTTCTAAGTTCTGCTGAACTTATTCCGACTTCACCTTCCTTGGCAGCCTTGCTTTCTACTTGTACCCTGATGTCTATTCTGTCCAGAAGTGGCCCTGAAAATTTCCGCCAGTACTGTTCTACTGATCTTGCAGAACAAAGGCATATTTTGTCTTTTGAGCCGTAGTTTCCGCAAGGACATGGATTTGTGGAAAGAAGCAGCTGGAATCTTGCTGGGAAAATAGTTGATCGTCCGGCCCTGCTTAAGGTTATGGAACCGCTTTCAAGTGGAACCCTGAGCATCTGCAGTACTGATGACCTGAACTCTGCTGCTTCGTCTAGAAAAAGAACTCCGTTGTGGGCAAGGGAAATCTCTCCAGGCATGCAGTGAGGACCACCTCCGCAGATTCCTTCAATTGTAGCAGTCTGGTGGGGCATTCTTACCGGAACTCTAAGGATGGAATTTTTCCCGGGGCAAAGAAGTCCTGCAATAGACCAGATTCTTGTAATGGACTGTGATTCTTCTCTTGTGAGAAGCGGAAGTATGGAACTGAACCTCATCATTGAAAGAGTTTTCCCGCATCCCGGTGGTCCAAAGGCTATTATGTTGTGTCCTCCCGCCGCCGCAATCTGAAGCCCTCTTACAAGAAGTTCCTGTGCCGTAACAAATTTAAAATCCATGTCCTCTTCCACAGGCGGAAAATAAATGCCGTCAATGGAAACTGCTCCCTCAGGAACTTCTCCAACTTTTTCCTCCTCACTCTTACCCGTAAAGGCGGCGGGGTTGTATAGGGCACTGATGGCTTCGGTAATGTCCTCAGCCCCAAAAACCTTCATGCCATCAATTTCCCTTGCTTCCTCTG
This sequence comes from Treponema sp., assembly GCA_024400915.1. Taxonomy (GTDB): domain Bacteria; phylum Spirochaetota; class Spirochaetia; order Treponematales; family Treponemataceae; genus Treponema_D. The sequence goes on from JAKSLX010000002.1 coordinate 113,918, forward strand.
CATTGGCGGCAGGAACAATGCACTTTCTTATGCCGCCTTCATAGGCCGTACCCACTGCCGCATGGATTGCCCGCACAGGACGAATCCTGCCGTTGAGTTCAAGTTCACCCATTATGAGAAAGGAATCGTCCTCATCCGTTGGAATGGTACTGTGTTCAAGATCAGCAGGATCAAAGGTCGTAGCATCACGTTCAAGCTTTTCCTTTGCGGAAAGAACCGCGAGGGCAATGGCAAGATCAAAACCGGCTCCTTCCTTTTTTAAGTCAGCGGGAGAAAGGTTAATGAGTACCCGTTCAGGTGGAAACTGCAAACCTGAATTCAAGATGGCACTCTTCATTCTTTCCCTTGATTCCTTAACTGCACCGTCTGCAAGCCCTACAATGTCTACGGCAGGAATTCCACGCCTCAAATCCACTTCGACCGAAACCAGGGACCCGGCATACCCAAATGCCGAAAAACAAAAAATCTGCATGATACCTCCAGAAAAAAATGATTTTGTCTGTAGAAATTATTTTCAGTAAAAATAAAAAAGTGGAAAATTAAAGAAAAAAAAATCAAAAAATGTTATGGTATGCTCATGCTGAATGTAACTGTTCTTTGTTCTGTCATTGATAACTATGGTGACATCGGTTTTGTCTATCGCCTTTGCAGAAGACTTGGTGAAATCTCAAACGATATAAAACTGCGCATTGTATGTGACAATTTGAATTCCTTTGCCTTCATGAATTCGGGAATCAAGCCTGGTCTTTCAGAACAGGAATTTAACAGTTGGAAAATTTTTGACTGGAACGATGCAGAAGTCTGCACAAAGGAATTTACGGAAAGGGAACCTCAATTCATTCTCCAGTGCTTTCAGTGCAAGCTTCCTGAGTGGCTTGAATCAATTCTGTATGACGGAAAGCTGAAGGGTTCTGCCTATATAATCAATGTGGAATATTTGACTGCGGAAGAATGGGCAGACGGTTTCCATAAGCTCAGGTCAGGAACAAGGTCAGTTCAGGTAAAAAAATCTTTCTTCATGCCGGGGTTTACAAAAAAAACAGGCGGTCTTGTTCTGGACGGTAATTTTAAGAAATGTATCGGATATAAAAAACACGCCCTTGAAAAAGCTTCGGAAAGATTAAATCAGGTTCAGAAAGAAATTCTTCATAGTGATGATTATTTTAAAATCCTTGTTTTCTCCTATCCTCGCAATTTCAATTTTCTTGTTGAGGCGATAAATTCCTTTGGGGATTTTTCAGAAAAGAAAGTTCATGTTTTCCTTGCCAAGGGAATTAGTTCTGCACCGTTCGTAAAATCCTGTCAGGAAGTTGGTGATACATTTGAATATTCTGAATTGCCTGCATTGGAACAGGAACAGTGGGATGCCTTGATCTGTTCCATGGATTTCAATTTCATTCGTGGAGAAGATTCCTTTAGTCGTGCAAGTCTTTCCGGCATTCCCTTTGTGTGGCATGTCTATGTTCAGGATGAAGAATTTCAGCTTGTCAAACTCAACGCTTTCCTTGAGCGTATGAAGCCTTTTTTTTCGGCTGATGTTTTTGAAGATTACAAAAGATTCTGTTTTCTGTATAACCGTACTTTTCCAGTTGAACCGGGAGATGAAGCCTGCCAGGCAATTGCAACTTTAAAAGAACCATTGCCTTTGAATGAGGGAAGTGCAGAAGAAGAAATGAGTTCCCTTGCTGCAAAACTTTTGTTCGCTGCAGAAAAGGAAAAGAAATCCTTTGAAAAAGCTTCTGCTGATTTTTTAGGGAACGGGGACCTGGCGGAAAATCTCCTTGAGTTCCTGAACAGCCTGGAGTTCTGAGTTTTATTTTTTTTCTTCTTCAGTTGGGCTTGCAACTTCCAGCAAAGCCATGGCAGCAAGGTTATGGTTCATCTGGAATCTTGCTGCCTTTTCTTTTGTTGTTCCAGGCATGCCCAGGGATTCCATCTGCTTGTCCTGCTTTTCCTTTTGTTTCATGTAAAGTTCTTTAGCCTGCAAAAGTATGTCTTTTGTAACTTCTTCATTTATAGCCAAAGTTTCTGCAATGTCTTTTTCGGAGGCTGATGCAAGGGCTGCAATGGTTCCGTATTTCTTTATGAGCTGAGCTTCCCGTTTTGGACCAACTCCTGAAATTTCGGTAAAGATTGAAACAGTATTTTCCTTTGTACGGAGTTCCTGGTTACGGCTTGTTGCAAATCTATGGGTCTCGTCTCTGACCCGCTGAAGCAACCTCAAGCCGTCACTTCTTTTGGGAAGGCAAATTGGACTTGATGTATGAGGCCTCCAGATTTCCTCGTCTCTTTTTGCGAGCCCCGCAATCGGTATATCAAGTCCCAATGTCTGCAGAATTGAATCTACGGCATTTACCTGACCGATACCGCCGTCTATGAGGAGCAAATCCGGGAGTTCTGCGTTTTCGTTGAGCAATCTTGTGTAGCGTCGGGAAACGGCTTCTTTCATGGAGGCAAAGTCATCTATGAGGCCGTCTGTAGTTTTTAGCCTGAAGTAACGGTAATTCTTTTTGTCAGGGTTGCCGTTGTAAAAGCTGATGAGGGAAGCAACAGGAAATTTTCCGCCGATATGGGCAATATCGAAACCTTCTATTCTTACAGGCAGTTTTGAAAGTCCAAGTTCTTTCTTGAGTTCTTCCATGGCAGGGAAGTCGCCTCTTTCGCGGACACGGCGCACAATGTCTTCCCTTGCGTTCTGCTGGGCCATGTTTACGGCAGCACGGTGCATCCTCATTTTTTCGCTGTCATCTACGGGAATGATTTCCGTTTCCATTTTGTAGGTTTCCTTAATCCATCGCTTCATGAATTCGGTGCCTTCCCTGGAAATAACATAGATGGAAGGAGGTATTATCTCTTTTTCTGTATAGTATGCACACATGAATTCAGGAATCAGTTCCGTATCTTCGTTCATGGATAGGGTTCGGTAGTTGTCACGCCCAAGAAGTTTGCCACCGCGGATTTTAAGGATGGTAAAGCTTACAAGTTCTCCTTCGCGCCATGTTGCAATGTAGTCGCGGTCATCCTGGTCAAAGCCTTCTACTATATTCTGGTTCTGCATAATGGAAAGGGCCTTGAGTCCATCCCTCAGGCGGGCTGCCTTTTCAAATTTCAGCTCCTTTGCTGCCTGCTTCATCTGTTCTTCCAGTTTTTTCACCGTGTCTTCTTTACCCTCAAGTAGAGCAGTGATTTCGCCGATAAATTCACCGTAAGTGGAGTCGTCGGTTTTTTTGAAGCAGGGACCTATGCACTTGCCCATGTGGTAGTAGAGGCATCCTGAATCCTTTTCGCGAAACTTCTTGCAGTGGCGCAACGGATATATGTCGTAGAGCGTTTCTATGAAGGTATCCAGGGCTGCGGCATCAGGAAAAGGTCCAAAGTAAACCGAACCGTCTTTCACTACATTTCTGGTTTTATAAAGGCGTGGAAATTTTTCCCTTGTAATTTTCAGAACAGGGTAGGATTTGCCGTCCTTAAGGCAGATGTTGTACCTCGGGTTATGCTGCTTGATGAGGTTGTTTTCCAGAAGAAACGCCTCGTACTCGTTTCCCGTGGTAATATATTCAATGGATCTGGCCCTGCTGATGAGGAGCCTGGTTTTTATGTCCTTGTTTCCGCTGAAATAGGATGTAAGCCTGTTCTTCAGATTCTTGGCCTTTCCGACATAGATTATTGTTCCGCCTTCGTTGCGCCACATGTAGACTCCGCTCTGGTTTGGAGCCTTCAATGCAGTCTGATGAAGGACTTCCCTTGGGGAAAGAGGTTTTGATAATGTTTGTAAATTTTCGTTGGGCTCGTTCATATCTGAAATTGACTGTTTCAAGTATAGCAGTTTTCCTTTGTGTTTTGAATAGCGGTTTTTCTGCTGACAAAATCCTGACAATGGGTGGAAAGGATGGCTGGCCTGTGCTTTCAAAAATGGACGGTGTTGTTTCCGGCAAGGGCAAGTATGGCTATGATGCCATGGTTCTTGCTTCAAATTCTCACGGTGCTGATGAATATACAGACCTCCTTCTTTCTTTTGAAGACGGAACAAGCGATGACATTACTGGCAAATACAGCCTTACACTGAACGAATCCATTACTACGGAAGTTCATTCCCTCATGGGAAAAAAATCTGCCCTTACTCGTGGAAACGGCGGAATAAGACTCCGTGGCAACAGAAATACCATATTCGGAAAAGAAGGCCCATGCGGTTCCTTCAGCATTGAATTCTGGCTTAATCCAAGCATTGCAGAAAACGGTGAGGTTGTATTTTCGTGGCGTTCTTCAAGAACAGTCGCAAACTATCCTCTCTACCAGATGATTACGGGAAGCTTTGCCGGCAATCATCTGGAATGGTCATTTACAAACGTATTCAACGGATATGTGGATGATGACGGAGAGATTACTCTTTCAAGTTACCGTACCATAGTTCCAAACCAGTGGATGCATCATGAAATCAGCTTTGATGAAAATACAGGTCTTCTTGAATACAGAATCAACGGACTTCTTGAAGCCCTCAAGTATGTAACTACAAACGGACACGAAAGTGGCGGATCAATTTACATTCCGATTCTCGGTGTACCAGCTGATATTGAAATCAGTCCTCAGTATACAGGGCTTATGGATGACTTTAGGATCCAGCGTACAGCAAGAGCTGAAACAAAGGAAACCAAAGGGATGGATACTTTCCGTGTTGAAGGTGGCCGTTTTGAAACTCAGCCTGTACTTCTTTCAACTGGTGCTGAACTTACAGAAATCGATGCACTCGTAAGCATGCCTTCTCAGACAGACATTCAGTTCTATGTTCGTTCCGGAGACAATTTCTACAACTGGACTGACTCGTATCCTGAATGGATTCCAGTAAAAAATCATAGGAAAATTGAAGGAGTCAAGGGACTTTACTTTCAGATTGCCTGTGATCTTCTTCCTGATGGAGCCGGTAAAAAATCTCCTTCAGTTACTGAACTTAAAATCAAGTACAAGGAAGTTCCTTCACCTCTTCCTCCTTTTGAATTGAAGGCCTTTGCAGATGACGGTGAAGTTACCTTGTCATGGCCTTATTCTGTTGACGACACTGTTGGCGGGTATTATATTTTTTATGGAGAAAGACCAGGTGAATATTTGGGCCGTGAGGCTGTAGAAGGCAATTCTCCTCTTGATGTTGGCAGCGTAACATCTGCAACACTTACGGGACTAAAAAACGGAAAAATATATTATTTTGCAGTTGCTTCATATTCAAAGTATGACAACAGGATTATGGGTGAACTTTCAAAGGAAACCTTTGCCCGACCTAGAAGAAAGTAAGCAGTTACAATAAGGGACTGATTTATGAATACAAACGAAGAACAGAACAGCGTAATTATTGAAAGGGCAAAAGCCGCAATACTTGCAAGAGACTATGATCAGGCAGCAAGAATTTACAAAGGACTCCTTAAGTCGGATCGTGAAAACGTAACCTATTTGACTGCCCTCGGTGACCTATACATAAAGAACAATGAGGACAAGATTGCCCTTGATTATTACAAGGAAATAGTTCGTCTTCAGCCTCAGAATGTTGATGCCCTCAACAATCTAGGCGGAATTTTCAGAAGACTCAAGCTTTACGACGAATCCATTTCTGTTCTTGAACGCGCAGTAATGCTGGACAGTACCAATGTTCAGGTTTTCTATAATCTTGGTTTTACATACAAGCTTATGGGAAATCATGAAGATGCAATTCAGTGCTTCAATACGGTTGTAGAAGAAAATCCACGCGATGTACTTGCCTTCAATCACATCGGTACAATCTATGCTTCAGAAAAAAAACATGCGGAAGCGGTATCATCATATCTTAAGGGACTTAAAGTTGACCCGAACCATCCTATCCTTCATCTGAATCTTGCAAAGAGCTACGACAAGTTGGGTGAATTCCTCAAGGCACAGGCTGAATATGAAGCTGCCTTAAAATCAAAGCCGGGTTGGATCGAAGCAATTGAAAGCTACTCAGATCTCCTCATCAAAAAAAACAAGACAAAGACTGCCTGTGAAATAGTAAAGAAGGCCTTGAACCTTAATCCGAAAGATGCGGCAATGCATACAAAGCTTGGTGATGTCTACAGCCGCCAGGACAATTTCGATGATGCAGAAAGCGAATACAATACTGCCCTTGCAATTTCTCCTGATTTCAAGCTTGCCATGTCCGGACTTGCCAGCACATATGAAGTAACCGGAAGGATGGACGAAGCCCTTGAGATGGCTGAAAAAATGGAACGCCTTTCTCCTGAAGATCCTGCCGTAAAGAGACAGCATGTTCACATTCTTCTTTCAGCAGACAAAATTGAAAAGGCCAGTGAAAAAATCCAGGATCTGTATAGCAAGGATCCTGACGATGTTCATACGCTGAATCTTCTCGGACAATATTACATCTGTGCAGGGGATGAAAAGAAGGCTTCCGGCTGTTTCAAGAAAATCAAGACTCTTAGGCCTGAATACAACAGTTTCTATCGTGAAGCTGGTAAACGTCATTCTCAGAAAGGCGACTATAAAAAGGCAGAGGAATTCTATCAGAAATACATTGACCAGAATCCAGAAGATACGGAAGGCCATAAAAACCTTGCCAAAAATTACGAAGACCAGGGAATGCTTACACAGGCACTTTCCAGCTACAAGGTTATGGAATCCTTTGACTCTTCAAACATTGCATCCCGCAAGGGGCTTGAAAGGGTAAATAACCAGATCATTCTTGAGCGTGACAACAAGCCTGAAGTTGAAGTTACCAGCGGTACAGAAGAATTCTTTGACTCTGACGATGACATTTCCATTGGAGACAGGGTTCGCGTTTCGGAAGAAGTTACACTTTCCTTCGAAGACATGAACAATCCTGAACCAGAATTTTCCACTGAAAAAATTTCCGAAGAAAAGGAAAACAGGGGCTATGATTTTGATGGCGGATTTGACAAGCTTCAGCAGGATGAAATCACTTCTGACGAAATATTTAAGGAAGGACGACTTGATGAGGAAATTGAAGCTGACAATCAGGATCACTATGCCAAGAGTCTTGATGACCTTATAGGTGATGTGGATCTTGATGATGAAGGTTCTGGTCTTGAAGAAGATAATACAAGTGCAGAGGATTTCTTCTCAAACAATCCTTTTGGAAACGGTGGAAAATCAAGTGCGCCTCAGGAGAACGATTTTGAGCCTGATTTCAGCATGGAAGAAGAGGAAAAACCTAAAAAGAAGAAGCCTGCCTATGACGATGTAATTTCCTTGGATGAAGGCTGGTCTGATGATGAGGAATTTGAAGAAGCGGAAGTTGAACCAGAGAAACCTGCTCCTAGAAGGACTCCTCCAAAAAAGCGTGAACTTCCACCTGTTGAAGATTTTGCATTTGAAGAAGATGATGAATTCCCTGATGATGAAAAAATCGAGGATGAAATTTCTGAAGAACCTGAATACATTCCGGAACCTTCCCTCACGGATGATGATATCATTGATGAAGACTATGACACTATAGATGAAGAATCTGCTGATTTAGATGACATCGTTGATGAGAATTCAGAAGAAAGCGAAGAAGATTTGCCTGACACCTTTACTCAGGAAAACCTTGATTCTGACGATGAGTTCGAAGAAGAAATTGATTTTGAACCTGTGCCGGAAGATGCAGAAGATGTTCTTGACGGAGATGTTTTAGCTCAGATTCCGGATGCAGATGAAGAAAAGCTTGATATGGAAATTCTTTCCAAGGCTGCCGATGCAATTCAGACAGTTGCCGATGCAATTACCGAAAACAAGGTGATGAAGAAAACAAATGTCAATGCAGAACTCTTTGAAAAGCTTCGTTCCCTCAGTACATATTTGCCGGAAGAAAAGCGCGAAGAATTCCTTGAAAGCAAGATTCGCCTTCAGCTGGATTTCATAATCTCAAAGTTGTCAGGAAAAAAAGGACTTTTGGGAACTGCTTCAATCCTTCGCAATCAGATTGGAATGGAAGATGAAGCAACTGAACTTGATAGCGGAAGAACACTTCTTGTTAAGGTCCTTGAATATTCAAAAGGGCTTGTTCGCGGACTTCCTGATGCAACCATGGTTTCTTCCCTCAACGGACAGCTGGAAGAATTGCTCTCACGCATATAGTGCTTAAGCAAAGGCATTTCAAATGAAAGAAGCCGCATGGGTATAAATTCCCTGTGGCTTTTTTTGTTTCTGTCGGCCCTAAATGGCATTAAATACACGCAATAATTGAAATTTTACCTATTATATGCTATATATTCTCAATATTTTAAATTACTTATGCAGGTAATTCCAGGTTTTTAGGAGTACAATTATGCTTACACTTAAATTTGGCGGAACAAGTATGGGTTCTGCCCGCCGCATTCTTGACAGTGTGGAGATTATGTTGGGGCGTGCTAAAACTGACCGTATCAGCGTTGTAGTCAGTGCAGTAGCCGGTGTATCAAACAAATTGCAGGCAGCAATTGACGGGTGCATCACTGGCGGAACCGCTCAAACTTTTGTAAGCGAACTTCGTTCAATCCATGCAGACATCTGCGCAGAAATAAAATCTACTCTTGCTGATTTTGATACAGCAGGCGTTACAGCAAAAATTGAAGCTCACCTTGCAGAACTTGAAAAACTTTTGACAGGTCTTGCAACTTTCGGTGAATGTCCAGACAGCGTTCACTGCCGTATCATGGGTATGGGAGAACTTATGTGTGCTCCTATCGTTGAGGCTGTAATCCTTGCAAAAAAGCAGAGCATCCTTCTTTTAGACAGCCGCAAGTTCATCTATACAACAGGTGACCAGAAGGAAGGCGACCCTGACTATGCACGTTGTTCGGAAGCTTTTGCAGCATACCGTGACGGTTCACAGTCGGCACAGATTCTTCTTTTCCCTGGATTCATCTGTTCATGGATCAGCGGAACTGACGCAAAGCCTGTAATGGGACTTCTCGGACGCAACGGTTCAGACTTCAGTGCAGCAATCGTAGGTGCTTGCCTCGGTTCTTCAAAGGTAGAATTCTGGACAGACGTTGACGGCGTTTATACAGCAGACCCACGCATTATCAAGGATGCAATTCTTGTAGACGACATGAGCTATGAAGAAGCAATGGAACTTTCATTCTTCGGTTCAAAGGTTCTCCATCCAAAGACACTTTCACCGCTTGCAGCAAAGGGAATCGAAGCCTGGTCTTTGAACAGCCATAACCCATCTGCTCGTGGAACAAGAATCGGTAAGGGACCTTTTGACACAAAGGCAACAGGTCCTGTTCGCGGCATTTCATGTCTCAAGGACTGCGCAATGATTTCCGTAAGCGGTTCTGGAATGAAGGGACGCAAGGGTATGGCAACTCGTATTTTCCAGGCAGTTTCAAACGCAGGAATTTCAGTTCTTCTCATCACACAGTCTTCATCTGAATATACACTTTCTTTCTGTGTTCGTAAGGCATTTGCAAACGAAGTTGTTGATGTACTCAAGAATGAATTTGCCCTCGAAATCAGCACAAAACTTGTTAATCCAATCGATGTACGCAATGATGTTGCCATCGTTTCAATCATCGGGGATGCCATGAAGCAGAAGCGCGGTGTTGCAGGTACATTCTTTGATTCCCTCGCAAGCCGTGACATCAACGTTCTTGCAATCGCACAGGGGTCTGCAGAACGCTCAATTTCAGCAGTTATCAACGGAAGCGACGGTGACATGGCAGTTCGCGTTGTTCACCAGGGCTTCTTCAATACAGTTCAGTCAATTCAGGTCTATGCTTTTGGTGTAGGTACTATCGGCGGAACAATGGTTGACCAGATCCGCGATCAGTACAAGTCTCTTCTTGAACAGGGCATCGATGTCCGCGTAATGGCAATCGCCAACATTGACGGAATGATCTTTGATGCAGACGGTCTTGATCTTTCTGACTGGCGCAACCTTGTAAAGGAGAAGGGTAAAAAGACAAACCTTGATGAAATCCTTGAATTCGTAAAGGAAACAAAGCCTCTCAATCCAATCTTCGTTGACTGTACAGCAAGCTATGACCTTCCTGAACGCTACCTTGATGTTTTCAAGGCAGGCATGTCAATTGCAACTCCAAACAAGCGTGCAAACAGCATGAGCATGGAATTCTACAAGAAGCTCCGTGAGACAGCCAACGAAATGCATGTGCGTTTCCTCTATGAAACAAACGTAGGTGCAGGTCTTCCAATCATCGATACTCTCCAGAACCTTTTCAAGTCTGGTGACAAGCTTACAGGCTTCAACGGAATCATGTCAGGTTCCCTTTCATACATTTTCGGAAAGCTTGATGAAGGCAAGAAATTCTCTGAGGCTGTTCTTGAAGCAAAGGAACTCCGCTACACTGAACCTGATCCACGCGATGACCTTAAGGGAACAGACGTTGCCCGCAAGGCCCTCATCATCGCCCGTGAAGCTGGAATGGAAATTGAACTTGAAGACATCGAGATGCGCTCGATCTTCCCTAAGGACTTCAACATCGAAGGAACAGTTGAAGAATTCCTCAAGAGACTTCCTGAACTGGACAAGTACTTTGAAGACAAGATGGCTGCCCTCAAGAAGGAAAACAAGGTTCTCCGCATGGCTGCTTCAATCAAGGACGGAAAGGCTTCTGTCGGAATGCTTGAAGTAGGCCCAGAAGATCCATTGTATACAGTTCGCGGCGGTGAAAACGCATTCGTATTCCACACGGCACGCTACACACCAATTCCACTTACAGTCAAGGGATACGGTGCAGGTGCAGGCGTTACAGCTGCTGGTGTATTCGGTGATGTTCTCCGCCTCGTAAGCTGGAACATGAGCAACTAAAATGGCTTTGGATAACAAAAAGTCTCTCGCTGCATATTGCGGAAAACCGGGATGCAACGCAGAGGCTGCCGTAATCGGATATTTCAATGATTCAGTTCAGCCTTTGCCTTTGAATTCCTTTGATGAAGTTTTTCAGCAGGTAACAAAAGGGAAGGCTGACTACGGAATGATTCCTATTGAAAATTCCCTTGGTGGCAGCGTTTACCAGAACTATGACAATTTCAGAAAGTATCCTGAAGTTTTCATTTCCGGCGCTATTGCCATAAAAATCAGCTACTGTCTTCTTGCTGTCAAAGGTTCTAAAATTGAAGACATAAAAAAGGTTTATTCCCATCCTCAGGCCCTGCTTCAGACCAGTAGGTTTTTGAGCAGCCACAAGGACTGGCAGCAGATTGAAGCCTATAATACTTCCGGGGCGGCTCTCTTTGTTTCAGAAACTGGATCAAAGGAAAATGCAGCCGTTGCAAGTGAAGTAAATGCAACAATATATAAGCTTGATATCCTTGCAAAGGGAATTGAAGACGATCCTAACAATTTTACGCGCTTTGTCGTAATTACAAAGGAAAGGAAAACAACCGAAGATGCCCACATGGCAAGCTTCATGTTCAAGGCAAAACATGAACCTGGATCCCTTTATAAGATCCTGGGCGTTCTCAACGACTTTGGCACAAACCTTACGCGCCTTGAAAGCCGTCCGATTCCAGGTCGTCCATGGGAATATCAGTTCTATGCTGATGTTGACTTAAAAAGTGTCAGCGGTCAGCCTGATGAATATGTGAAAAAAATTATTGAAAAATTGAAAGAAAAAGCAGAAGAAGTCCGCCTTTTGGGTGTATACTCTGAAGTAGGACGATAATGTTTCTTGGAGGAATAAAATGGAAAAATATGTACTTTCAGTTCTTGTAGAAAACCACGCTGGTGTTCTTAGCCGTGTATCAGGACTTTTCAGCCGCCGCGGTTACAACATTGACTCTCTCGTAGTTTGTGAAACAGCAGATCCAGACAAGTCTCGCGCAACTATCGTTGTAAGTGGTGATGAATATATTCTTGAGCAGATTAAGAAACAGCTTTCAAAGCTTGTTGAAGTTATTTCCATTGAACACTGCGAAAAGTCTGAAACATGCCAGAGGGAAATGGCACTCATCAAGGTAAAGGCAAGCGGAGAACAGCGTGCAGTAATCATCGAAACCTGCAACATCTTCCGTGCCCACATCGTTGATGTTTCTGAAAATGCCCTCATCGTAGAAGCAACAGGCAGCGAAGACAAGATTGATTCTCTCATCCGCCTTCTTGAACCATTCGGAATTCTTGAACTCCTTAAATCTGGTCTTGTTGCAATGGACCGCGGAAGCAAGATCATCAAATAATTTATTTTTTGATTTTATTCCATTTATCATCAAACAACTGCCAGCTGTTTTCTGCCATGAGTGCAGTTGCAGTTCTGAATATGCGTTCCTTTCTTGGGAACGCATTTTTTATTTCTTCACTTAAATCCAATTCTGAAAAATCCGATCCGTCTGAAGTTTTTGCAAAAGGAATCGAAAGATTGAGTGAGCCTTCCCTAGATTCCACTTTTAACGGAAATACAGCAAAGTCGTTTTCAGCCTTTGGACATTCAATAATCAATGAAATTATCCCGGTTGGAATGGCTTTTTCTGTAAAGGCAAACAATGGGTATTGCGGATAAACCTGACTTTCCTTTCCTAAAATCGAAATGATTTTTCTTTGCATGCCAGCGAGAAAAAATAGTGTATCCTTGTGTGGAACAATTGCATTCATATCCAAGACAGTGTAGAGCATTTAAAGGAAAAAGTGTAGAATGAAATTCTATGAGAAGAACCTTAAATGTCGTAACAGCATTAATTTTTTCATTGCTATTTATCTTTACCTCATGTACCTATAAGGTCCAGCCTTCGGTACTTGCCTTGAACGGTGAAAATTTCAGTGCCCTCAATAGAAGCGCAGTAAAATCTAAGGCTGATGGAAAGAAAAATAAATTCCTTTGCTACGGTTTTTCTAAAAACCAGATTGCCCATTTCAAGAATGCAGTCTACAAGTACTCGGGAGCTTCTCTTTCCATTCAGATTGATTTTGATACGAAGTCAAAAAACAAACTGTCGGAATATCCTTATGCCCTTGGGTTCCTTTACGAGGAAGATAAAGCCTTGATCGGAAATGACGAGATAAAGCTTTTGAATCGTCCGCTTTTTAAAGGCGATTATCTTGATTGTCAAAAGGGAAAATTTAAGATTTCATATTCAGTTTCCACCACCCAGGACATACCATGCGGTTTTTTTGTCTACACAACCAAGTCTGCCACGGTTTCTGAATTCAGAATCAGTGAAGCAAAAATTGGTTGGGATAACAGTGCCGATATTCCTCTTTTTGCCTGCGGAGCAGAGGGGGGGCGTGTAATTTGGAATTTTTCATCTGCAGATTTATCATCTGCCAAAAATATTTTTCCTTCAGAAAATGCGGTAAAGAAGGTCATGCCAAAAATAGAAGTTGGCCTTTTCCCTCTGGAAGATAATGGTACATGGAAAAAGCAGACTGCCGTTGGACTTGAAATCAATGGAGAAAAAATAGATGTTCGCCTGCAGAAAAATCAGAAATCAGTTTTAATTCAGACTGCTGCATTGCGGAAAGGTTATTCAGAAATTCACGCCATTGATCATCCGGAACTTGTTTCTTCCATGATGATAAAGGCAAACAGTCCTAACCTTGTAAAAAACAATTTCTCAAAGGTCCTTGTGCCTATTAAAACTGATCTTGGCCTAGTCATGGATTGGCCTCAGGATAACTGGCGCATTGATGATTACGAGCTTTATGAATGGTATCAGTTTCCTAATGTTCTCTTCTTTGATTTTGCAGATTACAAGATTCAGAATCAGTTTTTCACAAGACTTGCATATTTTGTTGAAAAAGCAGGCTACAAAGGAACTCTTGTGGGCAATGATTTTGTTGAAAACAAGCACGGTTACAATGCCCATGACTATAAACCTGAAGATCTTGCTGCCTTCTTTACAACTGTAGAACTTCAGGAATTTCCAATCAATGACCGTGAACACCTTCTCCGTGAAATTCTCGAGACAAATAAAATCATCATAAGAAATGATGATGGTACTTACAGTCCGGGAAAAGGAGCCGTAATATCCTTCAGTCGTGAATCGCCAAGATACCTGCGCTATACATTCCTTGCCCATGAAAGCTGGCATGGAATCTATTTCATCGATGACGATTTCAGGAATGTGGTTTCTGCCTGCTACAACATGTTTGATTCTGATTCCATGGAATTCTTAAAGACCTTCTGGGAAACTCAGCCTGGCCTTGGTTACGACCGCAGTGATGAATATCTTATGCAGAATGAATTCATGGCTTACATAATGCAGCAGACATTTCCAAACATTGCCCCTTATTTCCTTCAGGTTGCAGGACGTGGTTCTGTAAATAGAATTCAGCCGGAAGGTGCGGAATACATTCGCAATACAAAAGCCCAGGCCTTTGTTGATGCAGGAGAAGTGCTAAATGACTATGCCTTTGAAAAATGGGGACTTGCCTGTGGAAGGGTATCTTTGATCATACGCGATTGATTTTTCTTTAAGTCAAATCAATATTGAACTGTTTTTCACTTTCGATGGTTCCCGGAGCACCGTGTCCAGGGAATATTATTGTACTGCCGGGGAGTGAAAAAAGCTTGTCCTTGATTTTGCTGCACAGAAGCTTCTTTGAATACTGACTTGAAGTGCTACCCGTTTCTCCAGGAATCAATGTGTCGCCGGTAAAGAGAATCTCGCCGATTTTATAAACCATGCTGTCAGGGGAATGACCAGGAATGGAAAAGAATTCAACGTTAAGGTTTGCAATCCTAGTCATTCCGTCTCCATTGATGATAGAAGAATTCATTCCGTAAGTTTCAGAATCGGCGGCATAAACAGTGGCGTTGTATATTTTTGTCAGGGTCCTTAATCCTTCAATGTGATGCTTATGGTTATGCGTAATGAGGATGCCTACGAGCTTATATCCTCCATCTTCAATCTGCTTTATTATTCCGGTTGTAATTTGTCCCGGGTCAACAATGATGGCTTCCATAACATTTGGATCGTCATTTACAATTACATAGGAATTGGTGAAGCCTTCGATGCAAAGATGAAAATAAACTTTCATAGTGAATTCTCCTCTGTGGAACTGAAGTCTTCAATCAGTCCGCCTTTGTTTCTGTCAATGAGGGCTTCCCTTGTATTTGAAAGCTTGAAGGAAACATTTTCCCTTGCAGAGTTGTAGAAAATTGTTTTCTTAAGGTTGCAGTCCTGCATGGAAGTGTTCATCAGTATTGCCTTTATGAACCTGCTGTTGTAAAGGTCAGAGTTGTCAAAACTGCACTGGTAGGAGGTGATTCCGTTGAAGTTGTTGTGGATCAGGTCGCTTCCTGTAAGAACAACGTGAACGAATTTTGCTCCAGAGAAAGAAGAAAACTGAATGTTGCTTTTGATGAAGTCACAGTCTGTAAAAGTTGCAAAATCCATCATGCACATCCTGAGCCTTATGTTTTCTGCGTGAACATTGGTAAATAGAACATGCTGAAAGTTGCATCCGTAGAATTTCTTATTTGTCAGGTCCATTCCCTGAACTGTAATTCCGTTTGCATTGAGTCCAACAATCTTGTCGTGTGCCATAATGTATTTTTCCAGATGGGCAAGGTATGCTTTTTTGTCTTCTGTATGTTCAAAACAGTAGCCCGGTTCTTCAGAAAAAATTTCATCATTCTTAAATACTGAGAGGGCTGGTTTTTTGCATTCAGGACACTGACATTTATTGATTGTAAACATGGACAAATTTTATGTTATTGATAAGAAATAGTCAAATGAATATTATTTAAGTATGTGCTGGAAATGCAAGAATAATATTGAATTGGAAATCGTAGGAAGGACATCTGAATGTCCCGTCTGTCATGCAGACCTTCATTCGTGCAGGAACTGTAAATTCTATTCACAAGGCAGTCATTTTGATTGCCGTGAAAATGTTGATGAAAATATTGTGGACAAGGAAAAGGCAAACTTCTGCGATTCCTTTATGGTTCGGCGTGAATTTTCCGGCTCCTCGGACAACGATTTTGCAGAAAAGAAGAAAGCTGATGCAAAAAATGCCTTCGATGCATTGTTCAGCATTTAGGATTACCCATGAAAAATGTAATAGATTTTGCTTTTCTTGACAGTGGAACCGGTGGTATACCCTATATGCTTTTGCTAAAGGAAAAATCACCTGAAAGTCGTTGCGTATATCTTGGAGATACGATTCATTTTCCTTACGGAGAAAAATCCTTTGAAGAAATTGTCCGCTGTTCTTCTGATGCCATAAGCACCATTGTGGAACATTGGAATCCTCGGGCAGTAATAATTGCGTGCAATACAATTTCCGTAACAGCTCTTGAAGAACTTAGAAAACTTCATCCTGATCTTCCGATTATTGGAACTGTTCCTGCCATCAAGCTTGCCGCAAAAGTATCTTTGAATAAAAAAATAGGTTTCCTTGCAACCAATGCATCCGTAAACCATCCCTATTCTCAAAAGCTTATAGAAGATTTTGCAAGTGATTGTGAGGTCTTTAAGCGTGGTGATCCTGAATTAATTGACTTTATTGAGCATAGACTTTTTACTGCGACAAAAGAAGAAAAAATTGGAGCTGTAATGCCAGCCGTTGAATATTTCAACAGCTGTGGCTGCGACACCATAATTCTTGGATGTACGCATTTTACCCATATGGCAAGAGAAGTTGAAGAAGCCTTTGCCTCAAAAAGCTGGAAAAAGGTTTTCGTTGTGGACAGCCGGGATGGTGTTTCCAATCACGCTCTTGATGTAATACAAAGTGCCCCAGAAAAAACAGAGTGCAGAAATCTACCGGAAGATATGACTTTCTTTGTTACAAGTCTTGATGGAGAGTCTGACAGAAAAGAATACGAAACATTGTGCAACAGGTTCAACATTCCTTTTGGAGGATGCCTTTAAAAAATCCGTTATATCCCTTGTATTTAACATGACAAAAATGTAATATTTGTCATGTTAAATAGGAGGAGCTATGAAGAAGATTTTTGCTTTTGCAGTTTCAGTGTTGGCAACCGCTTCTGTTTTTGCAGGTGGAGTTGATAACAAAACAAATCTCAGTGCCGGTTACGAAAGGAATCCTAGCCGTAATACTGAATGCAGCAGGCCTGAAGCCGTGTTCTACAATATCGGTGGAACAGCTTTCATGGAAGACGGCGTTTATGTTGAAGCCGGAGATCAGCTGGTTTTCAAGAAATATGCAAACAAACTTGATGTTGCCGCTTTCAATACCTATGGAATAAACAAGACTTACGAAGACAACAGGCTTGTATACCTCTATCCGAATGCAGAACTAGTATACAAGAAGGGTGAAACAGCAATCTTCTTTGGTTTTGGTGTTTTTGGTGGTGGCGGTAACCTTGAATACAAGGATGGAACTGCTGCAACAGGTCTTGCTTTCATGGGACAGGCTTTGAAGTATAGGAATCAGGCTATGACTGCAGCTGCAGGTGGAGATTTACAGTCTGCTCAGCGTTTGGCCGGTGCTGCTACAGCATGTACAGGCATTGCTTCTGATCACAGCCTTGATGTTTATTCTGTTCAGCTTGGAGAAATAATCGGTATATCTTCAAAAGTAATGGACAATCTTTCTCTTGCCGTTGCTGCCCGTTTCATGCACGGAACTCAGTCAATTGAACTTAAGAGTGCTTCTCTCAAAGCTATCAACGGCGGCGATGATACTGTTGGCTACAAGGCAGATGGATACAGTGTAGGTGCTATGTTCGGCATCCACTACAAGCCAACAGAACTTGTGGATTTAAGTGCACAGTATCAGTCAATTACAAGATTAAACTATAAGTATCATTCATATACTGGAAAGGATGAAGTCATCAGCAGCATCATTACAAACAAGAAGGATAGTTTTGCAAATGATCTTCCTGCAGTACTTAATCTTGGATTTGGATATCAGGTTCTTGAAGATCTCTATGCAAGTACAAGCGTGAACTATTACTTTAACAGGTTTGCAACAATAGAAAGTCCTTTGGATGGCAGTGAATATGATTACGGTAATTCCTGGGAAATTGCTCTCGGTGCAGACTATCAGCTGAACAGAAACCTTCTGCTGAGTGCTGGTATTTCTTACGGAAAGAACGGAACCAAATCAGACCAGAACAATATTTTTAGCCCTGTCCTTGATAGTCTCGCTATTGGTACTGGATGTGAGTACAAGATTACGGACAAGGTTCTTTTCACAGGATCCATCATGTATTGCAAGTACTTTGACCAGGATTATACAATCAGCAGTTACGACACAACCCTTTCAAAAAATGTAACCTTGATTGCTCTTGGAGTAACTTACAAGCCTTTCTAAAGATAATGTGATGAAGAAATAGAAGTTCTGTCGCAGATGTGACAGAACTTTTTTGTTTTTTCAGATGTGCGTTATACCGAAGAAATTTCGTGTGTTTACTAGGATTACATGAGTTTAGGAAAATATGATATAATCAAAACATGAATCTTATTTTACTGGATGATCATGAAGCAATACTCAATGGACTTTGTTTTTTCTTTGAAAAGAACGGAATTTCTGTTCTTGAAAAATTTACTACAGGTGAAGAACTTGTTGAGTACATCGATAAGAATAAAGGCCCAGATTTTAATCCAGTGGTTATTTGCGATCTGCAGCTGGAAAATGGATTTGCATTTGAGACAATTGAAAAACTGAAGGAACAAAAATGCAAGGTGGTTGTGTATACCATGTTCAGAGCCGTCAACATCATATTCCGTGCCTTCAGGTGTGGCGCTTGTGGTTTTGTTTTCAAGAACCAGGAGATAAAAACCCTTCTTGAAGTGGTAAAAACCGTCGACTCTGGAAAAACTTACATTCCTCCGGAAGTTCTCAGCGATTATATCAGTGGAATAACTGTCTATTCGGTTCTTACTTCAAAGGAGCAGAAGATCCTTGATTACATGATGGATAATAAGAATAACGATGAAATCGCCCTTGCCCTTAATGTGACAACAAGGACAATTGAAAACTCTTTCTCAAGAATCTACGACAAGACCGGCGTTAAGAATAAAAAGGAATTGAGGAGAAAGATTGGTCTCCCGGACTGATGCGGATGATTTTAGAAAGTTACCTTGATTGTGCAGCCGTTATCTGGTTCCGAGAATATTTCCATTTTACCACCGATAATTTTGGCGCGCTGAAATATTCCGCCAAGTCCAAAATGTTTTCCTGACTGTAGTTTTAAAAGAGTGCTTGTTATCTTTCGCGCATCAAAGCCTATGCCATCATCACTGATAAAAAAAGCAGTTCCTTTTGTTCCGTTTTTTCTGAAATTTACGGTCGCTGTATCAGCAAGAGAATGCTTTTGAATGTTTGAAAGGGCTTCGCTTACAATTCTGAATATGTTCAGCTTTGTGTTTTCATCTGTTCCTTTAAAAAGATTTTCTCCGTCTATGCTGAATTGACATTTGATTCCGCTGTTCAGTTCAAAATTGTGACAAAGTTCTGCAAGGGCAATTTCAAAATCGCTTTCATCAATGAAGGCTGGTGGATTTAAGTTGTAGCAGACATTTCTGATTTCTGTGATGGTTTCCCTGATTTTATTTGAAAGATCATTTATGTCTTCTTCATTTGTTCTGTCGATGCTTTCGATTTTTATTGATGTTCCAAGAAGTTCCTGAGCAACAGTGTCGTGCAGTTCACGGGCTATGCGCATTCTTTCTTCATCAACACCTTTGTAAACTTCTGTAATGATTTTTTTTGATTCCCTTGTCTGATATTCCTTTGAAAAATATAAAGCAATGATGAATATGGTTGCAAATATAAAGGCTGAAAACAGAATGATGAAGAAGTTTGTGTTTCTTTGTACTGAATTCTGAATCGAAATGAGTTCAAATGCGTAATGTTTGATGCCTTTTGAGATTGCATTTGCATCCTGCGCATCCAGACCATTTCTTATTTCACTGAGGCTTTCATTTAACTCCGGATGCTGGTTCTTTATTATCAGATAGATTTTTGAATCATGAAGCTGCATGATGTTTTTGTTCAGGTTATTTGAGGCTTCTTCAAAATCCTTCCCATTTTCAAGTTGTTCCAGCATGTAAAAATATGAATCAAGTACCTCAGTAAACTGGGCAAAACACAGCGAAGAAAAGAGTGAAAGCAGTGTGACCAGAAAAATTTTTTTCATCGATGTGCTTCATTGGATAGTTTTGCGATGAAGAATCCACCGAATACAGCAACAGTTTTATCTACGATGCTGACAGGAATTCTAGAAATGATGGAGGCCCAGAGAAGTGGAATCTTATTCATGATTAGTGAGAATGTGAAAAGATTGTTTGCCTGATCTTCCACAAAGTCAGTTTTTGCTGCATAGAAAGTGTCATAAATAATTCCACCCTCAGCACTGATGATGAAAATCAGGAGAATGGATAAAATCAGGAGCTTCAGCAGCGAAAATTCTTTTTCCTTTCTGGCAAAAAGCCAGCAGATTATTGCTACTGTAACCGAGCAAAGACCAAACCAGCTTGGTAGAATACTCTGGTATTTGATTACTACTTCTGAGAAGTGGTATGTAAAAGCACAGATCAGTCCGCATGGAAGGGAAATTAATCCTGCTGCTACAGTAAAGATTGTGTCCATATAAAATGGAATTTTAAGAATTCCTACAGCAAGGCTGTTTACGAAAAGATTCAAAAGACCAAAAAAAAGACCGGTGAAAATCTGTGTCGAAACAGGAGTTTTTTTGAATGAATAGTTGAATGCGTTCATAATAAAAATATAGCAGATATGGAGATGAAAAAAAAGACACGGCTTTGTTTGCCGTGTCCATACTGATTTTATAGTATTTTAATTACTTAAGTTTAGCTGCGATGGCATCGATGAATTCCCATGAGTTAAGAATCTGCTTTGCAGGTGGTGTTGCGAGGCGTGCAAGGTCACCTGTCATTGTTCCTTCTTCGATTACATCAAGGGTTGCCTTTTCAAGCTTCTTTGCAAACTCTACGAGTTCTGGTGTCCCGTCAAGTTCACCGCGTTTTGCAAGGGCACCTGTCCATGCGAAGATTGTAGCAACTGGGTTTGTGGAAGTCTTTTCTCCCTTAAGGTAGCGGTAGTAGTGCTTCTGAACTGTTCCGTGGCTTGCTTCAAATTCGAAGTTTCCGTCTGGGCTTACGAGAACAGAAGTCATCATTGCAAGGGAACCGCATGCAGAAGCAATCATGTCGCTCATAACGTCGCCATCGTAGTTCTTGCATGCCCAAAGAATTCCGCCTTCGTGCTTCATGATGCGTGCAACACAGTCATCGATGAGTGTGTAGAAATATTCGATTCCAGCAGCATCGAACTTTGCCTTGAATTCTTCGTCGAAAATCTTCTGGAAGATTGCCTTGAAGTTTCCGTCGTAAGTCTTTGAGATTGTGTCCTTTGTTCCGAGCCATACGCTGATCTTCTGGTCCAAAGCGTAGTTGAAGCAGCAGCGTGCAAAGCTTTCGATGGACTTGTCCATGTTGTGGATTCCCTGGAGAATTCCAGGTCCCTTCATCATCTGGATAGTTTTGCGGATTTCTGTTCCGTCTTCACCTGTGAAAACAAGTTCTGCCTTTCCAGCACCTGGAACCTTGATTTCGCAGTTTTTGTAAACATCACCGTAAGCGTGGCGGCCAAGAACGATTGGCTTCTTCCAGCTTGTAACGCAGCACTGAATGTTCTTTACGAAAATTGGTGCGCGAAAAACTGTTCCGTCAAGTTCTTCACGGATGATTCCGTTTGGAGAACGTGTAAGCTGCTTGAGATTGTATTCCTTTACGCGTGCTTCGTTTGAAGTGATTGTTGCACACTTAACGCCAACGTGAAGTCTTTTGATGGCTTCTGCTGCGGCATATGTGATTTTGTCGTCGCTGTCATCGCGGCTCTTGAGTCCAAGGTCGTAGTATTCTGTCTTAAGGTCTACGAATGGTTCAAGAAGTTTTTCCTTGATTACTGCCCAAAGAACGCGAGTCATTTCATCGCCGTCGAGTTCTGCAATTGGGTTTTTCATTTCAATCTTAGCCATATAAATCTCCTGTATATCTAATATGCTATCTGTTTATTTCAAACAAGAATTTCCGTTGTAGTCGAGGTCTGTAAGGATCTCGTTGTGGTCTTCGAATACGGCAACCGTGTGTTCCTCGTGGCAGCTCCAGCTTCCGTCTGCAGTTACTACAGTCCATTCGCTTCCGTCTTCGATTTCAACATCAGCAGTGCCTTCGTTAATCATTGGTTCAATTGCCAAAACCATGCCGGCCTGAATGCGAGGGTTAGGACCAGCAGAAGGGCAGTTAGGAACGCTTGGGTCTTCGTGAACTCCTATTCCAACGCCGTGTCCGCAGTAGTCATAAACAACACCGTAGTGGTTGTCTTCTGCACAGATTTTATATACAGCCTTTGCAATGTCGCTGATTCTGTTGCCTTTCTGACAGGCTTCAATACCGGCCATAAGGCTTTCCCTTGTAACGCGGCAAAGCTTCTGATGTGCAGGTTTCACATTTCCAACAAGAACTGTATGGGTACTGTCGGAAATGAAACCGTTAAGGTTGATTCCTATATCCAGAGAAACAATGTCTCCGTCCTTTACGATCTTTTTTCTTGATGGCACTCCGTGAATAACCTGATTGTTTATGCTGATGCAGGCACATCCAGGAAAGTTTTCTTCATACCATGCAGGAACTCCGCCAAACTTGCGGACGAATTCACAGCACCAGTCGTCGATTTCCTTTGTGCTGATTCCAGGTTTTACTCTCGGAATGATTTCATTGAAAAGGTCTGCCAGAAGGTGACAGCTTTTTCTGATTCCGCTAATCTGATCCTCGTTTTTCAATATAATCATCTATGTACTCCATATTTTATTTGAAAGATAATTTTTATAATTGTAATTTTTAGAACCTTTTCTAAGTGCTTAATTTTGCGGCTTCTTCCTTGCACCGCATTGCCGTAAATCTGTCTCCTATTTTCTCGTAGGCATCAGCCATTTTCAGAAGGAAGAATGCATCGTCTTCATTTCCAAGATTCAGGTCCAAAGCCCTTTCCCATGCATCGATGGCAAGTTCCGGACTGCAGGCTTCTTCTATATTATTGCGGAGGACATGCCTTGTAAGACTGAGAACTTCCGGAAAGAAAAGCCTGAAGTAACTGAAAGAATATTCCATCTTGATGATCTGCTCAAGGAGAAGGACGGCGTCGTAGTATTCCTGCCTCAGGACAAGTTCTTCAGCAAGGATAAAGCCAAAGTCCATGAAGTCTTCCCTGATGAGCCAGTAGGAAAGTCGGAAGTTTGGATGCTCCATGTTCATTCTCTTGAATTCTGCAACGGCTGCATCATCATTGTTATGGAGAAGATCAAAAAGAATGAGTTTTGCACGGCTTTCATCATCGGTGCGTTCAGAAAGCCATTTTCTGTAATCAAACTTTTTGTAGCCGGATTTATTCTTGAATGGATTTTCCGTGTAGGTATTCTGGGACTGCTTGAAGGAATAGGATTCGTCAAAAAGCTGTCGGGCCTTAATGTCAGACAAAGTTTCGTAGGCTGCCTTCAGTTCTCGGAATTCAGAAGAATCCTGTCCCGTAATGTCAGGGTGAAGAAGCTTTGCTTTTTGTCTGAAGGCGTGCTTTATTTCTGCAACTGTTGCATTGCGAGGTACGCCTAGAATCTTGTAACAGTCTTTCATTTTTTACCGTCCTATATAGTAGTGATTTTAAGGAGTTTTGAGAATATAGGTGGAAAGAAAATGAACGGCTACCGAAAATTCTTAGATAATGAAGATTTTGCTGTTCAGAAGAAGTTCGTTGCCCGTTTCGGTAATGAGGACGTCGTTTTCAAGGCGGACTCCACCCAGTTCCGGATCGTAAAGTCCTGGTTCCAGAGTGATGATGTTTCCCGGAACAAAGGTTTTGTCTTTTGGTGCGCGCTTGCTTACAAAAGGTGCTTCGTGGATTTCAAGTCCTGTTCCGTGTCCAAGTCCGTGGGGCATGTTGCGTCCTGCCTCTGCAAAAATCTGGTCTGCCTTTGCTACAGCATCAGAAATTTTCATTCCAGGCATGTAAAGCTTGCGGCATTCATCGGCTGCAGTCTGAACCAAATCCAGAAGTTTCTGCTGTTCGGAAGAAGGTTTGTTTGCAACGGTGATGGTACAGTCGCTTGCATAGCCTTCATAACAGACTCCGTAGTCAAGGATTGAAAGGCCTTTGCTTGCCCAAAGTCCGCCTGTGTATCCCGGAAATGCATGGATTGCAAAGCTTCGGCCAGGACCTGCTGCAAGGGTATCGAAACTGGTTCTTTCAGCTCCTTTTTCACGGAGGTAACGTTCTACAAAAAGGGCCACATCCATTTCTGTTGTAAACTTTCCGCTTTTTACGCTGTCCATGATTATGATGGTCATTTCGTCTGTAATTGCACAGGCTTTTTTGGTGCACTCGATTTCGTAGGCATCCTTTACGGCCCTCATGCTCCGAACAAAGTTGTGGACGCTGTCTTCCTTTAACTGAATGTCCCAGTCCTTAAGTTCTTCCCTGTATTTTGCATACTGGCAGTATTGAGTTTCTTCGCAGAAAGCAATGACGCTGCCTTTTTCATGGGAGTATGAAGATAGAAGTTCTACAAGAGCCTTTGCATAATTACGCTCGTATTTTGTAGAGGAAATTACTTGATCTGCGTGGGCCCTTTCCTTTGCAAGGTTTTCGTCCCATGGAATGAGTATGCTGTTTCCGTCATCAGTAATCAGGAGGAGGGCATCCGTTGGGTGGCCTGTCAGATACCTTAGGGCAGGTTCGCGGCGGTCTTCGCTGTCTTCAAAAACTGCGGCCTTGATTCCATGTTCCTTCATGTAGGCTGAAACTTTAGTTCTTCTTGTTCTATATAAAACGTCAAAATTCATGGTCTGTCCCCTTGATCACTAAAATGCTATTTCTATCTTCTTTTGATTTTTCCTGCGGCGGCTTTTACGATTCCGTCTTTTGTTGCAAGAAGCAGAACTATTCCAACAATCCCAAAAACTGCGGCGGTTGCGGCAACCGGAATTCCGTGGCTGATCAGTCTTGTGTGTCCCGCAAAGAAATCGATGACAGAATTCTTCATGAAGTAAACCGGAACGGATGCAATCAAAGAAAAGACTGCAATCTTAAGGGTGTAGGCAAAAATTGATTTAACAAGCTTTCCAACTTCAATTCCCTTTGTCTTTTTAAGGAAGAAGAAAAGAACTGCCGTGTTTACAGCGCTGGCTACCGTAAGGGCAATGGCAATTCCGCGTCCCTTGTAGCTTCCGGCAAGAATGGATGCCAAAGTGATGTTCACGGCAAAATTTACAAGACCGGCAATTGTCGGGCTTTTTGTATTCTGCTGTGCATAGAAGGCAGGACTTATGATTCTGTTTACGGCAATGAAGAAAAGGCCGATTATGTGGAAATTGAAAACTTCCATGGTCATCTTTACCGAATCAGCGTTGAATTTTCCGCCTGAGAAAATAAGGCTGATTATGTTTTCGCTCATGAGTAATGAATAGAAAGTAATTGGAACTGCAATGAGGGCCATGATTTTAACCGACTGTCCAAGAAGCCCGTTGAAGTTGTCCCATTCCTGCTTTTTTGCATATCCCGTAAGGTCAGGAAGGATGATAGTTCCGATTGTAACCGCACAGATGCCAAGGATGAGTTCCTGTAGCCTTAAAGAATACTGGAGACTTGAAACAACTCCTTCGCCGGCTCTGGTTGCTAGTGCTGAAGAAACGATGTCGTTAATCTGATATCCTGCCATTCCGATGATTGTAGGTCCTACAAGGGCCAGAACTTTTTTTGTTCCTGCATTTGTAAAGGCTTTTTTCAAGGTTGTAAAAGTAATGCGCCAGTTATTTTTCAGGACGAATGGGAGCTGGAACAAAGCCTGAACTGTTCCGCCTGATATTACACCGATTGCCATGGCGCGGGCAGGGTTTGAAGTCCATCTTGAAAGGATGTAGGTAGCCGCAATTACAATGGTATTGAAAAGAATTGGTGTAAATCCCGATGGTGAAAAAATCTTGAGTCCATTCAGTATTCCCTGGAAAAATGCTGCAACGGAAATTACTACAAGGTAAGGGAACATGATTCTTGTAAGGATGATGGCTTCGTTCATTGCCACAATGTCTTCTGTGGAATAGAAGATTTTTAATATGAATGGAGTCAAAGCCATTCCGATTGAAACGAAACATACAGTAAGGAAGGAAACGAGGGTAAAGGTTGCCTTTACAAAGTTTTCCGCTTCTTTTTTCCCTTCCGGAGTGTTTGAATCTTCAAGATAGTTTTTGAAGGTTGGAATGAAAGCAACTGAAATTGAGTTTTCTGCAAAAAGCCTGCGGAAAAGGTTCGGTATCATGAAGGCGATTCCGAAAGCATCGGAAAAGGCGCTTGTACCAAGAAAGCGGGCCTTTGTCATTTCGCGGATGAGGCCGAGGATTCTGGAAAGTAAAGTAAGGACCGAAAGGGAAAGGCCTTTCGCAAGCAGTGATTTTTGTTTCATTTTTTCATAATATCCAACTAAAAAGAAAAAATCAAACTTAAAAAAGATATAAAAAAAGCCTGCTTCCACGGAGAACTCCGCCAAGCCTGCTCCGGTGAGACTTCGTCTCAAGTCGCAGTTTGTCGGAAACCTCCGTTCCGCAGGCTTTTTTTATGGCGGTTTTGTGTTTCTTTCTGCCCAGTAGGAAAATGAAACAAAAAATTTGCGAGAGAGAGGGTGAGGGGAGTATGTAAAAAATTTGTGATTTATAGAAAATTCTTGAAAAATGTAAGTAATCAGTTTAAAATATGTGGCTGGGTTTTATGGGAGGATATCTTGAAGAAGTTGGATTTAAAAAGGATCAAGTCATCTGCAAAGCCGGTTAAGTTCAAAATCGAAAAAAAATATCATTTTAAGTTCTTTCAGTATGTGGGTGATACTCCGATTCTTCCTATTAAATGGAAAATCCTTACTGTTTTCATCATCATGATTCTTCTTTCCACTTTCTCTACGAACCTCATAACTGTCATGCTTTCCCAGCGCGAGACAATCAAAAAATCAAACATCGTTCTTGTGGACAAGCTTGTTGAACTTTATAACGTTTGCAATACACAGAAGGAAGTTGAAAAATATTCAAAGCAGACGGAAGCTTGCCTTGCTTCCATTGCTGAAGGTGCCATGGCTGGCTTTGAAGAAGGTGAGCTGAACAGCGTTGCTTTCGGCATGGATATGAACGGTATTATCCTTTTCTTTGCTTCTCCAAATAAGGAATTGTCCTGGACAATTTTCAGGGACAGGGAAACCCTTTCGCAGATTAATAAACCTTTGGATGAAAGAAATTCATTCCTTGATACCATGAGGCAATCCCTTGAAGAAAATGGTGCCGGCGTAAGGGAAGTGGAAGATAAAATTTCTGCTGAAAGAAAAAATCTTGAGAGAACTCCAATTCAGGGAGCAATATATTTTGAATCACCTGAAGGAAAACAATATAACGGCGTGTACAAGTACCATGATGAATGGCGAATGTATATAGTTCGTGCAAACAAGACTGATGATTCCAAAAGGGAAATGTTTCGTGTCATAACAATCATTGCGGTCCTCACTGTCTGCATAACAAGTTTCTTTGTTTACATGGGTACAAAAATCTTTGACGGTCTCCTTAAGAATATCGACAGGTTTTCAAACCAGATGTACGACATGCAGCAGAATCAGGTTCTTGTTCCCCTTGATATCGAAGGTGCTCCAAACGATGACATTACCTATCTTGCGGCTAACTTCAATCGTCTTTCTTCAACAATAAACAACTTGCTTCACATCTTCCAGAAATTCGTTCCTGAAAATGTTGTAAGAAAGGCTCATCAGCAGCAGGAAATCAAGCTGGAAGGACGACAGAGGGAACTTACAATTCTTTTCAGCGACATCAAGAGCTTTACTTTCCGTACTGAAGTTCTCGGAAATGACATCATCGGTCTTCTTAACGTTCACTATGATTCAGTAATAAAAAAGGTAAGTGAACACAACGGCATCATTGGTTCCATCATCGGCGATGCAATTCTTGCAAGCTATGGAATTGAAGAAGGAACTCTGGATAACAAGTCTTTCGGGGCAATCAAGTCGGCCTGGGAAATTACTGCGGTTACAGCAGAACTCAGGCGCAAGATGTCTTTAAGGCGTCAGGTTATGGAGCAGAAAAAGCCCCTTACTGAAATGGAAGAAAAGGTTTATCAGGCTGTAATGCTTGATGTAGGTGTCGGCATTGACGGCGGAAATGTTTTCTACGGAAACATCGGTTCCTCAGAACGAATGGCAAATACTGTAATCGGTGACAATGTAAACTCTGCATCTCGTCTAGAAGGCCTTACAAGAATCTACAAGGTTCCGGTAATCGTCAGTGAATACATACGTGATGATGCAATGCAGGATCCGGAAGCAAAAATCCGCTATGAATTCTTTGAGCTTGATACTGTTCAGGTTAAGGGAAAAACAGAAGGCGTTAAAATCTACATTCCGATCGATAAGGATTGTCCTGCTTCTGATTGGAATTATGACATTCTGAAACCAAAGTTTGAGATTTTTGAAAAGGGACTTGCTGCATACTACGAAGGAGATTGGAAAACTGCCCGTGCAGAATTCAAGAAAAGCGAGTTGCCTTGTGTAGATGTATTCCTTGAAAGAATGGGACTTAAATCAGCACCTGCAGGATGGAGTGGAATATGGACAATGACAACAAAATAGAAAATTCAGAAAATATTGGATCTTCATCAAAAACAAGGAAACCTCGCAAATCGGCAGAGCAGAAAGCAAAGGAATCAATTCTTGCAGCTGCAGAAGAAGTCATTGCAAAGGAATCAAGTGTCGAACAGATTTCCGTTCCAGCTACTTATGGACAGGGCCAGGATGTTGTTCATCAGCAAGTTTCTGTTCTCCTTGAAAGTGAACTTACTCGCATATCAAATGATGACATGAAGAAATCTTTTGATATGGAAACTGAATATGCAAAGGCAAAAAACAATAGCTTGAAGTTTGCCTGGAAAACCATGTGGAGCAGACTTTTTCTTTGCGTTATGGTTGTTGCTGCAATTACCGTTATCCTTACCATTATTGTAAACCACAGTAACAAAAGGATTCCTGTAAATGTAAAGGGGTTTGATAATGTTAAGCTCACGGAACTCCTTGACGATGTTGATAAAATTGAGAGTCAGATTAATGAGGCTGAAACTCAGAAATCGAAATATGAGAACAAGCGCTCCGATGAAATTCAGAAAGTCGAAGATACCTATACTGCAGAAAAGGAAAGGATAGAAAAGACCTACGCTCAAGAAAAGAAAAATGCAGAAAAGAAATTTGCCCAGGAAAGCAAGAAGCTTGAATCCAAGCAAACTACAGGCTGGATGGAAGGTAGGGCAAAGAACAAGGATATAGAAAAGAACAAGATAAAATATGACGAAGCCCTTGCCTCTGCAAAAAAGAAGAGGGAGGATGCCCTTGCAATAAGCAAGAATAAATATAGAAATGACCTTGCACAGGCAAAAAACCTCTATAAGACTGAAATCAATGACTGTCTTAATACAATCAATAGATTGAAGGAAGACAGGTATCGCTTTGACAATGACAAGGTTCAGCTTGAAGCAGAATATGACGGAAAACTCAAAGATAGGGATATTCTACACAAGAGAGAACTTGATGACATGCAGAAAGAGTTCAATGAAAAATTCCTTCAGCAGAAAAAAGAATATGAAAGGCGTCTTGAGGAAGCAGGAAAGAAACTTGAAGACACAATAGCTGAAGACCTTGACCGTGAGAATAAACACGTTGAAGATACCATCAACGCCTATGACCCTGCTTTGCTTAAAGACAACAGGACTAAAAAGATCGTGAAGTCTGCAGGGACAACTGACTACGTTGCAGCTAATGGGGACAGAGTTGGATATGGTCCCAATGAAGGTGCCTCCGAAAGTTTCAAGAAATCCCTCAAAACTCAAAAGGAATATTATGATGATCTTTCATATCTGGCTTCGGTTTATAATCAGTTCCCACACAAAGAAAATCGTGCTGTCCTTACTTATGTAAAGGCCATGAAGTCATTGGCGAGCAAGGCTGGAAATGAAATCTATGCTTCAAGCGTCAATGAAGTAAACAGAATGATTGAAGAAAAAAAAGCTGTTGTAAATGAAAAGAATAACCTTCAGTATAATTTCAACAAAATACTTGAATCTATGTGCCAGGAGAAAAGCGGAACAATTGCTCCTGATGCTGTAGTGGCTTCAATTTCTGAAAAAGTGTATAATGTCTATGTTAGCGAAGGTAAACGCAATTTCTTTACCAGAGAGGCAAACAGGGGAAAGCTATTCCCATGTTCTCTTTACAGGGGAGGAATCAAGATTGCAACTGCCAGAGTTGAATTCAAAGAATACGGAAAATATTATCTTTCAAATATTGCTGTCGTTGAAAATAACAAAGTCAATGTTGGCGATCGCATACTCTTGGAAGAACCTTATGTACAATGATGAAAGAAAAAGAAAGACTCGATAAAATTCTTGCCAACAGTGGTTTTGGTTCAAGGCGAGATGTAAAACGTCTTGTTCGTTATGGTGAAGTCTTCATTAACGGTGAAAGAATTCGTGATCCTGAATACCACCTTGATGTGGATAATGATAAGGTTGTCATCAATGGTGAACCTCTTGTAATTGAAAAGCATTCCTATTTCATGATGAACAAGGCCAGTGGTGCTGTATGTTCTACAAAAAGTGACCGTCATCAGACTGTCTATGAGTTCCTTGATATAGCTGACAATCAGAAAAGGCTTGGCGGTTCCTTAAGTACCGTAGGTCGTCTTGATGCAGATACTGAAGGCCTCTTGATTTTTACAACTGACGGTGAACTCAACCACAGGCTGACTTTCCCAAAGTATGAAGTTAAAAAGACGTATCTAGTTCATTTACGGGATGCAGTTTCTGCTGAAGACAAAATTTCCTATGCTGAAAAAGGTAAGGCAGGTCTTCATATTCCTGCTGCAGCCAATGATCCTGAATGTGATGCAAAACCTTGCGTAATTGAATTCCTTGAAGATGATAAATGTACCATTACGGTAACAGAAGGAAGATTCCATGAGGTAAAGAGAATCTT
Source organism: Treponema sp. (assembly GCA_024400915.1). Taxonomy (GTDB): domain Bacteria; phylum Spirochaetota; class Spirochaetia; order Treponematales; family Treponemataceae; genus Treponema_D. Next base: position 144,871 of record JAKSLX010000002.1, read on the forward strand.
CATTGCCCTGGATAATGAAGTGGTTTACCTTAAGCGTCTTATGATGGGAACCTTGTATCTTGACGAGACTTTAGGTCGTGGTGAATACCGTAGCCTTACAGATGAGGAAATTTTCAGTTTGAAAGAACTGGTTAAATAGAAAAATATTTTTTAAATTCTATATTATGGAGGAGACATGTCTATGCATGTTAAAAAAAATCTTTTGATTACAGCTGCATTTGCAGTTGTTTCAGCTTTGGCACTTGCTTTCATTGGATGCAATTCTAAGTCAGCAAGTCTTACAGACGGAACTTATAAAGCAAGTTCAGAAGGCCGCAATGGTCCAATCGTAATCGAAGTTACTGTTGCAGGCGGCAAGGTTACTGCAGCAAAGGTTGTTGAAGAAAAGGAAACTGATTTTGCAAAACCTGCAGAGGAAGCTATCCTTGCAAAGTTTGTAAGCAACGGTGGAAAGACTTCTGGAATCGATGCTGTTTCTGGCGCAACAATTACATCAAAGGCAGTTCTTGAAGCCCTTAAGAATGCTCTTGTCCTTGCTCAGGGAAAGGAAGAGAAGGTTGTTAAGGCAAAGGATACTTCATGTGACATCGTAATCATTGGTGCCGGCGGTGCAGGCCTTACAGCTGCTACAGAAGCTGCATCTAAGGGAAAGAAAGTAATTGTTCTTGAAAAAATGGCAACTTGCGGAGGAAATACAATCAGTGCAACTGGTGGTCTCAACGCTAGTGAAACTTCAATTCAGAAGAAGCTTGGAATCGAAGACAGCAATGATTCTTACTTCAATGATACAATGAAGGGCGGTTATAACAAGAACAATCCTGAACTTGTACGCAATATGGTTGAAAAATCTGCTGCTACTGTAGACTGGCTCATTTCAATTGGTGCTGATCTTACAGATGTTGGCAAGATGGCTGGCAGCTCAAACAAGAGAACTCACAGACCTCAGGGTGGTGCTGCAGTTGGTGCTCACCTTGTTCCGGTTCTTGTAAAGGCTGCAGAAACAGCTGGTGCTGAAATCAGATTGAACTCAAAGGTTACAGACATAATCGAAGAAAATGGCCGTGCTGCTGGTGTAAAAGTAAGTTCTAAGAACGGCGACTATACAATCAAGGCTAAGGCTGTAATCATCGCTGCTGGAGGTTTTGGTGCAAATCCAGACATGATCGTTTCTTACAATGCAAACCTCAAGGGATTTGGAACAACAAACCACAGGGGTGCAACAGGCGATGCATTTGCAATGGTAAAGAAGTTCAATGCAGCCCTTACACAGATGGAGGAAATCCAGACACATCCAACAGTAGTTCCTGGAAACGGAACAATGATTACTGAAGCTGTTCGTGGAAACGGTGCAATTCTTGTAAACCGTGACGGAAAGAGATTCTGCACTGAAATGGCAACACGCGACGTAATGTCAAAGGCAATTCTTGAACAGAAGGGACAGACTGCATTCATCGTGTTTGATGAAGATGTTCGCAAATCCCTTAAGGCAATTGAAGGCTATGTAAAGAACGGACTTCTTACAATTGGCGAAACAAAGAAGGAACTTGCAGAAAAGCTTAACATTCCTGCAGATGCTTTTGAATCAACAATGAAGGAATACGAGCTTGCCGTAAATTCAGGTAATGATCCTCTTGGCCGCAGACAGAGTGAAATGCCTCGTCCTCTTACAGAAGGACCTTTCTATGCATGTGAAATTGGACCTGCAATCCACCACACAATGGGCGGTATCGTAATCAATACAAAGGCAGAAGTTCTTGATGCAAATGGAAATCCTGTTCCTGGACTTTATGCTGCCGGTGAAGTAACTGGTGGAATCCATGGTGGCAACCGTCTTGGAGGAAACGCAGTGGCTGATATCTGTATATACGGTAAAATTGCCGCAGATTCAGCATGCGAATAATCTAAAATTGAAATAAATCTCTATTTCAACTATAATAGGGAACCTGAATGACAGTAATTTGATCTTTCAGGTTCCCTATTCTTTTTTAGAAAAAACCATGGAGTTTTTAATGACAGACATTGAAATCGCACAGAAAAATGTAATGATTCCTGTAACAGAAGTTGCAGCAAAAATCGGCCTTACAGAAAAAGATCTTGATTTGTATGGATCCTACAAGGCAAAAATCAATTATGAAAAGTTAAACTCCCTTCAGACTTCGGGAAAGAAAGGCAAACTTATTCTCGTTACAGCCATGACACCAACAGCTGCCGGCGAAGGTAAATCTACAGTTACCATCGCTCTCGGTGACGGACTCAATAAAATCGGCAAGAAAACTGTAATTGCCCTCCGTGAACCATCTCTTGGACCTTGCTTTGGAATCAAGGGTGGAGCTTGTGGCGGTGGATATGCACAGGTTGTTCCAATGGAAGACATCAACCTTCATTTTACAGGCGACATCCACGCAATCACAGCAGCAAACAACCTTATGGCTGCCCTTATTGACAATCACCTTCAGCAGGGTAATGTGCTTAACATCGATCCAAGAACAATTTCATGGAAGCGTTGTGTTGACTTGAATGACCGCGCACTTCGCAATGTCATTCTTGGTCTTGGTAGCCGCATTGACGGTGTTCCACGCGAAAGTCACTTCCAGATTTCAGTTGCTTCTGAAATCATGGCAATCGTTTGCCTTTCAAAGAGCATTTCTGAACTTAAGGAAAGAATCAGCCGCATCATCATCGGCCAGACATATGCAAAGGAAAATGTTACATTCGGCCAGCTCAAGTGTACAGGTGCAATTGCAGCCCTCCTGAAGGATGCAATCAGACCTAACCTTGTTCAGACTTTGGAAAAAAATCCTGCCTTTATTCACGGCGGTCCTTTTGCAAACATCGCCCACGGATGCAACTCAATTAATGCAACCCTCTGCGCCCTTGCAACAGGCGACTATGTTGTAACTGAAGCTGGTTTTGCCGCTGACCTTGGTGCTGAGAAATTCTTTGACATCAAATGCCGCATGCACGGTCTCAAGCCAAATGCTGCTGTAATCGTTGCAACTTGCCGCGCAATCAAGATGCATGGTGGAGTTCTCAAGGCTGACCTTGGAAACGAAAATCTTGAGGCAATCAAGGCTGGTTTTGAAAATGTTAAGGCTCACATCAACAACATGAAGAAGTTTGGTCTTCCATGCGTTGTTGCTGTAAACAAGTTCATTACAGATACTGATGCAGAAGTTGCCCTTGTTCAGCAGCTTGCAAAGGATTGCGGAAGTGAAGCAGTTCTTTGCGAAGGATGGGGCAAAGGTGGAGAAGGTGCAAAGGAACTTGCAAAAAAGGTTGCTGAACTTTGTGAAAAGCCTTCGACATTCAAGAATATTTACGAACTGGATAAGCCTTTCAAGGAAAAGATTGAGACCCTTGCAAAGGAAATCTACGGTGCTGCATCCGTTGAATTTGATCCAAAGGCTTTGAAGAAACTTGCCGAATATGAAAAGGCAGGATATGGAAATCTTCCAGTCTGCATGGCAAAGACACAGAATTCCATAAGTCATGACAAGTCAAAGCTGGGCGCACCATCAGGATATGCTTTCCCTGTCCGCGATGTTCAGCTTTATAGCGGCGCAGGATTCGTTGTTGCATTTGCCGGTGACATCGTAGACATGCCAGGCCTTCCAAAAGTTCCTGCTGCCGAAAACATCGATGTTGATGACAACGGTGTAATCAGCGGATTGTTCTAATTTAGGATAAGTGAAATAAAAAAGGGGGATGTCCCAAAAGTATGTAGCGTAGCGCTCATTGAGCTTGTCGAAATGACTGCTACGATATTAGTGGTGGTTTCGACAGGCTCAACCACCGTAAATCATACTTATTGGACATCCCCTTTTTGTTTTTAGTCAAACTAAAGCAGCTTATGCTTCAACAACCTTGAGAATTGCCTTAAGAAGATCATCGTATTCTTCAAAGGCTTCAAGTTCAGGGTTGTCCTTCTTGATCTGTTCTGTAGAGCGGAAGAGGAATCCTGCCTTGCTTGCCTTGATCATGGCAAGGTCATTGTGGCTGTCACCGCTTGCTACTGTTTCAAAACCGCAGGACTGGAGTGCCTTTACAGTTGTAAGCTTTGACTGTGGACATCTCATCTTGAAGTCTGTGATTTCACCGTTTGGAGCTACTACAAGTTCGTTGCAGAAAATTGTTGGCATGCCGAGCTTTTTCATCAATGGACCTGCAAACTGGCTGAATGTATCGCTGATGATGATTGTCTGACACTTTGAGCGGAGTGTATCAAGGAATTCCTTTGCGCCAGGGAGAGGATCAATCTTTGAAATTACATCCTGAATTTCCTTAAGACCAAGACCATGTTCCTTGAGAATTCCGATTCTCCACTTCATAAGCTTGTCGTAGTCCGGTTCATCGCGTGTTGTGCGTGTAAGTTCAGGAATACCAGAAACCTTTGCAAATTCAATCCAGATTTCTGGAACGAGAACGCCTTCAAGATCAAGACATGTAATATACATAAATCTACCTCGTAAAATATTAAATTGTTTGAGTCAGTATACAGAATTTGAAAGAATTATAAAACTGCATCCATAGCATAAATTAAAAAAGGCATCCCTCATAGAGATGCCTTTTCTTTTTACTGTGCCAGTTTTTTTATGAGTGCTTTCAGTTCATCAAGCTTTTCATGGGTGATGAGAGGGTTAAGCAAGGTGAACTTGAGACAGACATGACCGTTGCTTACGGTCTGGCCGATTACAACTCCGTGTTGGTGAATCAGCTGACGGCGGACCTTCTTGTTCACTTCATCAGCATTTTCACAGGCTGCATAACGGAAAACAACTGAACTGATTTCCGGTTCCGTAATGACTTCAAAGTCCTTGTCTTCCTTAAGCTTACCGTAAAGGTACTGTGCATTTCCCATGCTTGTGTCTATGAGCTCTGACCAGCCTTTCTTTCCGCGGGCCTGAAAACTCATCCAGACTTTAAGGGCATCAAATCGGCGGGTTGTCTGAAGGGACTTGTCCACAAGGTTTGTGTAGCCGTCTTCTTCATCTTCTTCGCGGTTAAGATAGTCTGCGTGGATTGTAAGGGCATCAAAAGTTTTTCCGTCCCGTACAAGTACTGCTGAGCAGGAAATAGGCATAAGGAACATTTTGTGGAAATCAACGGTAATAGAATTGCAGAGGCAAAGGTCTTTTACTCTGGCAGAATATTTTCCGGACATAATTACTCCTGAGCCATAAGCGGCATCAGCGTGGAGCCACATATTGTTTTCCTTTGCTATTTCAGAAAGTTCCTTAAGTGAATCGATGGAACCGAAGTCTGTTGTTCCGACAGTTCCTACAACAAGGAAAGGAATGTTTCCATTTTTCTTGTCTTTTTCAATAAGTGAACGGAGAACTTTTATGTCTATCCTTTTCTTTTCATCTACAGGAACTTTTACAACGGACTGATATCCGAGCCCAAGAATGTGTGCGGATTTTTCCATTGAAAAGTGTGAGATTTCCGAAGTATACATTCTGAGTTTGAGGCACCTGTCGTTGATTCCGAATTTCTTTACATCATATTTAAGCACTTCATTGCAGAACCAGTCGCGGGCAAGAATGATTGCAGTCTGGTTTGACTGGCTACCACCGCTTGTAAATACGCCGTCTGCTTTTGAATCATAACCGTAAAGTCTGCAAAGATGGTTGATTACTTCCACTTCGATTTCTGTTGCCACAGGAGACTGATCCCAGCTGTCCATGGACTGGTTGAAAGTTGAGATGATCTGTTCCGCTGCAAGAGTTTCAACAAGAGATGGGCCGTGAAGGTGAGCCATGTAATCTGTAGATGGGGTTCTTAAAAGATTTGGAAGAATCTTTTCCTTTGTGAGTTCAAAAGTTTTTTCCCATCCCAAACCTTCATCCGGAAGAATGGAATCCTGAACTATTATTTCCTTAAGTTCCTGAGGAGTAGGGCCGGAATACGCCCTGTCATCTGCAAAGGCTTCTGCAATTGCTTTTGATGTCTGTGATGAAATCTTAAGGTATTCGTCTTTGTCAAAGGTTTTATCCGTAAGGAAAACTGTTTTCATACTGATGGTTCCATAAAAAAATGTCGGAAATGCCACAAAAGTTCTGCCATGTTCTCATGAACCTGATTCTGGATACGCATGGCTGCTATTGGACATTTCCGACTTATTGAAAATTAAAAATGATTACTTGTATTCTTTATCTACTTCAAGAACGCATTTCTCAAAGATTGACCAGGCTTTTGAAAGGTCTTCGTCAGTAATGTTGAGTGCACAGAGGCATCTCATTACAGAACCGTTTCTTCCGCCCTTTTCCACAATGAGTCCATTCTGGAAGCAAAGCTTCTGAACCTTTCCTGCGATTTCACCGCTTGCAGGCAATGAACCGATGCAGTCTTTCTGAGCTTTTGGATCAACAAATTCTGTACCGATCATAAGGCCTACGCCACGAACGTCACCGATGATGGAAACGCGTTTCTGGAGGTCACGGAGCTTTTCCCTGATAAGTTCACCCTTGCGTGTAACATCAGCAAGGAAGTCAGGTTTTGAAACTCTGTTGAGCACGATTGTTCCGGCCTTCATTGCAAGCTGGTTTCCACGGAAAGTACCTGCGTGGGCACCTGGTGTCCATGTATCGAGTTCTTTATTGTAAACAACAACTGCCATTGGCTGAGATCCGCCGATAGCCTTTGAAATAAGTACAACATCAGGAATGATGTCTGCGTACTGGAATGCAAAAAGCTTTCCGCTGCGTCCCATTCCGCACTGAATTTCATCAAGAATAAGAGGAATGCCAAGTTCTTTTGTAACTCTTCTTACAGTCTTAAGGAATTCAACTGGAGCCGGGATGACTCCGCCTTCGCCCTGAATTGCTTCAAGGATAACGCAGGCTGGCTTTGTAATTCCGCTTTCTGGATCTTTCAATGTCCTTTCAAAGAAGTTGCATGCGGCTTTAACTGCAGCATCTCCGCCCAAACCGAATGGATCGCGGTATGCATATGGATATGGGAAACTGTGAACATCCGGCATGAGACCGTTTACACTTGTTTTTGCGTGAAGGTTACCCATGCATGCAAGAGGCCCCTGTCCCATTCCGTGATATCCGCCTGCAAAGGAAATTACGCTTGAACGGCCTGTAGCTGTCTTGCAAAGCTTGATTGCAGCATCAGTCGCATCAGTTCCGCTTGGCGAACAGAACTGTACTTTTGCGTTGTTTCCAAGTTCTGGAGGAAGTAAAGACAACAATGTATGTACAAAGGCATCTTTTACAGGGGTGGTTAAATCAAGGGTATGCAAAGGTGCATCATTAGTGATCATTTCGATCATTGCCTGATTTACTTCGTTGTCATTGTGGCCCAATGCTAAAGTTCCGGCGCCACACAAAAAATCCAGATATTTGTTTCCTTCTACGTCCTCAACCCATGAGCCTTTTGCTTTAGCAAGCGCGAATGGAAATTTTCGCGGATAGCTACGGGCATTAGATTCTGTGGAATCCTGTCTGGTAATGTAATACTGATTCAAGTCTTTTTCTGACATGGACTTTCTCCATTACTTATTGGTATTCTCAACAGTTAAACTGTAAGTCCGCTCAGTCTATAGTATATTGGGGGTATGGGCAATTAGATTTGGATAAAAAATTGTAAAATGTAAAAATAATGGATAACAAAATGTTAAAATATCAACGATAAAAAACTTAAGGACATAAGATTGTACCTTGCGTTTTTTTTATTGAATGTACTTTTGTACTGCTGGAAGCAATTAGTGGCTCGTACATCATGAGGGCGTGGTTTTCTGTAATCTGCTCGTCGGAAAGCATTTGGTTTGTTTGGGCATCAAAGGTTTTTCTGCAGATTGTATTGTGGCGCACATAGTTGTTGCCAATTTCTGCCGTTATCCAGTGGTCTTTCTGATAGACTTCATATCGGAACGGGCATGGAATGTTGCACCTCCATTGACCACAGAGCTTTCTGTCTTCTATCCAGACTTTAAGGATGAACGATGTGGATGAATTGTTCTTTATCATCAGATCGCGGTAATTGTATACGCAGGTTGCACCGCTTCCAAAGGGAAGGGTTCTGTTTGTGTCAGGAAAAACATCGTAACTGTGACGGAACCTTTCAATAACGGCAAGGGGACTGTGGAGTGTCATCCAGTAAATCAGATTTGAAAGGGCACAAAGACCTCCACCGATTTTAGCAACAGGCTTTCCATTGACAAGCATCATTCCTTTTGCGTAGCCTTTGAAAAATGTTGGATTTCCAACAAGCCGCCAGTATGAGAAAATGCTTCCTGGTTTTAAGACAGTACCGTTGAGCTTTTTGACAGCGATAGAAAGGTTATGGGCTTTACCTTGCTGGAGTTCTGTATCTTCCTTGCTTAAATTCCTGAATATGGGAGAAGAATGTTCTGCTGTTACAAAAGGGAATTCCTTATCGATTTGTTCATCCGTCATTTTTGTTTTTTTTGCAAAGAGACTTGAGTAACGGAGCCAGAGAAAATATCTTATTGTGGAATAAAAAGCAACGCCCAAAGTCACCCTGAGCCTTGAGCGTTTTTTCTGCGGAATGAAGCGGTACATTAAATTCTATGGACCGTCATAAAAGCGAACGTCAATAGCCTGGTTTGGATCGATGACCGTGTATTTCATGCCGTCAATGAAGATTGAATTGCCGTCAATCTTCATTAAAGTGACTGTCTTTACTTCTACATAGTCCACCTGTCTTGAAGTAATGATCCTTGAATTTCCAAGCTCATATCTTACTCTGTATCCATATCCAAAATAAGGTTCCCAGTAGCCTATGTAATATTGATATTTTGAATAGTCAAAATCATCTTCCATTGGATCCTCTTTTGGGTCGCCAATATTTGAGTTGTATCTGTACCAATAATAATCGTCATTTAACTGTAATTTTTTTTCCTTAAGGAATTCCTCTTGGCTTAAGATCATGCAGTCAGCTATATAATCAATTTTATTATTCCTCTCAGATGTGAATTTGATTACCCTGTCATCGTGCTTTTTTTCTGATTTAAGGAATATGTATTTTGAATCTGATAATCCACCGAATCTATGCCTGATGCTCTTTGCAAGAGAAAGAAACTGTTTTTCAAATTTCTTTGCATTTGAGTGAAGCATCTGCTTTGAGTTTTCAACCTGAACGGCCTTAAGGTTTGCGACATTCTCAAAAGGAATTACTTTTCCCTTGTGAAGTAAGCGAATGTCATCAAGACAGGTGTCGTCATATTTTGATCCCCTGTAAATATCGCGGATTTCAAGAGTGAGCGTCTGGGCTGTCTGAAGAAGGTCAAACTTAATCGACTGCCAGTCCTGAACATTGTCCTTAAGTGTATAGTCTTTCTGCTGGAAATGTTCCTTTGCAACCTGAGTAAGGCGAAGAGTCTTTACACGGTTGTTCTTTAGATAATAATCCTTGCTTACAAAACCGTTTACAATCTGGATTTCATCAAAGGAAACAGGTTCTGCAAATTCAACAGTAATTGATTCTCCAATGCCAGAGCCTTTCTGGTCAGCCTCACACCAGGTGCTGTTAAAGTCTCCGTCAAGAATGTTGATGGGTGGATAAAGATATTTCCCATCAAACTGGGCTTCAACAAGTTCGCTTGTGGCTGTTACGGATTTAACGGATGCAGATTTAGACTGTGCCTTGAACCATTTTGATTGGGCAAAAACACTTGCTCCAAGTAAAAGGCTTGTGGTAATGACAAAAAACTTTTTCATATTTCCCCCTGGTTTTATCTTGAAAAAATCAGTGTTAGAAATCATTATACACATATGTTGAATTCTTTTAAACGGTTTATTTTTAATAAGGTTCTGGATTTTTTTCCTTCAACCTGCTTTGGATACAGAAGATTTATCCTTCGACTTATGAATGTGGAAATTGCTTCAACTGCAAAAATAAACTGCGGTTTTAGAATTTACGGACCAGGAAAAGTCATCATAAAAGACAATGTGTGGATAGGACAGAATTGCCATGTCTATACTGCTGGATTCAATACTGTCACCATTGGCGAAAACTGTGAAATAGGACCAGAGACCGCTTTTAACTGCCAGAGTCATCATATAGAAGGAAGTGAACATAGGGCAGGCAAGTGCATCCTTCATGACATTGAACTTGGTAAAGGAATCTGGTGCGGCATGAGGACTACAATTCTCTGTGCAAAAATTGGTGCTGGAGCTGTCATAGGTGCTGGAGCCTTGGTTCTCAATGATGTCCCTGAAAATGTCCTTGCGGCTGGAGTTCCTGCAACCGTAAAGAAGGAACTTAGTAGATAAATGATAAAATCAGTTTCAAAATTTAAAATAGTTCTTCCGGTTATAATTGCAATTGCGGTTTTTGTGTGCAGATTGCAGATGCTTTTGCAATCATCTGAGCCCGCAGGCCTTGACGGATATTTTTATGCGCTCCAGGCAAAATCCTTTGCGTTGAACGGTCGCCTGGAAAATCCCGACTACAAGATTGGATATTATCTCTGCGGTGTATTTGCCTTCATATTCAAAAATCCAATTTTGGGCTGCAAGGTCTATTCTTCCTTTGTTTCAGCATTGTTGGTTTTTTCTATATATATCGCATTGAAATCCCTTAAGGTTGATTATGGTTTTTCGGTTTTGGGAACGGCGGTTGCCTTTTCCTCTTTTGCGCTAAGTTCCATGTGCATCAATTTCATAAACAATCTTACGGGGATAACTTTCTTTATCTTTTATGTAGCATCGATTTTTTCTGTTTCTTCAAAAGATGAAAAGAAAAAAACTGATTTTATACTGCCTGCGGTTTTGTTTGTCCTTTGCACTCTAAGCCATCTTGTTTCCGCCGCTTTTGCCTTTGTCCTTACGGTGTTTGTCCTGTTGAGAAAATTGTCCTATAAAAAGCAGCTGATTTTTCTTGCCATTTCAATTCTTGCCGGTGTCCTTCTGTTTTCAAGACAGCTTCCAAGATTCCATTCTGTTTTTAGCATTGGCCCTGTTTTTCCAGTCTTTTCACAATTCATGAAGAAGGCCATTGGATTCAGGATTTCTCTTGAGCTCTCTGTGATTTTTGTTCTTTGCTGGATTTCTTTTGTTGGTGCTGTTTCCTACTGCATTCATAAAAAAACTTTTGACATTCAGCTTTTCTTTGTTCCTGTTTTGTTCTTTCCTTTCTGGAATCTTAATGTCCTTGATATGGGCTACAGGATGCTTCTTAGTGCGGTGCCCGCAGGCATTATAGTTGTTTTCTTTGTTCTGGATAGAGTGATTAAAACTAAAAAGAAAAGACTGGCATGCCTTATTCTTTCCCTTGTCTTTATTTTTGTTGGATTTACAACAAAATCAGTCTACGATGTAAATCGGGATCCGCCTTATGCCTATTACAAAAAAATTGTGCAGAATATTGAACTTCCAGATGATTCCCTTTTGATTGCACACCTTGGGCTGAATCATGTTTACACCTATGAAAAAAATCTTCGTGATGCCCTTAACTATGTTCCAGATTTTCCAGTGCCCGTGGAGAAACTATGGCGCTTGGCTTACGGAGTAAATCCCATTGCCATTGAGGACAAGCTTTATGATGAATCTGAAGAGGTTCTGGAACAATGCTTAAGGAAAATCGATTCATCCTATATTTTGATTCGAGAAGACCTGTGGCAGAAATTCCTTGAAAGGGAAGAAGAGATTTATGTAAATAATTACTTAAACTGGTTTAATCCACATACTGTAAGACCTGCTTTCATCAGAAAAAAAAAGAAATAATTAAAAATAGAAGGAGTTGAAAATGAAAAAAATATTTATATTGGCATTATTAAGTGGATTTTTTTTGTGCAGCTGTAGTGCAAAAAAGAATGAGACAGTTGCTAAGCTTTCCGTTACAGAGGAGCTTAAAAGTTTCATCAGTAAGCAGAAGAACGGGGCTTCAAAGACTTTTAAATATTCAGGAACAATAAAAAATGATGACTGGAAACAAATTGCTAAACTCATAAATGGCTGTAGTTGTGATCTTTTTCTTGATTTTTCTGAAGCTACCTGTTCAAAGAACGATATGAAATCTTACATTCCTTCGGACTGTTTTAAAAGTACAGCCAGACTGACAGGAATAAAGCTTCCTGATGGACTAGAAGAAATTTATAATAACAATTTCTGTGATTGTACTGATCTTAAATCATTATATTTTCCAAAGAATACTGTAATAAAATTCATTGGTTATGGAGTTTTAACTCGTGTTCATAATCTGGAAGAAATCCATCTGTATAATTATAGTGGCTTAATTACGAGTTCTTTTCTGCATCATCTAGGTAAGCTTAAACTTCTTGAAATGCCTGAATATCCTGTGCGTATGGAAAGGAATAAGGATGATTTTAAGGAAGATGATTTCGGCTCAATTAAATTCGTTCAGATGGGAAAGAAAAAAGTTCCTTTTGATGAATGGTTTGAATTGTGCAAATCAGTAGAACCAAAAGATGTTGCAATTGCTTCTGCAAAAGCTTCTTCCTGCGCTGCTGAAAAATACTCTGCAGATAAACTTATTGATGACAGTTGGACCAGCTGGGTAGAAGGTAAGGATGACGAAGGAATAGGGGAAACAATCGAGCTTACACTTTCAGAACCTACTTCCATAGCTTGTTTGGAATTGAAAAATGGTTTTGGAAATTTTGACTACTATCTTTCAAATAACCGCGTAAAACAACTTGAAATCACTCTTGATGACATGGCTGAAACTACAGCTGTCTATGATATTGCTGATTATCCTTTTTTTCAGACAATTCCTATTTTTAATTATAAAAAAGCCTATTCAAAAATTAAATTGACCATAAAGAATGTATACAAAGGAACTGGAGCCGATAACGATACCTGTATTTCAGAAATCCGTGTGAATAATTATTTTAAAGGGTATGAAATGGACCCAGGGTATAAGCGACTAAAATCCACATTAAGTTCTCTGGAGCATGGATACGAATATCGTTTTTACCCTGTTTCAGATGGCCGACATATAATGGCTGTAAATCATTATGATGAAGAAAACTATGAAACAAAAGAGTTTGCGGGTTTCTTTATTTATGACAACGGAAAGTGGAAGTCTGTATATGGCGAAGCTTTAGGATTTGAAAAAACTTCTGCACCATCTTCAATTCAGTCTGTTATAAATTTAATTGAAGAACTAAAAACCAGGAATATTAAATACAATCTGCGTAACAGCAGAAATAATAAAATCATGATCTATCCTTTCAAGGAAAAACTAAAATTTGAATTCATTTGTAAAGAAGACGGCTTTTCAGAAAATGAAAAAACTCCATTCTCAGTACTGTGCAATGGAACTCCTGAAGAATTACAGAAGTATGGTAACTGGAAAAAAATCCTTTATGACGATGCGGGTGGAAATTATAATTTCCTTGTTTATGCAGCAATATTCAATACCAATCCTTCGATGATTCAATATCTTGTTGAAAATGGATATTCGCCAAATGAATATTATTCTGAAGGCGATGCATTAAAAATTACTCCTTTTGAGGCAAGCATAAAATACAATAACCAAATTACCAAGGCTGCATTGATTTCATTAGGTGCCTCCTATCGTGAAGAACTTCTTATTGATGCTTTTATAAAAGGAAACTTAATTGAAGTCAATAATTTGGTTCAGTGTTATGCTGATGTTTCTTTTATTTTGGGGCACTGCAATACTGCTCTGTATCGCTGGCGTGAATTTGGAGTTGGTGAACCTTTGATTCCACATATGGAAAAATTCCTCAATATTTTAAAGTCCCGCAATGTAGATTTCTCTCAGATAGTTGGAGATGAAAAAGGTCGTGAAACTTCATTGCTTGATCAGGCCCTAAGATATGGTCCAAAATTCCTGAACCTTGTTCTGCTTTATGACTGGAAAATCAAGGGAAATGAAATTGCCGATTACATTTATGATTCCCGCTATCATGATGACAGAAAAGAATTCATTTCTGTTCTTGAAAAACTTGATAGGAAATCACCTTTTAAGGATCTGTCAGAAGATCAGAAAACCAACATTACTTTTAAAATTGCCTACGATGCTTATTCCATTGATGAAATAAAATTCTTTGCAGATAGAAATGCACTTTCCTTTAAAACAAAGGATATATATCTCGCAGGAAATATTAATGTTATTGAAAATCTGATGTATGATCTTAGGAAAGATAATGATCATGATGAAGTAATAAAATTCCTGATTGAATCTGGCGCCGATGTGAACCAGACATTCGTGAAAGGTGGCAAAACCAATACTTTGATGGGAACAATGATGCGTTCTATTTACTACAACTCTGTCTATTGCGAAAAGCATTATAAACTCTTTGAGTATTTATATAAAAAAGGTGGTCGTCCATCTTATGAAGAACTGAATTATTATGTTGTCGGTTATGGACTTGATTCACCTTATGATTTCACTGATGAAGATTTTGAGATGCGCTTTAATTATATCTATAAAACTTTGTTCCACGATTATTCTGGAAAAATAATTTCAGAAGGAAAAACTCTTGCTCAGCTTGTAATTGAAAAACTTGGAGAAAATTATATTGATGATATTATGTTGGGAAAACTTGAGGTTAAACTTCGTTGGATGGTTTCAGAGCTGAAGGCGGCTGGCTGTGCCGAAGACTGGAAAAAAGAGTGTTTTGAAAAGGCAGGTTTCTCTAAGGAATTTTCCGAGCGGGTTGGAATATAAAATAGGGCAACTGTTTGCTCAAAATGGTTTTTCATAAATTGAAAATCAACTCTCTTTATGGGATAATACACTTAACAGATTTATAAGGAGCAGATCATGAAGGTACTTGTTATTGGTGGTGCAGGATATATTGGCAGTCATGTTGTAAAGGAACTTATGGCAAAGGGCCACAAGGTAACTGTTTTTGACAATCTTTCAAGCGGACTTAAGCAGAATCTTTTTAAGGAAAACGGATTCATCAAAGGTGATATCCTCAAGGTAAAGGATCTTGAAAAGGCTTTTGCAAAGGGATTCGATGCCTTCATTCACCTTGCCGCTTTCAAGGCTGCAGGTGAGTCAATGATTTGCCCTGAAAAATATTCAATCAACAATATCAACGGAACGGTAAACATCCTTAATGCTGCAGTAAAATATAACTGTCTTAATATGGTTTTCAGTTCAAGTGCTGCAACATTCGGTGAACCTCAGTATGTTCCAATTGATGAAAACCATCCAAAGAATCCTGAAAACTACTATGGATTTACAAAGTTAAAGATTGAAGAATTCATGGCTTGGTATGAAAAACTCAAGGGATTAAAATTTGCTGCCCTTCGTTATTTCAATGCTGCTGGATATGATCCTGAAGGTGTTCTTTACGGACTTGAAAAGAATCCTGCAAATCTTCTTCCTATTGTAATGGAAGTTGCCTGCGGAAAACGCGACAAGATGAAGATTTTTGGAAATGACTATCCGACACGTGACGGAACATGCATCCGTGACTATATCCATGTAAGCGATCTTGCAACCGCACATGTAATGGCTCTTGAATACATTTCAAGCAAGAAAGAAAGCCTTACACTTAACCTTGGAACTGGAAACGGAATCACTGTTACAGAAATGGTTGATGCTGCACGCCGCATTACAGGAAAGGAAATAAAGGCAGACTATGTTGAACGCCGTCCTGGTGATCCTGCACAGCTTACTGCCAAATCTGACCTTGCAAAGGAAAAGCTTGGTTGGGAAGCAAAGTATAGCGATGTGGATACTCTCATCGGGTCAACGTACAATGCATACAAAAAGTTCTACAAGATGTAGTTAAAATAAAGCCGGTCTGGATGATCGGCTCTTTTTTTTGACTTAAATTATTTTACTCTCTATAATTGAAATATGAACAACGAAGAATTCAATCAGCTTAAAGATTTTATCTATGAAAATACTGACTTTGCAGTAGACCTTGAAAAGACAATTACAGCAGTTCCTGCTCTTGCTCCTGAAAATGGTGGAGACGGGGAAAGCAAAAAATGTGCCGCTCTTGAACAGTGGCTCATTGCAAACGGAATAAAGAACCTTGAACATTTTGATGCTCCTGACAGCCGCGTATCTTCAGGTGTGCGTCCAAATCTTGTTGCAACAATTCCAGGTAACCTTGATGACTACAATATCTGGGTTTGTGCCCACATGGATGTTGTTCCTGTTGGAGAACTTTCCCTTTGGAATACGGATCCCTGGCAGGCTGTGGTAAAAGACGGAAAAATCTATGGCCGTGGCGTGGAAGACAATCAGCAGGGACTTTGTTCTGGTGTCCTTGCGGCCTTGAGTTTTGTAAAGCAGCATATCATCCCTGAACACACAATCAAGCTTCTGTTCATGGCAGATGAGGAAGTTGGTTCAACATACGGAATGCTCTGGCTCTGCAAAAATCATCCAGAGCTTTTTGGAAAGAATGACAGAATCCTTATTCCTGATGGTGGTGATCCTGAAGGAAAGACAATTGAGATTGCAGAAAAAAATCTTCTCTGGCTTAAGTTCCATACAATCGGAAAGCAATCCCACGGAAGCCGTCCTGATCAGGGATGCAATGCAAAGCTTGCTGCCTGTGATCTTGCCATGAGGATAAATGCCTTTGAAGACAAGTTTGGAAAAAAGGATTCCATGTTTGAGCCTGACCATTCCACATTCCAGCCTACGATGCAGAATGCCAACGTTAGCGGAGTCAACATCATTCCTGGTGATGATGTCCTTTGTTTTGACTGCAGAATCCTTCCTTGCTATACGCTTGATGAAGTGCGTGCAGAAGTTGCAAAGGTTGTTTCTGATGTAGAAAAAAAATACGGCGTGAAGATTGAAGTTTCTGTACCTCAGTCCGCTCAGAGTCCTGCAACCTCAAAAGATTCCCCTGTGGCAAAGGAACTTGCTTCTGCCATAAAGGCAGTCCACAATGTGGAACCAAAGTTCATCGGCATTGGTGGAGGTACTGTTGCTGCTGAACTCCGCAACATGGGAATTGATGCCGTCGTATGGTCTACCATGGATGAAAAATGCCATCAGCCAAACGAATACTGCGTCATCGAAAACATCGCAAAGGATGCCGCAACAATTGCTTGGCTTGCAATTCTTTAAAATGAAAGTGGCTGGTTTCAAAATTGAGACCAGCCGTTTTTTTACATCATGAAATCAATGCATTTTCCTTCATTTTGCTTTTCAAAGTCTTGCAGTAGATTATCCAGACCCAGGCTGCACCTAAAATCCAGATGATTGGTTCTGTTATTACAATTCCCGTAAATCCAAGGCATGGAACGAAAACAGCGACAGCAAGAACCTTTACCAGCATTTCCATGATGCTTGCAATTACAGGAGTCTTCTTTTTGTTCATTCCCTGAAGTGCACTTCTTACGATTACCAGTACGCTTACAAAGGCATAGAACGGAAGGTTTGTTATCATGTAGAATTTTCCAGCGTTGATTATTTCATCACCGACATAGTTTCCTGTAATGGATTTGACCATTCCTTCTGCAAAGAAGATTACAGCAATCCATTCGAGGGCGTTGATTATCCATGCTATGAGGATGATCTGTCTGGTAGCCTTCTTTATTCTGTCAAACTGCTTTGCTCCATAGTTCTGGCTTGTAAAGGCTGCGGCGGTTGAAGAAAGGGCTCCTCCAGGCATAAAGAAAAGTTCAACATATTTTCTGCCTGCAGTGTATCCTGCAATGATGTCTGCACCAAGGCTGTTTATTCCAGTCTGAAGAATAACGGTTCCCGTGGTTACTACTGAAATCATCATGCTCATTGAGATGCCTTGAGGAATCATCAATGAAAGATAGTTTTCCTTCAAGTCGAAATCTTTCAGCGAAACGATCAAAGTGCGTCTTTTGAAGAGGCAGTAAATCAGGCTTGAAATTCCTGCTACCAGCTGTGAGATCACAGTCGCTACTGCAGCGCCTGATACTCCTTTTCCAAGTAGCGCTATGAACACATAGTCAAGAATTATGTTCAGTACTACGCTTACGATCTGAAATACAAGTGGAATGAAGCTGTCGCCCAGTGCTCTCAGTACATTCGATATTACGTTGTAAAGCATTGATGTCGAAAGTCCAAGAATTGAAATTGTAAGATAGGCTGAAGCAATTCCATGGATTTCTTCTGGAATCTGGGTCCAGAAAAGAATTTTTTCTTTCAGTACTAATCCGATGGCCGTAAGAATCGCAACAAGAATTATGGAAAGAAGATATGTATGTGCGATTGTTTTCTTCAGCTTGCTTTCATTTCCTTCACCGTAAGCCTGTCCTATGATGATGGAAAATCCCGATGCAAATCCCCAGCAGATGAAGTTAAAGAGATTTGCAATGTTTGATGTTGCTCCGACTGCGGCAAGTGGATCTGTTCCAAGGAACCTTCCTACCATCATTGTATCAACGAGGGTATAAAGCCTTATGAGGGCAGTACCCGCAAGAAGTGGAATTGAGAACGAAATTATCTGTTTTGTAATGTTTCCTTCAGTTAATTTTTTCATGAGACAACTTTACTATTGTGCAAATGGACCGTCAATAAAGTCATACTATAATGGTTACTTAAATGGCAAAAATTACAGGAAAAAACTCTTGACAAGTGTTTCTATTGATAGTAACATTGTTACTATCAATAGAAACAAGAAAACGAAGGGGTTCAGCATGGCAAAAAGAACTGACAGCATTTATTTGACTTTACCAAGTGACAGATATACACCATTCAGTCTGGCAAGAAAAATCGGAGCCAAGGCTATTCTTGAAAGTGCAAGATTCAATATGGGAAAAGAACGCTATTCAATTCTCATGGCGGAAGAAGCTTTCCATATTCTTCAGGATGATGAAGGAATTGCATTTATCATTGATGGTCGTCGAGTTCCTTTTACCGCACAGACTGCTGGACTTTCTGATGACGAGATGATTGCTCCAGGTTCTACAGTAAAGCATGAGGTTGATGTTCTTGATGCCCTTCTTTATGTTGCTCAGGAAAATGAACTTCCTGTGAAAGGCATTCCTGTTCCTGCAAGTGGAGTAGGTTATTTGAGCTACGAGTTCTGTGCCCGCTGTGATACCATCAATCTTGCACCTCAGAAGGATGAACTGAAAATTCCTGAAAGCGAATTTGTTGCAGGACACCTTTACATTGTTTTCGATCACTTTACAGAAATGCTCCATGTCTTTGCCTTCAACTATAACGAACATCAGATTGATCTTCAGAAGGCTGTGGACAATCTTAAAAAGCGTCTCAATGACCTTGACTTTTCATACCTTGCTCCTCCTGAAGAACCTTTTCCTTGCCGTACAATCACAGACCTTGAACAGAGTGAACGCGAATACAAGGAAAAGGTTGTTGCCCTTAAAAAAGAAATCATCGCAGGTAATATTTTCCAGGCAGTTCCTAGCCGCCGCCTTCAGATTGAAAATGAAAACAGCGCCATGGAAATCTATCGCCGCCTCCGTTCAGTAAATCCAAGTCCATACCTTGTATTCATTGATTTTGGTGACAGGCAGCTTGTAGGTTCAAGTCCAGAAAGCCTTGTCCGTGTCCGTGAAGGCATTGCTTCAATCAGACCTATTGCAGGTACAAGAAGACGCGGTAAGGATGCTGCTGAAGATGAAGCATTGAAGGCAAACCTCCTTGCTGACCCTAAGGAAAAGAGCGAACATCTTATGCTTGTTGACCTTGCAAGAAATGACCTTGGTAGGGTTTGTGAAAGCGGAACCGTAGAAGTTACACGTTACATGGACTGCGAATACTTCAGTCATGTAATGCATCTTGTAAGTGATGTTCAGGGCAAGGTAAAGGATGGCATGAAGCAGATTCAGGTCCTCCGATCAGCTTTCCCAGCAGGAACTGTAAGCGGAAGTCCAAAAATCAGTGCCATAGAGATTTTAAGTCGTCTTGAAAAAATCAAGAGACGTTTCTACGCAGGTGCCATCGGATATCTTCAGACAAGCGGAGACCTTGACTTCTGTATCGGTATTCGCTGTGCGCTTAAGCAGGAAAGCACATGGACACTTCAGGCAGGCGGTGGAATTGTATACGACAGCAATCCTGACCGTGAATGGGAAGAGACAAACGAGAAATTGGGTGCTCTTCGTGCTGTTCTTGACAATACAAAAAAATAGTATTATCAGGCTGTCCTTGGATCTGGGCAGCCTTTTTTTCATAAGGATGTTGTCTTATGGAAATTCAGTGTTAGAATATTCCATATGTATAACATACTGGGGGAATTCTGTTCTCTTTTAATATCAATTGTATTTCTCTTCTTTATCATAACTTCTTTTTACCTTAAGGAACGCAGAAATCTTTTGTTTCTTCTATGTGACATAAGCCTGCTTTTGACCTGTGCTTCGGATATCCTATCCTGCGTATGCATAGCAGAATTTCCTAAGTATTCCATGTGGCTCTGTAATTTTACTTCCACTGTGTTTTTTCTGAACCTTTGTGCATTGCCTTTTATATTCTGCCTTTACTTTTATGCTTCCATTTCTGCAGTGCATAAATTCTCAAAGATTTACCATGGCGTTCTCATACTGATTTTCATCGTCTATCTTTTCCTCGTAGTCGGCAATCTATGGACTGGATGGATATTCCGCTTTGATCCTGAAAAGGGCTATGTTCGTGGCAGCTTAAAATATTGTACCTTCATCATTACGGGACTTCAGGTTATCGTAACGGAGGTTGCCGTTCTAAAACACAGGCGTGTCCTTTCATCAAGGATGTTTTCTGTCTTTGTTCTGTATCCAGTTATCAGTGCCATTGTAATGTCGTTCCAGATTTTCAATGAATATTGGCTTATGTCGGGGTGTTCTGGAGCAGTCACAATGATTCTCATGTACCTTGCGATTCAGTCTGACAGAATTGAAATAGATTACAAGTCTGGATTGAAGACGGTTCAATATCTTGAAAGGACAATGACAAAAAAAATGCGCGCCTGTACTTTGTCTATGATTTCAGTGGAGAATCTGGGCGTGCTTCAGGAAACCTTCGGCTCCACTGAGGTTGATAATCTTGTATATAATCTTGTTCGTTCTTTCCGTTTCAACATCAGGGGAAGTTTTTATAGAAACGGGTCAAAGTTCATGGTGGTTTCTCCTCATGGTTCTATCGATGTTCTTGAGCGCCAGATTAAGGATTCTTTTTCCAAATACATGAACATTCTGGACAAAGAAGGAAGGAGATATAGATTTGAATTCATTGCGGCAAGTGTCAATGTTCCTGAGGATGCAGGATCCTTTGATGAAGCCGTGGAACTTTTGAAAGGCCTTATGGACAAGGCAAGAAAAGAAAAGACCTGCTGCGTTGTACATAGCAATGAAAGTTTCATGAATGAGTTCAGGAGAAAAAAGACAATCATCAAGATTCTGGAGCGGGAGCTTAATCCATCATCGACTCAGTATCAGGTTTACTTTCAGCCTATCGTTTCGATTGAAAAGCAGAGATTTGTCTATGCGGAAGCGCTTTCAAGACTTATCGGCACAGAAATCGGAGATATCAGTCCTGCGGAATTCATTCCTATTGCAGAGAACAATGGTCTAATTGAACGGCTTGGAAAAGTCAACTTTGAAAAGGTCTGTGAATTCATCAGTCAGAACATGGATGTGGTAAAAGCTGTTTCCGTAAACTTTTCCGTTTATCAGATGCTCAATCCAGAGATTAAGGATTTTGTGTTTGGCACTATTGAAAAATATGGCATCAAGCCTGAGAACATCATCATGGAAATTACGGAGAGCATTCTCATCGATGATTTTGAGCTTATAAGAAACAGAATGGAAGAATTTGTCAAGGCGGGAATCATTTTCTATCTTGATGACTTCGGTACAGGCTTCTCTAATTTTGCAAATGTCATTCGTCTTCCGTTCTATACAATCAAGATTGACCGTTCCTTTGTTCTTATGATGGAAAAGGATGAGGAGATGCTCAAACTGGTCAAGAACCTTATTTCAACCTTCAAGGATTCCAATCTTAAGATTCTTGTTGAAGGCGTTGAGACGGAAAAGCAGGATGAACTTGTAAAGCATGCTGGAGTTGATTACATTCAGGGTTTCCTTTATTCAAGGCCATTGCCTATGAGTTCATATCTTGAACTTCTTAGAGGGCAACAAAAAAAGAATAGTTAGTGGTATTGGTATCCTGTCGATTTCATGATCTTGAATCGGCAGGATTTTTTTTTGAAAATTCTCCTTGACAGATGTTTCTATTGATAGTAACATTGTTACTATCAATAGAAACATTAAAACAGGAGAAATTATATGATTCTTGTAATAGACAATTATGACAGTTTTACTTATAACGTGGTTCAGGCTTTGCAGCGTCTTGGCACTGAAGAAGTCAAAGTTGTGCGCTCAAAGGAAATTACAGTAGAAGAAATTGAAAAACTTGCTCCAAGCCGTCTTGTAGTTTCTCCAGGTCCTGGAACTCCATCGGAAGCTGGTGTTTCAGAAGCAGCAATTAAATATTTCGCAGGCAAGATTCCTATTCTTGGCGTATGTCTTGGTCACCAGGCAATCGGCGAGGCTTTTGGTGCTAAAATCGTTCAGGCTAAAAGAATCTGCCATGGTGTTGTTGAAGAAATGGATACGGATGGCCGTGGACTTTTCAGAATCGTTGGAAAGAAATCTTCATTCACCCGTTATCATTCACTTGTAATTGATGAATCTACTTTGTCTCCTGATTTTGAAATCACAGCACGTGCAGCTGACGGTGACATCATGGGTATCCGCCATAAGACAATGATGATTGAAGGCGTTCAGTTCCACCCTGAATCAATTGCAAGTCAGGCTGGCGATGATATTTTCCGTGCCTTCCTCAACTATCGCAGGGAAAATCTTCCTGTTGCAGAAATACTCAACACTGTCATTGCAAAGAAAGATCTTACAGAAGACCAGGCTTGCCTCTTTATGGAAAACCTTGCGGACGGAACTCTTGATCCTTGCGTAACAGCAGGTGTTCTTGTGGGACTTGCATCAAAGGGACCTGCAGTAAGCGAAATCGTTGGATTTGCACGCGGACTTCTTAAGGTAAAGAAACCTTTGCCTGTTGAATTCCATAACCACGCGGAAATCGTCGGTACAGGTGGAGACGGAAAGGGCAGCTTCAATATTTCTTCATTGTCGGCAATTGTATCTGCAAGCTGCGGACAGACAGTCACAAAGCACGGTAACAGAGCCGTAAGCTCAAAGTCAGGTGCCGCAGACTTCTTTGAAAACCTTGGAATCAACATCATGGCTGATCCTGCAAAGACATGCAATCTTATTGAAAAGACAGGCTTCGGCTTCCTTATGGCAACCGTTTACCACAGTGCAATGCGTTTTGCAGCTCCAGTCCGCAAGGCTTTGGGAATCAAGACGATCATGAACATCATGGGACCACTCCTTAATCCTGCTTCTGCTGAATATGAAGTTCTGGGCGTATACTCAAAGGATCTGCTTGATACCTATGCACATTCGGCAAAGAAGCTTGGTGCAAAGAGGGTACTCGTTGTGACAAGTGAAGACGGTTATGATGAGATTTCTCCTTGTGCAATCACCCATTGCTATCAGATCAATGAGGATGGAAAGGAATATCAGTATTCAATCGATCCTGCAAAGTACGGAATCACTGATGCCGATGAAGCTGAACTCATGGGCGGTAACGGAGCAGACAATGCTGCCATTGCAATGGATGTTCTGAACGGAAAAGGAAAGAAGACAATCAAATATGCAGTCTGCCTTAATACTGGTGCACTTCTTTACATCAGCGGAAAAGCAAAGACAATCAAAGACGGCTACGATATGGCAATGGAATCCATCAACAGTGGAAAGGCCCTTGCAAAGCTCAACCAGATTGTTGAAGTTTCAAAGAATGCTTAAGGCTGCACGGAAAATAGAATGCGAAACATCTTGAAGGAAATCTGCGACAGAAGGTTGCAGGACATTGAAAAACTCGGATATTCTTACGGACATGAAATTCCTACGGAAAGAACAAGGCCTGTTGTTCCTTTTCTTCCAAAACCCGGAACAATCCTTGAAGTAAAGAGGGCATCTCCAAGCAAAGGTGACATTGCGCCTGGATTGGACAGTGCTGCAACGGCAAAGAATTACATAGAGGCTGGAACTTCCGCAATCTCTGTCCTTACCGAAGAAAATTACTTTAAGGGAACTCTTGATGACCTTAAGAAAGTTACAGCCCTTGCAGACAGTCTTGGAAACAAGGTTGCAGTTCTCCGAAAGGATTTCCTTCTTGAGCCTGAAGAAATAGAAATTGCATACAGATGCGGTGCAGATGCCGTTCTTTTGATTGCAAGAATCCTTGATATGCCAAAACTTCTGCAGATGGCATCAAAGGCTTTTGAACTTGGCATTTCAATACTTCTTGAGCTCCGTGATGAAGAGGCTGTAGAAAAGGCTTTTGAGGTCTTGAAGCTTGCAGGAAAAATGAAATCCTTTGACAAGGTTGTCCTTGGAGTCAATGCCCGCGACTTGAAGACCTTTACCATCGACATGCTCATACCATTGAAAATTAAATCAATGATAGAAAAGAAACTGGAAGCTCTTCCTGAAAATGAACGGCCACAGAATGTCCGCGTGATTTCTGAAAGCGGAATCCTTTCTGTCCAGGCATCTGAATTTATCGGTAACCTTGGATTTGACGGAATCCTTATGGGAGAAGCCGTTGCAAGGGATCCTGTAAATGCAAGGAATTATGTGGATGCTTTCCTTAAGGGCGCAGAATCAAAAAGAAATGAAAATTCAAAATATGATTTCTGGAAGAAAGTTTCAGTTCTTTTGAACGAAAAGGAAAAATCAGGTAAGCCTCTCGTAAAGATTTGTGGAATTACAAATAATGCTGATCTTGAAAAATGTGAGGAACTTGGTGCCGATCTTCTTGGATTCATTTTCTGGGACAAGTCTCCGCGCAATGTAAATGATTTTGAAATCTTTGAAACGAAAACAAAGGCTTTGAAGGTTGGTGTTGTCGTAGACTTTACCACTGAAGATTCTGCCAGGGCATTTGAACTTTTAAAAGAAAATAAAATCGATACGGTTCAGCTCCATGGATTTAAGAAAGACAAGATTGAAGAATTTTTCAAATCTGAACTTAGAAAACTTCCGCACTATTTTGCAGTCAATGTTTCGTCAAAAGAGGACCTGGAGTTGATTGAACTTCTTCAGCGTTACGGTGAACCAAGAATTTTAGTTGATGCAAAAGTAGGGGATGCCATCGGCGGAACAGGAACTTCAATACCGGGTGAACTTGTTAACGAAGTTTCTAAAATGACAAAGCTCTGGCTTGCAGGCGGCGTAAATTGCAGCAATGTAAAAGACATCCTTGCAAAATATCAGCCTGAACTTATTGATGCTTCAAGTGGTTTGGAAGAAGACAAAGGAATAAAGTCTCATTCCAAGCTTGAGGAATATTTCAAACTCTTCTAGACCTCGATTGATTTTTTATTGCAAAGTGCTATTATTCTTTCACTATGAACAAATTCGGTGGAGTAATGGCACTTGCCCTTTGCGGTCTCTTCTGGAGTACTGCAGGCATCTTCATTAAAAATGTAAATGCATCTTCTTTTACAATTGCAGGCTACAGAAGCCTTATTGCCCTTGTAACATTCATTGTTGCCTTAAGAAAATTCCCGATTTTCAGAATTAAAGATAGAGATGGAAAAACGGATAGAAGTTCAACTTTCTATTTGTGGGTTGGGGGCATCAGTTACAGTGCAACCATGATTCTTTTCTGCGCCGCCAACAAAATGACTACTTCCGCCAATGCTGTTCTCCTACAGTATTCCTATCCCATCTGGGTTATTCTCTTTGGGCCTGTTATTCTGGGTGAAAAAAACAGGAAGTCAGATTTTGTGACTGTTGTTGGAGTCCTTGTCGGTGTATTCCTTTTTTTCTACAGTGATCTTGATGCAGGAAAGCTTTTGGGCAATGTTCTTGCAGCCCTTTCTGGTGTGACTTTTGCTGGAACTACAATATTCATGAGGAAGCAGAGGAGTGAAGCTTCTGCAACATCCTTTATGCTTGCTCACCTTATTACTGCTGTTGTCTGCATTCCTTTCTATTTTACCAATGGCATTGCAGCTGGTGACTGGACCAGCATCATCTGTATTTTTGCACTCGGTGTTTTCCAGATGGCTTTTGCAAACCTTCTTTTTTCAAAGGGAATTGGAAGCGTTACAGCCTTGAGTGCAAGCATCATTACAATGATTGAACCTTTGATGAACCCTGTATGGGTAATGATTTTTGCCGGTGAAGTACCAGGACTTCTTTGTGTTATCGGTGGATTCATGATTCTTGGATGCATCATTTTCAGGGAATTCATAGCAAACCGCCAATCCTAAAAAATCTGAAGAAAACCCTTGACAGATGTTTCTATTGATAGTAACATTGTTACTATCAATAGAAACAAGGCGGTTATTATGTCAGACGACGGATTCTTTGGAAAATACGGTGGAAAATATGTTGCAGAAATCATGAGGCGTCCTCTTGATGAACTTAAAGAGGCTTTTGATTTCTACATGAAAGACAAGGACTTCCTTGAAGAACTTGATACAATCAGGCGCGACTACATCGGCCGCGAAACTCCTTTATATTTTGCTCCAACAGCAACAAAACTTCTTGGCGGTGCACAGATCTACATTAAGCTTGAAGGTCTTGCAAATACAGGTGCACATAAAATCAACAATGCCATCGGTCAGTGTCTCCTTGCAAAACGCATGGGAAAAACAAGAATCATTGCAGAAACCGGTGCAGGTCAGCATGGTGTCGCAACTGCAGCAGCATGTGCAAAGCTTGGTCTTGAATGCGTAGTCTACATGGGTGAAGTTGATGTAAGGCGACAGCAGCCAAATGTTGCTACAATGGAACTTTACGGTGCAAAGGTTGTTCCTGTTACAAGCGGAAGCCGTACCCTAAAGGATGCCGTCAATGAAGCCATGCGTGACTGGGCGACAAACTTTGATACAACACACTATGTTCTTGGCAGTGCCCTTGGTCCAGCTCCTTTCCCTGATATTGTACGCGAATTCCAGAGTGTTATCGGACGCGAAGTAAAGAAGCAGTGCGCAGAAAGAAACGTTGACATCGCCGCCATGGTTGCATGTGTTGGAGGTGGAAGCAATTCCATCGGTTTCTTTGAACCTTTCATCAATGAAAAATCTCCACGCCTTATCGGTGCTGAAGCAGGCGGAATCGGTCCTGGTGTAGGCGAAAACGCAAGCCGCATGACAGGTAATGCCAGCCGCGAAGGAATCGTTCAGGGATACAAGAGCCGTTTTCTTCTTGATGAAGACGGACAGAGTCTTCCAACCCGTTCAATTTCTGCAGGTCTTGACTACATGGGAATCGGACCTCAGCTTGCAGAACTTGGCATGAGCGGAAGAATCGAATTTACTGCAATCCTTGATAAGGAAGCCCTTGAAGCAATCAACTTCTTTGCAAAGAACGAAGGAATACTTTTTGCAATGGAAAGTGCCCACGCAGGTGCCGCCGCAATGAAGCTTGCACCGACACTTCCAAAGGATAAGGCTATCATCATCAACATGAGCGGACGCGGTGACAAGGACCTCTTCATTACTAACCCTGTTTACCGCAGAGACAAGTGGATTGACTTCCTTGGTGCTGAACTTGACCGCGTTAAGAACAGCACAGATATTCATGATGCCGCATCAATGTTTAACAAGTAAGGGGAATAAAAATGGAAAAAATAAAGTTAATGAGTCACCTTGTGGCAGGATATCCAACAAACGAAATATCTCTTGATGTTGCCCGTTCCCTTGTGAAGGGTGGAGCAGACATCCTTGAAGTTCAGCTTCCTTTCAGTGATCCAAGCGCCGACGGTCCTGCCATTCAGACTGCCTGTACTGAAGTTCTTGCAAGGAACTACAGGACTGCAGACGGTCTTGCCTTCATAAAGCAGATTCACGAAGAATTTCCAGAAACAACGATATACGTCATGAGCTACGGTTCTCTTATTTATACACCTGGCGTTGATGCCTTCTGTAAGAAAGCAAGCGAATGCGGTGTTAAGGGAATGATCATTCCTGACCTTCCATTCGATCATGATGAAGGACTTACTGAAGCCTGCAAAAAATATGGAATGGAAAATATTCCTGTAGCAGCTCCTAGCATGACGGACGAGCGTCTTTCAAAGCTTGCCAACGCAGGCTTTAAATACATTTACTGTGCTTTGCGCGCAGGTATCACTGGAAGCAAGACCACAATCGATGAAAAGACAATTGCTTTCCTCAACAAGGTTAGTGCAGGCGGTTCAAAAGTTTACGGTGGATTCGGCATCAGCAACGGCGAACAGTCTCATGCCCTTGCAAGTTCTGTTGAAGCAGTTGTTGCAGGTTCTGTTTTTGTCCGCATCATTGCTGAAAAGAAAAATGATGTTGAAGCCCTTAAGTCTGCAATTGTAGAAAAGGCAAAGGAACTTACAGGTCTTTAATATTACTCTGTGTATGCAGTATAGTTTTTGATCCAGTTCAAAACTGGAACTGACCAGTGTCCGAAAAGCTCACTTTCAGAAAGCAGTTCATGATAGAACTTCTGAATGTGGGCTTTTATTTTTTCCTTGTTTTCTTCAGTAACATCTTCAGCTTTTGCAAAAAGATCTTTGATGAGTTCTTCTGCAATTTCTACAGTCATGATGTCAGGAGCGATTTTTGTCACCATGTACAATGCGGCAGGTATGCAGTTTACGCTGTGCTGCTTCATGTATAAAACTGATTCTGCGATTTCCACACCGTGTGAATATATTTCTTCATTGAAGTTTTTTCGTTCGTCTTCCGTAAAATCTTCCCTTGCAAGAAGCATTCTGTAGAAAGAAATTGTAAGGACAATTACCGCTATGTGAAGGCTTGGTACGCAGCAGTAGTGAGGGTCAGCCTTCTGAATGTTTCTTACGGCTTTTGTTTTTGGAGATGGTCTTCTTGTTGTTGTAAGATTCTTTGAATAAACCTTGTAAGCTTCGTTGTATGCAAGTGAAATTCTCCTGAACCATTCGGCACACAATTTTAACCCTTTCATGTGTCCGAATTTTTTGAACATCATGGAAAGAGGGCGAATCCAGTAATTGATGAAATCAAGGTATATTCCTGCGTAGTCTTCCCTGAAAGGAACCGTTGTGTCCAGCTCATGGTCTACGCTTGTTATCTCAATTCTTCTTAGGTGAATTTTCTGAAGGTACTGAAGGAGAAAAAATTTCCAGATGACAGTTCCAAGGTAGGGCAACAAAAAGAAAAGTCCTCTGATGCCCAGAATAACATTTGCGTAAGCCCTCATGACGCTGAAAGATGTGAGTTTCCTGTCACCGTAATTTTTCATTTTCCAAATACTTCCTTGGCGACTGCGACTGTCTGCATGGCATCCTTTGAATAATAGTCTGCCCCGATTTTTTCCGCATAGTCTTCTGTAAGGACTGCACCGCCAACAACAATTTTGCATTCTTTTCCTTTTTCTGCAAGTGCTGACCTTAGCTGTCGAATTGTTTCTTCCATGTTTGCAACGGTTGTTGTCATTAGGGCACTTAATCCTACAAGCTTGATGTCCTTTTCAAGGACTGTCTTTACAACTTCTTCTGCAGGAACATTTTTCCCAAGGTCGATTACATCGTATCCGTAATTTTCAAGCATCGCCTTAACGATGTTTTTGCCGATGTCGTGGATGTCTCCGAAGACCGTTGCGATTACAACAGTTCCCTTGCTTTCCTGCACATTGCCAGATTTTTCAAGATTCTCCTTTATCTTTGCAAAGGAATTGCTTACTGTCTCCGCACTTAGCAAAAGCTGTGGAAGAAATTTTCTTCCTTTTTCAAAATCCTTTCCTACGTTATCCAATGCAGGAACGATGCAGTTGTCGATTATTTCCACAGGCTTCTTTGTTTCAAGGAGCCTGTCGGTTGCATCCCCAGCCTGATCCTTAAAACCCTTTTCAATTATCTTTATGAGAATGTCCTCATCCTTGTCAGCGAAAGTCTGTTTTTCTTTTACTTCAGTTTTTTTTGCTTCTGAATCCCCTGCTTTTACAGGGGATTGCCTGGGGGTAACGTTCTGTGCCGTGCTTCCAGGTGTATTCACGCTGATTGAGATGGTTCCGTCTGCAATGGCGTCAAGGATGATTTTTTCCTTTGCCTTAGCTGTTGTCGGATCAACTGTTCCTGTGTAGGTTTCAATGTATTCAAGGCAGTTTTCGTCGTAGCCAGCAAGACTTCTGTAAGCCCTGTAGCTGTCCATCATAGGTGCACTGGCAGGATTTATGATTGCTGCGCTTAGACCTGCATCAAGGGCAAGTTCAAAAAATCTGCTGTTGATGATGTCGCGGCGTGGAAGTCCAAAGGAAATGTTTGATACTCCAAGTACGAACTGAATACCTTGTGCCCCATATTTTTCCTTAAGGATGCGGATTGCCTTTACAGTTTCCAATGCGGCTTTCTGTTCGCTGCTGACTGTAAGGGTAAGGGTGTCGATGAATATGTCTCGGACAGGGATTCCGTATTTTGCAGCTTCCGCAATGATTTTTTCTGCTACTTTTACACGGCCTTCTGCTGTAGGTGCTATTCCGTCTTCGTCAATACAAAGGGCAACAAGGGCACCTCCGTAATGCTTTATTAAAGGCAGAACCTTGCCCATGACTTCTTTTTTACCGTTTACGCTGTTTACAAGGGCCTTTCCGTTGTAGTAGCGGAGGGCATGTTCAAGAACCTTGTCTTCGCTTGAATCAAGCTGGAGTGGAGTATTGAAGGCTGCCTGGATTGTCTTTACGGCTAAGGTCATCATCTCGCTTTCGTCGATTCCAGGGAGCCCTGTGTTAACATCAAGAATGTGGGCACCGCCATTGATCTGGCTTTCGGCTTCACCAAGGATGAAGTTCATGTCCTTGTTCTGAAGAGCTTCCTTGCATTTCTTTTTTCCAGTTGGATTGATTCTTTCACCGATGATTCTTGGACCGGCGCTTCCGCCAACCTGAAGTGCAAGATTGTATGAACAGATATAGGTATTGTTTTCGTTTTCTTTTGTAGTCTGTGCAATCTTAAGATTGCCTGCCTTGATTTTATCTGCAACAGCCTTGATGTGTCCTGGTGTGGTTCCGCAGCAACCACCCAAAAGTGTGATGCCCTTGGCAAAGTTTTTAAGCTGGCTTTTTGAAAATTCTTCAGGCTCAACCTTGAAAACATCCTTGCCGTTTACCACTACAGGAAGTCCTGCGTTAGGCTGTGCAAGAACGGGAAGATGGGCGTATGAACAGAACTGCTCTGCAAGTTTTTCATCTTCATCAAGACTTCCGCCGCAGTTGAATCCGATGACATCAACATGAAGGGATTCAAGGTATGTAACGCAGGTGAGGACATCTGCACCTGTAAGGGTTCTAAGGTTTGACTGGAAAGTCATTGTAGAAACTACAGGAAGCTTTGTGTTTTCCTGGACTGCAAGGATGGCAGCCTTTACCTCATAAAGGTCGCTCATGGTTTCGATGATGGCAACATCTGCGCCTGCTTTTTCTGCAGTAACTGCACAGAGCTTGTAAGCTTCGTAGGCTTCGTCAAAAGTCAGTGTTCCCATTGGTTCAAGAAGTTTGCCTATCTGTCCGCTGTCCCATGAACAGAAATGGGTTCCCTTTGTTTCCGGGTGTGCAGTTTCAAATTCTGCAATCACTTCTTTCTGGAGTTTGATTGCTTCGTTTATGTATTGCTCTGCAGAAAATTTTCCGCCTTCAACCTTTATAGGATTTGCACCGAAGGAATTTGCCGTGATTACATTTGCTCCGGCTTCAAGGTACTGGCGGTGTATGTCCTTTATGATTTCTGGATGATAGAAGTTCAGGTCTTCAGGAATCGTGTATCCGACAACGCCTGTCTTCTGAATCATGGTTCCCATTCCGCCGTCAAAAAATACAGGGGTGCGGTTTGAAATTGAATCTGCTAAAAATTTTCTGAAGTCTGCCATGTTTTACTCG
Source organism: Treponema sp. (assembly GCA_024400915.1). Lineage (GTDB taxonomy): Bacteria > Spirochaetota > Spirochaetia > Treponematales > Treponemataceae > Treponema_D. Next base: position 176,709 of record JAKSLX010000002.1, read on the forward strand.
TTTACTGCCTTGATGATTTCGTTGACGTTAGCGATGATGTCTTTTGTAACATCAGGTTTGTTCATGCTGTAGATGTGGATTCCGCGAATGCCGTTGGAAATAAGATCGATGATCTGGTCTGTTGCGTATGCAATTCCAGCCTGCCTCATTGCCGCAGGATTGTTTTCAAAGCGGTCACAGATTGCAAGTAGTTTTTCTGGAACATAGGCTGAACTGAGCTTTACCATTCTTGCAACCTGGTTTGAATTTGTTATCGGCATGATTCCTGCAAGAACTGGAAGATGTATTCCCTTTGACTGAAGGCGGTACAGATAGCTGTAGAGCATGTTGTTGTCAAAGAACATCTGTGTTGTAAGGAAGTCTACTCCTGCATCAACCTTGTGCTTAAGGTTTTCAATGTCGTCGATTCTGTTGGCGCTTTCAGGATGACATTCAGGATAGCAGGCTCCACCAACGCATAGTCCTGCATCCTTTAAAATCGGAACAAGGTCGGAAGCGTGGTCAAGACCATCTGCAGTTGCCTTTTCTCCTTCAAAATCCTGTGGATAGTCACCGCGGAGGGCAAGGACATTTTCAATTCCTGCGGCTTTCATTTCTGCAATGGTAGATCTGATTGTTTCTTTTGTATTGCCGACACAGGTAAGATGTGCAAGGGCAGGTGTTCCCATCTTTATTATCTGCTGGGCAATTTCTACTGTGTTTACTTTTGTAGTTCCGCCTGCACCGTAAGTGATGCTCATAAAATCAGGCTGAAGGGCGCTCAACTCCTTTGCACAGGAAATTACGTTTTCAAAATTTGCCTGCTTTTTTGGAGGAAAAATTTCAAATGAGAACAAAACCTTTTTACTGTCAAGAATGTTTCTGATTGTCATGGCAATGATTTTATAGGAAAATCATTTTATATCCAATAACAATATAAATATAGTTTGATATAGTTTCTATCTATAACTTACTGAACCAGATATTCGTCCAGTTTACGCATCCTTGCATCGTCGATTTTGACCAGAAGGTTCTTTTCCTGGGTTGGAAGCACAAGTCCCTTAGGCCCGTTTTTTGCACGGCGAAGATGCTTTACCTGGGTGTAGTAAAGGTCGGCCTGTCCGTTTTTGCGTGCCTTGGAATGATAGACGGCAAGATTCCCCGCATATAGAAGAATATCCAAAGGAACAGTCTTGTCCTTCTTTCCCTTGATGAAAACATATCCGCCTGCATAGTCTCTGGTGTGCATCCACATGTCCTGACCTTTTACAAAATGGCGCAAAAGCTCATCGTTTTCCGTTGCTGTCCTTCCGACGATTACAGTCCATCCTTCAATTTCGTAATGAAGTCCAGGGTGTGTTTTTTCTGTCTGCTGTTTAGGCTTCGTGTCATGGCGGAGCATCTGTTCTATTTTCAGGACATTCTTCTGCGTAACCATTTCATGGTATTCTCTGTCCAGTTCCGCAATCGCTTTTTTTGAAAGTTCAATGTCATGTTCCAGAGCTTCAAGCCCACTGGCAGCTTTTTTGTATTGCTCGTAATAGACGGCTGCATTTTCCTGAACTGATTTTTTGGGATCGATCCTGATGTGAACTTCTTTTCCAGTGTCGTAATCAACGCAGGTGAGGGTGCTTCCTTCTGCCTGTGATCCAAAAGAAAGGATAAGGTCACCTGTGTGCTTCAGGCTTCCAGAATTCTCAAAGTCCTTTTTCTTCTGCTCGAGTTTTTCAAGGGCAGCTTCCATTTTGCTGTGGCGCACGTTGTACCATTTTTCTGCCTGTTCAAGAAGACTTTCGCGGGAAAGGACCCTTGCATGTTCGGAATAGTAAAGGTCGATTTTCTGATTGAAGGTAAAGGACTTCTGTTCGTCGGTAAATTCAATGTCAGAAAAATCGCGGACTGGAAATCTTTCAAGGGAAGCGGCCTTTTCTTCTTCTGTAATAGTCTTGTCTTCCGGAATGAAAGTTCCGCCTGTTACTTCTCCTTTTTTAGGACGGCGGAACATGCAGTCAAGGATAGTTCCGTTTTCATCTGTAACGATAACATTTGCGGCGTTGGACCAAAGACGGATGTATATGAAAAGCTTTTCCTTCCATGTGGAAACATCCATCCTTACTATGCGGTCGAGTCCCAGTTGAACTATGGAATTTATCCTCATTCCCTGAACGCGGGATTTCAGGAACTGATTGAAACGCAATGGTTTTTCATTCTTTGGTGGCTTGTATTTTGTAAGGTTGATTCTTGTAGCCTGTGGGGAAGTGCAGATCAAAATGTTTTCAAGGGTTCCTTTGTTGATTGCACGGAAACAAAGAGTATCAAAACCAGGCTGTATGATTTCCTGGATGAATGAACCTTCAAGATCCAATTCCGAAAGTATTGCGTTGATTTCGTTGCAGTTTAATGACATGGCTATATATTAGCACATCAGGGATAAAAGCAAAATGATTTTAAACTAACAATTTAAACTCAAATGAGTTGTTTGAAATTAAAATGAAACAAGTTTCATTTTTTTTATTGACAGATGGAAAATTGGATTTATAATGAATCTAGTTTCATTTTTATTTAATCAAAACAGGAGGAAATAATGATAATTTCAATTGTTACCTATGCATTGCTCATAGGTTTGATTCTTGCAGGGGGAAAATTTGCAGGAATAAAGGGGGTTAACAAGGATTTTGTCAGCCTGAACAAGACGAAGGCTTTGAGGGGCTTGGCTGCACTTGGTGTCATACTTCACCATGTTTCTCAGCAGAGTGCTTTCAGGGAAACAAAGACACTTTCATTTTTTGCTGACATTGGCATTTATTTTGTTGCCATTTTCTTTTTCTGCTCCGGTTATGGCCTTGTAAAAAGCTATCTTACAAAAAAGGATTATCTGGATGGATTCATAAGAAATAGGATCGTAAGGACCCTTGCTGTTCCGTTCTGGGTAAACTCAATTCTTTACGCTTTATTTTTCTTCTTTGTAATCGGTGCGGAATATCCATTGTCAAAATGGATCTGTGGAATTACAGGTATTACCTTGATAAATGAATATGCCTGGTTTCCGATCGTACTTTCGATTCTATATCTTGCATTCTATGTTGTTTACAGAAACTGCAGGTCTTTTGCAAAAGGGAATGCAATCATTGCTCTTGTAATAGTTCTTCTTGCTTCATTCTTCTGGCTTGGCGGACATTTTGCATGGTGGAACGGACCTTCAAACTGGTATCTTGATGATGCGCTCTGGGAACAGAAAAAGTGGTGGATGGATCTGAAGCTTCTCTGGTTCTCTGGCGAATGGTGGGTCAACACCTGTGTTGCTTTCCTTATGGGAATCCTATTTGGCCAGAATGAAGAAAAAGTCGTACTCTGGCTCAAGAAGTTCTATTGGGCAAAACTACTGTCTGCCTTGGTGGTTTTTGCAGGATGCCTATGGCTTCAGTCTTACGGAATGAATCACTTTGGCTACTGGAGTGAACTGTCTGGAAACGGACCTGGAATCGGCGAAAAGGCAATTACATGGATTATGCAGCAGCCTTCGATCATCATGTTCATAGTGGTTCTCTTCATGTTCATGATGAAGTTCAATACCGAAAATCCAGTTACACGTTTCTTTGGAAACTTTTCCCTTGAAACATACCTTATGAACTATATGGCAGTGCTTTTATTCTGGCCATTGATTTACAATGGAAGAAGTGAAGAAGTTATTTCTGGTTGTGGAAACTTGAACCTTGTTCTGTTTGAAATTGGTGTTGTTTTCGGTTCCGTGCTCTTAGGCCTTGTATACAGGCTGATTTGTAAACAGGCAAAAAAACTGATAAAATAAATCAGTTGTATGCCAAAAGTAACCCAAGAATATATTGAACAGAAAAAAAAACTCATTGTGGAGGCCGCTGCAAAAGTCTGTGATAAAAAGGCTGTCTGCAGCGTAACCATGCAGGATGTCATTGATGAAGCTGGTCTGAGTCAGGGAGGTATATACCGATTCTACCAGAATGTCGATGACATCCTTATTGATGTTTTAAAGTGGGTTTCAACCTTTACAATTGTAGATAAAGATAAAATCATAAAAGAGTTTTCCGAAAGGCTTTCTGCAGCCAGAAATTCATCCGCCAATGCCGCTGAAAAAGTCGAAGCCAGGCGAAGGTGCATTCATGAAATATTGGATGAAGTCTGTTCATTGTTTGCCATGGTTCTTGAAAAATTCCAGCATCCTTTCTTTGCCATTCATTTTGGTTTTTCAGACATGGTTTTAAATTTCCCGGAAAGGGCAAAGTATATTTTTTCACAGGTAGAAAGTCCTTTTTCATTGAAAAATGAATGTAAGTTCCTTGCAAAAGAATTGGAAAAGGAAATCAGTGACGGTGTCATTGCACCAAAAATTTCAGTAGATGAATTCATGGCATTTTTAAGAACAAGTTTCATGGGAATAAACCAGGTGACTTTGGTAGACGAGCGATATGTAAAAAACATAAAGGGACAGAAAACATATTCTGCTGAAATATCAACACGGTTCAAAATCGTGCGGAAATCCTGCTGCTACCTTCTTGGCCTTGAAGAATATGAAAAATAGGGAAGTGGAAAAATGATTTTAAGTTATGCTGTTTATGGAATCTATGTTGTTCTTGCTTTGTGGGGACTGCGTTTCGCCGGATTCGGCAAATGTTACAATGAAGATTTTTCCAGCCTTCATGTAACAAAATCCTTAAGAGGACTTTGTGCCCTTGGCATCATCCTGCATCATATTTCACTCCAGCAGTCCTTCAGAAGCACCAATGAACTTGGAATCTTTTCGGTAAGCGGCATATTCTTTGTCTCTGTCTTTTTCTTTTATTCCGGTTATGGACTTTTAAAAAGCATAGATACTAAACCTGGGTATCTTGAAAATTTCATCAAGTCACGCGTCCTTAAGGCCCTTGTCATTCCTTTCTATGTGAACATTCTTTTGTATGCTGTATTCTTCCTTGCTATGGGATGCAGTTTTCCTGCTTCAAAATGGATCTGCGGAATCCTGGGAATTACACTGCTCAATGAATACGCCTGGTATCCTATCGTTCTGGTTATCCTGTACCTTCTTTTCTATGTGCTTTTCTATAACCTTAGCAGGAGGGAAGATGCATTTTACTTTGTGTTCCTTGCCGTTTTGGCAATGGCGGTTGTTTTTTGTCTGGCTGGACATTTTCCGTTCAATCAGAAAAATCCCGGATGGCATCTTGATGTTTATGCTTTGCCTGAATCAAGATGGTGGGAAAAGTCAATGCAGTTTTGGTTCCACGGGGAATGGTGGGTCAACACTCCGATTGTTTTCCTTATGGGTATGATTTTTGCAAACTACGAAAAGAACATTGTTTCCTGGTTCAAGAGTTTCTACTGGGTCAAGCTTATTGTAACTTTAGCTTTATTCTGCCTTTCTGCCTTTGTTTTTTTCAGGGTGATTGCAGTTCACGATTACTGGTCTGAACTCATTGCAGGAGAATCCTGTATCATGGACAGGTGCATCGCCTTCATTGTCGAGGAACCGATGATAATCCTTTTTATGATCCTTGTTGTTCAGGTAAACATGAAGTTTGTATCTGTTAATCCTGTTACCCGGTTTTTGGGAACACATTCCCTTGAAACATACCTTATGAATTACATGGCAGTCTATGGACTTTCCTTCATGATCTATGATTCCCAGATGATGCCTATCGTCAAGGAAGGGCATGAAAATCTTGCCTTTTATGCACTAAGCGTTGTTGCATTGACGATTGTTTTAGGTGTTGCTTTCAGACTTGCCTTGAAAAAGCTGATTTTTAGAAGGTAGGATCATTCAATATTTTTTTTTAATTTTGTTCTGAACAATTCTTAAGAACGCGATGAATGTTAATGCCCCTGAAACGGCACCCCCTGTATCGGCTATCCAATCATAGATGGAACAGCTTCTGCCAGGAACAAAGCTCTGGTGAATTTCGTCAATAATACCGTAAATGCTAACAATTAGAACGGGAATCCAGATTCTTGAAATTCTTCTGGTTCTGCAAGCGAAGGTCATCCAAAAGCATAATCCACCGAAACATACAAAATGGACAATCTTATCTGCATTCCAAAAAGCAGGCATGTGTTCCACATGTTCCTGACTTGAAAGATGCCAGGAAATTGAAATGATGACGATAGAAGGTATGCATCGGAGAAAGGTTTTTAAATAGGATTTCAAATTCAATTATAAAAATCTCCAGACCTGATTTTAAATAATTATAATTGAATTGATATTTTTTATGCAATGTAAAAAATTGCCGGTTTATCTTCGCCTTTCAATGCCCAGTTTTTTATAGTACAAGGCTTTGTCTGCATACATTTTTTTGTCTGCAATGTGCAGGAGTTCTTCAATCTGGTCCAGTGTAAAACCTTCGATTTCACTGGAAGAGGCGAATCCTATTGAAAGGGAAAGACTATCAATGATTTTACCTTTCCATTGGCTGACATGATTTTTGAAATCACTTATGAGGGAATCAATGTCAGTTGTTTCACCCTCAATAAGGATTAAAAATTCATCTCCACCTGTTCTGTAGCAGCTGCCAATGTTACTGAAATGTTCGCGAATGCAGTCTGCTGTACCACATATCATTTCGTCTCCCGCGTGGTGTCCGATATTATCGTTGGTTGCCTTAAGGCTGTTTACATCAAGGACAATAGCTGTAAGTTTGTTTATCTTGCTTTCTTTTAATTCTTCCACTTTTGAATCATAGGCATGACGGTTCAGTAATCTGGTCAATTCATCATGTCTTGAAATCTGGAGAAGGTGTTCTTTTTCTTTTTTCATTTCGTCTATAGACTGTGTTGTAAATATGACATCAGTTACTTCACCTTTTTCGTTGTGGTTCATTGCAATGAATTGAGCACAGAACCATCCAACTTGTGTTCCGCGGAATTCTGCAAGTATGCTTTTTTTATTTCCCATTCTTTGAGGCAGGGTTGTAAGGTCAGTAAAGTTTAAGGCTATTTCTACATCCTCTGGAATGACTGTGTTTTTCATTACTTCCTGCATTTGGAAAACTGCATTTTCAGTCTTGTTGACATATTGCTTTACTTGGTCTGATGTCTGAATTTCCTTTACTGTATTTTCCTTAAGGTTGATTGCATGCACGGTGTAATATGCCTTAGCAATGCTTGTTAGCATGTCGTTCTGCTGTTTTAGAGAAGCCTGGTACCGGAGGGTATTTTCCATTAGCATTTCCTTTCGGTAAAAGTCCTGCAGAAAGAAAACGGCAATACAAATGGTAATGAGAAGCAGCACGAAATAAATTGTAAAAATCTTTGCCTCTGAATGAATTATGTCAGTAACGGTTATCTTGCCTGTATATTTTATGAGCCACTTTTCATCCAATCGTCTAATGAAACCTTCATTGCTCAATTGGAATAGAATATCGTTTATCTTGTCCTTTAGTTCAGGAAGATCATCTCTGACACCTATTGCAGGGTAACTGTTCATAAGTGAAATTGATGGGGAAATGGCATAGCCTGTTTTTTCAAGAATTTTTTTTGCTACTGAGCCGTGACAGATTCCATAGTCGATTTTATCTTCTTCTATGGCATCAAGAATCTGAGTGTTCGTATAGAATGGAACATATTCGCAGTTAAGGTCGTAAATTTTTTCTATTACTGAATTGGTTATTAACCCAACCTTTTTGTTCTTTAAGGCGGCAATGTCATTTATTATTGTTTTTCCAAAAACAAGGAGCTGGTCACTGGAAACGGCTGTAGTTTTTAAAACTCCCTGAAGGTTAGAAAATATCTCCAGCCCCATTATCAGATCGGTTTCTTTTTCCTTTAAAAGGTTCTTGCATGAAATCCAATCGGAAAAAGTGATTTCTGCTCTCATTCCAAGCCGATTGGCGATTTCGTTTATGATTTCTACATCAAGTCCTGTAATCTGATTATTTGAATCATAGAAAGAATATGGAGCAAAATCATAATCTGCAGCAACCCTCAGAACAGGTGCATTATCAGCCACTTTATTTAGAACTTCAACTTTAGGTGTTTTTGAAGAAAAATAAATGGAAATCAGTATGTAGAGGGCTGGAACGGCAAATCCTGATAAAATGAGGATATATAGGATGTGTTTTGCTTTTTTCATGAATACAAACCTCAACTTTTATTATGGTTCAAAAGAAAGAGAAAAACTATTTTAGACTGATAGTTATCACCCAAAATTATTTTCTTAACAAATTGTTCTTTTTTTTATCAAAGAAAATGTCCTGACAATGGGGACAGACCCCTGACGAAAGCATTGCTTCCCTACAACCAGTCTATCCACACACTTTCGTCACAGGAATTGCTGGGCAATTCCTGAATATTGGGGACAGACCCTGACGAAAGCATTGCTTCCCTACAACCAGTCTATCCACACACTTTCGTCACAGGAATTGCTGGGCAATTCCTGAATACTGGGGACAGACCCTTTGATTTTGTAATTTATAGGCTGAATTTAGCGTCATGGGCAAAAAAAATCTGTTGAAAATTCTCCATATAACATATAAACTTGCGGAATGATTAAGGCTACAGGTTCTCAGATTATTTTGAAATTACTTGAATTGGAAGGAATCAAGACAGTCGCAGGTATTCCTGGCGGACAGATTCTTCCTTTATACGATGAGCTTAACAAAAGTTCCATCAAGCATATTCTTGTGCGTCAGGAACAGGCTGCAGGCTTCATTGCCCAGGGAATGACACGTTCTACAGGTCTCCCAGCTGTCTGTATGGCAACTTCCGGTCCAGGTGCTATGAACCTTCTTACAGCAATTGCAGATGCCCGCTGTGATTCAATACCTATCGTCGCATTTACAGGTCAGGTAAATACATCAATGATCGGTACGGACGGATTCCAGGAAGCTGATACATTCGGTCTTTCAATGCCAATTACAAAGCACAGCATGATGGTAAAGGATCCTCTTGAACTTCTTGAAGCAATTCCACTTGCCTTTGATATTGCAGTGTCTGGTCGTCCAGGTCCTGTCCTCATCGATGTTCCTCGTGATGTTCAGCTTAAGGAAGTTGAATTCAAGGCATGGCCACAGATTCATACAATCAAGCAGGCAAAGAATTCTTCCCTTGCAAGAAAATTCTTTACAGACAAAAAGACTCTTGCTTCTACTGTTGCAGATATGGCAGAAGTTTTATGCGCAGCCCAGAAGCCTGTCCTCTATGTAGGTGGTGGATGCAACTCAAAAGTTGCTTCGGACAGCATAAAGAAATTCATGGATGTTTATGAAACTGCAGTTGTAACAAGCCTTATGGGTATCGGTGCAGTTCCTCGTTCTCACAAAAACAATTTTGGAATGGTGGGTATGCACGGATCATTTGCCGCAAACAAGGCGATGCATGATGCTGATGTTGTACTTGCCCTTGGAGTTCGCTTTGACGACAGGGCAACAGGTGCCATTGCAAAGTTCTGTCCGAATGCAAAGATCCTACACATCGATATTGATGCTGCAGAAATCAACAAGATCCTCCCATCATATTCTTCACTTACTTATGATGTTGAAGAAGCCCTTCCTCTTTTGACGGAAAAAGTTGCCGGTGCAAAGGCAAAGTCAAAGAAAGCGTGGCTTTCAGAACTCCAAAAGATTTTTGCGGAAACAGAAAGCTTTGAACTTGGACGCGGAAAGAAAAAGACATCTCCAAATCCAAGGCTCTTCATCAACCAGATTCCTGAAGAAGCAAAGAAAGCCGGTCTTAAGCCAACTGATATCATCGTTACTACAGATGTAGGACAGCATCAGATGTGGTCTGCCCAGTACTATCCTGTAGAAGCTCCACGCACTTTCCTTACAAGCGGTTCCCTTGGAACAATGGGCTTCGGTCTTCCTGCAGCGATAGGTGCTGCTCTTGCAAATCCTAAGAAGCGTGTTGTATGTATCAGCGGTGACGGAAGCATTCTCATGAATGTTCAGGAACTTGCTACATTGGCCGAGCATGAACTTGATGTAACTGTAATCGTTCTTGAAAATGGAGTTCTTGGTATGGTTCACCAGCAGCAGGAATATCTTTTCAAGAAGAACTACAGCGCAAGTGAATTCATCAAGAGTCCAGATCTTTTGAAAATCGCAGAAGGTTTCGGAATTGATTCGGTCAATGCCAACGAAGATGTAGATTGGGCAAAGAAAGCCTTTGCAAAGGGCCCTCATTTTGTTCGCCTTAACATTGAGCGCGACGAAAATGTTTTGCCATTTGTTCCTGGTGGAAAAGCAAACATTGATGCAATCCGCAACTAGTCGTTGCCTGTAATAAAAAAGTTCGGTATGAATTAAATTTTCATACTGAACTTTTTTGCTTTTGCTTTGTCTGCAATTTCTTTATTAAATTTAAGTTTAAATAAAGAATGTTTGGAATTTGTTAAATAAAAAATTGAAAATTTAGAATTCATTAGAAAAAGTATTATATTTAAAAGTATGGAACCAAGAAGAGAAGATCTTGTAGTCAAGTTTCTTCGCACGTATAGACATCCATTTTCTCTTTCTGAAATGAAGAAGGTCTTTGAGGCTTGCGGCATTGAAGCTGAACCTCAGGACATTGAGTATTATCTTGATTCCAGTGTCAATGTAATGAAGCTTGCAAACGGCAAATACCTCACTTATGCAGGTGCCTTCACGGGTGAAATCTTCAGCATAATGCCAACCTCCGCAGAAGCAGAGCAGGGAGTTCTTGTTGCTGGTGACAGGTGCATGCCTTTTGTAGAATCAGACAGAATTTCTTCTACGTTGAAATTTTACATCAACGGTAAAAAGATTCCTTCAAAAGTAGGTGTCTTTGACAGTGATGCAGCCATAGACATGTTTGTTCTCTTTGGGGAGGAATATGCTCCTCAATACATTGCTGCGGATCCGGCCAATGCTGACATCAATATGGCTGAAAGGGATTTTGAACTTCCAAATACGGTAAAGCTTACAGGCCTAAGCCTTGATTTCCTTTCGGAACATTACAACTATAAAAAAGGCGACAGAATTCTATGCTGTGTAAGCGATTGGGATAAGGGAAAACTTAATGTAATGGTTCTTCATTCCAGCGACAGTCCTTTTGATAACGGTGCCATAGGTGAAAAGAGGCTTGAATGGTATTCCCTTTTTGAAAAGAAGATGCTTGAAAGCTTCAATCGTTCCGGTCCATTAGGTTCGATAGAAGATCAGATTGTTGATGTGGTTTACAGAAACCGTGCAAAACTGTGCGTTCCTTACTGCGGATCCATTGAAGAATTTGTAATCCGCTATGCAAAGAAAATAGGTTTCCAGCATTATGGTGTAGAAACAAGACTCTGGCACAAGGGAGAAGATGTTCCTGCCTTTGGTGAATGGAATAAAGATTCTGCTCTGTGTACAGGCGGTTCCAGAAATGGACTTTCCTTTGAGGAATATTCTGTTGCTTTTGTACCTCCATCAGTTTTGGATCAGTTCATCCTCAATGCCTGCTTTAAAAAAGAAAAGGATGTAATGTCTTCATTTGTTGAATTTCTTTTCGACGGCGACTGTTCCGTGGGAGATGCTTTCTACAGGGATATTGCCTTGAATTTGAAAGACAGAATAAGTATAATTTCTCAGAATTATAATTGGTTTGCAGATCAGATTCTTGGGCCAGTAAGAAGCCGATGTCTTGGACTCTACAGTAAGGTTTCGGGGCTCATAAGGAAGATTGATTACAATGGCAAGACATTCCTTGATTTTCCTTCAAGCGAACTTGTCATACTTTTGCAGCTTCATGAACATATTCTAAAGATGCTTGATGGGCTTGCAACGGAACCTCAGGCAGAGGAACTTGCAGAGAACTACCTGCTGTCCCTTGACGGAATGGAATGGAACTTTGACGAGATTTCCGGGGCACTTGAAAGGGCTCTCGCTAAGGAACAGAGAAACCAGTTCAAGATTGTAAGATAGATCTGAAAACATGATTTAAATATAAAAGTTGGAGAGAGCGATGGTTGAAACAGATTGCAATGCATCGGAACTTATTGCTAAAGGTGATGTGGTCATGGCTTCTGGTACTACAGTTGAGGAAGTTTTTTCTTCAATATGCAGCCAGGCAAAGCTTCCTTCCGGTATTACTTCAGAAAATCTCGTAAAAGAGCTTATGGAAAGGGAAAAGGTTTTGAGCACTGCTGTAGGAAATGGAGTTGCCATACCTCATCCTCGCCGTCCTTTGGTAGCTGACAGCAAGGAATGCTGCGTGATAGTTGCCTATCTTAAATCACCCCTTGATATGCAGGCTCCAGATTCAAGAAAGGTTTATGCAATGTTCATACTTCTTTCTTCGTCTTCCCAGCTTCATGTAAAATCCCTTGCGTCTCTTGCAGCGGTTTTCAGGAATGATATCTTTAAGAAAGGTCTTGTGTCTAAGCCCGGCAAAGAAGAACTTGCAAGGCTTGTTCAAAAATGCGAAGTTAAATAAAAAGAAAAGCAAGTAATTCAATAGGCTGTAGGACCTTGGGTTTTACAGCTATTTTTTTTGTTATAATAATGGCAACCGGTTGCCAAATGACGGTTTAAGTATTAAAATAGAGGCGTAAAATTTTTTCCATTTTTAGGAGTAAATCATGGACACAAAGGCTATCGAAGCAACAGCTCTTTCCATCAGAAGTCTTTCTATGGATGCAATTCAGAAGGCAAATTCAGGACATCCTGGACTTCCACTTGGTGCCGCAGAACTCGCAGCAGTTCTTTACGGAGAAGTAATGAAGCACAACCCTGCAGATTCAAAATGGGTTGACCGCGATCGTTTTGTTCTTTCAGCAGGACACGGTTCAATGCTCGCTTACTCAATTCTCCACCTTGCCGGTTACAAGGTTTCAATGGATGACATCAAGAGCTTCCGCCAGGTTGGTTCAAAGTGTCCAGGTCATCCTGAATTCGGCGATACAGACGGTGTGGAATGCACATCTGGTCCACTCGGACAGGGTGTTGCCGCTGCTGTTGGTATGGCTGTAGCAGAATCAATGCTCGCAGCAAAGTTCAACACACCAAAGCACACAATCGTTGACCACTACACATACGCACTTGTTGGTGAAGGCTGTCTTGAAGAAGGCGTTTCTTCAGAAGCTTGTTCACTTGCAGGCAACATGAAACTTAACAAGCTCATCGTATTCTATGATGAAAACAAGATTTCCATCGACGGAAACACAGACATTACATTTACAGACAACATCGAACAGCGCTACCTTTCATACGGCTGGAACGTATTCCGCGGATCTATGTACAACGTAAAGGAAATCGCTGACCTCGTTGCAACAGCTAAGCGCGAAGGAACAAAGCCTTCTCTCATCATCCTTAAGTCTACAATCGGTAAGGGTGCTCCAAAGGCTGGTACAGCTGATGTTCACGGTGCTCCACTTGGAGAAGAAGGATGTAAGGAAGCAAAGAAGGCTCTTGGACTTCCAGAAAACGAACAGTTCTATGTAGTTCCAGAAGCATACAAGTACTTTGAAGAAAAGCGCAAGGAATGGGCACAGGCTCAGGCTGACTGGCAGAAGACATTCGATGCATGGGCAGCAGAAAATCCTGAACTTGCAAAGAAATGGAAGGCATACTGGAATCAGGAACAGACTGGAGAAGCTGCACTTCCTGAATACAAGGTAGGCGACAAGCTTGCTACACGCGATGCATCAGGTAAGGCCCTCAACACAATGGCAGACCGCTACGAATGGCTTGTTGGTGGTTCAGCTGACCTTCAGGGTCCAAACAAGACAAAGGTAAACAAGGACGACGGAACATACAGCCCAGAAAACCGCAAGGGACGTACAATCGAATACGGTATCCGCGAATTCGCAATGTCTCAGGTAATGAGCGGTATCAACCTCCACGGGGGCTTGCGCGCATTCGGTGCAACATTCTTCGTATTCACAGACTACTTCCGCCCATCACTCCGCGTTGCAGCTCTTGCAAAGATTCCTAACATCTATGTTCTTACACACGATTCAATCTACGTTGGTGAAGATGGTCCTACACACCAGCCAATCGAAACACTTGCTTCAGTTCGCTGTATGCCAAATGTTCAGATGCTCCGTCCAGGTGATGCAGAAGAATCTGCAATCGCATGGGAAATGGCTGTTGCTTCAAAGGATCACCCAGTACTCATGACATTCACACGCCAGGCAATTGCTGTTTACGAAAAGGCAGACAAGGACTGGAAGAACACAGTACGCAAGGGTGCTTATGTTGTTCAGGAAGGAAGCGATTCTCCAGACATCACAATCCTCGCATCTGGTTCAGAAGTTGAAATGTCACTCAAGGCTGCTGCTCTTGTTCCAAACAAGAAGATCCGCGTTGTTTCAGTCATGGACAAGAACCTCTTTGAAGCTCAGGACGATGCATTCCGTGCAAAGATCATGGGCAACACAAAGCGCGTTGTAGTTGCAGAAGCTGGATGCCGCCAGGGTTGGGAAGGATATGCAAAGAAGGAAGATTGCTTCACAATCGACCGCTTCGGTATGTCTGGTCCAGCAAACAAGGTAGCAGAAGCCCTCGGCTTTACACCAGAATGCCTTGCTAAGGTTTTGGCTCGCTAATTATCGGAATGACATTTGCCAGTTTTATACTGGCAATTAAACTAAAGTGTGCGTAGCAGGCCATTGTTCCGTGCGAGAGCACACTTATTTTTTTACGGGGTATAAAAATGACAATTAAATCTGTATTTGATGCTGATTTTGCAAAGTACGGAAAGGTACTTAATGGATATAACGTTGATGCTCTTCTTGCAAAGCTTGAAGAAAAGACTCCAAAGCCAGCAGATGCTGTAATCTATGAACCAGGTGATGCTGACCTTGAAGCAATCATGGGTGAAGCATTCTCTGTAAACGCTTACGGCGGAATGCCAATCCAAATCGGTTACTGCAACGGTTACAACACAAAGCTCAACTGCCTTGAATGGCACCGCGGTTCAGAACTCAACATTCCTGCAAACGACATGGTTCTTTTGCTTGCAACATTGAGCGATGTAAAGGACGGAAAGCTTGATACATCAAAGGTAGAAGCATTCTACGCTCCAAAGGGAACTGTTGTTCAGGTTTATGAAACAACTCTCCACTATGCTCCATGTAATGCTGTCAAGGACGGCGTTGTAAGCAAGGAAGGCTTCCGTGTTATCATCGTTCTTCCAAAGGACACAAACACAGCAAAGCCAGCCCTCAAGGAAATCGACTTTGAAGACAAGCTTCTTTGGGCACGCAACAAGTGGCTTATCGCTCATCCTGAAACAAGCGAAGCAAAGCAGGGTGCATTTGTAGGTCTCGTTGGCGAGAACATTGACCTTGCAAAGTAAGTTTTTTGCATAAATGAAAAAGGCTGCCTTTTCGGGGCAGCCTTCATTGTTTATACCATCAGTTTGTAGATGTTTTCTACGTCCTTCTGGTTCAGCTTTGTGAAACCGCAGATTTCTCCAGAGCCGCCGTTGCCGTAGCAGCAGGTGTGGGCAAGTTTTTCGATGTCCTCTGGTTTTGCACCCAGTTCCGCAAAGTTCTTTGGCATGCCGATTGAAACGAGGAAGCTCTGGAGTGCTTTGATTCCTTCTTTTGCAGTGTTCTCTGGATTTTCAAAGTCCATCTGGCATCCCCATACGCGAACGGCAACCTTTGCAAAACGCATTACATCGTGCTTCATCGTGTATGTGAATACGGCAGGCATTGTCACAGCAAGACCTGCACCGTGGGCACAGTCGTAGAGTGCTGAAAGTTCATGTTCTATGCCGTGACTTGTCCAGTCCTGGCTTCTACCTACACCGCAGGAATTGTTGTGTGCCATCATTCCAGCCCACATGATGTTTGCGCGTGATTCATAGTCGTTTGAGTCAGCAACAGCCTTTGGTCCTTCTGTTTTCATGGCAAGCAAAAGGGCTTCAATCATTCTGTCTGTTGTCTCGACATTTGATGTGTTTGTAAGATAACGCTCGTAAAGGTGTGCCATGATGTCAGTGATTCCGCATGCTGTCTGATATGCTGGAAGTGTCTGTGTAAGGGCTGGGTTAAGGATAGAGAACTTTGGTCTATATGCTTCTCCGCTTGCACCGCGCTTGAACATTCCTTCTTCCTTTGTGATTACAGAGTCCGGGGATCCTTCTGAACCTGCTGCAGAAATGGTAAGTACTGTTCCAATAGGGAGTGCTTTTTCAACAGGCTTTCCTTCATAGAAATCCCAGAAATCTCCGTCATAAACAGAACCAGCCGCTATTGCTTTTGAAGAATCGATTACGCTTCCACCACCAACGGCAAGGATAAAGTCTATGCCTTCTTTTTTACAAAGGTCGATTCCTTCGTAAACAAGGCCGCTTCTAGGATTAGGTTTAACTCCGCCAAGTTCTACAAAAGGAAGACCTTCTTTTTCGAGGGATTTTTTTACCCTGTCCAAGAGACCTGATCTGATTACGGAACCTCCGCCAAAGTGCACGAGGACCTTTGATCCGCCGAATCTTTTTACAAGCTGGCCTGCGTCATTTTCCCTGTCCTTGCCGAATGCAAAATAAGTTGGTGCATAAAAGTTAAAGTTTTCCATTAAAATATCTCCTATAAATTATTTTGAAAGTTCATCAATCTTTTTCAGTTCATCTGCGGTAAAGGATGTCTTCTCGATGCACTTTACGCAGTCCGTAATCTGGGATGGTCGGCTTGCTCCGATGAGTACGCTTGTAATGTCATTGTCTTTTAGGATCCAGCTTAAAGCCAACTGTGCAAGGGTCTGTCCCCTCTGTTTTGCTATTTCATTTAAGTCTTTTATTTTTACAAGTTTTTCAGCAGTAAGATCTGATTTATGAAGAAATGGAGTGTTTTTGCCGATTCTGCTGTCTTCTGGTATACCATTAAGATATCTGTCAGTTAAAAGCCCCTGTGCAAGAGGAGAGAAGGTAATGATTCCTTTTCCTTCTGCTGGGGCGCTTTTCTTAAGACCGTTGTTTTCAATAGTCCTGTCAAAAATATTGTACTTGTTCTGGTTGATGATGAAAGGAGTCTTAAGTTCAGACAGAATTTTTGCTGCCTTCTTCATTGTCTTTCCATCATAATTTGAAATTCCAACATAGAGGGCTTTCCCTGATTTTACAATCTGGTCCAATGCTCCCATTGTTTCTTCAAGAGGAGTATTTGGATCCATTCGGTGATGATAGAAAATGTCCACATATTCAAGTCCCATTCTCTTAAGGCTTTGGTCAAGGCTGGCAATCAAATATTTCCTGCTGCCCCAGTCACCGTAAGGACCTGGCCACATTCCATATCCTGCTTTTGTAGAAATGATAAGTTCATCTCGATAGATGCCAAGATCGCCCTTGAGTATCTTTCCGAAATTTTCTTCTGCGGAACCTGGAAGAGGACCGTAATTGTTTGCCAAATCAAAATGTGTGATTCCTGCATTGAAAGCGGTAAAACACATTTGTCTCATTGTTTCATAATCGTCGTTGGTACCAAAGTTGTGCCACAAACCAAGGGATACTGCTGGGAGCATCAAGCCTGATTTTCCGCAACGATTGTATTTCATTCCGTCATATCTTTTTTCAGAAGCAAAGTAGCTCATTGATAATCCTCCATTTATATAATACAACTTAAAGTTAACTTGAACTCAAGAGGTTTTGTGATAAAATATAACTTATGAAAGAAACATACATATATTCAATAAAGGAAATGTCTGAGAAATTTAATCTTCCTTCTTCGGCACTCAGATATTATGAAGAAATAGGTCTGCTGGAAAATGTTGAGCATCTTAACGGGTATCACAGAAAATATGATGATTCTCATGTGGATAGGCTTAACGCCATTGAATGTTTTAAGAAGGCTGGTCTCCCGTTAAAGGAAATAAAACGGTTTTTTGAGTATGAAAAGAACATGCAGAAAAAGTCACAGAATATTCTTGAAATGATGATGGAACAGAAAAAGAAAACTGAAAAAGAAATAAAAGACCTTAAGGCTGGACTTGCCCATCTGGAAAAGAAAATCAAATACTACACAATGGTAGACAAGGCTGTTAAGGAAGGTAAAAGGATTCCTTCCTGGAGCGAAGTTATAAAATAGGTTTTATGCTTAGGTTGAATATTAAATTAATTTTTTCACTGTATGTTGCAGAATGTCGCACGGGTATGGAAACACTACCTTGTAATCGGAATTCTTCCTTCGTATTTTTTTAGTTCAGATTCGATTTCTTCACTTGAATGAATTTCTCCTTCATTGATTCCAGGGCAGTGTTTTTTTTCTGCATCCCAGGAATCCTTGCAGTCAACAATCTTGGTCCAGAAAGGGTAGGTGCTGCACTGAACGGGACGAGCCTTGTAGCACTGGCATCCTGGAATTGAAGAATCCCAGAAAATGCAATCGTCTGTTTCCTCTGATTTGTGCATGGTTTTCAAACAAAGGTATTCCTTTCCGTCAGCATTTTCAAGCCACTGGCAGTACACCTTTATGAACTGTTCTTCCGTAAGTTCAGCCCAGGTAGCAAGTCGAGACAAATCATCTTTAGAAAGCATTACAACGCCGCCTTTGAATCTGCAGCAGATGGAGCAACCGTTGCATGAAAATTTAAGTTCTTCCATTGGCTAGAATCCTACTATTTCGTTGAAGGCCTGAATAGCGAATTGGTCGCTCATTCCGCTGATGAATTCAATGATGCATTTTTCCCAGCTTTCATTGTCATTGATGTCAAAGACCTGCATGGTCTTTACATGAAGGATGTTCTTTTTCTGTGCATCATAGTTTGAATATTTAACAAGCCAGTTACCGAAAGTTTTTTGAAGGTTTGGCATGTATCTCAATGCCTGTTCAACTCGTCCGTTCTGTGCATACACCTGAAGTTTCATCAATGTCCTGAATATTGTGCTCAGGATGTTTTCTGCATAGCGGGCAAATTCTTCAAGTCTCCAGTTCTTGTAGATGTTGGCATAGCTGAACCTTTTGAGCTCTGAAATAAACTTGTAGTATGGTTCGCTGAAGCAAAGTCCTTTTTCTGGAGAACTCTGTTCACAAAGATCTACTATCATGTCGTTTATGAGTACAGTTGTGTTCACTGCACGACCTGAACGATAGACACCGTTGGTCGTGTGGTTTGAATATTTCTTGTTTGGACCAAAGCCAAGTGTTGCGCCAACGATTTCCCTAAGTTGACGGTAAGCTGCCATGTCAAGAATGTGGTAGCTCCTTGCATCTTCAATATCACGTCCAAGGAAAGAAACTTTGTCGGCAACCTTTACGATGCAGCCTTCCCAAGTGTATGGGGAAACAACACCAGGTCTCTTGATGTTGTAAAGGTCCATAGCCTCATCACGAGGCTTGAGTCCCTGCTGGTCAACTTCACCGCAGTGGCAGATAAGTCCGTCTCGAACAGCATAGGTCAGGTCAAGGTTTGTTCCATAACCGTCAGGATCCTGAAGGGTTTCTATGTAATCTGCAAAGAAAAGGCTGTTTCTTTCGTGCCAGAATTTCTTAGGTGCGTTTTTGCCTTCCTTCTGGTTTGAAATGAGTTTGTTTAAAATGTCTTCACCTGTATGTCCGAAAGGTGCGTGTCCTATGTCGTGACCAATGGCGATAGCTTCCGTAAGTTCAGCATTGAGTCCGAGGTGTTTTGAAATTGTAGTACTAACGCTTGCAACATGATTTACATGTTCGATTCTTGTACAGATGTGGTCGTTCTGCGGTGCATAAAAAACCTGTGTCTTATGCTTTAATCTTCTGTAAGCTTCGCAGTGGAGAATGCGAGTATAGTCGCGTTCAAATTCTGAACGGATTCCATTTCTATTATAAAGAGAATGTTCGCGTTTTATGGCCTGTTCCCACTTTGGATTATTTTCGTCACATCTTACATTTACA
The DNA here is from genome assembly GCA_024400915.1 of Treponema sp. GTDB lineage: Bacteria > Spirochaetota > Spirochaetia > Treponematales > Treponemataceae > Treponema_D. The sequence continues at coordinate 196,465 of JAKSLX010000002.1, forward strand.
AATGAATCTTTCATAATTATATTATAGTATAAAATTCATATTTTGTGTTTTCGAAATACATAAATACTCTTGGCTTTGGGTGCGTAATGGTGGATTATTAAATTGATGTATCTGGTGACTGCATATTTTGATTTTAAATCTTCTCAAGAGTTTTGCGATGTTATTGAAAATATAGCAGCACATACTGGAAATGATTTCATGACTGCCAATAAAATTCCCCCGCATTTGACTTTACTGCAGTTTCATAGTAAGACAGATGCAAAAAAAATAATTTCTGCTTTTGAAAATGCAATTGCTTCTGATTGTAAAATTGATGTTTCTTTCAAAGGCTATAAAACTGAAATCCCACATGTTGTTTATGTTCCTGCTGAAAATGACAGGCTTATGAAACTCAATAAAATGCTTTCAGATTCATTTTCTTTGCTGGGTGAAACCGTAATCAGTTCCCATTATTCTCCTGAAAATTTTTATCCCCATGTTTCCCTTGCCAAAAGACTTGATGATGTACAGCGGAAGAAAACAATTGAGTTCATGAAAGATAAAACCATTCCTTCATCTGGAAAAATCACGAAGATAGTTCTTACGGAAGGCAGACCGCCGAAAAAATTGCGTGAGATTATCTTGAGTTTGTGTCAAAGCAGACAATAACACTTTTTTCAATTTACATTCACTGGTTCATTCATTATTATTTTCTTACTTTTATTCAGAGGAAAATGTCATGCTGTTTTTTGTAAATGATTATGGAGAAGGGGCACACCCAAAGATCCTTGAAAAATTAGTTGAAACAAATATGGAAAAACTTTCGGGCTACGGAACCGATGCCTATACTGAAAGTGCCAAAATGAAAATTGCTGCAGCCTGCGGTTGTCCTGATGCCCAGATAATGTTCCTTACCGGCGGAACTCAGACAAACCAGATTGTAATTGACACGATATGCCATGACTATGAAGGAGTTGTTTCTGCAACTACAGGTCATGTTACATGCCATGAGGCAGGCGCTATAGAATTTTCTGGACACAAGGTTCTTACAACAGAGACAAAGGATGCAAAGGTTGTGGCTTCGGGACTTAGAAAAACTCTTTCTGATTTCTTTGCCGACGAAAACCACGAACAGATGGTGTTCCCTGGAATGTGCTACATAAGCCAGCCTACAGAATACGGAACCCTCTATTCAAAAAAGGAACTGGAAGACATTTCTGCAGTCTGTCATGAATTCAATATTCCTCTTTACCTTGATGGAGCACGCCTTGGATATGCCCTTGCTGCAAAGGAAAACGATGCCACGATGGAAGACATTGCACGCCTTTGCGACATTTTCTACATTGGCGGAACAAAAGTTGGTGCCCTCTGTGGTGAAGCCCTTGTATTCACAAAGAAAAACATGCCTGCCCATTATGTTGCACAGGTAAAGCAGCACGGGGCTCTTGTTGCAAAGGGAAGGTTGAACGGCATTCAGTTTGATGTTCTTTTTACAGATGATCTTTACACAAAGATTGCCGCCAACGCCATCGAATGTGCAGATAGAATCAAGGCTGAACTAAAAAAGAAGAACTACACCTTCTGCATTGATTCACCTACAAACCAGATTTTCGTTGTTCTTGAAAACGACCAGTATAAAAAATTGACGGAAAAAGTTGCCGTAAGCTTCTGGGAAAAATACGATGACAGCCGTACTGTCATCCGCATTGCCACAAGCTGGGCAACAAAAATGGAAGATGTAGAAGAACTCTGCAAGATTCTTTAAAATTCAAAAGCAGGAATGCATGTTGCACGCCTGCTTTTTTTTATTTCCAGGATTCAATGTTTACTGAACTTTCAACCTTTTCTTCCACTGAATCGGGTAGGAAAGAGAATATGTCAAAACCAGTTCTGGTTTCAATTTCATCTGCCGTAACGCAATAATCCCAAATGGTGCCTTCGCATTTTGAATTTGGCATGATGAAGTTGATTGCTATGGCTGTTCCGTCTTCTGACTGTGCAAGGATGGATTTGAAGAAATATTGCGGAACCGCTACCTGATTGCCGCCTATTTTTGCATAGCCGTCTGCATCCTTTTCAAGAACTGGACCTGTAACGACAATTATTTTCCCAAATCGGTCAGCCCATCTGCGTACCTGGCTTTCAAGCTGCTGCCACATTCCGCGGTTGAATGCGGGGGCCTGGGGAGTCATGTTGCTCATGAAAAAACTTTCACTGCAGCTTTCCTTGCTCCATTCCATGTCCGCCGCTGGGGCAAGGTGTCCTCTGTCGTAACCTGATTTTTTGTAGTCGCTTAAATCTGAAGACCCAGTTGTTATTGAAGGGTCTGGCCTAAAGTCGTTGCTTCTTCCGGTAACTGCCTTAAGTTCTTCCCTTGTCAAAATATAGGCAACCCATTCCGCATCTTCGTAGCTTTCCCTGTAGCAGAGGGTAAAACCGCTGTATGTGTGGATTTCGTGGTCGCTGTCATTGTCGGGATTGCTGTCGTTCCCCTTGCAGACTGGAATCGCATTTAGTTCGGCATAGAAATCTGAAGGAATTTCTTTCGAATCCATAGGGGTCTGTCCCCTCTGTTCGCTAGTGTTTTCGTCATGTTTTAGGGGGCTGTCCCCTCTGTCTGTAATTTTGTCTTTATTTGTTACAGCCCAAACCATAGCAATAAGGATAAAGATTGCAATTAATAGAAGGAAAAACTTTTTCATGAAACCTCTGTATCTGTGTATTTCAAAATGGCAAAAAAAAAGCTCCCTCAAAGAGGAAGCAAGTGACGCTTGGCGGACTCGAACTGCCGACCCTCTGCTTAGAAGGCAGATGCTCTAATCCAGCTGAGCTAAAGCGCCAGGTGAAGTTAATATACAGGATATAAGTTTTTTTTTCAAGAGTAAAATTGAAAATTGCACTTTTTTGTTTCATGTTTCATATGACATATGACAGAGGGGACAGACCCCTTATCTTAAAATAAAGAAAATTAACTTACTTTGATTTTTTTCCATATATTTAGTATATTAATTGCATTATTTAAGGTTAGGAATTTATTATGGCAGAACTTTTGACAATTCAGAATCTGTGTGCTGATATCGGAACAAAGTCCATTCTCAAGGACATCAATCTTACAATCAATCCTGGTGAAACCCATGTTCTTATGGGACCAAATGGAGCTGGCAAATCGACTTTGGGCTATACACTCATGGGAAGTCCTGAATATACAATCACTGGTGGTAAAATCCTTTTTAATGGAAAGGACATTACGGAATTTACTGCAGATCTCCGCGCAAAGGAAGGCATTTTCCTAAGTTTCCAGGAGCCACTTGAAGTGCCTGGTGTATCTCTTGAATCTTTCATCCGCTCAAGCATGCAGCAGGTTACTGGCCAGAAGATTAAGTTGATGCAGTTCTCCAAGGAACTTGAAAAGAACATGGACATCCTTAAGATGAACCATTCCTATGCTGAACGCGACCTGAACGTTGGTTTTTCCGGCGGTGAAAAAAAGAAGAGCGAAATACTCCAGCTTTTGATGCTCAAGCCAAAATTTGCGATCCTTGATGAAACAGACAGCGGCCTTGATGTTGACGCATGCCGCACCGTAAGCAAGGGAATTGAAGAATACATGAAGAGTGTAGGCGGATCACTTTTGATCATCACGCATTCCACAAGAATCCTTGAAAGCCTCAAGGTTGACAAGACCCACATCATGGTCAAGGGAAAACTTGTCCACACTGGTGACGGTTCCCTTGTTCAGGAAATCAACGAAAACGGATTTGACAAGTTCATTCCTCAGGAAGTAAAGGACGAGGAAAGAAAGGCTGCTCTTGCCGCCGCTGCCAAGGCCGCAATGGATGCCATCAAGAATTCTGTAAGCAAAGATGATTTGCAGGACCAGCTCAAGGAAAGCAAGTAATGTCAAACGAAAAGACAAAAGTTAATGAAATAGACAGAAGCCTCTACGATTTCCGCTATGAAGAAAAGGATGAAGAATTCTACAAGATTCGTGCGGGCCTTGATGATTCAATCGTGGAAAAGCTCAGCCAGGATAAGGAAGACCCTGAGTGGATGAAAGAATTCCGCCTCAAGTCCCTCCATCTTTTCAACAGCATCAACGAGCCTGAATGGGGACCGGACATCCGCGACCTGGATATTCAGAAAATCGTTACTTATGTTAAGGCCAAGACAGACATGGCTACAACCTGGGAAGATGTTCCTGAGGACATCAAGAATACTTTTGAAAAGCTTGGCATTCCGGAAGCTGAACGCAAGAGCCTTGCAGGTGTTGGCGCTCAGTACGACAGTGAGGTTGTATACCACAATGTTCAGGAAGATGTCGCAGCCCAGGGTGTTATCTACACTGACTTTGAAAGCGCACTAAAGAGCCCTGAATGGGGACCAATGGTAAAGGAATATTTCATGCACCTTGTTCCTCCTACTGACCACAAGTTTGCGGCCCTTCACGGTGCAGTTTGGTCGGGCGGTTCTTTTGTCTATGTTCCAAAGAACGTAAAGGTCAAGATTCCGTTGCAGTCTTATTTCCGCCTTAATGCGGCAGGTGCAGGTCAGTTTGAGCATACCCTCATCATCGTTGATGAAGGCGCAGACCTCCACTTCATCGAAGGATGTTCCGCTCCTAAATACAATGTTGCAAACCTTCACGCAGGCTGCGTAGAACTCTATGTAAAGAAGAACGCACGCCTTAGATATTCTACAATCGAGAACTGGTCAAAGAACATGTACAACCTCAACACCAAGCGCGCCATCGTTGAAGAAAACGGCCGCATGGAATGGGTCAGCGGTTCTTTTGGTAGCCATATTTCATATCTTTATCCGATGACGATCCTCAAGGGCGATAATGCTACCTGTGAATTCACTGGAATCACTTTTGCGGGTGCTGGTCAGAACCTTGATACTGGTGCAAAAATGGTCCATATCGGAAAGAATACAAGCACTGTAATTAACACAAAGTCCATTTCAAAAAGCGGCGGTGCATGTACTTACAGAAGCGCCATCGTTGTAAACGAAAGTGCAAAGCATTCAAAGGCTAGCGTTGACTGCTCAAGCCTTATGCTGGACAACGAAAGCCGCAGTGACACCGTTCCTGCTATGAACATCATGACTGACGACTGCGATGTTGGACATGAAGCAAAGATCGGTCGCATTTCAAACAAGGCCATCTTCTATTTGATGAGCCGCGGAATCAGCGAGGAAGATGCCCGTGCAATGATCGTAAGCGGTTTTGCAAATCCTGTAAGCAAGGAACTCCCTCTTGAATATGCCGTTGAGATGAACAATTTGATTCAGCTTGAAATGAAGGGCCAGGGCTAAGGTGGAGGAGTAAAAATGAAAGTAAATAATTTTCCATCTTTGACATGGAACTTCTTAAAGATAAACAATACGGAACTTGGCGGTCTTGAAGGCATTCTGTCGGAACCTTCTGTTTCTCTGGTTGACGGAGTTGCCGTTTCTGAAGCGGATGATTCTTTTGCGTCGATTGCAACCGGTATGGGCGCGGAATTTGATTCCGCCTATGACGATCTTAAGCTCAATGCAAGAAATTTTTCAGTTGCTGCAGGTAAAAAGACGGATGTTGTGCGCGTTGTTTATTCCGCAGAGAAAGATAGCTGTGTTGATGAAATTCAGATTGCCGCAGGTGAAGGCAGTGAAAGCAATTTCATTTTTACATTCAAGTCTTCTGAAAATTTCAGCGGATCTGTTGGCGCAAGAATCCGTGTTTCTGCGAAAGAAAATGCTGTTGTCCGCATCGGTCTTGTAAATCTTTGTGGTCCTGATGCAAAGACTTTCGTTTCATTCGGAAGCAAGGCCAGTGACAATGCTGTTGTTGAGACAACTGAAATCATTCTTGGCGGAAAGGAAAACATCTGGGGCAACCACAATGCTCTTGAAGGATACAAGTCTCACTTTAACGGACACAACGCATATCTTGTCAATGACAGTGAAAGCCTTGATGTAAACTATGTTTCATTGCATACGGGACGTGAAACTGAAAGTACAATGGCTGTTGACGGTGTCGTAGACGGAACTGGAAAAAAGATCTGGCGCGGAACCATCGACTTTAAGAACGGTTGTGCAGAAAGCAAGGGTGACGAGCAGGAAAACGTTCTTCTGCTTGATCCAAAGGTTGTCAACAAAAGCCTTCCTGTAATCCTCTGCGATGAGGAAGCTGTAGAAGGCCGTCATGGGGCTTCCATCGGCCGCCTTGGAAAGGAAATCCTTTTCTACATGCAGAGCCGCGGTGTAGATGAAAAGACAGCCCAGAACCTTATGATCCGTGCAAAGATAAACACTGCCGCCCGCTGTCTTGGTGACGAAAAGACTGCGCAGGAAGTAATGGACTTTGTTGGAAAAGAAGACTGATAAAGTTGTGACATATTAAGGTCGGTAGCCGGAATGATTTTCATTCCGGTTTTTTATTTCCCTTTTTCTCCTTTAGCAAAAGGAAAGTCACGCACAGAACAAGAATCAGTGGAAATCCTATACCTGCAAGAATTCCGGATTGAAGGTTTTCACCGTTGCGCTGGGAAACAAAACCGATGATGGCAGGACCAAGTGAGCCTCCCAGATCTCCTGCAAGGGCAAAGAAGGCAAACATTGCAGTTCCGCCCAGTGGCAGAGACTTTGATGCAATGCTTATTGTTCCAGGCCACATTATTCCGACTGAGAACCCGCAAAGTGCACATCCCATAAGTCCCATGGCAGGAATCTTTGCAAAGGCCGCAATGAGATAGCAGGCTAAACAAAGCATTCCGGATACAACCATGAATTTCTTCAGGTCATATTTTTCGCCATATTTTCCGTAGAATACACGGCTTATTCCCATGAGGATTGCAAAACAGCATGGGCCTGCAAGGTCTCCCATAGTTTTTGAAACATGGAGTGCAGATTCCACGAAAGCAGATGCCCACTGTGCCATGGCAAGTTCCGAAGAACCTGCACAGACCATAAGCATGCAGAAGAGCCAGAAAAGCTTGTTTTTAAATAACTGATTAATGGTCATTCCTTTTCCGTCTTCAACCAGATGTTCAATAGGGCATGTTGCAAAATTTAGTATGTTGTACAGCGGCACCAAAGCCCAGAGGCACGCAAGAATTCTCCACCGGTCAAGGCCTGCAAAATGAAAGAAAACTGTTGAAAGTAAAATTACGCCTACAGAACCCCAGCAATAGAATGAATGAAGAAGACTCATGGTGCCTGCCTTGTTTTCAAAAGGACAGGCCTCGACAATGGGACTTACAAGAACTTCTATCAATCCGCTTCCGATGGCGTAAATTATCGTACAGGTAATGATTCCTGCATATGGATTTGCAAATAAATCCGGAAGAAGTGCAAGGCCTGCAAGACCAAGTCCTGATGTGATTTCTGAAATGATGATGCTTACCCTGTATCCGATTCTGTCAACAAACTTTGCGCAGAAGAGGTCAACTACAAGCTGTGTAAAGAAAAAGCAGGTTGATATGAGGGCTATTTTGCTCAATGGTATGCTGTAGGATCTATGAAATGTCAAAAATAAAAGCGGAACAAAATTTGCGGAAATTGCCTGCGTGATGAATCCAAGGTAGCAGGCGGTCAAAGTCTTCTTGTAATTTTTCATACGGAAATCATTTTACATTCAATCAGCCTTTTTATAAAGCATGCAGGGACGTCCTCCTGTTTCGTAGTTTATGTCTTCGACAATGCTTTTTTGTTGGACAAGATAGTTCATGTAGTGCCTGATTGTGACTACGGAGATTTTAAGTTTTTCTGCAATCATGTCTACGCTTTGCCATCCTGAGTTTTCATCAAAATATTCAATCATCGAAGAAAGAGTCTTTTTGTTGATGCCTTTAGGATATTCTGTTGATTTGATTTTTTTATCCTGATTGTTGTTTTGTGTCATCAGTCTGTCTATGCTGTTTTGGTCGATTATGGAATTCTGTTTTAGGGTTTCTGTATGAGAAAGGAATTTTTCAAGTGCAATTAAGAATCTTTCCATTGTGAAAGGTTTTATTAGATAGTCTAATACTCCAAGATGCATGGTCTGTTCAAGAGTGTTTGTATCGTTGGCAGCCGTTACCATGACAACTTCTGAGGATATTTTTTTATCCCTTATGCGCTTAAGAGTTTCCACGCCATCCATGACAGGCATATAGACATCAAGAACAATCAGGTCGATTTCGTTTTCTTCAAGAAAATTGAGGGCTTCTTCCCCGTTTCTGCAAATTGAACTTACAGTGAAGTTTTTGTTTTGCTTTACATACTGCTCGTTGATCATTGCAACCATTGGATCGTCTTCTACAATAAGAACTCTATATACCATTATGCTTTCCCCATCAATTACTTGCTTAATTTTACTGTAAAACAGGATCCTTTCCCAACCTGAGATTCAACATAAATTTCACCGCCTAGGCTTTCAATCAGTTGTTTGGTGTGGAAAAGGCCAACCCCACGGCCAGTTCCTTTTGTAGAAAATCCGTTTTCAAAAATTTTTTCGATGAAGCCTTCTGCGATTCCTGTTCCTGAGTCCTGAACAATCAAAAGCATTTTGCCTGTGTCTGTAAAAATTCCGATGGAAAGTTTCTTTGTGCTGCTTGTTCCAGTGTTCATTGAATCGAGGGCATTGTCTATTAAGTTCCCTGTGATTGTAACCAGTGCTTCTGATGGTATGTCTATGTCCTCATTTTTGAAATGGCTGTTTTCTTGAAAGGAAATCTTTACGTTGCATTCACTTGCCCTTGCAATTTTTCCTATGAGAAGTGCAGCAAGGGAAGAATTCTGTATGTTGTGCATTACAAAGGTAACGGTTTCCCTTTGAATTATCGAAATACTCTGAATATAGTTCATGGCCTGCTCGTACTGTCCTATCTGGATCAGTCCTAGAATTACATGAAGTTTGTTTGTAAAGTCGTGGTTGTTTGCCCTCATGGAATCTACGAGGAACTTAGTCCCTTCAAAATCTTCAGTAAAATCCAGAAAGGATTTTTTTATTTCATGGGAAAGTTTTGCGCAGATTACAAGTTCAATTGAAATAGCTGCAATGGTTACAAGAACAAAAAGTAGAACTGTATTTCTTGTAACAATCCTCATGGAAGTCTTTAATCTTATGGTCATTATGAAACCTTCGTAGTTCCCATTTGCATCGTAAAAGGCAGAATAGGTGCGTCGTTGTGGACCTGATGGACCGTTGGAATCTTCCGTAAAGTAACTTGAAGAGTAGCTTGAAAAATCAGGATGGGTTCCGTCGTATTTCGTGTTTATAAGATGATGGTGGGTGTGGTAGAGACGTATGCTGTTCTTGTCTACGATTGAAAAAATATCTACTTCCGGAAGGTCAGCTGCAACTCCGTCAAAATATTCACAGAGCTTAGGCTGGCTCAAATTCTTTGTAAAGCCATAAATCCTAGAAACCAGTGCTGTGGTGTTCTGCAGGTTCTGATTGAAGGCTTTGTTGTTGGATTTTATGTTTATTATAAGACCACCGGAACTCAATAAAATTGTTACAGAAACAATCAATGCAACCTGAGTCCTTGTAATTATTTTCCGTAGGCTAGTAAGATTCCCTTTTGTTTGTTCGGAAGATTTTTTTCTTTTCTTCATAGTTGTAGTTTAACACATAAAAAACTTTCTAAAAGGCTTTTGAAAGTAAAAAAAATCGCGTGAAAAAAATATGTGTTATTAATACTTTCAAAAAATTGAATATTTTTTCTGTGGGGGTATTATACAAACAACTTCTACGGAAGATCAAAAATCAATGAGGTATTAAGAATGAATTTAGCACATCTTTTTGAAGCAGGCATGCTTGTATGTTTTGGATTTTCCTGGCCAATCAATGTCGTAAAAGCCTATAGGGCTCAGACGGCAAAGAGCACAAGCCTTGCGTTTATCTGTCTTATCATTACGGGTTATGTTGCAGGCATTACAGCAAAAATTATAAACGGACAGTTTAATTATGTTCTTGCCGTATATTTCCTTAATCTTGCAATTGTATTTGCAAATGTTGTTGTTTTTTTCAGAAATAAGGCTCTGGACAGAAAGAGAGACGAATTGCATCTTAATGGTGTGGATTTTAAAAAGTTTGTTCCACAGAAGGAAAACTTTTCTTTCTCAAATGCGGAAGACTACGATTACATTCCAGAAAGAATGCGTGAGGTTCAGGAAAAGAAATACAATGTTGTATTGCTTGGGGGAAACTATGACAGTTCAATTCCCCTTAAGCAGCTGGAAGATGAGTTCAGTCTTGATTTTGAGTTGATCAATAAAAGTGCTTCTGGACTTTCAGTTAAAAATGCTGTTGAGTTCTATCTTAAGGAAGTGGAAAAACTTAAATCCGACGGAATCATCATTCGCCTTGGGGCAGAGGATATGGATCTTTTCAAAAGCAATCCTTCTGAATTTGACAGCCTCTATCTTAAGCTGCTTTCAACAATAAAAATGTTCAACAGCAGGAGCCGCATTGCCCTTGTTTCTATGAACAATTCAAACAAGGAAGCTTCAGTAGATTCCATGAACAATCATATTAAGGCAATTGCATCATCAGAGCAGGCCGTATATGTAGACCTTGCTTATGCAACACTGTGGAATCCTAAGGCAACAAAGGCATCAGTTGATTTTGCCAGAAATATGGGTCTTAATGTTAAGAAACCGATATTTGATGTTGCAAAAATAATCTATAGCTTTGCAGTTAGTAACATTGCGGAAGAAAAACAGTCTGAGACTTATGCGGGCTAATTAAAAAAAGGATGTCCAATGAACATATATGTTTTTGGACATCCTTCTATCTGTCATTTAATTTTGAGCACGGTTCTCATGGCCAAATCCATCAATGGATCTGGAAGAACTTTCTTTATCAATATGTAAGGCTTTGCCATGTAGCCCTTTGCATACCTTTGTTTTGGATGTTTTGCAAGGACAGCCTTTACAATTACCTCTGCAATCTTCAATGGAGGTGTCATTTTTCCTGACTTGTAGTGTTTTTCAAGATAGGTTGCAGCGTTTATGGCATTATCTTTATATTCCGTGTTTTCGGACTGCTTTCTTAAGTTGTCTGTTGCAATGAAGCCCCAGTCAGTCTGAATCATTCCTGGCTCAATCAATATTACGTCTATGCCGAAAGGTTTTACTTCAAGACGCATTGCATCACTTAATGCTTCAACTGCATATTTTGTAGCGTGATACCATCCGCCAAAAGGTGCAGTGAATCTTCCTGCCATTGATGAAATGTTTACGATTTTTCCAAAGTGATTTTTTCTCATTGAAGGAATAACCATCTTTGAAAGCTCGGCAAGTCCAAATACATTTACATCAAACTGCCTTTTTGCTTCTTCTGCCGGAACATTTTCAATGGCTCCGTAACTACCGTATCCTGCATTGTTTATAAGGATATCGATTGATCCTTCTTTTGAAAGAATTTCATCCACGCAATTCTTTATTGATTTTGAATCCGTAAGGTCCATGGGAAGAATGTTGATTCCCTGCTTTTCAAGGTCCGCCATGCGTTCCAGTCTTCTTGCGGCTCCATAGACATTCATTCCAAGTTGCCTGAGAAGAATGGCGGTTTCAAATCCGATGCCTGATGAAGCTCCCGTCACAAGAGCGGTCTTACCTTTAATGTTGCTTTTCATGGGTTTCATTATAAAACAATAACCCGCAGAATTTACCGTGGTGGCAAATTTTGCGGGTTAAAAGGAATTATTCTACTGATTCAATTAGAACTCAGCCTTGAAATTTTTCTTTACGCTTGCGAATGGTCCTGGAAGAGGATTTACATCACGCTTGTTTCCAAAGATGTCTGTATTGAAAACGATTTCGCTTCCGTCTGGATTTTCAAATTTCTGCTCGCTTTCAAATGCTTCTCCAAGGACTTCTGTAGAAATAATTCCGCAGTTGCTTTCCTTGATGAAGTCATATGCGTTTGTCTTGAATGTCCATTTTCCGTTCTTTTCTTCAAGGGAATAAGTAACGGTGTTTGTCTTGTCTACTACAGGATTCTTTTCATTTTTTGTAGGCTTTGCACCGTTGAAGTACCAGTTGCCCTTTGCCCAAACAGGAAGAGGGTTGTAGTAGCGGTCGCTTGGTGCGCTTCCGAGTCCGCAGTATCCGTCAAACTGCTTTACCCATTCTTCGTAGGTTGGACACATGTCGTAGGTGTGTGTACCAGCGATGAAGTTTCCGTCTGTCCATTCATTGTCGCTCATCATCTTTGACAATTTCTTAAGGCCTGGGCGCATTGGCTGCTGCATGAAGATGTTGTTGTAGATGCGGCAGTCACCGTGGAGAATGCTCATGAAGCCCATGATTTCCGTTCTGTGTGGAACATGGTATGGAGTATAGCGAACGGCCTGGTTCTGTCTCTTTTCTGTGAGGGCACCGTTGAGGACTCCGTGTCCAACTGCTGTCCATGAACCTGCAAAGAAGTTGTGTACCATGGCAAGACCCTGTGTAGGAAGCTTGAGGTTTGCGTCTGAGAGGAAAATGTTGTTGTCAAGGAGTGTTGGACCGTGGCTTACTTCGATGAAGATGTCTTCTCCACATGAAAGATCAAGATTTTCTGGTCTAAGGAGATAGTCGCGAGCAAGAGTGTTGTCGTGGAAAAGGTTCTGGCTTACGCGTGTTCCCTGTGCCTGCCAGTCAAGCCAGAGTCCGCGAGTACAGTGATGGAAATGGTTGCGGCGGATGATTACGTCGATGGCGGCGTGCATCTTGATGCCACCGATTTCAGCACCTGCAAGATTCTGCTTGTTGTTGATGTTGTGGATGTGGTTGTCTTCGATGATAGAGAAAACTCCACCAAGGTGTCCTACGATACCGGTCTGTCCACAGTCGTGGATATCGCAGCGGCGGATGATGTGGCTTCCGATTCTTTCTTTTGTCCAGCCTTCGATCTGAGCCTGGCAGATGTTGTCGCGTTCTGTCTGAGTTCCGTCCTTGAATTTGAGCTTTGACCACTTGTTGTCGTTGTTTGGCTGCTTGTATTTACCGAGGGAAATTCCCGAACACTTTGAATGGCTTACTTCACAGTCTTCGATGATCCAGCCCTTTGACCAGTGAGGTCCGATCATTCCTTCCTGATATGCAGTTGGAGGAGCCCACTGGGTTGCAGCCTTGCATACTGTAAAGCCGCTCAAGGTGATGTATCCGCGGCCTTCTTCGCTAGGGTAGAAGCAGTTTTCGCGTACAGTGATTTCTACATTTTCCTTGTTTGGATCCTTGCCCTGGAAATTTGCGTAGATTACTGTTTCATCAGTCTTTTCGTCCTGTTCCGTGTACCAGACATGCTTTGTGAATTCCTTGTCCCATGACTTGATGTTGTCTTCAACAGGTTTTTCAACGGCTTCCATTGTCGTAACTTCGTAGAGAGACTTGTTATTGAGGAAAACTTCACCTGTATGTGCAACAAAGTTTACGTTGAACCAATCACCTGCAACTTTAACTGTATATGGATTGTATGATCCAAAGATTCCGTTTGGAATGCGTGCAACCCAGACCTGTCCCTTTACCTTTTTCCAGTTCTTGATTTCTTCAGCACCAGTGATGACGGCCTTCCTGTATTCTGCTGAACGGTATGTGATTCTCTTGTCTTCTGTACCGCCGTTAACAGGGTTTACATATTCGCGGTAGACACCAGGAGCAACGATGATTTCATCGCCCGGCTTTGCAATTCTTGCAGCTTCATTAATCTGTTTGAAAGGATTTTCTTTTGTTCCGCTTCCACAAGTTGCGGCATTAATATCTACATAATAAATCATATTTCCACCTTGCTGCTCTATGCAACATATCAATTATAGTCCAGCAGGTAGGAATATCAAGTAATATTTTGTTAAGGTCTGGATAAATCAGGTTGATTCAAAAAGCAAGGTTCCTTTTTCCCGATCAAGAACTTCCTTTTCAAACTCCCGAGCCGTATTCTCTATGCTGGTTTCATAGCCTGTAAGGGCTGCAAAGGGGGCAAATTGGGCTGCTCTTTTGTCCGGTTCCATTCTTTTGTGGTTAGCTGAATCTGGGTGAGGCAGGTTTAGCATGTCATCGTAATCATGCTGGTTTTCCATATGTTCTTCCGTATTTTGTAGTTGTTCTGCTGCTGCGATAAACTTGTTCAGTTGAAAATTCCATTCCATAAAAATATAGTATTAAAGTTAATTTTTGTCTTGTGACTCATCCCATAAAATAAACTCATTGTCCTTTGATTTTTTCCAGAATGACATTATAATTTTGTTATATATGTGGAAGGCGGCAAAATTGAATAAGATGAAAAATCACCTGTTTGCTTATGTTTTTGTTGTTTTCGGATTTATTTGTGCTTCATTAAGCGTTGTCTGGGTGATTAACGAAAATAAAAGGATGCATTCCATTTCTCTGATTTCAGAATCAGGCCTCAATGATGTAAGGTCTGGTAAAGACATTGATATAGAATTTGAAATTCCACTTCGTGCTGACGGCCAGTTGAATTGCTGGAAACAGAATGCGAGCCTTTGGGGAAGTCAGTATGATGTCTATATATACAATAATTCAAGATACACGGTAAAAAACTGGATTCTAAAAATCAAAAAGCCGGCATACTATCATCTGGATTCTTTCTGGAACGGGAATTTTACGGATAATGAAGGCGAGGATTTCATAACGGTTGAACCTTCTGTTTCTGCAATGAATATAACCATTCCTTCCCATGACAGGATAAAGATAGGTTTTGTCATGCATACGAAAAAACTGCTGAATGCCATGGATTTTAATATTGAGTTGACTTACGATCACTCCCTTGTAAAAGACCCTGTATTCATCGTTGGAATTCTGCTCTTTTTCTTTGGTCTTCTGTATATTATCGTTGTTCATATTGTTGATTATCATCTTAAAAAGCAGGCTGCATTGATGAATGAAAAAATCAACAGCCTTGTGGGGATTTGTGCCCGCTTCATAGATTTGCGCGATGAATATACAAAAACCCATTCATCAAATGTTGCTGAATATTCCAGAAAGATTGCAAGGGAAATGGGATTGGACGAAGAGTTCCAGAAGAACATTTACTGTCTTGGAATGCTTCATGATACGGGAAAAGTTCTGATACCAAGGGAAATCATCTGCAAACCTGGAAAACTCAGTGAAGAAGAATGGAATGAAATGAAAAAGCACACTATTTATGGCGGAAAGCTTCTGGATGACTTTGAAGGACTCAAGGATCTTCAGACGGTTGCTCTCCATCATCATGAAAGGTATGACGGCAAGGGCTATCCAAAGGGTCTTTCCGGCAAAGACATTCCACTTGAGGCGAGAATCGTATGCGTTGCAGATTCTTTTGACGCCATGCATACGAACCGTTCGTACCGCAAAAGGCTTACTGATGAAGAAATCCTTAAGGAACTCATTGAAAATTGCGGAACCCAGTTTGATCCAAAAATAGCGGAGGCAATGATTTCCCTCATCAAAAAAGGTGAGATCAGTTAGTTTTTTTTACGCCTGATGTCCTCCAATCTGACGGTTTCTTGTCATTGTCATGGCAGATTCCTGAAGGCTCAGGCCCCTTACAAGGGTATTCTTTCCGTATTTGTCTTTCATTGAAAGTACGGCCGCCTGAATTTTCCTGGCCTTGTCGTTTTCAAGTTTTTCGTTTTCCCTGCATTTCCGTTCATCGTCAGAATCAAAAAGGCTTGGAGTCCACCAGCTGTCTTTATTTGAGTAATCTTCTTCCGTTGTGATTTCCGAAGCTACAAGGAAGAGGCGCCTTATCGAAAACTTTGGGTTTGTTATGGCGCGGTACATTCTTTCGAAAGAATCGCAGATAGTGTCAATGTTCTGAGTAAAGGATTTGAAATTCATTCTTCCTTGTACCGGTGAAGGCTGCAGTCTTCCGTAGCCGTCCTTGCAAAGGTTTATTTCATTTATTTCATCCCGTGTCATGAACCTTATTTGCTCTGCATTCTCGATGTCATATCCGATGTATAGACAAATCTGTTTTACAAGCAGTTTTTTCTGGACCAGATCCAGAGAAAGAAGTTCTGCCATTTCCCTTACGATTATGATTCCTTCTTCATATTCATAGGCTCTTGGAAGAACCTGCCCGTTTGTAAGGCTGTGATTTTGAGGTTTGTAATCCTTTATCTGCTTTATGGTGCAGGGCTCGTATCCCCAGGCGTGATCAATCAGAAGTTCCGCGTTGATGCCGAATTCCTTGTACAGAAGATTTTCGTTGATAAAATCATTCTGCTTGCCAATGGAACAGCGGGCAATGTCCCCCAGCGTATGGATTCCGTATTTTGCAAGGCGGTTTGCGGTTCCTGCTCCGATTCTCCATATGTCGGTAATGGGCTGGTGTGGCCAAAGTTTCTTTCTGAATTCAATTTCATCCAGTTCCGCTATGCGGACTCCCTTTCTGTCCGGTGCAAGTTTTTTTGCAACAACATCCATGGCAACCTTTGCTATGAAAAGGTTTGGACCGATTCCTGCTGTAGCCGTAATGCCCGTGGCATCATAGACTTCATGAATCATCTTTACCGTAAGTTCGTGTGCTGTCATTCCGTAGAGCTTGAGGTATGGTGTTGCATCGATGAAAACTTCGTCAATGGAATAGACGTGGATGTCTTCCGGGGCTATGTATTTTAGGTATATGCCATAAATCCTGCTGGAATATTCTATGTATAAAGCCATCCTCGGCTTTGCTATCACATAGTCTATTTCATAATCCCCGCAGTCATTGAGCACATCTGCAAGGTAGGATTTTGCAAAGAATTTTTTTGAAGGGAGTTTCATTCTCCGTTCATTGTTGGCCTGATCTATTTTCTGCTTTGCCTCAAAAAGTCTTGGACGGCCAGGAACTCCAAAAGCTTTGAGGGAAGGGGAAACTGCAAGACATATTGTCTTTTCGCTGCGGTCCGGATCTGCCACAAGAAGATTTGTCTTCAGTGGGTTCATTCCCCGTTCAACGCATTCTACGGAGGCGTAAAAGGATTTCAAGTCTATTGCGATGTAGGTTCTGTCCATGCTGCTTTACCCGTTATAAGTATACTGTATTTTGTATACTGTATCTAGTATACTATATGGCAGGTATCAGTTTTTGATAGAGGGTGAGTTTTTGAGCGGTATATTCGTGACAGTGGGGACAGACCCCTATGACTTGGTCGAGAAGCAAAAAAAAAGGCACCAGTTTTACAACCAGTGCCTTATGTGAGCTATTGCAGACTCGAACTGCAGACAGCCGCCTTAAAAGGGTAAGGAATATTGACTTGTCGTCACGATTATTTTTTATAAGTTAATTATAGTTCTACAACTATGCTTACATTCTAGTATCTTTCGAATTCGGTGTCAAATAATTACTTTTCACTGTTTTAAGTTAATTATAGTTTTTCTTTACTCTTTGCTATACTCCTTGCATCACACATCACCGCCCTGGAAAAGCGTTCGTTCCACGCCACGCATCCGCGTAGCGTTCCCTCTCTATATGCCCTGTAAAAATGACATTTCATTAGACCGCAATGTTCAGTCCAAAAAGAAAAACAAGACCGCACAATAATGGTCGCAAGCGCCCAGCATTGTGGTCTAGAAAAAACATCAGCTTATGTTGCTAACCTGAGCAATACCCAAACCGCAGTTCCTCTTTCAACCTCAGCTTCATTTGCTTGCCACCGCACAAAAGCTAGCTGTAGAAAAACAGGCATGCAAACAGAAGATGTCGCTTTTACCCTTTGCCCATAACGAGTATTCTGTTCACCTTCGCTGCGCTACGGCACAGTCGCTCCCATCGTGGTCGCTCCTTAAACAGAATACGCGTTATAGGCATTGCCGCGTCCATGCGGCACACAGGGTAACGCTCAGTTTCTGTTGCTAAAGTTCACATCATCAAAAATCTCTTTTGTGCTGCCTTGTGTAGAAAGTCATCGTGAACTGCCGTCCTGCGTCCATGCAGGCCGTCAGCCGTTCCAACGCCGCTACATTTCGTCGCCTCAGCTCCTCAATTCCCGCGTCGTTTCCACTCATCGCTGTTACATAACTGGCCGGTTATTCGGGCGGAACTGGAACCTTAAGCCTCCAAGCAAAACAAAAGCCTGTGTAGAAGCCTGAACCTTGTCGGGCCATAATTGCTATCGCAAGCATGGCCCTCTTGCTAACAGGATTGCTAAACTTTAAGCGTCTCTAGTAAACATCCCGCCGGCTAAAAATGGAATCCTGACGGAATCCATTTTCATCCGGCGGGATGAACCTAACTTCTGTTGCTGAACTGATTATTTCAAAAGAACTGATCCTGCGAGTTTTCGAAGAAAACTCGGGAAGTAAAATTGCAGCGCAATTTTACGGCGGGAGCGCGTGCGTGGGTTTATCCCCACGCAAAAATGTTTGTTTTTACAAAATAAATGACAAAGAACAGATACACAAGAACACTAAGAATTTCATATCTTTCTATACTTTTTATAAAATATAGGTATTTTATTTTTTATAAGTGTACTGTAAGCAAAAAAATATGATTATAAGGAAACTATCTTCAACTATTTATATCTTTCATTAAACATAAGTTTCTAAAATAAAGTGCATTTTCAAAAAAATGCGGTTCTTTTACCGTTCCAAAGTTCGCTTATGGGTTCTTTTATTTATCAGACAGATTTTTCCACAGTGCTTTTCTTGAAGGCTCCGCTTCCTTTAGGGGCACGGGGTGAAAGGTGTAGTTAGGAAAAATCGTACAAACCTGGATAATAAAGATAATGATTACCCCAATAATTATTTAAATAAATAGGAGAATTTTCTGTTGCTTCATAAATTTGATTAAACATATCATGTAATTCATCAATAGAAGCCTCGGAGTACATGTCTTTAATATTTCTTTCAATTTCTATTTCAGAAATTTTATCAATTAAGTTTTTCCCCTCTTGTATTGTTGTCTTATTAAGGAGTGGAGGTGGTTCTATTACAGGAGTTGCATTAATTTTTATAATTTTCATAAACTCACAAATGTGATTGTAAAATTCTTGCAATTTTAGTTTTGACAATTCTTCTTCACTTTTTTGTTCATATGTTGCTAATGTATTATATAGTTCTTTCTTTAATTCGCTTCTTGAAGGTCTTGTAATATTAATTTCTATTTCCAAGTAATATTCTGAGATAGCTAAAAATTCAATTAATTCAGTGTCATTGTTGAATACAATTAGTCGTATTTTCTTATAAATTTTTTCTAGGAAATAATGAGAAGAGTTGATTGGGAAAAGAGCTTTTCTTTCTAGTATTTTTGATAATTCTTTTCGTGCTTCTTGGTTTCCGTTATTTGCGGCTAGAAAGAAAAATTTTTCTGCTGCATATCGATTTATAATTCCAGTTTTACCTGTTAGGTAAATCATTGCATAGTCATAAAATCCTAATGTACAATCTTTTAAGCATGAACAGTATAGACTTTTTTTTGCATTTTCCCAGTGTTTGAGTTTAATGAACTCTTTGGCCAAATAGTAATATAGAATTCCAAGAAGGGGATTACCGAAGTCTGATAATAGTCTGTAAAAATTGTAAAATAGATTATAACTATTTTCCTCATCCTCTATATTTTCTACTACATCATGAAAAAACTTGTGAAATAATTTTGCACCATCTTCGTTATAAGTATTATAGAGACTAGTAGTTACGCTATTAATACGTAAATCCTTATAATGTGAAAATAGTGTATCATTGGAAAACACAAAGCCGCAGTCAATTGCAAAGTTGTCACTGTTGATTTTTTTTAATGAACTACAATTCTCAAATATATTATTACCAATGTTTTCCAATTCATTAGGAAAAGTACATTGTTCAAGATTTATGCAATTAGAAAATGCTTTGTCTTCAATTATTCTTAAAGAGCCAGAGCAGTGTACATAATTAAGTGATGTACATTCTGCAAATGCTTCTTCACAAATTCTTACTAATGATTCAGGTAGTATAATTCCATAAAGAGCAGAACATTTTTTAAAACTGCCATAAACTATATCTTCAATATCAGTTAAATCAGAAAGATCCAGTGATACTTTTAACTTACTACTATTACTGTTTAATCTTTTTAAAGATGAGACAATTTTTCCAATGCTAACATTGTCACTATTTTTTACTATGAGATGAGTCGATTCTTTTAAGTCCAAGAGAACAAATGGTAAGTCATCAAAAGAACAAGTCTTAGTTAAGAGTGATACTTTCATTCAATTCTCTCACTTCTTCCGGTGTAGCAAACCTGCACATTCCGCTTTTAACCAGGATAAACACCGGTACTTTTGTTTCAACCTCAGAAGAACTTACCTTATAAACAGAATGCCTGTTCCAGTTCTGCAGCTTAATGTAGCTGTCAAAATGAGGAGCAAAGTCTTTTACACAGGCAAGTTCTTCGTGATCGAATATTGTATATCTCATAGTTACAAAATTAAAAGTTTTATGATTTTTCCCTATGGGCAAAATCTAAATCACTACTTCTTTGGGTATTCGTGATTAACTGTAACAGTAATATTAATCGGTAAGTTACCAGATTCAATTTCTTCTAATTTAATAGAGTTTACTAATTCGACTGGAATTTTTGAAACATCATCAATTTTCAAAATTACAGGTTCCTTAACTATAACATCTCTATCCTTTGTATATGTTATGTACGAAAAAAGTGTAGTTATAGCCGTCGTGATTATTGGTGCTATAATTGCAAAAATTGAAATTAATAATGAACGTTTTGCAATCTTTTCTGAACGTTCTTCCGCAATTTCTGCAGGAGACAAGAAATTATTAGCGATTAATACTTTAAGTTCTGGACCAATATACAACTGTTTTTCTTTATTATCTAAGCAATAATTGTTAATTTGTGTAGCTGGTCGAATATTTCCCGTATTTGGCTTTACTAGAAATAGTATTGTTTTCTTTAAATCATCCCCAATTATTTGAATTGAAATATACCCCAATTTTTCAAGTTTCTCAAAACAAGCAATTAGTTTACCAATAAAACTAGTAATATCACATTCTTGTTCAACGGTAATGGAATACACATCATCACCATGATTTATTGCACCTTTTCCAGTTCCGTAATTACAAGAAGGATTTTTAATCATATTCAGCGGATAATGTTCAATAATAAAATCATAGATATTGGACTTGTTATAATCAACAAGTTCTGAGATAATTTGTTTTTCAAAATCCGAATACATTTTTTTCTTCCTTTAAGTATTCCATGCTCAAGATGGCATTTGCATAGATCATCTTCGCAAGCAAATGCAAACACCTTGGCCTTAGTTACTTGAATAAATTATAAGATTGCTTGCCCGGCACCCTTTTGTTTGTTTATATCTTCAGGATTTAGTGATACATCAAATAATATTCTTTCTTCAAATTTAATTACTCACCGTCACTTGACCATTCATAAGCAATGGAAGAATTTCATCTCGAAGTTTTTTTGCATTTGAGATTTCTTCATTACAGAGAATAATTTTTTTAAAAATTGGATTTATTAGTTTTTCAAAATCATTTGGAATCTTCATATCCTTAGGAACTACAATTTGACTTTGTTGCAAATGATCCTGTGTAATATGACCCATTGTTGTTTTTCTGGCTTCTGCCATCCTTTTAAATACATTTACATAATCTTGAAGTTGATAAAAATAAAATGATTTTGGATAACCATTATTAGATGTTACTTTGAAAATATGCTGATTAAGTCCACCATTTCCATAGCACCATAGCATTACTTCCAATGTCGCAGACCATGAAAATAAAACATCTCCATTGTAAACTTTTACAGAATCTGGAATATCTGATTTTACCCACTCTGTATCACTTGTTATTCCATCGTGCATTTCACGAATTTTTATAACGGGAAGTTTCTTTGTTTCATCAGTTGGTCGAAACTTTTGACATGCAAGACCATTTGTAAAATTTGCTATATCAAGTAAAGTTTTCACTTCCCATCCTTCAGGAATTTCTCTTTTGAGGACTTCATTATAGACCATTTTTCCGCCAGAGGTTTTATAAGGTTTTCCTTCTGCGTTTGGAAAGTCGAATTGCAAGAACCAATAGTCATACAATTCTTTTGCCATTGTTTCCAATTCTTTGTTAATTTTTTTGTTCAATGCAATTTTTGTATCAATGTCAGTAAGAACTTGTGCAATGCGTTTTTGCTCTTCTAGAGATTCTGGTAAAAAAACAGAACAATCTTTAATTTTATCAGGAGATGTATGACGTATTTTTGTCTGCTGAGCACCTGCACCTAATTGATTTTTTACAATCGAAGAAGAAATTAAATAAAACGCAAAATCAGGATTCAGTTTTTCATTACAAATTACCTTTGCAACATCTTGACTTTGAATATATAAGTCATCTTCTGGAATTTTTGCCGTACTTCCCAATAAACCAGGAGTCTGTTCTGTCAACGGAGTGATAATATCATCCTTTTTCATTACAAATTGTTCTGGAACATCTCCCGTGAAAAATAAATTATCTTTGGAAGTATTTAGTTTAAAAGAATTATTCTGATAATCAAAATTACCCAATGTCAAACGGATTAATTCCCCTTCTGTTGCATAGTATTCACCAGAAAGAGACATTCCACGTTTTACATCACATAACTCACCGAGCTTGTATCTTTTTAATGTCATTCATTTATTCCTCAAAATTCAATTTATCAAAGCTAGAAACAATCTCATCTTCCAATTTCTTGCTTTCTGCAAACATTGTCTTGAGATTTTCTTTGTGGGAATCCATCTTTTCTTTGAACTGTTCGGCGGTAATATCAACATAATCAATCTTTATGTCAAAATATTGGCCTGCACTAAGACTACAATTTTTTTCTTTTATTGCATCATAAGTTACGGCAACGCTAAAGTCTTCAACGGCTTCTTTATTTGTAAAGGTATTTACAATCTGATCTATTTCGAAATCACGGAGTCGGCGTTTCTGGTTGTTTCCTTCCTTGTATTCTTCGCCAAGTTTAGAAGCATCAATGAGAATAACTTTTGCATCATCAGATTTTTTGGACTTGTCAAAGAAGATTACAGAAACGTTTGTTCCCGTTGTTGCAAATACATTGGACGGCATGCTCACAACACCGCTTACAATTTTGTCTTCTACTATTTTCTGCAGAATCTTGTTTTCAGTTCCGCTTTTTGCAGTAATAAATCCAGTTGGAACAACAATTGCACCTTTCCCATTCTTATCTTTAATTGAATTTACAACGTGCTGAATGAAACATGTATAGATTGCCATGCTTTCCTTTTTCTTGCTAGGAATTTTTGGAACACCTGCCCAGAATCTTTGAGTCTGCAAAGCAATGCTTTCTCTTGTCTCGCTGAAATCCATTTTGAACGGCGGATTGGAAACTACATAGTCAAACTGACGGAGACTGTTGCCGTCGTCGCTTTTGTGATATGGATGGACAAGTGTGTCGCCCTGAATTGCCTTATCCAGAGAAAGAACAAGGTTATTTAAAAGAAGATTAAGTTTGAGCATCTTATTTGATCTCTGGCTAATGTCCTGAGAATAGATTGTACATTTGTCTTCTCCGACCTGGTGAGCCAGAGCCATAAGTAAAGTTCCAGTTCCAGCACTTGGATCATAACATTCAATGTTGTGAAGATCCTTTGCATTTCCTACCAGAAGGCGGGCCATGATTGTTGCAATTGAATGTGGAGTATAATACTCAGCATATTTTCCACCGCCTGCAGTGTTGTAGTCTTTGATAAGATACTCAAAGATTGTTGCAAAAAAATCATATCTCTGGGCAAAAACCTCTTCAAAACTAAAATTTATAAGCTTATCAACAAGAGCTCTTGCAAATGGCGCACGTTGTGCAGTATCGGTTACAAAGATTGTTAAGTCTTCAAAAATAGGAATCTTTGTTTCATCAGAAGTATGGGTATTGAAAATTTCAAGATTTTCATCAGCAATGTTTGTCATTGTAGCATCAAAAATAGTATCGAAAGTACCTTTTGACTGCTGACTCCATAAATTTCCAATCAGGTGCTCTGGTTTGAGACGGGGAATATTTGCATCCAACAAATCAAGCAAGTCCAGACGATCGTCTTCACTCAGGGAAGCATAGCCGGTTTCAAAAGTTTCAGCCGAAGTAATTTTTTTTACGATTGGAGAATTAAGTTTCTTTACTTCAAAGCAGAATTTATCATTCAGAAACTTGTAAAGGAAAACCTGGGTAATGATTTTATATTCGTTTCCGTCATTTCCCATACCATACTGCTGGCAGGTTGCTTTAAGTGCATCAATAAGTTTAAATGTTTCGTCTTTAATCTGTTCTACTGTCATTTATTTTCCTCTTCCATATCGTTCTGTTCAAACTTCTCAGATTCATCAATCCATTCTTTTAACTTTTGCTGTAAAAGCTTCTTGTCTGGCAGATACAGTTCATATTTCTGAGCATAAACATTTGCATCTTTTGGCAATGTAAGTTCAACAAGAGCATCATTTTTCTCTTTGCACAGGAGAATCCCGATTGTAGGTTTCTCAAAATCCTGCTTTACATGACGGTCAAAGTAATTAACATACATCTGCATCTGGCCAAGATCCTGGTGCGTAAGTTTATCGATTTTCAAATCAATTAAAACATAGCATTGTAAAAGTCTATTGTAAAATACCAGATCAACAAAAAAATTGTCTTCATCAAAAGTGAAGCGCTTTTGTCTGGCTTCAAACAAAAAACCTTTTCCCAATTCAAGAAGGAACTTCTGCAACTTGTTGATGATTGCCGTTTCAAGATGATTTTCAGAGTAAGATGATTCTTCACTTAATCCAAGAAATTCCAAAGTAAGCGGGTCTCTTAAAATATCAGCAGGCTTTTCAATAACCTGTCCTTCATTTGCAAGTCGCATTACTTCATTTTTATCTTTGCTTAATGCAAGACGTTCATAAAGACTTGAATTGTATTGGCGTTGAAGCTGTCTTACACCCCAGTTTTGGTTGGCACATTCGATTTCGTAAAAACTTCGCTCATCAGGATTTTTAATTCTCATTAAAACCTGATAGTGATTCCATGACAGAGTAAAATTTAATTGAATTGGGTCTACAGTGTAGACCTTTTTTGCTTCACTATAAATCTCGTAGAACTTTCTTGCTTTTTTTAATGTTTCAACAGACCATCCTTTTTCATATTTTTTAGTCAGTCTTGCTGAAAGATTTTTTAAAGTTTCTTTTCCGTATTCTGCACGTTTTTTTCCGTTCTGTTCATAATTTACAATGTATGAGCCAACACCAAAATATGTGTAAACCATGACTGTATTTACAGCGGTTTTTACATGAGCTCTGGCTGATTCAATTAGAGAAGAAATTTGTAAAAATAGTTCATCTTCGCTATTTGCAGGAACATTTTCGATTGTCAAAATTTTTTCCATGATAACTCCTGAAAATTAATTACCATATGTGTTATGGTATTGATTAAGGTACTGTGCAACAATCTTATTTTTTATAAACTCACGATCTGCACGAGGACTTACGATGTTCAATTCATTCATGCCAGTACCAACAAGACTCATTACAGTTTTTTCAAAGAAAGGATCGCTTTTAAGAATTGCTTCCTGATTGTAAACCTGCAAGTCGATTGTATTTTTAAGAGACATAAGCGTTTTGTAGATAGTTATATCCTTGTCTTCCAGAATCCAGTTCTGTTCACTTGCCTTTGGTGCTGCCGCAGTTCTATGTTTATTTTCTTCATGAATTCGCTTATGAACACGAACAAATTTTGCATCACCTTTGTACTTTTCAAAAAGATTTTCGGTTTGCTTCTTTAATTTTTCCAAACGTTCAAGAATTTCATCAAAATTCTTTTTATCTTCATCAAATTTTGCTTGTGAATACTCCTTAAATTCTGTTTTACTTAGAGCTTTCATGAACAAATCTTTTAAGGTAATGAACTCAGGATCTTCCTGGTCAAAATAATCGCTCAGTTTATGAGCAGTTTGTTTTATTTTATCCTTTATGGTTTCACAGTTGGCACTTATAACAAGCTCTTCTGTTCCTACTTTTGAAAACTTAAATTCAATACCATCAAGAACGTCGGCAATCATTTCTAGAGTTTCTGCTGTAGGATTCTGGATTTCCTTAAAGTTTATTAAGTCAATTCGCCTGTTTACTTCTGTCATTAACTGAGGAACACGACTCATATCAATATTCTGTACAAAAGTCAAAACATCTTCATTTGCTATTCGTTCTTTACCAAATGCTCTTACAACATTAGCAAGATTTCTGATGGTTGTAAGAGATGATCTTATTTCATATAGAGCCTGTTTGTCCTCAATGCAGTTTATTTGGGTGATGAAATTCTCAACGTTGTCTGTGCTATAATCAAAAAGCTTTTCTTGAGATTCTTCTATCATAGTAATGATTTTCTCTGGCTCTTCAAATATTGCAGTTAATGTATCAGGAACTTTTTCATCCGGTGTATTCTGTGGATTATTGAATTTGTTTAGTTCTTTCAAATAATTTGCATTTGTCGTAGCAAAGTTTTCTTTGATATCAGCAAAATCAACAATGTATCCATATTTATGTTTTTTATATGTTCTGTTTACACGTGTAATTGCCTGTAATAACCCATGGTCCTTAAGCTTTCTACCTACATAAAGCCGTTTTAAGCGAGGAGCATCAAATCCTGTAAGAAGCATATTGAATACAATTAAAACATCAATGTCGGTTCCATTTCTGAACGATTCAATATATTTTTGCTGGATTTCTTTGTCATCACTGTCGTGGAGAATTAATGCAGCTTTCAATACGTTTTTATCATCATCTTCCGAAAGAATCTCAGACTGTACTTCCATGAAATGTTCATATAGAGCTTTAGCCTGATCGGAAGAATCACAAATTATCATTCCTCCTATTTTTATTCCATCAGCGTCCAAATGAAGGTTTCTATTCTTTTTTAAGTCACGTATGATATAACGGAGAAGTTCTTTTACATATCGAGGATGACTTTTTATATCGATTAGATCATTTGTATTTTGATTCTTGGGTATTTCAATTTTTTCAAGTTCTTCGTAAATTTCTTGAAGTTTATTTTTATAAGATGTTTCAATATCTTCACGAATGATTTTTAGTGTGTATCCGTCAAGAATAGATTTGTCATAGTAATAAGTATGAATATAATTTCCAAAAATATCTGTCGTTTTTAAGTCTTCCCCAATAAGAGGTGTTCCTGTAAGAGCAATACGAACTGCATTTCTATCAGAGTCCAATAAGTTCGCAAGAAAAGAACCCTTTGGGTCATAACTGCGGTGAGCTTCATCAATTATGAAAATTCGCTGTAGATTTGTATTGTAATTTGGAAGATCTATTTTTTCTTTCTTCTTTTCATCAAATCTTTGAATATTTATAACAGTAATCTCTTTTTTTCCTGAATTGCCAGAAAGTGAATTATGTCTCTGGAAGTCCTCCATTAATTCTGCTCGGGTTTCTGCTGTATGTACATCAAGTCCTCTTATTTTGAATTCTCTAGAGGCCTGTTCTTTTAAGTCAATACGATCAACTATAAAATAAAACTTAGGAACGATATTCAGCTTTGCATAATAATCGGTCAAAATATTGACCAAGTAGTAGCTGAGTGCTGTTTTGCCAGATCCCTGAGTATGCCAAATTATCCCTTTTTTTATGCCTTCGTCTAATTTTTTTGTTAAAGCCAAAGCTGCAAATAATTGCTGGTAACGCATTATATGCTTCTGCAATTCATATGTAGTTGAACCATCTTCAAGTTCAATTTCTGAGCATACATATGCGATACCATATTTAATAATATATAACAGACGATTTGGTTCACACATTGAAGTGAGTATCTTATTTGTAGGTGTATTAATTTTTTTATTTGTCTGATATTCAACTGAACTTTTATATACCTGAACATTGAATTCTTCCAAAAGTAATTTCTCGGTTTCCTCTGAATAAGATTTATATGGGTAAGTTTCAATGAATGGTTCTATCTCATGATGTAAGGGGTTGTCTTCACGGAAACAGTTGAATGGAGGAGCTTTAGTTGATCCTGTACAATAAAAAGCACCTTGTACAGGAGTAATTCCACCCATATTGTCATATTCCATATTATTTGAAAAAATCATCAATTGCGTAATGTTATTAAATCTTCTTGCTCTTTTATTTGGAAGACGATAGTCATATTCTCGTTTTCTTTCAGCAACAATTCCTTCCCTGTTATTTGGAATTTTTACTTCTATATAAACGAGAGGAAGTCCATTAATGAATAAGGTGATGTCTGGTCTAAATAGTTCTGTATATTTGTTTTCGGATGTAGCATCGTCTTTTACATCATAGCATGAAAACTCAGCAGTACAATGAAATGAATTGTTAGATGGATTATCAAAATCAATCAATTTTTCTGCGCTTCCAGAAACAAGTCTTTGATAGAAATTCTTTCCTAAATCATCATTGGAAAGTTCATTTATAATATCCCGAAGTACTTGATCTGCCTTATTTTTATCAGCTTGTGGGTTTAATTTAAGAAATTGTTTTTTGAAAATACTAGTAATGATATTTGTTCTTGGGTCAAAAAATGAATTTGCCTGGTTTAGGCCAATCCGAGGTATATATGTATATCCAAGTTTTAATAAATGTAAAATTGCTGGTAGCTGTACACGTGAGTTTTCACAACCGAATTCTTTGGCCATAATCAAAGCTCTCCTTTTTTAGATTATATCTATAATATCATAGAATTTATTCATAGTTAAATAATTGTGATGACATATATTTTTAATTGTATTCCAAGTGGTGTATCAAATACCAATACACCACTTGGAATATTCTAAAGTTGAATCAAAGACTTGAAAGTATCATTTAACTCTCTGATTTGCATTCTTCTTGCTTCGTACATCACTTTCGCTGTATTTATTCCTTCAAGTGCTTCTTCCATTTCATAAGCAATACTGTTTTGAATATCCATTTCTGGAACAGGTATGTCTATGTTTTTTACGTCATCGTTTGATAATGTTGGAATGTTCAATCCTGCGGCATTATTCTTAAGCAGATCTCTACCACGGTCACTATTTAAGAAATATAATAGATAAAATGGATTAATAAGTTTTTTATTTACTTTGAGAATGAATAGATTGTTTGTAACAAGATATTTTTCTCCGTCATTGCATTCTGAAATACCTACTTTAAATGTTGGTCCCATTTTAGAAAGAATGATCACACCACGTTCCGAAACACAAAACTTTTCATGTTTCATATCAATGTTTGAAATCTTTTTTGCCGTATCTTTAAATAAACAATCTTCTATATCTGAATTTGACAATATTCGATATTTACTATTTTCAGTTGTGCTATTCTGTTTTTGCAATTCAGAATTTGTGATTTGTACACCTCTCGTTAATGATTCCAATAAATCACCAAGTTTCATAGTTGGACATTTGTAGGTAGGTTTATATATATACTTTGTAATATTGAAAGAAAACTTATTGTCAAAATTTGTTATTTCTTTACCTTTTTTCTCTGCTTCTTCTACAAAGGAAAATATTTTTTCATAATCGCTTTCTTCAATATTTTTCATGTCAAAATTTTTAGGAACAAAACTTCTTAGATCAACAAGATTTATATTACCATTATTTTTTCCAATAACATAAAGAACACAATTTATAGCTGAATATGGAAGGAAAATTTTTTCTGGCAATGTATAGATTGCTTTTATTAAATTATTTTCTACCAAGAATTGTCTCATTTTTAATGATCCAGTATCATTTCCAAATGCTGAACTTTCAGGTAATACAACACCTAATATTCCATTTTCACTAAGTGCATCAATTAACGGAATTATTGTTAACCAATCTGTATCAGAATACAAAGAAAGGGAATAATTTGGATAATTATTATCAAGTTTTGCTATGATACTTTGAGGAATACTTTCCTTAAATGTAGGAACTGATAGTATACAATTATATACTTCATCTATTGGTTCCAGTGAGTTTAACCTCTCAATTAAATTTATATTTCTATTGTTTGCAATATTCTTCATATCTTCAAAGAATATAAATGCATTGTCCTGAGCTCTTGTAAACTCAATTTTTCTACATGCTTTTTGCAGTTCAGGTATAAAATTGATTCCTGGAATACTTGCATCAAGTATTTTAGTATTAGCGGTATTATCAATAAATTTTTTAATTATAGAAGATACTAAAACTTCAATGAAATTATTTGTCAGATTTCCTGTTTTTTCTTTTCTTGAGCAATATTCAAAAAGATTATCTAAAATAATCTTCAAGGATTGTTCGTCACCTGTTGAATCTTTGATTATGGAATTTAAGCAATCTTCTACTAGAAAATTATTCATTTTAATTTTTGAATAAATAAAATCTGCTAATGGTTGATTGTTTTTGTCAGGTCTAATTGTATTACACCAATCATTTATTAAATCTGCTGTAAACGCCTGGATTGATCCATAATTCCCAATAACTGCTTTTAAGTATTTTATAAAAGCAATGCACATAAAATCGTCATACTTGCAAGAAATTCCAAATTTGCTCGCAACCAAAGAAACACTTTCTACAAATGAAGAAGTGCATAAACTTGATGTCTTTTTCATTGAAAATCTCCTATTAAATATAGAATAATACAAAAGTATTTTAAAAGCAATAGATAAAAAGTAAAAAAAAGATAAGCATATATCTTGACATTAGAGAAAAATGAAGTATACTTCTAATTGTTGGTAAATGCTTATCTAAATAAACAAGGAGGCCAATATGGCAAGAACAAGACAGTTCAAAGGAATGCAGTATTTGGAACCGGTAGCAATGGTTCCGGCTGTATATGAAGTATGTGTTTGTGGAAAGAACATGTATTCGATAAAGCAGGCTCAGACCTTAGTTAATAGCCTTCTTTATGCCAGATGGAATAAAAACACAGGAAAGATGCGGATGTACAAGTGTAAGGAATGCGGCTGCTGGCATTTAACAAGCAGAGAAAGTTTTGACCATGGTTATGACCAGAACTTTGCAAGAGTTTCAAAGCGCCATTTGAAGGCAATCTAATTAAGGGAATGTAGAGGAGTACCTATGGAAAACAAGAAATTTGAAAAGGAATCTGTTGATCAGATTATGAACAAAGGATTTGAAAGTGCCGGTATGGAAGGATTTGATGGCTCTTATTCACTTTCATCTGTTCAAAAAGGTGTAAGTCTGCTTGAAAAACTCAAGTCGGGTCTTATCGACAAAAAATTAGCTGTTATGACTGAATTTTGCGAAGCATTCAGTATCTGGTATGGAAATTACATAACTTCTCTGTTTAAGGCGGAATGGATGGAGGACTTCCGCGGAGAGGCAATAATCTGGCTGTTTAACAATTGGGTTATAGATCCATTTGAAGAAGTTTTTGACTATGTTTATGGTCCTAGTCATAAACATCTTCTTTTGGAACGCCTGGACCCAGCAAACTACAAAAATCATGGTCTTAGACCAAGAAATAACTAAGGAGAAAATTGCTTATGATGTGCTATGAGGACATTTCACCTGCTATTACAGATGAAGAAAGAGTTAAGGAAATTACTTTGGACGGACTTCAGAAATGTGGATTTAATATTTCTGATGTTAATTATGATTTGGATACTGTAAAAAGAATCCAGAAATCTATCATCTATTTTAAGATGCTTTATCTTTACGGTGTGGATATGGAATTGGAGGATTGCTATTTTTCTGATGGATTCTGTATTTATCTTGGAAATTATCTTCGCTCTCTTTACAAGTTGGAATGGAAAGAAACTTCAGAAGATATGTTCATTCTCATTGGAGAAGGAGGAGTTTCTATTGATATTCATGCCATGGTTTTCAGATATCTTGATGACGGAAATATCGAATCTGATATCAATGTTGTTGAACTGTTTTCTGAAAACTATGCAGCCGTACATGGACTAAAGAAGAGATAAACATAAAAAAAAATAAAATGTCCCGGAATTTTATCCGGGATGAAAACTATATTTTAGCAAGGAGAATTTGCCTATGAAAAAAATTAGAGTGTCTGCAAAGGACAACAACACTCTGGTACTCAATGAAGATGGAATGGTTGGTGATGTAATCGATCTTAGAGAGATTTCTGTAGACACATCAGCAATTGAAGAACAGGTGTCTGCTGAAAAGGACAGAATTTACAGAGAAAAACTTGCTGATCAGCAGAAGAACTTTGAGACACAACTTGATTCAGTCAGAAAAGAGGCTGCTTCAAGTGAAAAAGAAAAACTCAAGGAACAGGAACTTTCTTTTTCAAAGAAAATCAGTGATTTGGAATCAAGACTTGAAAAAGCCAAGTCAGACAAAGAAATTGCTGTAAACGAAATCATTTCCAAAGGAAAGCAGGAAATGAATGAACTTGAAACAAAACTCAGCAATGCAGAAGCAGAGAAAAAGCTTGCTGTGAACGAAGCTATTTCAAAGGGTAAGGAAGAACTTGCAAGAACTCGTTCGGAAATGGAAAAAAATCTTAATTCAAAAGATTTGGAAATCCAGAAACTCACTAATGCCTTAGAGTCTGATAAGACCCAGGCAGAACTTGCAGAAAAGAATCTTAAGGACATATATGAACTTAAGCTTAAGGAAAAGGATGAACAGATAAATCATTACAAAGATTTCAAAACTAGGATGTCCACAAAAATGGTTGGTGAATCTTTGGAACAGCATTGTGAAATTCTATATAACCAGAATGTTCGTCCTTATAAACCTGATTCTTATTTTGAAAAAGACAATGATGCAAGTTCAGGCTCAAAAGGAGACTACATCTTCAGAGATTCCGTTGATGGCCAGGAAACTGTTTCAATCATGTTCGAAATGAAGAATGAAATGGACACTACAAAAACAAAGCATAAAAACGAACACTTTTTCAAAGAATTGGATAAAGATCGTAATGAAAAGGGCTGTGAATATGCTGTCCTTGTAAGTATGCTCGAAAGTGACAATGAATATTACAACAATGGTATTGTGGATGTTTCCTACAGATACCCTAAGATGTATGTCATTCGTCCGCAGTTCTTTCTTCCGCTCATTTCTTTGTTAACTAATGCATCCCAGAATGCTCTTGCTTATAAAAAAGAGTTGGAACTTGTTAAGAACCAGAATATTGATATCACTAATTTTGAGCATGAACTTTCCTCTTTCAAAGAAAAGTTTTCTAAAAATTACATTGCAGCTGGAAAAAAGTTTCACGATGCAATAAAAGGTATCGATTCAACTATTGATGAACTCAATGCGATAAAAAAAGCTTTGCTAGATAGCGAAAATAATTTACGGCTTGCAAACAACAAGGCAGAGGAGTTAACAATCAAAAAGTTGACTAAAAACAACCCGACAATGACTGCCAAGTTTGCAGAACTTGAAGAAAAAAAGAGCAGTTAAAACTTAATGCTGGTGGGCTGTCCTGATTAAATGGGCAGTCCATTTTTTATTTTATAAAAGTATTACTTTTATAAAAAGTATTGCTAAATTCTGCAAAAATAGGCTTTCCATAAAAATGATAGCATGGAAAAATCTAGATCAATGGAATACCTTTCACTAAACCTAAAGGCTTATCGATTGGCTGCAAAATTGACGCAGGAAGAACTTGCAGAAAAAGTGGGGGTATCGGCGCAGGCCATCATAAACCTGGAAAACCAGCTTAACTGGATAAAATCAGATACACTAGACAAAATAGCTGACTTTTTTAATGTTGAACCTGCATGTCTTCTCAAAGCTCCTTCTTCAGTGGTAGGTGAACTTGATGAAAAGACAAAGCTGGATGCCCTAAATTCTCTGTCAGTTGATTACCTTTATTATTTGGAAAAGCGCCTTTCCCATAGTTTCAAAAAATAATCCAAAATAAGTTTTTTCAAATATCTTGCAAATCTAGGTGTATTATTGTTCAATAAATCCTTGAAATAACCTTAATCTTGGGAGGTATTTATTATAAATCAAGAGTTATCCATGTCATGTAAGCCACAAAGAAACAAGATGAGCCGTGGCAGTGTAGAAACCATGAAATATGTTGATAAGCAGATTACTACACCTTATCTCCGCATTATCCGCTCAGAACTGGAAGAACTATATACCGAAATCATAAAAACCGTTGACCTCGATGACTTTTCAAAGAACAGGCTGCAGGATGCTCTCCTGTATACAGACTTCACAAATGAAATCCGGGAAGCAATCAAAACTGCAATGTTTTAATTCCTTTGTGCGTTAAACTGTTTCCATTCCAATCTTACCCCCATACCAAGCCAGTAGCGTGTTCCGTTGCTGGCAAGCCTCTTAAATCCTTTTTCCTGCAGCTTCATTGCAAGACCTTTCTGGCTTAAAGTACGCTCATTGTTCTTGCTGCACCAGAAGCAATAGGTCTCGTAAAGTTCCCTTGTTGTAAGCCTGCATTTTTCAGTGGCATCAATGATCATTGTTTCATTTATAAAGTTGCTTATGCTGTCCATGTCAAAGCGGTATTCTTCATTTGCATTCTTTACGGCTTCCGGTTCAAGAAGTCCTTCCTTCTTCCACATGTCGTAGCCTTTCAAAAGCCAGTTAAAGATTCCGCTGTTTTCAGCAAGAAGCTTGTTCATCAAATCCGGGTCTCTGTGTTCAGGCGGAATAGTCACCGTAAAGGGAATGAGCTTAATTCGTCTCCAGATGCCGTTGTCAGCACCTTTGATTCTTGGCTTATGGTTTGTAGCCATAAAGATCTTGAATGTAGGCTTGAATGAAAAATACTCTCCGTACAAAAAGCGTGCAGTAAGGGCATCACCACCTGTAATCTGCTTTATAAGGCTTTCAGAAAGAGGCTTTCCCTGTTCAGCTTCAATTGTAGTTACAAGTCTCATACCTCTAAGACGTGCAATGTCGTTGCTCTGTTCAGAGGTCTTCTTCATGAATGTTTCTGTTCCTGTGCTTGTAGAATAGTCTCCAAAAAGTTCCTGCAATGTATTAAGGAATGTGGACTTTCCGTTTGCACCAGTTCCCCATAGAATAAAAAGGCACTGTTCGCTAACGTTTCCGCTTAAAGAATATCCCATTGCTTTCTGAATGAATTTTATGAGTTCCACATTGTTGTCAAAAATCTGCATGAGGAATTTATCCCAAACAGGGCATTCAGCA
This sequence comes from Treponema sp., assembly GCA_024400915.1. Classification (GTDB taxonomy): domain Bacteria; phylum Spirochaetota; class Spirochaetia; order Treponematales; family Treponemataceae; genus Treponema_D. Next base: position 231,429 of record JAKSLX010000002.1, read on the forward strand.
CCTTTCTTGAATACAAAGTTGCTGCATTTTGTGCTAAGGTCTTCAGGTATGGACTGGCGACCCATCATTGTCGCAAGGTCAATCATGCAGTTCTTTGTAACGAACATTTCAAGGTCAGTATCAAGGCTTTCTTCAGAAACCTTAATTTCCTTGCTCATCTTGCATATTCCAATAAGGCTCTGCAGTCTCCTGAAGGATTCGCTTTTTATGAGGTGTTTCTCAAATGCCGTTCTAAGGTTTGGATCGTTTATATATCTCATGCCCCTGTACATCTGATGAACAAAATCAACAATCCATTCTTCAACAATTCCTTCATCGTCTATCTTCCACCGGCTTTCATCCCAGGTCAGAAACTTGTTCCATTTCTTTACATATTTAAGTTTGGTTCCGTATGCCTTCAAAAAATAGTCGCGGTTTGTAATGTCGGTAAACTGCATTTCGCCTTTTACATATTTGTTGGCCTTAAGGTCCTGTGCAAGTTTTTCAATGGCAATCATTACCTCGGTCTTAGGTTTTTCAACCTTGTCAGCCTTTTTCTTGAAGTGCTTTTTGTTTTCACTCATCTATAACTCCGTTAATCTTCAAAAGCTCATAAAAGCTGTTCAGCCTGTAAACCATAAAGTCAAAGACATTTTGAGCGTCATAGTCTCCAAACTGCTGGTCAATGTAAATCCCATTTTCAGCAACAAGGCTCAATGCCTTAGCCCGTTTGATTCCGTCCGCAAAAGTCCAGAAAGCCAGTAGTTTGTCAGCTTCCTCGCTGCCATCTTTCTCAAGTATTCTTTTAAGTGACTCATAGTTTTTAAGGTCTTCATTGAATGTGTCGTAATAAAACTTTGCATCTTCCTCAAGTTCAGGGGGAGTATATGTTTCATTCATGGTTAGTCTCCGGCATCATATACAAAAACTCTTGTGCTTCTTCCAAGAGCCATGCGGTCATCCTCAAAAACAATCCGTGGCCAAAGTTTCCAGTAACCGCTCATGTCCAGCTCGTCCCTTGAAGTAACGTCATAAAAAATCGTACCTTTCTCGGCATCCAGCACATGAGCAATAAAACTTCCTTCCGTTCCGTTTGGCTTTTGATAGCATATCTCACATTCCTTGCATGAACCTAAATCAATCTGTGAATTCAATACAATCCTTAACTTTGTCTGTCCAACATAAATGTGTTTCATTCTTTTATTCCTTTGCGGTGGTTGAGCCTGTCGAAACTACCGCAATATTTATCTCCACTGTTATAGGCGTAAAAAGTTCCACAACATAGTTTTCATCGCGAATCTTTCCCTTAAGCCATTCCCAAAAACCACAGACGGATTTAACTGTCCTCATAAAAAGACGGCCTGCATTGTGTCGGAACAAAGCCATAATGCTGTCCGTGTTCTTCCTGTAATAGTTTCCTTTCCTTGTGTTGCAGGAGTTGCAATCTGGTACAGTCTCAATCATCCTTTTTGAATCGCTTTTTCTTGCTAACAAATCTTTTATGTTCATTGCGTTTTTTAGCCGTACAAGAAGAATAAGAAGCTGCCTGAATAAATCGGTAATCTTCATTTCTTCCGTATACAATCTGTAGTAGTCTGCCTGCTGGTTTTTCTGGCTTTCTATCTCAAACTGTTCACTCAAAAACCTTCCGAACAGTTCCTGGTTCTTTCGCTTGTCCGTAATTCCTGCAGAATCAATCATTCTAAGAAACATGCGTTTGCTTCGCTTTATGATTTCAACAGCCTTTTCTTCTGCCGAAGCCTTTCTTTTAAGTTTCTGTTTCCTAAAAAGGCTGTGGGTTATTCTGCATGTGTTTTTTATGCTTCGTGAATACTTCTGAGCATCTACCGCGTCGTAAGTCCAGTAAAGGGAATAGTTTCCAGGAACTGCATCTCCAGTGTTAAAAAATTCAGGCGGAACACCATCATTAAAAAGTTCATCCCAATCCTCATAATCACATTCATAAAGCTCATCGTTCCCAAATCCTTTCTGGAACAATGTTCCTTTGTTTATGCCTGTGTTGTCCCATATAGGGCAAATGCAGTTTCCGTACCATCCTACGGTAACTGTTTCGCCTTTCTGCAGTTTCCTTTTCAATGGAATGGTAAAAGACTTCCAACCGTTGCTTATTCTGTCAGAGCATTCAAGTTCAATGGACTTTGCGTTCAGGTATTCAAAACCATTGTTGTTACTGAATACAAGAGGATAAATATAATAGCCGTCTCCATAAGTTTCTTCGTAATAGCCGCTGGTTGGCCATCTAAAGTAATAGTAAATGGTAAGGCTTGCGCTTGAACTTGCTTTTTCAAGAGTGTAGGAATAACCAATGCATACGGCTTCAAGAATAAAATCCTCTCCGCCGTAATAATACTTGTTTCCAACTCTGTTGTTTCCAACTGTTACCAATGACATTTAGTTACCGTTAAAAGTAATTTCCCAGTCTATCTGCAAGGTGTCGCTTGAAGTTACATTCACGCTTGGTGTTATCTGTGCATAGGCAAGGCAGCTTGCAGAAGCAGTGTTTCCGTTCATAAGGGCAACTTCATTTATTCCGTTTGCGTTAAGTGTTCCGGCAGTAAAAGAAGTCCTGTACTGCAAAACGTTGTGACCTGTATTTCCAAATGCTGCAGCTTTCTTCGGGAATCCTGAATCAAGCTTTACATAGGTTCCGCTAGGAGTGTTTACTGTGGTGTTTGCCTTAGGCGTGCTTCCTGTCCATCCGGTTCCTACAATCATGTAGCCGTTTGTCGCATCCACCTTGTTCTGTGTAGGTGTGCTCATCATCCAGTCTGCAATAAGACCGTCACCAGCATTTGTAATTGTGTTGTGATGCCTGTGTATCATCTTCCTTGCAGGAAGATTCAAGGCTCTTCTTAAAAGGCTTCTTTTGTATTCCTTGATTTTTCCATTGCTGTCAAAGACCGTAAAAGTAACCATACCTTTGACTTTTGTTTTATCTCTAAACATATCCTATCTCCCGCACATGGCAAATACTGAAACAACTCCAAGGACAACTGCCGTAATCCCTGAACCCCACAAAGCACCCTTAAGAGTTTCAAAACGCCTCTGCTTTTTGTACTGCTCAAACTCATATTTAAGCTGCTCGTTCTGAACCTCATACAGGTCAGAACGTTCTTTCCAGTAGGAAAGTTCACTCCCAACATCCTTCAAAACTTCCTTTACGGCTTCTTTTGAAGTTCTTTCAATTTCTTCAATGGCAATTTCCACAATTTGCTCCTTAGTTAATTCTTCTTTTGAATCTTTCAATTCCTTCTGAAACTTTGTCGCAGACTCCGCCGTAAGATTCTGCAAGTTTGCAAGAATCACTAGCACTAATGCGCTCGTAAGTCTCATTCCTTTTCTCATTGCATTTCTCCTCAATTTCCTCGTCAGTCATGTTCAATGCTTTCTTAGCAAGTACAGACGGTGACTCTTCATTCCTTGTTTTTCTGATCATGAGCAACCCAAGAAGAATTGCTCCAATCCATGCAAACAAACCCTTAATCACATCCAAGATTTTCTTCATTTTTTCCTCTCGTAAATCCATTGATACCCTTACTGATTTCACGCCCTGTAATAACAATGGTCGTAACAGTAAGCCATTCAGCTTTCCCCACAAAACCAAGAATCCTAAGCAATGTCGTAATCAGGAACATCACAAACTTGAACGACAAAAGTTTTTCAGCAAGATCCTTAAGCCTCCACTTAATCATCATTTCCTCCCACCTTTTTTTCAGTAATGATTCTCTTGTATTCCAGGAATTCAGCATCAGGTCCAAACAAATCTCTTGAATCTTCATTTGCTTCAAGGAGTGCCTTTTTGTTCAATCCTCTCACTTCAATCCTGTAGTCCATTCCGTAATAAACAGGCCTCAAGTCGCTAAGACTTCTTAAAACAGAACGAGGTTCAACACAGTTAAGCACAACATCTTCACCGGCAAGTCCTGCACAATGAGCAACCTCATTTTCCTTGTAAAGCCTTGAACCAAGCTGCCTGTCATAATTGGTTATGAAGAAAGCACAGCGGATGGAATTTCTGTCAGGATTCCTTACGGTAAAATACTTCCTGTAAAGGGCATCTGCCGTAACCCTTATGGAACAACCTGTAGCAAGCAGAAGGGCAAGGCATACAGAACCCGAACAGTCGGAACGCATAAGGTTTTCCTTTCCGCTCTCATATTTCAGAAACTGCATCCGCCCAAGGTAGTACATGAACCTTTCATTTTCCGTAAGCTTAGAAGTAAGTTCTTTTTCTGCTTCCAGCATAAGTCTGATTTTTGCTTCATTCATTTGATAAGTTTCCCCACAACAACAATTCCAACGCTTATGCAACTTAAGACACAGCCAATGATTCCAAGTGTCCTTCCAAGCCTGCCGTTATCGTTCTTAATGTGTTCATCAAGTCGTCTTGCATTGGCACAAAAAGAAGGATTTCCCTGGCACTGCATGTTCTTTCTTTCAAGGTCATCAATCCTCTTGTTCATGATTTTCTTGAACTCTTTCATTTCAGACCTGAAACCGCTCAGCTCAACCTTCAATCCATTGATTGACTCAATCAATGTTAAAACTTCTGTTTCGATAATTTCCCCCATAATCTTTTCCTATTTTTCCGTAAGCCATAGTTCTGTACTGAACGCCTCTTCCTTTTTGTATCTAAGACTGATTTCATCAACAGCAACTTTCCTTTCAATTCCTTCAATGTCTAGCCCAATGCAGGCACCGGCCCTCACATTGCTAAGGCAAAGGAACGTAGTGACATAAAATGACCTGTGCCGTTTCTTGTATTCCTCAAGAAGATCATTTGCCCTTCGTTCATAATAGGGTACGCCGTCTATTTCATCATTGCTCAAATACTTGTAACTTAGATTCTTTACCTGCTGGCCGTGCTTCTTGATTTCCTCTTCGTCATGCCTGTAAACGCAGAAATTCGTCTCGCTTATGATTGCCTTTCCGTGAATCGTTGCAGAGCGCAAGGCAATGTTTTCTCCTTTGCGGTTAAGCTTTATGACTGCACAGTTTTTGTTTGATGTAGTGTCGTAGACTTCAATTTCAAACTTCTTGCCACCGTCAGTTATGATGTTTTTTTCAAAAGTTTCCTTGTCGTCTATTTCTTCAGCATAAACAACAGACCTTACTTTTCCGCCTGCATCCTTCGCCGTATAAAGTGCCTTGTAATTGTCCTGGCATATTTCCCTTGAATCATTTGTGAACGGATACCAGACATTAAAATCCTCATCGTACCAGCTGTGGCTGTCAGAAAATTCCCAAAGCACCTGTCTTTCAGTCTCAGAATACTTTGTGTATTTAAGGCGAATGGAATTTCCGTATTCATCATTGTCGTTGTAGCTTCTGTAATGGGTAATGAAAGCATCCGTCAAAGTAAGTCCTTTCTCGTCAGAAAAACTGTTCACTGTATCGTAAGGACTTTCCGTAAAACTGATGCACTTGTCCTTTGAACACTCAAGGCTTGCTCCGTAACATTTTGCAAGGTCGCAAAGTTCATCCCATGCGCTTCTTGTAATCTCAACATAGGGAACATTAAACGGCAGATAGCAGCAGTCAATGTCCTCAGCACTGAATCCACCTCGTTTTGAAAGAAGATGAACCAAAGACTTTTCAGGCTGTGTCTCATCGCATACAACCGAATGAACCAGTATCTGGCTTTCCGTCCAGTTCTTCTGTTTCTTTTCATCGCTCAAAGCCTTTGAATGGTCCACCAGATGAATGCGGCAAGTCTTTTTAGAATAACCTGTCTGCTCGTACTGGATTCCGTTGTCATCGATTTTCAGATTGAACCTCATGAAGCAGGCTGAATTGTCTCCGTAGCAGTACCAGATCTGAACATCATCGCCTGTGTCATAGTTATCAAGAAATTCCCTTGTTTCCGTTGTATCAAGAATCAAGTCCCCAAGATTCCTTGTTCCTCCGTCAACACTCCTGTATGACTGGATAACACATTCAATAATGTCCTTGTCAGAAAAATAATTTCCCTCAAAAGCAATGCGAACATAAGGACGGATATTCTTGTTAAAAAGACCTGCCTCACATGCAGTAGGAAGTTCATAGCATTTCATAGTTCAATCTCCCTGTACTGTGTACGTGTCTTGATGATCAGCTTGATAAGTCCTGTTACATTGAATCCCTGCTTGCAGAGAACCGCATCGGCGCAGTCAGCATTTGTTTCATCAGAAAGTGGCTTAAGATCGTTAAGCTCAAGGTATATTCCAGAAACAACGGAAACCGGAATCACAAATCTTTCTATCGTTATGTTCTTTGGAAAGAACTCATCTGTAAAAGGAAAGTAAATGTTCAGCCTGTAAGTCTTTGTGTCCTCAAGTCTGCCGTTAAGTTCAAATCTGTAAACAAGGGGAATTGTCTTTGCATGACCGCCTGAAACATAAAAGATATTGTGACCGTCATAAAATAATGTTTTTGTTTCGGAATTAAATCGGACATCAGGAGTGTTATAGTCCCAGACTTCAAGAAAAGATTTTCTTGTTTCTCCCACATTTACACGAAAATAAAAAGCTTCGGTGTTGTTGGCTCTAAATTCAAAGGAACTTGATCTAATGTTCCTGTAGGCTGTCTTTTCAGTTTTTCTGTTTACAAGAAGATCATAAACCGCATCATCTGCAAGAATTTCAAATAGTTCTGCAACATTGCAAGCAGTAACCCTGCTTACAACACAGCCTGCGATTTCTTTTTTTACCGGAATATAAACGACAGCCTTTTTCTTGTCCACCGTTGGAGGCAATGTGTAGAATTCATTTATCTGCCTGAGAGTTTCATTGCAAAAAGGCAGTGCCGTAAGATTCGCATCACGCCTTAAAGTAATTGCCATCTCGTTACCATTAACTTTCATGGTTCCGAGTATAAAAGACCAATTCCTAGAATCTCATAGAGAAATCTCTATATAGCATAGAGAATTCTCTATGTAGCATAGAGGACTTTTGTATATTATAAATTTAGGGAGGAAAATAAAAAAAATGCCCTTCCATTTTGAAAGGGCATAAGATTAATTCAGGTTAAAAGTTATTTATCAGTCTGTGCCATAACAGCATTAACTGTTGCTGTTACAAACTGTTCACCGGTTTCTGTTCTAACACAAAATACCAATTCAACAGTGTTAGACTTCATAGGAAGCATTCTCCATCCGCCGTATTTTCCAGATTCATAATAAGGCTGGGCAGATGAATAAACAGCTTTTGTGATTGAATTGTTTTTAGTAATTGCAGCTGGAGACATTGGGCTGTCTGCATTCATGTATTTCTGACCATCCAAGAATGGCACATATGAATTTCCATTGTAGTTTAAACTAGACTGATCCCATACAATGCGTACTGTTCTGTCAGTGTTATTCTTGAATGTACAAGAAAATCCTGAAAATCCATCACCATAAATCCAGTTTGAACCCCAGGATGGTACTACATCCAATGATACTGCTGGTGTTTCAGAATCATACTGAACATCAATGTCATAGGTGCTGACTGTTGGCGTTGATGCACATGAAATGAACATTGCGCTAACAATTAGTGCAAATGTCAAAAAAATTGAATAAGATTTCTTCATTTCGAATCTCCCTCATAAGTTTATGTCCCATCGCAAGCCAACAGAGTGTCGCTTGCGATGGGTTTAGTTTTGTCAAACTAAACCCATGGTATACCATGGGTTTTCCTAATTATTTAAGGTTATTAAGTATTTTTCATTTTTCGTTTGATTAACCTTCAAGCCAAGACCTGCAATCGCTTCCCCATATCTCCATAGTTTCCGCATAAGTTCCTCGCCGTTGCCGATGGCGTGGAGTTCAATGGAGAATTTGAAGACTGTATTTTCTATCAGGATGTCTTTTTCGGAGTATTCGGCTTCCTCAAAATTTATCTTCCAGTAAGGTAGTTTGAGGTTGATTGTATTGTTATCAGTGTTAGTAAACTGCTCAAGAATGATTCCATCGTTATATTCTTTGTTGATTTCTTCTATATATAAAGGTAATTCACTCAAGAGTTTATTCTTGAGGTCGTCATAAGCTTTTTCAGCAGACTTCAAAGTTCTTCGCTCCATTCTGTATCATGTAGTGGTAAAGCACATCCATAATGTCCTTTGGCAGTTCGCTGTCAAAAGGTTCGTTATTTAAGGCTGCAATCATCTTTCTTTTCTTGAACATGAATATGTGTATCAGGCATTCCGTCAATTCAGATGGAAGTTCGTCATCGTATGTAAATCCACAGAAACGGCAGACATATTCCCTGGCACTGTCAAAGCACAGGCTGTCTATCTCCCTGTCCTGAGGATTCAGGTCAGAATAATTTTTCAACTGTTCAAAAGCTAACATTCTTTATTTTTCTCCTAAAAGTAAATAGCTATGCAATCGGGGCAAAGGGCATTATGTGCATGGTGCAAAAGCCGTCAAGGTCAGGCCCTTTGGGTTGCTTCGCAAACCTTGACTGCTTCCGCTCCATGCATGGGTTTTCTTTTTCGCCCCCGGTTGCATGTAGGGGGGCAGCCCTAAAATTGAAGGCTTATTGGGCTTTCGCTCGATAGACCTTTGGTTTTTGAAATCTTTTTATTATCCGGATTATTCCGGAAAGGAGTTACTACTATGAAGCTTTATGTCGGTACCTATCACAAGTACAACTGCGGTTCCATTTATGGAAAATGGATTGACCTTGATGACTTTTCAGACAAGGAAGAATTCCTTTCTGCTTGTCTTGAAGTCCACAGGGACGAGGATGACCCGGAACTTATGTTCCAGGATGTCGAATATGAATACGGATGGGAACGCCAGCTGTATTCAGAAAGTTTCATTAATCCTTTTTACTGGGACATCAAGAATGCACTTTCAAGAAACAAGCTTTCAGAAGAAGTCTTTTCTGCTTATGTTCAGTATAAGTCAGAAGACATCACAGAAGACCTTGTTTCCAAATGTGCAGAAAACTATCAAGGCGAATATTCAGATCTCAAGAGCTTTGCGGAATCCTACTGCGAGGAAACCGGAATGCTTGAAGAAGTTCCGCCATTCTTCAGAAACCATATTGACTATGAATCCATTGCCAGGGACATGGAATGCAGCTCCGAGTTCTTTGAATCGGAAGGCTATGTTTTCCGCTCCTGGTAATCAATCCGACAATGCAGGGAAAAAGATCCCTGCATTGCTTCCGTGTCTTCCTAAGCCTTTGCAGTCTTAAGAATTACAATGTTTGCAGCTGGACGAGTTACAAGGAATCCGTCACGCTTTCGGAACCTCAGGAAGTTTTCGCCATATTCAAGGCTTTCTGTTGTTCCGTCAAAGCGTTTGATTTCAATCCCCTTGCGGTTGCCGTGGATGATCTTCTTTGGATTCATGAAGATGGCAAAAGGTGTATCTTCCTTTATGTCCGCGAACTGCGGAAGGATTGAAACATCGTGGTATTTGTAGCCGTCAATCAATCCTGGTATTCCGTCTCCCGGCTTTCTCCAGATTGGGTAGCCGTTTTCATCCTGAATGTTCAGAATGTGGTTCAGAACTGTTTCAGAGAAGAACCATTCGCATTCTTTTCTTTCTTCCGGCTTTACCTTAAGTTCAGCATCGCGGAAGTCAATGTAAGTGAGCTTTGAAATATCGGCTGTCTTTGCGGCGTGAATGTTTGCTTTCTTTACATTCATTGCACCTGTGAAAGGGTCTTCGTCTGCTGTAAGGCACTGGCGGTCAAACTCCTGACCGTATGCTTCATTGAAGTCCTCGATGAACATCTTTCCAAGGTCTACGAATACATCTTCTTCAAACTCATCATAGAAAGGAATGTAGCCTGCAAGTGTATGAGCCTTGAGTTCAACTCTTGTCGGTGCATTTGATTTTGTCGGGTCAATTTTCTGACCGTAGGCTGTGAGCCAGTTGAGCTTTATTCCGCCTCTGTCCCTTTCATTCATGAATAATGAAGGTCCTGTCATCGGCCTGTTTGTGACAAGATTCATCATGACAGACTTCTTTGCGGCTTCCTGCATGATGGTTTCTTCGTAAATCGGATTGATGAGGAACTGGTCGTTTGTCGCAAGGTTTCCCATAGGTTCACCAAGGATTCCTTTTGAAGGAGTAAAGCCTTTTCCTGCAATCCAAGTAAAGTCAGAAGGATTGTTCCATTTTTCGCTTCTGATGTTCGGGCAGAACTTGAGCTTTCCAAGTGTCTCGTGGTCTTTGTTCCAGGTTGCAACAATTCCCTTGCCAAGATTGTAGTAAATGTCGCGCTGGGTGAGCTGCTGGCATCTTGATGGAAGTTCCTTCAGTGCATTGCGGAATTCCTTCACGGCTTCCTTGATGCTTTCCATTTCGGAAGTCGTTGCATCCTTTTCGTCAGAAAGTGTCTTGAGAATTCCTTCAAGAACTTCGTCCTGCGTTGTGAAATACTGCTTGATCTGTTCATCAGTTGCAGCAGCCGACGGAATCATGCTTTTCATCTTGTTTAGCTGATTCTGTAATGATAAAATTGTTTCGTTCAATGGTGCCCTCCTAAAGACTCCTTTGAATATGGCGGAAGAAGCATGTACCAGATGCATCTTCTGCCTTTTTTATTAAACAGCCATTCTGATTCTTTCAAAAAGGCTTTTGTTTGCTTTTATTTCCTTCCTGTCAGTCATGACTGCAAAGGGATTTGCCGGAATGTTGCAGATTGAAAACTCAAGAAGTTCCTGCTTTCTGTAGATGATTCTGCTATCTGTCTTTTCAGAGTCGCAGAACTCAACTTCATCAACACGAAAACCAACTGAACCTGTACGGATGGAACCTGCCTTTACACGCTGTCCGATGCCGTAGCCGAATTCATCCGCATCCTTTGGATTGAAGATCACATCTCCGCAAAGAGCCTTGTCATCAATCTTTATGTTCTCTGCATGTCCTATGGCCGGCATCCTGTAATCATGGCTCCAGAGGACAACCGGATTCCTAAGATAGTTTTCAAGACTCCAGCCGTCAGGATCTACCTGCTCAAGGTCACGGTCTAAGTCAAAGGTACTCATTATCCAGTGAAAGGCTTCATTCTCAGCTTTCAAAGTAGAAGCCTTGAATACTTCCACATGGGGGCTAACTTTGCCTCCGTGTGTGTTTTCCTTCAGGAACTTCACCAAAGAGGAGTAGTCCCTTGAAAAGTCCTTGTTGATGTTTCCGTCAATTTTAATTAGCAACTAGTTTCTCCTGTGCGCACAGGATGAGAAGATCGTTCTTTTTCTCAAGACCGCATTTCCTCATCACATTAAGTATTTTGTTGTAGATTGTTGATTCGCAGATTGGCTTTCGCCTGAAATTGTTCTCGTAGGATTCGTTAAGGGTGTTGGCGATTTCTTTTGCCCTGTATCCCATTGCGTGGAGCTGAGCAACCTTCATCTCATTGTCGCTGACTTCGACAGTGTAGTTGTAGTTTGTTTTTTCATCGCCCATCTTGAGACCTTCAAGGATGTAGTCGGGGTAGTAGAATTCAGTGTTAAGAAAAGAAAAAAGGGCTTTGCGGAAAAGTTCTATTTCGTCTGTATATTCGATGTAGCCTGCAATGTTGTTACGTTTAAGACGATATCCGAGATATTTCTGGTTGCAGTCTCTGCCCCAGACTAGAATAACAGCTGTGCTGTTCGCGTTCATTATCCTATTGAATGCGCATGTGTATTTAAATCCGAGTTTCAGTTTGTCACAAATTATCAGAGGCCTGGGACAGTCCTGAATGGACATCAGCAGTTCTGATTCATTGCAAAAAACATAAATTTCAATCTTGAAATTTAAGCTGAGACTTCTAAGATGATTGCTCATCCGGTTTCCGCTTGCCTGGTCGTAGGCGTAGATAAAAACGCTTTTTTTGTCCATACTCCATTCCTTTTCTTTTTTTTGATATAAATAAATCCATTTTTGTCCTTCCTGTTTAGAATAAACTCCCACAGAGATTATCGAATAACAGTTTATTTAACTTAAAATGGATCAAGCCTGATTTAATAAAATTTTAAGTTTACTTACAGGTTTTTACGTTTTGAAGTTTTAGTAATACTTTCTGTATAAGTAAAACTTTATGACCTTTCATTCCCCCAAGGCAAAGGCTTTAAGCCTCTGCGTTCCCTTACTTCGTTGATTGTTACAAGTCCAGCCTTTATCTCCTCAATGTCTCTTGTGCTTTGTGCATCCTCTGATTCCTGAAGCTCAGGAATGTTCACAAGGTTAAAGACTCCTTTCTCCTTGAGCTTGAATCTCCTGAAGAACTGAATATCCAGTGTCTGCTCAAACATTTTCAGCATTGGAATTAAGGTAAAGTTCCAGAATGCCCGGTGCTGGCTGTCAGTGTCAGTACCGCTCAAGGAACTCTTTGAATCCTTGATGTTTGCAACCCGCGGCGGAATGCCGTACTTTGCAAGAATCGTATAAAGGTTCCATTGCTTCATGTCGTACAGTTTCAAGGCATCAGGGGTAAAGGTAAGCGCCTGGTATTCCGTTCCTTTTCCAAGGACTGCCACGCGGTTCTTTATTCCCTTGCCGTATTTCCTGTCCCAGGTCCTTGCAATAAGGTCAGCGTCTGCTTCCGTCAAAACCTGGTCCGTCTTTATCAACCCTTTGGGAACTCCTCCTTCTTTCAAAAGTCTAGTATTCTGGTTTCCTGCAAGCACATCCTGTTCCGTCTCCATGGTCAAAGACACCAGAGGACTTACGCCCCTGTATTCGTTCCATGGATTCCACTGCTTAAAGTGGATCAATTCGTCAGGAAAAATTGAAATCGGTCTTCCGTTCTCAAATCCTGTATAAATCCACCTTGTTACATTTCCGTCATCCACAACATGCTGCATGTGGCGCGGATTCAGAATCAGAATTTCCTTTGGAAGTCCTGCACCGTAGTCCTCGCCAAACCACCAGAAGGCTTCACCGTCAAGGCTAAGCCATGCCGCGGTCTGCTTCCATATTTCATAACTGCTCATGGTCTTGTTCGGAAAAGCAAAAAGCTTCGCCACCGGGCAGTTCTCATTCTTCTTTCCGTTGCAGTGAATCTCAAAGTCCGCTCTTCCAACATTGCGGGCAAGAATATCAATGCAGACAGAAACCCATGCATGTTTCAGATATGGATCACTGCAAACAGTCTTTTCAACCGTTGCAAAATCATCCGCAACAGTTTCCGCATTAACTTTCTCAAAACTTTCTGTAGTTTTCTTCCTGAAAAATCTCATGCAATAACAACTCCAGAATTGACTGCACTGAAGATTGCGTAACGCATTGCATCCATGTAATGGTCGTTGACCTTTACGATGCAGTTGTTTTCATCCCTCATGTAGTCCCATATTTCACCAAGCACACCTGTGCAGGTTTTAACAACAAAGAATTTTCCGCGTTCCATCAGGGAAGAAACATAATCGATTCCGGCATCTACGCTGTTGTTCGCTTTTACTCCGCCGGGTATCTCCTGTATTCGTTCTCCGCCTGCAGGGTCGCAGTAAGTGACAAAATTTTCAGCATACCAGTTCTTCGCTCTCTGCTGCTCAACGCTTGTCCTTGTGGTAATGTTAAAGCCACCGTGGTCGGCTATTATGTAAACACAACCGTCTTTCCAGCCAACTTTCACTGCAGCGATATTCAACCCAAAGTCCTGACCCGCAGTAATCCGGTCAAAGGAAACAGGAACTTCGTCAGCTTCAATAACCATCGATTCATCAAAGCGGTCATAGACGCTACCTTCCGGTTTTACCCAGAGACCGTCACGGAAACGTGCCTTCTGTTTCTCAGGCATGTTGTCCAGAATGTCGCTTATGTAGTCTTCCGCCAAGTTTTCCGCATTGTCCATCGGGTTCAAAACGGCACTTGCATACAGACCTGGTTTTGTAAGCTGTTCATCGGTACGCGGTTCAATCTTTCTGATAAAGACCTTATAAGCCCAGTGCATAGGGGAAGCCGGGTTACAGTCATAAAAGAACTTGTTACGGCATCCCGGAATGTTCATGGCTAAACGGCTGTAGGCAGTCGTCACCGCGCTATAAGTCAGCTGGCTGACTTCGTTAAAGTAAATGGTCACATATTCGTGTCCAAGAATCTTGTCTACCTGTTCTCTGTCTCCAAGTCCTCCAATCCAAATCTCGCTGTCATTCCAAAGCTTTATAAAGCCATCGTGAACATTCAGCCTGTAATTCTTTGCGCCTATGGTCTTGTTTAGCCATGGCACAAGGGTTTCATGCAGTACGGAGCTTCGTGCATCCTTAGCCCTGTATCTGCAAATAAGGTGACGCGAACCGCTATAGCGGATCGCTCTATAAATCACGGCCATTACTATGACCGTGGTCTTTCCGCTTCGGCTTCCGCCAAAGAGAAGGACATGCTTGGCATCGGAACTCAAAAGTTCCAATGCCTTTTTCTGCACTTTGGTTGGTTTGAAAACTGCATTCACAGATTTTCAAAATCCTTCGCAAAAACAAGCTGCAACTGGTTTCCGCCGGATGACTTGTTTTCTTCGTCATTTCCTGCAAGGAATCCGTCGAGCTTCGCGCTCCGTTCCAGAAGATCCATCGCCTCATCAGCGTTAAGGTCTTCCGCCTTGAGTGTTTTGACCCTGTTTGCAACAACATTGTCAAAATCATTCAGTATCTCAATCTGCCGTTTCTTACGTTCAACACGCTCGGCAATAATCTGTCTTTCTGTCTCCTTGGCGATGTACTCGTCATAAGCCATGGCCCGGTTGTTCCAGTCAAACATTCTGGCCCAGCGGCTCCATGTTCCGTATTTCTTAGCCTCAATTCCGTGCAGTTCCATGCAACCCTTGATGGAACGATGAAGACCCATTGCACGGAAAAGACAGAAAGCCTTGAAAGACTTGGGACTTTCATTAGGCACTGGTGACTCCCAGCTTTCTCTAGGCTTCTGTTCAGCTCCGCTTTCGTTTTCTAATCTGTTCAATGAACCTCCTTCATTTTTGAATAACTACCTTGTCCCAAGCACAGCTTGAGATGTTTTCCTTGACTGTAGTACCAAGCTTCACCGGCAGGCCGTTGTGCATGGTCACTGTAATGTGGATTTCGCCGAACTTGATTTTTCCAAGTCCTTCAGCGAGCCTTTCTTCCACGGTCTTTACAAACTCGTCCTTGTTTTTTATTTCAAGCATTTTTCACCTCATAGGATTCATGTTTCTTTACATCAGGGAAAAACACCTGCTGTCCAATCCAATCGTGAAGATCGCATTTACGGCAGACAAGACGACCGTTTATCTTTGCGTATGGAACCGCTTTCTGCTGGATAAGCTTGTACATCATGTCCACGCTAATGGTCAGGTATTCAGCCGCCAGCTGCACAGAAAGAATGTCCTGATAGGACTTCTGCCTTTCCTTTTCCCAGTCAATTTCTTTGAGCATAAAAAAAATCCTCACTGCATTTTTGTTTACACAAATCATACAGTAAGGATTTCGCAATCTTCATAGAGAAATCTCTATATAGCATAGAGAAATCTCTATATAGCATAGAGAAAAGGAATATCAGGCAGACTTAAAGCTCAGGACATAGTTTATGTTTTCATTAAGCATTTTCTTTGCAGCTTCAAACTTTGCTTCGCTGTCGTGGTCAGAGTAGTGTACGGTTTCTCCCTGTGTCCTGTGACCCATAAGTACCTGTGCCTTCTCAAGCCCAGCCCTTGAAACAACAAGCGTACAGAAGAAATGTCGCATACTGTAAAGGCAGATGTTCCTCATCTTGCGCTGTTCCTCGCTTATGCCAATGAGTTCAAGCATTCTGTAAAACTCCCTTGTGTAGGTATCGTTCCTGTAAGGCTCGTTGTGTCGTGCAGGTGTCCATAGAACTGGGCTTATGTCGCTGTAATACTTGTTGAGCCTTGCATACTTCAAAAGACGTTCCGCCGTCTCATGGTCTATAGGCAGGGTTCTTTCGTCCGTGTTCTTAGTGTCCTTCAGCTTGTCTATTTCGTTCCAGGAATTTCTTACATGGATAAGGTCGTTTGTCGCATCAATGTCACAGACCTTAAGCCCTGCAAGTTCCGTAGGTCGCAGACCGCAGAATGTAATGACCCTAAAGCCAAGGTACATGGCTTCATTTTCCCACTTAAGATTAAGGAGCCTTGCAACTTCTGCTTCCGTCGGGATTCCGCGTTTTTCTTCCTCAGGATTAAACCGCCTCACACCTTCAAAAGGGTTTCCTGCAAGGGCCTTTTTTGCAACAAGGTACTTGATCGCCTTCGAGCCGCAGCTCATGGCCTTGTTTACTGTCGCACCGGACAACTGCATTTCATTCCTCAGGTAAAAGAAAAACTCCTCAAGGATTTCCTGCGTCAGGTCTTCCGCGGTAGCCTCATTTCCAAAGTATTGTTCCCAGTACCTCTTTGTAACTCCCTGCATTTCTATGCAGTGACTCTTCGTAACCTTGTGACCAAGGGCAATCTCTTCCTGCACAAACTGGCTTTTCTCATAATCCCAGAAAGAAAGCATGTAGTTTATCAATGGTGTTCTGCCGGACTCCTTGTTTATCTTCTCAACATTCTCCGTCTTCACGACAACACGCACCTTTGGCTTGTTTCGCCTGTTCTTTAGGACAATCTTCTTCGGCAGAACCTTTTCAGGTACTGCCTCATCAGGAGCCTTTTCTGGAGCAATGACGATATTCCCGGAAACCTGCGGAGCAGACAGAACAGCCTGTGGCTGGACTGTCTGTCCTCGGCGTTGTGCTATAAGGGTGAGTAGAGTGTCTATTTCAGAATCCGTAAGGCGTGAAACTATGTTTTGAAGATCTATGCCAGATGACGATTGGTTTTGAAAGCTTCTTGAACCTGAATATGCATCAGGCGTTCCATTCTCAAGCCATTTAGTAGCAATCATTGTTGCTTCAATCTTGTCCTTTACATGGGTGCTTTTCCCGGATGACATCATAACCCCTGTAATCGGATCAATGAAACGAACTACATAATATCCGGCACGATTCTTGAAAAGATAAAACTGGCGCATAAAGGGTCTCCGTTTTGAGACGCACAAGTCCAAAGAGCCATAAAAACGGTTTCTTTACTCAGTTCATTACTCGTTTCTTTACTCTTTGCTATACTCGCATAGTCCCTGGACTCTTTTTCGCACCCAGTTCATAGGGAAAGGGAAGCTAAAAGAATATTTAAGGTGTGCTAAACCCTTATAAAATAAGGATTTAAGCAAAAAAAAAGGCACAAGTTTTACCTTGTGCCTTATGTGAGCTATTGCAGACTCGAACTGCAGACAGCCGCCTTAAAAGGGCGGTGCTCTACCACCTGAGCTAATAGCCCAACACGCTATTTCTAACGTAGGTAAGAGTTTATAAATTTTACGGGGTTTAGTCAAGGGTAAAATTTGATTTTTGATGCTATTTTACATAAAATGAAAACCGCAAAAAATATGCAGAGGAAGAATAAAATGATCTGGACACTTACTGTCAATCCGTCTTTGGATTATAACCTTCAGCTTGATGATTTTAGGGAAGGAGCCGTTAACCGCAGTCAAAAGGAAAGCGTTACTGCCGGTGGAAAGGGCATAAATGTTTCCCTTGTACTCAAAAATCTTGGAATGGCTTCTACTGCCCTGGGATTTACAGGTGGATGGACTGGAGTAAAAATTGAATCCATGCTTTCAAAGCAAGGTGTTGATACGGATTTTGTTTATCTTTCGGATGGGAATTCTAGAATAAATGTAAAAATCAAGAGCCAGACTGAAACTGAAATAAATGCAAACGGTCCGGTTATTGATGCTGCCCATGTTGAATTTCTTTTCATGAAGTTGAATTCCCTTTGCGACGGAGATATCCTTGTTCTGGCTGGAAGCATTCCTTCTTGCCTTGGTTCCGATTTCTATACCCGCATCATGAAATTTCTTTCAGACAGGAAAATTGATTTTATTGTGGATGCAACGGGAAATCTTCTATTGGAAACCCTTCAATACAAGCCTTTCCTCGTAAAGCCTAACAATCATGAACTTGGAGAAATCTTTGGTGTAAAAATTGAAACTCAGGAGCAGGCATTGGAATATGCAAAAAAGCTTTCTGAAAAAGGTGCCAGAAATGTTTTGGTTTCACTTGCTGGCGATGGGGCCGTTCTTCTTGCTGAAGACGGTTCTACTTATAGATGTGCGGCTCCTAAGGGAACCGTTGTTAATTCCGTAGGTGCCGGAGATTCCATGGTGGCTGGTTTCATTGCAGGATGGATTGAAAAGCATGATTATGAACATGCCCTTAAAATGGGAATTTCCTGCGGAAGTGCCAGTGCTTTTTCCGAAGGCCTTGCAACTTTTGAGTCAGCCATGGATATTTTCAATAATCTTGCCTGAAAATGCTTTAATTGCAAGAAAAACCAAATTCAAATAGAATGGAGCCATCATGAAAAACCAGAAGTATCTTTCACCATCACTTTTGTCTGCAGACTTTGGAGATCTCAAAGGTGCACTCAAATTAATAGAAGAAAAGGGAAGTTCATATGTTCATGTCGACGTTATGGACGGTCACTTTGTTCCTCAGGTTTCATATGGACAGCCTGTGATTTCATCCATCAGGAAATACAGCAAGCTTCCATTTGATGTTCATCTTATGGTAGAAAAGCCAGAGTCTTCAATTGATTCATATATTGAAGCTGGTGCTGACCTTGTTACATTTCATATTGAAGCAACCGTTCATGCAGACCGCTGTATCCAGATGATACATGAAAAGGGTAAAAAAGCAGGAATCGCAATATGTCCTGCAACTCCTGTTTCTGCCATTAAGGAAATTCTTCCTTTTGTTGACCTTGTGCTTGTAATGACAGTCAATCCAGGATGGGGTGGTCAAAAACTTATTCCATATACACTTAAAAAAGTTAAGGAACTTGCCGATATACAGAAAGAGAAGGACTATAATTTCCTTATTTCTGTAGACGGCGGTGTTAACCAGGATACCCTGAAAGATGTTGTCGATGCAGGAACTGACATTGTAGTTTCCGGCTCGTCATTTTTCAGGGGGAATTTGGAATGGAAATAAACCGCTCTCTTATTCGAAATATCATTCGTAAACTTGCACTGCTTTGCCTGCCTTTTTTTGCAGCGTCCAATGCATTCAGCGTTTCTTCATTGGAGACTGAATCTTTTGTTCAGGGACTTGTTTCATATAAAAAAGGTGAGTGGGCAGATGCTTCGGTATATTTGAGACAGAGCGTAAACAACGCTGAATATGCTACTGATTCCAATTGGTATCTGATCATCATGAGTGAAGTCTATTCAGGCAATTATGATGCTGCCATCAGCGACTGTGATTTTTTTATTGACAACTATTCGGAAAGCCAGCTTCTTTCCTGCGTTGAATATCAGAGGGGCCGTGCATACCACAATGTTGGCCTCAACGACAATGCAGTAATGGCTTTGAGCAGTTTCTGCAATGAATATCCGGACAGCGACATGTATTCGTCAGCATTGTTCTGGATTGCAGAATGCTTTTATGACGACTATGATTTTGAAACGGCAAGGGCCCTTTATGAAAGGATTGTTGCCGAATATCCAGAAAGCCCAAAAAGGGCAGATGCAGAATTCAAGCTTTATCTTATCACTCAGCATGACAGGGAACAGAAGCTTCTTTACCTTCTCAGGATGACAGGAGAAGAGTATCTTAATTCCCGTGAAAATTATGAAAAGCAACTGAGAATGATGCAGACTGATGACATGACTGAACTTAGAAAACAGCTCCGTGCTGCCAATGCCAGAATTCTTGAGCTTGAAAGTGCCGGTTCAGTAATGGCATCTCCTGTAGTACCTGTACCTGCAAATGTTCCGGAGGTTTCGGACATTGCTGAAGAAAGTCCAGTTGTAGCAGAAGAAGAAAATTATTCACCTGTAGAGGTTCAGACTGCATCTGCTGCACAGGCCGATGAAGAAATGCTTTCGCTCAAGGCAAAGGCAGCTCTCATTCAGAGGCTTCTTAATGAAAGAAACGGTGAGGCTAAATAAATGAAGAGATCGGTAATTGCAAAACTTATTTTTATTCCTCTTTTATTTTGGACTGCAGCAAATGTTTTTGCTTTTGATGAATCCGATGCAACGGATTTTGAAACAACAGCAGAAGAAAATGTTGAAGAGGATGACGGAATTTATGCTAAGGACAGCTTTGGAAATTTCGTTCATGATTCGAGTGGAAAAAAAGTTCGTGTAGGAACAAGGATGAAGGCTGCTCCGGTTTCTGCATACGTACCACCAGTAAACAATACCATTGAAATTGAGCGTGATGACATCCGCCTTATCCTAAACGGAAATGACGGAACTTTTGCCATTTACGGTGTTGCAGAAAAAGGAAACCGCATTCCTCTCCTTTCAACAAATGATGCAAATTCCGGTTCCTATTTTTCAGTTAAAATAGGACGTAAGGAATACAAGCTCCAGACAAAACTTGGAATCAAGTGTGAAGCCAGAAATACACCTCTTGGTGCTCAGATGGCTTACCTTGTTTCCAATGATGCTCAGGTTGTAGTTGATTTTAGTTTCATGCCTTCAATTGCAACTTCTACAAGAATTGATATGCTTCGCGTTTCGGTTTTTGTAATCAACATCGGAAGAAGCATTCAGTCATTTGCTGTAAAGGGAATATTTGATACAATCCTCGGTGAAAATACTCCGGCTCACTTTTCTACGGCAGCAAAGAAATTTGTAAATTCAGAAGTTCAGCTTCAGTCTATGGATGATGATCTTTGGATTCGTTCAGCAAACAGGGATGCAGCAATTCAGTTCATCTTTGGATCCAAGGAAATTACAAAGACAGATTTCGTAACTCTTGCATCAAGAAGCAAGATGGATTCTGTAACCTGGGTTCCTTCCGTTCAGACTTCAAGAAGCTTTAACTCGGTAACTTCCTTCAACAATTCGGCTGTCTGCGTTAACTGGCCTTCAATTTATCTTGATGCCTTGAGAACAGGCACTTTCTGTTTCTATATTTCTGTTGCAACCGGTGGAAACAATCCTGCCGGAAAACAGTTCCTCATTGACCTTGATAATGGAAAAACAGCATTGGGAGTTGCTGCAAAAAATTCTGCCGCAAAACTCAATGGTGCTGCTGATCCTATTCCGCTTACTCAGGAAGAGGTAGACAGCGTTACTCCTAATATCCTTAACAGCATTCCGTCTTCATCAAAGGAAGCATTTGTAAAAACAAAGGAAATTACGGAAGCTCAGCTTGATCCTGATTATATCCAGGATCTCCTTGACCGCATTTCCGTTCTCAATGAAAATGAATCAATGGACAAAGCTGAATTGAAGAGACTTAACGAAGAACTTGATTTAATCTTGAATAAGCTTGGAGCAAAGAGATAAAAATGGCCCGCTCATCTCTGGAAACAGCAAAATACCTCATTAAAAGGCGCAAGTTTGAGATGGCAATGCGCTTTCTTGAAAATTGTGAAGAAGAATACGAAGGTATTGCCGATTTCTATGTTACTTATGGAATCGCATACCTCTATTCAGACATTGCTGGAAAAGCTTCTGAAATGTTCAGAAAGGCCAGAGAGTTTTCGGTTACCAACATCAACATGCTTTTGGGGCAGGCTGTTGTTTTTATGAGGCGCGGAGAAATTAACCGTGCAGTCCAGTATTATCTTGAAGTTCTAGAAAATGACCCTGATAATTCTACGGCAAAGAAAGCCCTTGATTTTATCCGTGTTGATGGGGAATACGAAACCATAGTCAAAATGGTTGAGACAGGAGAAATTAAAAAATTCTATCCACCTCTTGGATTCAATCCAAATGTAATCAGGAATGTTGTTGTCGCAGGTCTTTGCCTTGGAATTCTTTGTTCAGTTTTTGTTGTTTTCAAACCGGAATCAAGAAAAGTTCCTGTAGAAAAAAATACCATCGAACAGAAATTCTACCTTTCCGAAGATGAACTTCTTAATGCTGTTCAGCTTAATGCTCAGGAAGGTGAGTTCAGCGTAACCATGACCACCAAGGAAATCCAGATGGCATTCAGCGATGCTAAGAAATATTTTGTTGCATCCCGTGATAACGCCTGTCAGCTGGAACTCAACCGCATTGTAAATAGCAATGCTTCCATCCATATCAAGCAGAGGGCTCAGGCTGTAATGGATCTTCTTCAGGAGCCTACCTTTGATTCCCTTAAGGATAATTATTCCTATTCTCAGGTTGCGTCAAATCCAGGCAACTACATGGACTGTTATGCTATTTGGGATGGAATGGTTACAAACTCTGTTTTCTATGAGGACGGTTCATGGAAGTGTGATCTTCTGGTAGATTACATTCCAAGTGAAAACAAGAATTTCCAGGTTGGCCTTTGTCATGTTGTTTTTGACAAGGCTCCTGAACCTTCTGTTGATGAAACTAAGCCTGTAAGGTTCCTTGGAAAAATTACCCAGAAGGGAAATGACATTGTGCTTTCCGGTCGTGGCGTTTATCAGCAGTTGAAAGGTACGACACTCAAATAGAATTATTCGGTTAAATATAGTATAATGGGGTTTACTGTAGGCATATTTTACGGTAAACCCTTTGTTTTTTTTGGAGATAAAATGAAAGAATTTCTTCCCTTCGATACAGTTAGAATTGATGCTTTGAAACTTGCCCATAAAATTTATCAGGAAGATCACTTTGTTCCTGATGTGCTCTATACGTCCCTTCGCGGTGGAGCTTACATGGCAAATGTAATCAGCGAATATTACAAGATTGCTCTAAAAAATGAAAAGCCTGTAATGTATGCGGCTGTTGTTGCAAGAAGCTATTCTGATGTTGCTCAGCATTCTCAGATTCATATTGACGGTTGGACATATTCTCCTGAATATTTGAGACCAGGTGACAAGATTCTTCTTGTTGATGACATTTACGATTCAGGTCATACCTTGAATTATCTTGTGAACGTTTTCCTTGAAAAAGGTGTTCCACGCGAAAATATCAAGATTGCTGTTCATGACTACAAGATTTACGGCTATAAAGAACAGCCAAACGTAAAGCCTGACTACTGGTGCAGGAAGTTTGAAATCAATAATCCTGATGACAATAACTGGATCAACTACAATAGCCATGAAATGGTTGGCCTTACAAAAGAGGAAAGGGAAGAATATTTCTATAAACCATATCCCGAACTTCGTGAAATAATGGAAGCCATTTTCAAGGACTAAAAAGAGGATTAAAAACCCATGAAAAGATTCTCTATAACTGCAATTTTGTTTTCCCTTATTTCAGTTTCAGTCTTTGCATTTTCTGAAAAGGACATAATAAGTCCCGCTCCTGGAATCTGGTGTAATCAGCAGGCTCTTGTCTTGTCTTCGCAGAATGCATGTGAAATCTACTACTCCATTACGGGCAGCGATCCCTTTGAGTCAGGTTTTGCCTATGACGGACCTGTTCTTATTGAAAGAAAAAATGACGTTCGGGTTCGCATCGGAGTTGTTGAAGCAGACGGTTCAAGAAAGGAATTCAAGATTGATTACACTGTAATGCCTGCAGTGCTTTCAACCCTTGATAATGAAACAAGAGAATTTGCGGAAAAGAATCTTGTAAAGTCACCCCTTATTACATACAGGTGCGGCAGTGAATTGGCATTGCCGTCCGGTTTAAAGTATTCCTTTGAAAACAGCAAGATTCCTTCTTTAAGGCAAAAACTTAAGTTGCAGTCAAACAATTCTGTCGAACGTTTTGTTTCTTTTTTCGTAACTGATGGAATCAATAATTATCATTCCGTCATACGTGTTATGCCGGCGGAAAAATCAGGCAGTATGGAAGTCCTTAAGGTTCCCTATGCAATTCGTGATTGGGTAAATTTTACTTTTACTAACAAAAAATTTATCTATCAACTTGATGATGAAATGTGGAATTCGGATTATTCCGAGCGACATATCGACAGGGCTAGGGAACATTCCCTAAGATGGCAGTCAGTGGATTTTTCAAAAAACAATCGTGTATATGAAACCGTAATTCCTCCTTTGCCTGATGTTACATCAAGAAACTTTGGGCCTGGAACAGTTGCATTCACTATCGATGGAGATGGAAACTACACTTTTGAAAACGGGGAAAAAATAATTTTTGCCGAAGCTTTTTACGGTGAAGAAAATGAAGGTTTTTTTGCTCCGAAAGTTTATTTGAACGGCAATCTCAACGGAAGCATTAAAGTTGGATATGTACTGGACAAGCTTCCTCCTTCTGATCCTGATTTCAAGGCCTCTGAGAATTCAACTTTTTCACGGAATGCCTTTGCTTTGAAAATCAACCATTCTTCAGACGCTGATGTATACTATGCCGTAAGTGAACCCGTTTACTACGAAGAGGGGAAGGAAAATCAGTCTGGTACTGAAATTCAGATGCCGGAAGAATTTTCAAAATATACTGGCGGTGATATTGTAATCAGAAGCCACGAAAAGAAATCCTGTGCATATAAAATATATGCATATGCTGTGGACAGGGCTGGCAACAGCAGCAGAATCGTTGAGCAGAAATACATCATCGATGAATTGAATTTTTATCTTGGTGGAAGTACAGATTCCGTCAATGCGGACGGTTCGTTCATGAATCCATTTGTTTCCATTGAAGAAGCAATAAAGGCAATCAATTCGTCAGAAGGCGGAACAAGACTTCATCTTAAAGGGGATGTCATTGTCAATGACGGTGAATATGTCATTTCAAAGGATTGCGTAATTCACGGCAACGGAGGAAAAATTATTTTCTGCGGAGCTTCTTCAATTTCTGTTGATGGTGCCTCCGTTACTCTTGATAACTGTACCCTTGAGAAAAACGAAGGGGCAAATGGTTCTGTCCTTGCAAAAGTAAACAGGGGAACCGTATCCTTGATTGACTGTGAAATTACAGGATTTTATAGGGAAGGCGGAAAACTTTTTGAAGTGAAGGATTCTGCTGTAACACTTAAGGACTGCGGGTTTACTATTCAGTCAAACAGTATAGCCCTCTGCGGTGATGTTTCCGGTGGAACCTTCAATGCTTCTGGATGTCGTTTCACAGTGTTAGGTCAGTCGGCATCTGCCTTGAGGTTCAGTAATTCTGCGTGTTTTTTTGAAGATAATATTTTTACTCTTATAGGCAGTATCTGCAAGGGTGTTGAATTGACAGGGGGAAGTGTCTCATTCATGGGAAGTATCTTCACTGCCCAATCTGACGGAAAATATAAAAATTCTGGTGCTGTATTCAGAAAGGCTGGATGCAAAGTTACAGGCCTTAATTCCATAAGATCAGAGGGATTCTGAAAATGAATTTTAATTTTTTTGCTGGTCTCGATGAAGCAGGCCGTGGTCCTCTTGCTGGACCTGTAAGTGCAGCCTGTGTAATTCTTTCTCCGGACTTTCCCGTTGAACTTCTCAATGACAGCAAGAAACTGACGGAAAAGAAAAGGGAAAAGCTTCTTCCCTTGATAAAGGAAAAGTGCTGCTGGTGTCTTGCATTCGTGGAGCATGATGAAATTGATCGCATTAATATTCTTCAGGCATCCCTTAAAGCAATGAAACTTGCCTACGAAGGAATGGTAAAAAAACTTCCGGAGTGGTGTAGGGCAAACGGCATTGAAATGATTGGTGATGTAAAAAACATTGAAGCAATGGCTGACGGAACTTTTATACCTGACATTGACTGCAATGTAAAATGCGAACCAAAGGCGGACGGAAATTATCCTGCGGTAATGGCAGCAAGTATCATAGCAAAGGTTGAACGAGATCACCTTATGATTCAGTATGATGAAAAGTATCCTGGTTATGGTTATGCAAAACACAAGGGATATCCGACTGCAGCTCATGTAGAAGCAATCCGATCTTTAGGACCATCTCCTATACAACGTTTGAGTTTTGACTGGAACAAAGAAAAGAAAAAGAAGAAATAAAAAGAAAAGGATGCCACTCGGCATCCTTTTCTTTTTAATGCTATATGTAAACTATTAGTATTCTGATGAATCAGATGGCTTGCGCTTTGATACTACGTGGATTCTTGTATCCTTCTTTGCAGCGCGCTTTTCTGCTACGAGGCGGCTTTCACCCTTGCGGCGATAGATCTTCTTTGCAGGTTCGGCTTCTTCGCCCTGGGTTGCAAACTTTGCTTCCTTTGCAGCTTTCTTTTCTGCACGGATTTTTGCCCTTTCCTTTTCTTCCTTTTCGATAAACTTGAGGGATTCATCCATTCCGCCAAAGAACTTCTTCATGTCTTCTGCGAATACTACGATAGCACGGCGGTCATCTTCTCCGTCCTTGATTTTGCTTTCAACAATCTGCAAAAATACGTCGCCGTTGCGGTTTTCCTTTACATTGAAAAAATAGTTTCTCTTGTCCAAAGTAACCTGTGTTGTAAAGAGTTCCCCACGAATTGCCATAGCTTCCTTCCTTGATAATGTCTGGATTGTATAAAAAAATAAGATGACCGTAATTGCGGTCCCGAATGAATAGAAAATATCACTATTGATAATAAAATTCAAGTGGGGGAAAAATAGGCTTC
Source organism: Treponema sp. (assembly GCA_024400915.1). Classification (GTDB taxonomy): domain Bacteria; phylum Spirochaetota; class Spirochaetia; order Treponematales; family Treponemataceae; genus Treponema_D. The sequence continues at coordinate 257,781 of JAKSLX010000002.1, forward strand.
CCCCCGTCAATCAATGGAAAAATGCCTGACACACTTCCTTTACGGCTTCAACAAGATCGTCCATTGCTTGCTTTGTGGTTTCATGACCAAAGCTGAACCTTACGGCACTTTCCTTTTCTTTAGGTGGAATCTGCATGGTGTCAAGAATTGGCCTTGAATGGTGTCCTGCACTGCAGGCACTTCCTGTTGAAATGTAAAAGCCCTTTGTACTCAAGGCACGTTCCATGACCTGTCCTGGAATCCCAGGGAAGGCTGCCTGAACGACCCAAGGTGAAAATTCTGCGCCTGTTTCTTTTCCACGGCAATGAGGAATCATTACAGCGCCCTTGATTTCCATAAGCTGTCTGATGAAGTCCTCCGTCCACTTTTTCTGATTTTCAAAGCGTTCGATGGATGCGGAATTTTTTTCGCAGATGCAGTATTTTGCAAGGCACTGGGAAATGGCTTCTGCTCCAAAAAGGTTTTCCGTTCCGCTGCGGACATTTTTTTCCTGGCCGCCGCCTTTAAGAAAGGAGTTCATGTCCTTTGCAAGGTAAAGGATTCCTATTCCTCTTGGTCCTCCGATTTTGTGGGCACTGAAGGCAGCACTATCAACAGCAGGATTTTTTAGGAAATCCAATGGAATCTTTCCTGCTGCCTGTACGCAGTCCACATGGAAGAAGGGTTTTCTCTTTCCATTTGCCTTTTCTACAAGGGCATCTGCGATTTCATTTACAGGCTGAACTGCACCAGTTTCGTTGTTGACTGCCATTACAGTTACAAATGCAGTGTCAGGTTCCACAGCTGCTGATATTGCTTCGGCTGTAACTATTCCGTCCTTGTTTGGATTTACGGTAATTGTCTTCCAGCCACATCCAGAAATCATCTTTGCCATTTCGCGAAGGGCAGGGTGCTCGATGGCACTGATGACGATGCTGCCTTTCTGAGGTTTTGAAAGAACACTTGTTAGGGCAAGGTGATCGCTTTCAGTTCCGCCTGAAGTAAAGAAAATTGATTCTGTTTTTACTCCAAGGGCATCGGCCGCTCTTTTTCTTGCGTTTTCAAAAACTTTGCGGGCATCGGTTCCAGCTTCATGAATGCTTGATGGATTACCCCAGTGTTCCAGGGAAAGCTCCAGTGCATTCTTAACAATTTCTTCATCAACAGGAGATGTTGCCGCATAGTCAAAATAGTGTTCTTTAGAAATCATTTTATTTTCCGCGTTATCTTAATACTTCAAGAATCTTTTCATCGGTTGCTTCGATGATTTTTGTGCTCTGAGGTCCATCCTGAACGATAAGCTTGATTACGCTGGACATGTTCTTCTTGTCCTTCCTCATGGCATCAAGGATTTTTTCAGCAGGAACATTTGCCTTGCCTACATTGTAGCCATACGAGGCAAGAATGTTTATTCCGTTCTGGGCGTATTCATCCGAGCAAAGCCCGTTCTTTCTTCCATACTCAAAGGCTCGTGCCATTCCCCAGGCAACACCTTCTCCGTGGGTAATTTCACCAAGACCGCTTACTGCTTCAAGGGCATGTCCAAATGTATGACCAAGATTAAGGAATGCTCTGCTTCCTTTTTCCTTCAGATCTTCATGGACAATCTTAGCCTTTGCCTTTGTGCATCCTGAAATAAGTCTGTTTAGAATTTCGCTATCACGGGCAAGAACCTTATCCCTTTCATTTTTGAATAGTTCAAGCATTTCCTTGTCAAAGAGGAATGCTGTCTTTATGGCTTCTGCAAGACCTGAAATGTATTCCTTTTGTGAAAGTGATTTAACAAAGTCGCTGAAGACATGCAGTTTTTTAGCAGGGTAAAAGGCTCCTATCATGTTCTTGTAGTTTCCAAAATCGCAGCCAGTTTTACCGCCTACGGCAGCATCCACATCTGCGAGCATTGTTGTGGAAACGAACTCAACATCTACACCACGCTTGAACATTGATGCCGCAAAAGCAGTCATGTCGGTGATAACGCCGCCACCTATTGCAATAAAAAGACAGTTGCGGTTGAAATTGCTGTCCAAGGCAGCCTTAACCATCTCAAGGACGCTTTCAATGGTTTTATATTTTTCACCAGAACCAATGATGCAGAGTGTATCACCACCGTTGCGGTAAACCTTTGATTCATTAATCTTGATGTCTGAAATGTCGCCAAGATCAACATTAAAATGCCTTACGAAATCCCTGTTGCATTCAAGGGCGGCAATCGTATTGTCAGTGACAAAAAGTCTGTTCTGCTTGGTGTCTTCTGAAAAATAAACTCCCATAAGGTCTGGAGTTCCGCTGTAAAAATAAATTTCTGTTCTGTCAAAACCTGAATCCTTGGCAAATTCAAGGGTGAAGCTGTCATTTGTTTTTTTCATGTTCCATATTGTAGTGTTATTAAGTTTTTTTTTCAATTTTTTTGAATTATAATGTCATTAATGCGTATCGGAATGACTTTATCCCACATGGAATATGAATATTCTCAGCGGCTTTTGCAAGGCTGCAGGCAGTATGTTGAAGATACGGGAAATGGTTTCCTTGTTTTTTCAACTGAAGAACCTGAGTCTACTGAGAGTGAGTTTGCCTATCAGGAATGGGCCATCTCTAAATTCTTCAATAAAAAGAATCTTGATGGGATTGTCATCCAGACAGCTACCTTAAGTCGTTTCATCAAGGAAGAAAATGCCGTTGAGTTCGTCAGCAATCTAGATAAGAAACTTCCTGTTGTTTCCATAGTTACTCCAGTTCCAAATGTTCCGTCGCTAGTAGTTGATTCCGAGGAAGCCTTTAAGAATCTTTTACGGCACCTGATTGATGACCACGGACGAAAAAAACTCCTTCTGATTGGAATTAAATCAGAAAGTGATGACATAATGCAGCGCATCAGATTCTTCCGTGAAGTCATGAAAGAAAAAAATATTGAGTTTGATGAAGATCATATTCTTTATGCCGGTTATACCATTGAAAGCGCAGAGGAAGTTCTCGAAAAAAAATATCCTACAAAGGAATCCATTGATTTTGACGGCATAGTCTGTGTCATAGATGAGATTGCCATGGGCGCCATATCCCACATGTTCAAGCTTGGAGTTGATGTTCCTGAACAGGTCACCATCTCTGGATTTGACAACACTGTGCGTTCTGTTTACTGCTATCCAAGCCTTTCAACTATTGATCAGAGTATTTCTAATCAAAGCTATCTTGGTGCAAAATTACTTTCGGACAGGATCAATGGGAAGAATATAGATTTAGTTACAAGACTTCATTCCCGTGCGTGCTATCGAGTAAGCTGCGGTTGTCTTAGTCAGGGTGATCCGTATGTGAGCATTACCGATAAAGGTGAAAAAATCCTTAAGGACAGGGACTTCTATTCCACAGCCTTCAAGTCTTTTTTTGTTCACAACAACCAGAATGTAAATATCATGGACTTCATTGAAGACCTTAACTCAGGGCTTTCCCTTGATGCTCTCAGCCGACGTCTTGATCGTTACATGAAGATGTTCAACATAAAAAGATCAGCAATCTGTCTGTATGAAAAACCAGTCGAAATCAACAGAAATGAAAAATTCAATCTTCCTGAACGGGCTAGGATTTTTTATGCCTGCAATGATGATGTTCCTGGACAGAGGACTGTTAACAGCAAAGAATATTTTGACTGTTCAAAGAGTCTTCTACCTGACTTCATGATGGATGACATAACTGGACTCAATGCTGTAAGAATTCTTTACCATGGAAATCTTCAGTATGGATATATGATTCTTTCCATAGGTGATTATGGTGGAACTGAATACATGATGATCTATACCCTTATGGCAAAGTTCATTGCAAGTGCCTATGAGGTAAGCAATCTTTCTGATAGGAACAAGAAACTTTCAATTCTTTCAAAGACCGATGAGATGACAGGTATCCTCAACCGTCGTGGATTTATGCTTGTAGGGCAGCAGAATATTTCCCTTGCTTCTGATGTCGGCAAAAACGGTCTTGTAATCTATGGCGACATGGATGGGCTTAAGAATATCAATGACACTTACGGTCATGAAGCCGGGGATCGTGCTATCATTGCAGAGGTTGAACTATTGAAGAAAACTTTCCGTGCGGCAGATACCATTGGTCGCCTTGGTGGTGATGAATTTGCCATTGTTTCAATTTCCCTTACCATGGAAGTCTTTGAAAAACTCAAGGTCAGACTTGATAAACTTTGCGAAGAATGGAACAGGACTTCAAATGAGCCTTTCAAGCTGTCCATAAGCCTTGGTGCTGTGGTCTTTGATTCTGAAAATTTCAATCTTGAAAGTCTTTTGAGTAAGGCTGATGATGAGCAGTACAAGGTGAAGCATGCAAAGAAGGCGATTCAACAGAATTAAATAGCTGTTAAAAATGTGTTTTTCTCTGAGTTCTATAGTAAAATTACAATATGCGATTTGGAATTCCAATCCCACATCTTGAATATGAATATTCTCAAAAATTGCTTGAAGGCGTAAGACGGTATGCAAAGGATTCAGGTAATGACGTGCTTGTGTTTTCTTCAAAGGAACCAGACGCTGAAGAAAACGAATATGCTTATCAGGAATGGTTCATCTCGAAATTCATAAACAATGCAAACCTGGACGGTGCTGTTTTTCCTACGGCCGCCCTTTGTCGTTATTGTGGTTTGGAAAAAGTAAAAGACATAGTACGGGAAGTAAATGTATATCTTCCTGTAGTTTCCATCGTTTCAGAGATAAGTGAAATTCCTTCACTTATAGTTAATTCTGAATCTGCATTTAAAAATCTTGTAAGACATCTTATTGACGCTCACGGAAAAAAAGAAATTCTCTTTATGGGAATAGATTGCGAGAGCCAGGATATCAGGGACAGGCTTACTTTTTTTAAGGAAGTCATGGAAGAAAAAAATATTGAAATTCCCGAGCATCACATAATATACGGTGATTACATTTTTGACAGTGCCGTTGCCGCAATGAAGAAGAATTTTCCCACAAGGGAATCCGTTGATTTTGATGCCGTAGTCTGCGTAACGGATGAGCTTGCCTTGGGTACCATGACCTATCTTACATCCCTTGGCTTTTCCATTCCTGAAGATATATGCGTTACAGGTTTTGACAATACAGTCCGGTCACTTTATTCGTATCCAAGCCTTACTACTGTGAATCAGGATGTTCCTGGACAATGCTACAAGGGATTCAATATTCTTGAAAGGTCTGTCACTGGTAAGAAAATCAACATGCTGAATGTGATGCAGTCGGAATGTTCGTATAGGGCAAGCTGCGGATGTCTCCCTAAAAACTCAAACTTTGTGAATAAAACTGAAAATGGAACCTATATCAGCAGAAATGAAGATTTCTTTTCCAGAGCCTTTACATCGTTCTTTGTGCGTAATGACCAGAATATATGGGTGCTGCATTTTGTAGAGGAGCTTCAGAGCAGCCTTTCACTTGAAATGCTCTGTTCAAGACTTGAAAATTATCTTTACAGCTTTGACATAAATCAGTCGGCGCTATGCCTGTATGAAAATCCTGTAGAGGTTCTGCCAGGTGAAAGCTTTAAAGCTCCTTCCATGGCAAGAATCTATTATATGTCGGATAGAATGTCTGGTACCAAGATCATTGACAGCAAGGATTACTTTGACTGTGAAAAAAAACTTCTGCCTGATAATATGCTTGATGATTTCAAAGGCGTCCAGATAGTAAAGGCAATCTATCACGGTAAATTTCAGTACGGCTATATGATACTTTCCATGGGCTCTTACGATTGTGCGGAATACATCATGATTTATTCCCTCATCTGTAAATTTATTGCAAGTGCATTTGAGGTCAGCAAGTACGAAGAGAAAAACATCAGCCTTGCAAAGCTTTCTAAGACCGATGAACTTACTGGCATATTGAACCGCCGTGGATTCCTTTTAGCAGCTCAGCAGGAACTTAACATTGCCGCATCCCTTGGAAAGAAAGGTCTTGTAATCTATGGTGACATGGATGGATTAAAAAAAATCAATGACACCTATGGCCACGATGCAGGAGACAGTGCCATCATTGCCGAGGTTGAGCTTTTAAAGAAAACTTTCCGTGCGGCAGATACCATGGCTCGTCTTGGTGGCGATGAATTTGCAATACTTTCCATTTCCCTTGATCTTGGAGTATTTGAAAAATTAAAGAAAAGACTTGATGAGCTTTGCGAAGAATGGAACAGCACTTCAAATGAGGAATTCAATATTTCCATAAGCCTTGGAGCTGCATGTTTTGACTCTGAAAATTACAACCTTGCAAAACTTTTAAAGCAGGCTGATGCTGAACAATACAAAGAAAAAAAGCGAAAAAAGATGGCAAGAGAATAGTATCTGGTATTGCTGATGATTATACGTCTTCATTATTGCGCAAACAGTTGCTCAGTATCCTGACTCTTGATTTGAAAATCTGAATGCCGAGTGATAGATTTGAATTATGACAATCTACGAAAGCATTAATTCCCTTGTCGGCTACGGCCTTGTTACAGGTCTCATTTCTGAAGATGATGTTTCATATACACAGAACAGGCTTCTTGAAGTTCTTGAGCTTGAAGGATTTGAAGACGGCTTTGATTTTTCCTTCATTCCAGAAGTGAAGGTTGATGATCTTGAATCAATCCTTAAGTCAATTCTTGATTGGGCTTGCGAAAAAGGACTATGTGAAAATTCCGTAGTTTATCGTGATCTCTTCGATACAAAATTGATGGGGTGCCTTGTAGCCCGTCCCTCATCTATCCGTGCAAAATATACAACCCTTTATGAAAAGTCTCCAAAGGAAGCTACTGCCTGGTATTATAAATTCAGTCAGGACACTGATTACATCCGCCGTTATCGGGTCTGCAAGGATGTAAAGTGGCAGAGTAAAACTGAATACGGTGACATGGATATTACCATCAACCTTTCAAAGCCAGAAAAAGATCCCAAGGCAATTGCCGCTGCCTTGAATGCAAAAAAATCAGGATATCCAGCATGCCTTCTGTGTAAGGAAAATGAAGGGTACTCAGGCCGTGTAAATCATCCTGCCCGCCAGACACACCGCATAATTCCCTTTGAGCTTTGCGGAGAAAAATTTGGTCTTCAATATTCACCTTATGTTTACTACAACGAGCACTGCATCGTTTTTGCCATGGATCATGTACCAATGGCAATTACCAACAGAACCTGGAGATACCTCCTTGATTTTGTAAAGATTTTCCCTCATTACACCATCGGTTCCAACGCAGATCTTCCTATTGTTGGCGGATCCATTTTGACCCACAACCACTTTCAGGGTGGGAACTATGAGTTTGCCATGACAAGGGCTCCAGTTGAAAAGGAATTTATCATTGCAGGATTTGAAGATGTAAAGTGCGGTATCGTTAAGTGGCCTATGAGCGTACTTCGGTTAAAGGGGACAGACCCCGAACGCATCGCCTTGCTTGCCGACAGAATCCATGAAAAATGGCGCGGCTACACAGATGAAGATGCCTTTATTTTTGCCGAAACAGATGGTGTAAAGCACAACACTTTGAATCCAATTGCTCGTCGCCGTGGAGAGCTTTTTGAGCTTGATCTTGTTCTCCGCAACAACATTACAACTGAAGAGCATCCTCTTGGTGTGTATCATCCCCATGCTGAACTCCACCACATTAAAAAAGAAAACATAGGTCTCATTGAAGTCATGGGCCTTGCCATTCTTCCAGGTCGCCTTAAGACGGAACTTGCAGATCTTGGAAAAGCAATTGTCGATGGAAGAAATATTTCAACTGACGAAATACTTTCAAAGCATGCTGAGTGGGTAAAGGAATTCCTTCCTAAGTACAAGGATGTAAATGCTTCTAACATCGAAAAAATAATCCGTGATGAAGTAGGACTTGTTTTCTCAAAGGTTCTTGAGGATGCTGGTGTCTACAAGCGCACTGCAGATGGCATGAAAGCTTTTGATAAGTTTGTGAAAAACCTATAAGCTGCCCATTGTAAAAAACGGAATTTAGAAAATCTCTTCTTTTACAAAGCATTTTATTTGTGGTAAAATGCTTTGATTTTTAATTACTAATTCTGGGGTTACTTATGTCAAAATTATATGTTCCAAAGAACTACAAGCCTTTGCTCAGCGTAAAGGAAACAGAAAAAGCAATCGTCCTTCTCAAGGACTTTTTCCAGCTTGCACTTTCTACAGAACTCAGCCTTACTCGTGTTACTGCTCCTCTTTTTGTTAAGAGCGGAACAGGTCTCAATGATGATCTTAACGGTGTTGAACGCCCTGTAAAATTTCCAGTCAAGGATATGAATGAAACACAGGTAGAAATCGTTCACTCCCTTGCAAAGTGGAAGCGCATGAAGGTGACAGAGCTCGGTCTCGACAGCGGTTTTGGAATCTATACGGACATGAATGCAATCCGCGCCGATGAAGAACTGGACAACCTCCATTCCCTTTATGTTGACCAGTGGGACTGGTGTATGCGCATCGATGAAAAAGACCGCACTATCGATTATCTTAAGGAAATCGTAAAGAAAATTTACCGCGTACTCAAACAGACAGAGTTCTTTGTTTACGACCGCTATGAAAACATCAAACCATGCCTTCCAGCAGACATTACATTTGTTCATGCAGATGACCTTGTAAAAATGTATCCTGGAAAATCTCCAAAGGAACGTGAAACAGCATTCTGTAAGGAACACGGTGCAATCTTTATCATCGGCATCGGCGGCAAGCTTTCGGATGGAACAATTCACGACGGTCGTGCTCCAGACTACGATGACTGGATCACACCAGGCCCAGACGGAAAGCCAGGCCTTAACGGTGACCTTATGGTTTGGAATCCTGTCCTTGACTGTGCAATGGAACTTTCTTCCATGGGTATCCGTGTAAGCAAGGAAAGCCTTAAGTCTCAGCTTTCAGAACGCGGTTGTCCAGAAAGAGCCGAACTTACATTCCACAAGAAGCTTTTGAACGGAGAACTTGTTCAGACTCTTGGCGGTGGTATCGGTCAGTCTCGCCTCTGCATGTACTTCCTTAGAAAGGCCCACATCGGTGAAACACAGGTAAGCATGTGGTCGGAAGAAATGCTTAAGGAATGTGCTGAAAATAACATAGCAATTCTTTAATCCATATTTAAATGAAAATTTAAAATGCCGGTTACTTTACTTGTCAAAGTGCCGGCTTTTTTTTAGTATACAGGCTCAAGCTAGTGGGAGGTCTTTAATGGAAAACAAAAGCTATAATTTTTCTATCGAATCAATTTTCAAGGATCTTCCAACTTTTGAAGAAAAGGGCATTACTGAACTGACTGTAAGTGACGTGGAATTTTCGTCGGATAAAAACGGCATCCTTGATCTGATTGAAAAAATTAAAAAGCATTGCCCTGATCTTTTCCTTTCACTTCTCATTGATCCTAAAGTCATCGACAGGGCTCTTGTAGATTCCCTTTCCGAAATTTACTGTTCCCTTGAGATTCCAGTCTGCGGTACTGAAAAAAACGGAAATCTTCTTTTTGACAAGAAGTTCTATTCTGGCAAGGCTGCTTTGCTTAATGATGCAGGTCTTGTTTTTGGTTTCAATATGCAGTGGGGAATCCAGAAGGGGGATACCTTCAAGCTGTTCCGTGATCGCCTTGATTTTGCGACAAGCCTTTATCCAAACCACATTGATTTTGAACAGCTTGAAAGAACTCCTTACGAAGATCCAAAACCTACTGGAGTCTATTCTTCAAAGGACATGGATTTTTCAAGGGGAATGGCTTTTGCCTGCAAGGTTTTCTACAGCCAGGGAAGGGCAGTGCCTTGGTTCAATTCTGTTCTTCATGCTTTGAAAATAAATGCTTCTTCTTTCTTTGCGGACTTTGAAGAATTCCAGCAGTGCAACAACTGTTCTTTTGAAGTGGAATTTGACGGAGATGAAGCTGGTCACAAGGCTGTTGAAAAACTTCAGCTTCTTTTCCTTGCGCAGAAATTTGAAGAAAAGAACAAGAGCCACCTTTTTGCTGCGGCTGGTGATATCGTAAAAATCAACGGAGCCTTCAGCAGGTGTTCCAGCGAAGGAACCGAGGAAGAACTTGAGCTTTCATATAATCCAGAAGATCTTCTTTCTCCCTACAGTCTTAATATTGCAGACTTTGTAGAAAATGTTGCCATGGAAAATACTGAAATCAGGATTTTTGATACCGATGAAGGTCCTGATTTTAAAATACTTGGATAAAAAATCCCATGAAAATCTTCTAGAGAATTCTACGCTTGTATTTCTATGAATGTCTGAGAAGTATGGAATGAAAATACAGGAAAGAAGTCAGAGACTGGCAAAAACACTTGCAGACCGAAATGAAAGTTTCTTTGCCAATCTGCAAGTGTAGTGGCATACGGAACGGTTTTTACAGACTCGTACTGACTGGTAGTATTCCCGTTCCATATTTATTTGCATAGAATCAATTATTCAGCTTTTTCTTCTGTTGCAGCTTCAGATGATTCGTCCTTTTCTACCCAGCGGTTGTAGATGTTTGCAAGAATTGCACCTGAGATGTTGTGCCATACGCTGAAGATTGCGCCTGGGACTGTAGCCATTGCAAGGCCCTTGAATGCTGTGCCTGCAAGGGAAGTTGCAAGACCAGAGTTCTGCATACCGATTTCAACTGACAATGCCTTTGTCTTTGCTGCGTTAAGCTTGAGTGCCTTACCGAGTCCAAATCCACATGCATAGCCGAGGATGTTGTGGAGGATAACTACTGCAAAAATGATTGCGCCTGTTGAAAGGATTTTTGCGCTGTTGTGAGAAACTACGCAGGCAACAATGAGACAGATTGCGATTACAGAAACACAAGGGAGAAGAGCTACGATCTTCTGTGTGAATTTTCCAAAGAACTTGTTGATGATGAAACCAAGTGAAATTGGAACGATGACAACCTTTACGATTGAGATGAACATTGCCATGACATTTACTTCAACAGTTGTCTTAAGGAGAAGATATGTGATTGCAGGTGTAAGTACTGGTGCAAGAAGAGTGTTGATGCTTGTCATTCCAACGGAAAGTGGAACATCACCCTTTGAAAGGTAAGTAATTACGTTGCTTGAAGTTCCACCTGGGCATGTACCTACAAGAACAACACCTGCAAGAAGTTCAGCGTTGAGGTTAAAGATTTTACCAAGGGCAAATGCAAGAAGCGGCATGATTGTGAACTGTGCAAGACAGCCGATGATTACATCCTTTGGACGGGTGAAAACAACAGCAAAGTCAGAAGGCTTGAGTGTAAGTCCCATTCCGAACATGACCAGCATCAAAAGCCAGTTGATCCATGTTGTTTTGATCCAGAGACATGAGCCTGGAACAAAAAGAGCAAGTACAGTTACTGCAAGTACAATAACAGCCATGAATTTTCCAAAAAAGTTGGAAATTTTTTCAATGATATTCATATTTAACCCCTTGTTAAAGTTTTTAATTATACTAAAGTTTTTTAAGTATTTATTCAATTATAAAACACCATTTTGGATATCAAATGCTTTGTCAGGGGTCTGTCCCCTCTGTTTCTTCCTCAAAGCAAAAAAAAAGCTCCCGAAACCTATCGGGAGCAAAAAAAAGGAGATTTATGAAGAGAAGACTGCTTGTTGCTTTTTCAATCTTCACTAATACAACCATTCAGTACAGAAATAGTTACAAAAAAAAATAAAAAAAAATCGGCTTCCGTCAGGAACCGCGCCGAGCTTGCTCCAGGTGTTCCCGTTTTAAGGAAAAAAGCATCGGGCTAAGCCCGAAGGGACAAAATGGGGAACAAGTCGCAATTCGTCGCGAACCCTGACTCCGCCGATTTTTTTTCGCATTTATAGACTATTTCTGGATTGGATAAAGGATTTCTGATTTGAAAAAGCTTATTGGGGAAATCGGCTTCCGTCAGGAACCGCGCCGAGCTTGCTCCAGGTGTTCCCGTTTTAA
>JAKSLX010000020.1 GCA_024400915.1 Treponema sp.
ATAATTCATAATTCATAATTCATAATTCATAATTCATAATTCATAATTCATAATTGAAAACGAGTGATTTCTTATGATATAATGTGTGCATTGTTACTATTATATGGAGTTTGTATATGAATAATTCAGTTGCTGCATTTTTGGGCAGACATAATTTTCCTGTTCACCAGGATATCAACGGCGTTGTAAATGCCATGCTCTATGATTTTGACATGGGGCTTAAGGGTAAAAAAGTAGGTTCAGAAATGATCCGTACTTTTACAACTCCTCCTTCACAGGCAGCAGCAGGCAAGTCGGTAATCGTTATCGATGCAGGTGGAACTAATTTCCGCTCATGCCTTGTTTCTTTTGCCGCAGATGGAACTCCTACAATCACAGATCTTGAAAAAACAAAGATGCCTGGAATCGAAAGGGAACTTTCAAAAAAGGAATTCTTTGATCAGATTGCATCAAACCTTGAACACCTTAAGGGAAAGTCGGCAAACATCGGTTTCTGTTTCTCTTATCCTGTTACAATCCTTGAAGACGGAGACGGCGTTCTCATCAACTTTACAAAGGAAGTAAAGGCTCCTGAAGTTGAAGGCTGCACAATCGGAAAGGAACTTGCCGCAGCCCTCAAGGAACACGGCTGGAACGACAAGCTCAACATTACACTTCTTAACGATACAGTTTCTGCTTTGCTTGCAGGTGCCGCTAATCCAGATGAAGGCATGGAATATTCTTCATACATCGGCTTCATCCTTGGTACGGGCATGAACGGTGCCTACATCCAGAAGGAAGACGCAGCATATCCTGGACTCAAGAGACAGATCATCAACTGCGAATGCGGAAAGTTCAATCAGGTTGCAAGAAGCGATTTTGACTATGCATTCGACAAGAAGTCTGACAAACCTGGCATGGGAATCATGGAAAAGCTTTGTTCTGGTGCATATCTTGGTCCTGTTGCGTATGAAATGCTTGTAGCTGCAGGAAAGGAAAAGGTATTCTCTGATGCTGTTTCTGCAAAATTTGCTTCCCTTGATGCCCTTACAACAATCGATGTTTCATGCTATCTCGTTGCTCCTCATTCTGCAAACAACAAGCTTGGTGCAATGATTTCGGACGGAACTGCAGAAGACCAGGAAATCCTCTTTCAGCTTATGGATGCCCTTGTTGAACGCTGTGCACGCATGGCAGCTTCAATTCTTGCAGCCTGTGCAATCAAGAGCGGTGAAGGAAAGGATGCCGCAAAGCCTGTATGCATGCTCTGTAACGGATCTACATTCTTCAAGCTTTACAAGGTTTACAGCCGCGTAAAAGCATATCTTGAAGATGTTCTTGTTTGCCAGCGCGGAATCTACTTTGACATTATTGAGCGTGAAAACGACATCACCCTTGGAACAGCCATCGGTGGTCTCATTACAAGATAATTGTAATCTTTTACGATAAAAAACCGAAAATAGACTAAGAAATTAGTTTTTTTTCAGGTGGGGTAGAAAGTGTCAGGTGCAAAAGTTTTAGGAAAATCAATCCTTCTCATAATTCTCATTGTGATTCTTGTTTTGTTTGGAATGCTTTGGTTTGACTACCTTGGTATCATCCATGCAAAAAAGACTTTTGCACCTCTTTTCAAGATGGTTGGACTCGCTCCTCAGACATCAATTACTGCTGATAATCCAAAGCAGCTTGTGGAAGCGGATCTGGACAATGATCGCTTTGCAAAGAGGCTTGAAGCCCTTGAGATACGTGCAGAAGAGCTTTCAAAGCGTGAATCTGACGTACAGCTTGCGGAAGATGCCAATGCCCAGGTTGCCCTTGAACTTGAGGATAAAGAAAAAACTCTTGTAGAACGTGAAAAAACATTTAATAATTTAGTTAAAAAGTACGATGATAGAAGTGTAAACATTGAGCAAATTGTTGCAAACCTTAACGGTATGCCACCTAAGAATGCTGTAGCGATTCTTGTAGCCATGGATGATCAGGATGTAATAGACGTTCTGCGCAAGGCTGATGAAGTTGCTGCTGCAAGCGGGGAGGCTTCAACAGTTGCTTACTGGCTGTCACTTATGCCTGGTGAAAGGGCTGCTGAGATTCAGCGCAAGATGGCCAATAAGCCGCTTTCTATCAACTAAAATCCGTTGAAAGGCTTGCAGTTGCTTCCTTGTTTATCTTTTGGAGGAACATATGCAGGCCTTGAACTTACAGCTTCTCGAAACACAGAACTCAAAGAATCAGCCAAAAAATTTCTCTTCGTTAAAAAATGAACCAAAGTCAGGTATGTCTTTCCGCGACATGGTCAAGTCAATGTCAAAGAATGATTTTGAGAAGAAAACGGTAAGGTATGAAAACAGATCTCAGGAAGTGTCTGAACCTGCTAAGGCTGATCAGCCGGAAGCAAAGGTTGAAAACCGTCCTGCTGCACCGGAAAATCCAAAGAATAAATACACAAGAAACGAAAATGAAAAAATAGCTTCAAGAAATGAATTTGAAACTTCGGAAAATATGGAAGTTGAGAATGCTGAAAACAATATAAAGGCAGTTTCTGTTGAAGCGATTCCAGCTGACTTCATTGTAAATAAGGAAATCATTTCAAAGGCAGAAATCACTGCTTCCGAAGAACTTCCCGAAGAAGCTGTTGTTGTTAATGAAGCTGAATTTTCTTTCCTTAAGACAAAAGCTCCGTCAAATGATGATCCTCTTGCAATTATTGAAAATGCTGTTGAATATGAAAGCAAGAATGATCTTGTAATAAACGCTCAGAATCTTTCAGTTGAAAATCCAGAAAAATTTCTTGACGGTCGTGAAATCGCCAATGAAAATTCAGAAGCTTCGGAGTTGTCTGTTGCAGCTTTTGGAAATTTGGAACAGCGAATTGATGCCATCAACATGAATGATGCAAAGAAAGACGAGACTGCTTTTACTCTTGAAGTTGCAGATTCATCATCTTCCGTTAAGTCAGAAGCAACATCTCTCTTTGAAGAAATTTTTACGGTTACAGATAACCGCAGTGTTGAAGAAAAAATTGCTCAGTTTAAGTCGATGATAAATGAAAATGCAGAAAGCTCTTCTGAAAACAATATAAACCTAGCGTTGAGTATGTCTGATAATGCTGCACAGAACATTCTTTCTACAAACAACCAGACAGCCGGGGCTACAGGTTCAACATTCCAGGAAATGCTTACCCAGCAGATTCAGACAAATGTTCCTGATTTTGTTAAGGCTGGAAACATTGTCCTTCGCGACAACAACCAGGGATCGATCAACATGATTTTGAAACCTGAAGCATTAGGAAATGTTAAGATAAATTTGCAGGTTGCCGATAATGTGATTACAGGGCAGATAACTGTACACAGCAAAGAAGCTTTCGAAGCTTTCAAGCAGAACATGGATAGTTTAAGGCAGGCATTCCAGGAAAGCGGTTTTGAGAATGCAAACTTGAATCTTAGTTTTGCTGATAATTCTTCTTCCGGTGCTTTTGCACAGCAGGGAGAAAGACAGCAGAGTGGCGAACAGTTCTTTGGCAACAAAACATACAGTAATTATGCTGCCTCCGCTGATTCTGATGACTATTCTGCTGAAACAGTTTCTTATGAATCTGGTCTTGATAAGCAGGTTAGTATAGTTGCATAAGGGGATATAAAAATGGAAGGAATGCAAGTTAGTTCAAAACTCAGTGCTCAGGAAATGGCAGCACTCAATATGCAGGTTGATTCGTTCAACAAATCTCTTGTAGTTGAAGGACGCAAACCATCACATGAACTTGGAAAAGATGACTTCCTTAAGCTTTTGATCACTCAGCTTTCACATCAGGATCCTACAAAACCAACTGACAATACACAGATGATTGCACAGATGGCACAGTTCAGCTCCCTTGAACAGATGACAAACATGAATCAGGAATTTGCAAAGATGAACCAGATGCTTGTTTCTGCACAGGGTGTTAATACAATCGGAAAAACTGTCGATATTGCTATCGGAGATACATCAACTACTGGTGTTGTAGAAGCCGTTACTTACGGACAGAACCCACAGGTTCGCGTTGGTAACATGTACTACGACATGAAGCAGATTACAGCCGTATACGGCAACTAAAATTGGTTTCAAGCCTGCAGTTTGCAGACTGAATATAATGGGTAAATAAAAACAAAAAAATCAAAAGAGGGTATCTTTATGATGAGATCATTGTACGCAGGTGTTTCAGGTTTACAGAATCACCAGACAAGAATGGATGTTATCGGAAACAACATCTCTAACGTAAACACATACGGTTTCAAGAAGGGCCGTGCAACTTTCCAGGATATGATCAGTCAGCAGCTTAATGGCGCTGCACGTCCAACAGAAGAAGTGGGTGGTGTAAACCCTAAGGAAGTTGGACTTGGTATGAGTGTTGCAACTATCGACACTATTTTTACACAGGGTAACCTTCAGACAACAGGTAACGGAACTGACCTTGCAATTCAGGGAAACGGTTTCTTCGTAATGAAGAACGGAGACCAGACATATTACACACGTGCCGGTGTATTCGGTACAGACTCAAACGGAACACTCGTAAATCCTGCAAACGGAATGAGGGTTCAGGGTTGGATGGCAGAAGATGTAAACGGACGCCAGATTGTTCGTACATCAGCAACTCCAACTGACCTTGTGATTCCTGTAGGACAGAAGGATCCTCCAAAGGCAACAGAAAACGTTAAGTACTTTTGTAACCTTAACAAGAACACTCCAGAAATCCCAGAAAATCCAACTGCCGATCAGGTTATTGAAGGAACCTGGCAGACAGAAATCAATATTTACGATAGCTACGGTAACGCACATCAGGTTCAGATGAACTTTGCAAAGGTTCCTGGAAATCCTAACCAGTGGTCAGTTACAGTAAATGTAGATCCAGACAACGCTGAATTCACACAGACAAGAATCGGTTTCGGTGGAACAGACGGAATGGAAAACACATACATCCTTAACTTTGACAACACAGGTAAGCTTGCTTCTGTTACAGACAGCGCAGGAAACCAGTCAAATCCAGAAGGTGAAATCGTTCTCCAGGCTTCTTACACAGTAGCTGATTCAAATGCAGATGCAGATGGAAATCCATACCGCCAGACATTCAACCTTAACCTTGGAACAATCGGCAGCATGGAAAACACAATCACACAGGCTGCTTCTAAGTCTACAACAAAGGCTAATTTCCAGGACGGATACAAGCTCGGTTACCTTGACAACTTCAAGATTGACCAGAGCGGTGTAATCACAGGCGTTTACTCAAACGGTTCTGTACGCACAATCGGTCAGGTTGCAATGGCATCTTTCACAAACCAGGGTGGCCTTGAAAAGAAGGGTGATAATACATATGCAGAATCAATCAACTCTGGTATGGCAAACGTAGGCGAAAGCTCGACACAGGGTAAGGGTAAGATTATTGCCGGTACTCTCGAAATGTCAAACGTTGACCTTACAGAACAGCTTACAGACATGATTGTTACACAGCGTGGATTTGAATCAAACGCTAAGACAATTCAGACTGGCGACAGTCTCCTTGAGACAGTTCTCAGCCTCAAGCGCTAATAACGGCTAAACAATAGTATCAACTGTTTTTAGATATACCCAACCTTTGCCGCATGGATGAACCCTCGTCCGTGCGGTATTTTTTTGTTCAAATACTTGCATAAGAATACTATACAATATATAATGAATTACTTTATTTTAGGGGTGTGTGAGATGATTTTCCCATTAGAAGAACTTTCAAAATTCAAGGGTGGAATGTATGGTATTACTGTGGCTGCTAGCCGCCGTGCATATCAGCTTGCCAAACTTGCCATGTATAATGACCCAGATATTTCCAGCATCGTTGACGAAAATGACGGAAAGGTTGTGAGCCTTGCAGCTCGCCAGCTTTTTACTGGAGAAGTTCAGTACGCAATCGAAGAAAAGAAAAACTAAATTTCATGGCTGACTCTGCAAAAATTCCTGTTATTGTTTTTTTTGCACCTACAGCTACCGGGAAGACTGCCTTGACTCTTGAATTGTTCGGGAGTGGCAGTCTTTTTGATTTTAAAGACAAGGCTGAAATCATCAGCTGCGACAGTCAGGCTGTTTATAAATATTTTGACATAGGAACTGCAAAACCGACTCCTGAGGAAAGGGCTATTGTTCCATATCATCTGGTGGATTTCGCAGAGCCTTCGGTTCAATTTGGTCTTGGTGAATTCATGGACAAGGCGGATGATTTGTGTGCTGAAATCTGGGGACGAAAAAAAATTCCTGTCCTTTGTGGCGGAACAGGTTTCTATGCCCGCAACTTTATTTTGGGGGCTCCAAAGACTCCTGAAAGCGACGGAAAAATCCGTCTTCAGATAAAGGAAAAACTCGCGCAACTTGGAAAAGAATCCCTTTACGCAGAACTTAAAATCGTTGATCCTGCAAGTGCCGCAAAAATCAATGTTAATGACGAGTATAGAATCTGCCGTGCTCTTGAAGTTTTCTATACGGCTGGAAAACCTTTGAGTTCTTTTGCTTTACCCGATGCCCCGAGAAGCCGGTATGATTTCCTGACGATAATATTGAATCGCGATAAAGATGACCTTTACAGGAGAATCGATCTTCGGGTTGAAAAAATGTTTGAAGAAGGCCTTCCTAAAGAAATTGAAAAATTAAAGGCTATGGGATATACGAAGGATACTCCTGCCATGAAAGCCATAGGTTACAGCGAGTTTTTTATCGATGGACTTTCTATGGAACAGGTAAAGGAAAAGATAAAGAATGACAGCCACCATTATGCAAAAAAGCAGTATACCTTCATGCGTGGAATTCCCGGTGCCATCACAGTTGATGCAGAGGACAAGGAAACTGTTGCCCGCCTTGTCGGGAACTTTCTCAGTTCAGTGTAATGATGAATTCAGTGCCCATGTTTGGCTCTGATTTAATCTCAATGTTCCAGCCGTGGCTGTCAATAACTGTCTTGACTACAGCAAGGCCAATTCCCATGCCGTCTTCTCGTCTTGAATTTGTTCCCCTGTAAAAAAGATCGAAAACCCGTTCCTGATCCTTCTTTTCTATTCCTGAACCCGTATCCTTGAAGGAAACAACAGGAATGTTATCGCTGTTAATATAGGCGTTGAGTGAAATTTCATCTCCGTCTCTGGTGTATCTGAGGGCGTTGGTAAACAGGTTTTCTATTACACGCTGAAAAAGGTTAGCATCCATTTTGACTGTAAGACTGTCAGTAATATTGAAATCTCCGGAAACCTTACGCTTGTACATGTCGGCAGCACACCTCATGTTGCAAAGATATGATTCAAGCTGAGGTTTTAGGGCAACCGACTGGAGGTTCTGTTTCCAGTCCGTATTGTTCAGCTTAACGTAATTGATCAGGTCGTTTATCATTTCTTCAAGGCGAACGGCATTCTGATTTATGAGGCAAGCGGATTTGCAAAGATTTTCGCCGCAAATGACTCCGTCTTCTATGGCTTCTGAATATCCTTTTATGAGGGCTACAGGGGTTCTTAAGTCATGGCTGATTCCCATGATGAAGCGAGATTTTCTTTCACTGTTTTCCTTGAGGGTCAAACGCATTTTCTCAAGGTTTTCTGCAAGACTTGAAATTTCGTCAGCTTCCCTTTTGTTCAGGGCAGTATCGACCGGAGTATCAATGTTGCCGTTGATGATGTTTTCCGTAGCCTGCTTGAGCTTGATTACGGAATTTGAAATCGTCCTTATGAAAAAAATTCCGAAGGTAATGAAGATAAGTTCCGTTATGACAATGATGATGTAAAAGGGGAGCATGAATCTGAATCTTATGATGTTGAAACTGGGACTTGAAAGAACGCTTCTTCTCGTGATTATGAGTCCGCTGTAGTCAATGAGGTCCTTGTCTAGATTAAGCTTTGCTTCTTTTGTGATGTAAAGCTCATCGTCTACAATATAAAAAGACTGAATCTGATAGTTGTACTCGGAAAATGTTGCTTTTAAATAGGAATAGAAGTCATTCAGTGTAAGGTTAAAATCTTCCGGCATGTCGGTGAAAGTTGAAAATAAAAGCTTTTTGTCGTGGATTACAAGAATTTCAATGTCCCGTGGTTTCTGCTCTATGAATCGGCGGACCTGGTTCCAGCTTTTGTCAGAAAGTATTGTAGGATTCTTCTGCCTTTCTGCTTGAAATCTCTGCATCAGGCTGGAATCGGATATCTGGGAATAATAGAACATTGGAAAAACAATTACGCAGGCCAACGGTAAAATCAGCAGGGTGATGATGAGCAGCGATATCTGTCTTTTTATGTGCATTGCTTTTACGGTAAATCAGGTTTTATGCGTTGAACTTATATCCCATGCCGAACATTGTTACGATATGTTTTGGCATTGAAGGATCGTCTTCAATCTTCTTGCGGAGGCGCTGGATGTAAACGCCTACTGCTGTCATGTCGCCGAACTGAGTCTTCCATACAGCGTTGTAAATCTGTTCCGGAGTAATAGGCCTTTCGCTGTTGCGGGCAAGGTATTCAAGAACCTCGTATTCTTTTGCAGAAAGGGCAATCTTTTCTGAACCTCTCTTGAGTACGCAGCTGTTGCAGAAAAGAGTGTAGGGACCAAATTTGATTGTTTCTTCTACTGATGCTTCCGTTGCGCTGAGGCGTGCAAGCCTAGCCTGTACCTTAGCGACCAGGACCTTTGGACTGAAGGGCTTTGTTACGAATTCATCGGCGCCAAGTCCAAGGCCTTCGATGATGTCGTCGTCAGCATCTCTCGCAGATACTATCATTACCGGAATTGTAGGCTTGTATTCGCTTCTGAATTTCTTAAGGAATTCATAGCCGCTCATGCCGGGAAGATTAAGATCAAGAAGTACAAGGTCAGGGATGTAGCCTTCCTGCATTTTTGTCAGTGCATCCTCGGCTTTTTCAAATGCAGTAGTTTCATATCCGGCATTTGTCATGTAAAGGCAAATGAGCTGTGACATTTCAGGAACATCTTCAATAACAAGTATCTGTGTTTTCATGCCTTTAACTCTAAATTCATTAAATTATATTTGCAAGTGCAATTCTGTTTTTTGTTATATTTATAACAAAAAATTTGTAATTAAAACACGGTATTAAAAAATCATGTAATATTCGAAGTCAACGAACTCAGCGTGGTAATTCTTTTTGCAGATCCCTTAATTTCTTCTATAAAATTAAGTTGATGTCAAAAAATGCCGATAATCTACTTGACGATTCATTGTTTACAGTTCATTATTGTAAAATATGATTGAAGTAACGCGTTTAAACGGGAAGAAGTACTGGGTTAATCCTCATCAGATTGAATCTATGGAAGAAAATCCTGATCTAACGCTTACGCTTCTGTCAGGAAAAAAAGTTGTAGTTCACGAAACTCCTGAAGAAATCATTGAAAGAATCGTATCCTACAGAAAAAAAATAGGCATGCAGGAACTTTAGTTTCTTATGGAAAATCGGCGTTTCTGTTTGTTTTGGGAGGAATCTAAATGGATTTGGCGACAATAATTGGTTTCGTTGGTGGTATTGCCATGGTTTTGCTTGGTGTTTTCTCATCAGGTTCTTCTGTTGGTGGTATTATCGATATCCCTTCTGTAATCATCGTTATCGGTGGTTCTTACATGGCTCTGTTCATTTCATCTCCTTTGAACATGGTCATCGGTATTTGGGGAATCATCGGGCGAACAATGAAGGTCTTCGATTACGGTGAAAAGAATATTGTCCAGAACCTTGTTTCCCTTGCGGAAAAGGCTCGCCGTGAAGGTATCCTTGCCCTTGAAGAAGGTCTTGATGATCTTGATGATCCGTTCCTCAAGGAAGGTCTCCGACTTATGGTCGACGGTAATGATGCTTCCGCAATTCGCGCTATCCTTGAAAATGAAATGGCACAGACCGAAGCCCGTCATATGCAGTGGGCAGGTATTCTTAACCAGTGGGCAGGTTACGCTCCAGGTTGGGGTATGCTTGGTACAGTTATCGGTCTTATCGGTATGTTGAACAACCTTGAAGACAAGTCATCCCTCGGTCCTAACATGGCCGTTGCCTTGATTACAACACTTTACGGTTCCATGCTTGCCAACTGGCTCTTTGGACCTCTTGCTACAAAACTTCTGGCACAGAACAGTCGTGAAATGAACTCTAAGGAAATGGTTCTTGAAGGAATCCTTTCTATTCAGGCTGGTGATAACCCTCGCGTTCTTGGACAGAAACTTCTTACATATCTTGATCCAAAATCACGCAAAGCTATTGAAGCTGACATTCTTAAGGATTAATTATGGCAAAAGAAAAGAAAGAACCGGAGAAACCAAGTACCGCGTGGCAAGGTACTTATGGAGACATGATTACCCTCATGCTCTGCTTCTTCGTTATGCTTTATGACCCTTCGGAATCGGATGCAGTTCAGATGGCTGCATTGTCCGCTTCTCTTTCAAACAATAATCCTGGCGGTGGTATTTCTGTTAGCCCTGGTAGCCTTGCAGACCTTGGTAATGTGGTAAGTGCTCTTCCTTCAATTGAAAAAGGTAAGGCTCTTGGTCCAGCAATGAAAAAGGCCATTTCCAGTTTTGCGCCGGAAGTTAAGTCCAACAAGATTACCATTACAAGTGATGAGCGTGGAATCATCATTTCCCTTGCTTCGGATTCATTCTTTGAGGAAGGTAGTGCGGATATCAATATTGAAGATTCCCGCGAAACTCTCCTTAGGCTTTCGAAGTTCTTTGAAGCTCCGGAAGTTGCAGGTAGGCGCTGGAGGATTGAAGGTCATACGGATAACAGGGCTGTTACAAACGGTGGAGTTTTCCCAAGTAACTGGGAGCTTTCTGCGGCACGTGCAGCAAATGTCCTTCATTACCTTGCAGATTTCGGTGTTAACGAGCAGCAGTTCTCCATTGCGGGATATGCTGATACAAGGCCTAAGTTCAGCAATGATACTGCAGAAGGTCGTGCCTACAACAGAAGGGTTGATGTTATCATTCTTGATGACGGACACTTTTAATCGCAAATAAAAAAATGCTAAGAAAAAATTTTCATTTACCGATAAAAAAGTAAGTGAAAATATATAAATTCGGGAGGATGTTATGGCAGACGAAGACAACGCAAATGACCTTGGTGACGGTCTCGAAGGTGACGCACCTGCTGGAAAGAAAAGCGGTGTAAAGGGTGCATTCCCTCAGTTGCTCAAGATGATTCTTATTGGTGTTGCTGCTGTAATTTTCATCGTAACAATCGTAGTAGTTACAACTGCAATATTAAATAAAGGCGGCAGCAAGCAGACTGCCATTCCGGTTAGCGAAGAGTACACAGTTAAGCGTGAATCATATGACTGGTATACTTCCCTTGATCAGATTAGAACTTCAACAAGTGACCCAGTGCCAGCAAGCGTAAGCGTTACTATTGCCCTCGGTTACAAGAAGGATGACAAGACAGCTTCTTCTGAAATCACAGAAAGACGCATTGAAATCATTGACTTCCTTCGCCGTTTCTTCTCGGAACAGACAGTTGAAGATCTTAAGCCTCAGAATGAGGAATTGCTCAGGCAGCAGATTCGCGACCAGATTAACGATGATATCTTGAGCAATTCAAGAATCCGTGATGTTCGCTTTACAGGAAAAGATGTAGTTCAGCAGTAATGCTGTTTTTTTAAGGTGGGATAAGACATGAATGAAGTTCTGTCACAGGATGAAATTGACCAGCTCCTCCAGGCTATAAGCACAGGCGAAAGTGAAGCCGATGAGTTCAAGCCGGTCACAGACACCCGACGCATTAAGATTTATGACTTCCGCAGACCGGACAAGTTCTCAAAGGAACAGATTCGTACAGTTTCCAACATGCATGAATCTTTTGCCCGTCTTACGACAACAAGCCTTTCAGCACAGCTTCGTACCCTGGTTCATGTTCATGTTGCGTCTGTAGATCAGCTTACATACGAAGAATTCATTCGTTCAATCCCGACACCTACAACACTTGCCGTAATCAACATGGACCCTTTGAAGGGTAATGCAGTTCTCGAAATTGCTCCGGAAATTACATTCATCATCATCGACCGCCTTTTTGGTGGAAAGGGTGATACAGGTGGTAAAGTTAACCGTGACCTTACAGATATCGAACAGTCGGTAATGGAAGGTATTATCGTTCGTATTCTTGCAAATATGCGTGAAGCTTGGACACAGGTTATTGACCTTCGTCCTCGTTTGCAGCAGATTGAAACAAACCCACAGTTTGCACAGATCGTTCCACCGAACGAAATGGTTATCCTTATTACGCTGGAAGTTAAAATCGGTGAAGAAGCAGGTATGATGAATATCTGTATTCCATACATCACGATTGAACCTATCGTTTCAAAACTTTCATCATCATTCTGGTTCTCTTCTGTCCGCAGAAGTTCAACCACACAGTACCTTGGTACACTCAAGGAAAAGCTTTCTGATGTTGAAATGGAACTTGTTGCTGACATCGGTTCAATCAACGTTCCTATCAGGGACGTCCTCAACCTTAGGTGCGGTGACGTTGTAAGGTTGAATACAATAAAGGTTGGCGAACCGCTGACTTTAAGCGTTGGCAGCCAGAAGAAATTCTACTGTCAGGCTGGTAATGTAGGTAAAAAAATAGCTGTTCAGATCATCGGTAAGATTGATGAACAGGATTCAGAAGAATTTGAAGAATTAACCCCGGAAGGAGATGATAACCTATGAGCGAAGGTTCTATATCACAGGAAGAAATTGACGCACTTTTGTCTGGCGTAGACGTAGGTGGTATTGGTTCAGGCGGTTCTTTTTCATCCGGACCTGAAGTAAGCATTGATGTTCCAACTTTGCAGAATTTTGCAAATGGAATGAAAGATAAACTTGCAGAAGTCATCAAGAACATGACACAGCAGGAAGTTTCATGTGGGGCTCCTACAGTTGAAACTGCTGCCCGTGATCAGCTTCTTGCAAAGGTTCCTGAAGTTGTAATTGCCGTTATGGCTGACTATTCTGCTGGACTTGGTGGAGATCACCTTTTCCTCATGTCTTCAGAAATGGCAACCAAGCTTGTTGGCTTCATTAATCAGGAAGAAAATCCTGCCCTTGATGACATGGGGCTTTCCGTAATCTCGGAAGTAGTATCGGCTTTCTCCGGTTCGGAAATTACAGAACTCAGTAAGTCTGGCAAGCTTCCTGGTCTTGCAACAAATCCACCTGAGACTGTAAACCAGCCAAAGGCAATGATCAGAATGCCACAGGGAACATTTGCCCTGTTTACATATCCAGTTACTATGGCTGGGGAAAGCTATACTGTATGGGAAGCCGTTTCTGGTCCTGTTGCTGACGGTATGGCAAAAGCTCTTGGCGGTGGTGCTCAGGCAGCAGCTCCAGCAATGGAACTTGGCGGAATGGGTGCAGCTCCAGCAATGGCACAGCCTCAGATGCAGATGGGCGGAATGGGTATGGCTCAGCCACAGATGATGGGGGGCATGGGCATGGCTCAGCCTCAAATGCAGATGGGCATGCAGCAGCCAATGGGAGGCGCTATGATGGGTGGAATGGGTATGGCTCAGCCACAGATGATGGGCGGAATGCCAATGCAGACTCCTCCGAATGTTCAGTCTTTGCAGTTCCCTAATTTTGTTCAGGGAATTTCTTCTGCAGAACAGGGTAACATCAGTCTTATCATGGATGTTTTCATGGAAATGACTGTAGAACTCGGTCGTACAAAGAAAACTATCAAAGACATTCTTGGACTTGGTGAAGGTACAATCATTGAGCTTGATAAGCTTGCCGGTGAACCGGTTGATATCCTTGTTAACCACAAGCCGATAGCAAAGGGTGAAGTTGTAGTCATCGATGAAAACTTCGGTGTTCGTGTTACAGAAATCCTTCCGTCACTTGAACACGTTGCATCTTCAATGTAATATAAAAGGGCTCCCAGTTTTTCTGGTGAGCCCAAAATTTTTTACAGGTCTCTTATGGGGATAAAGGACTTGTAATGATTCACTAAAAAATGGGTGGGAAAATGAATTACTCAAAAGTCAGGTTTGCAGCGCTTCTTGCTGCCTTTATGTTTTGTGCAGGTTTAGTTTTTGCACAGAATTCCTCTCCGGATAGCGACCGGTCTTCCCAGACACAGAATTTGACTCAGTCTCAGATAGAAGAATCTCAGTTTACTTTCGACGGTAATCTGGATGCGCCTGAAGCTCCTGCTGCAAAGCCTGTAAGTGGCTTCTGGGTTTTTGTAAGAATGATAATCGTTCTTGCCATAGTCATTGGTGTAATCTACTTTATTTTTCGTCTCATGAAAAAGACCATTGAACCTGGTGCCGACAACGATCCTTTTTTGCGTAAGGTTGCAGGTATAAATCTTGGCCCTGGAAAATCCGTTCAGGTTGTTACCCTCATTGACAGGGGATTTCTTCTTGGAGTTTCTGATGATTCCGTTAATCTCCTTTGCGAAATAGAGGACAAGGAACTTATAAATGCCATGAATGTTCACGCTGATAAGACTTCAAACCAGTTTAGGGCAAAGAATTTTGCAGAAGTTTTGGAGATGTTCGTTCCAAAAAAGAAAGTTCAGGATTCTGATGCAAACGAGACAAAAAATTCTGGCAGTGTCTTTGATTCTTCCACACAGGATCTCATCAATTCAATCAAGAAAAAAAAGATTGATAATGGTGAATCTTCTGAAAACAATGGAAATGGAGAAGAGTAATGAGAAAAAGAATTCTTCGTGCTGTTGTTGCATGCTTTATCTGTCTTGCCTGTGTTTTCCCATTGTCTTCTCAAAGTACTTTCCCGGAAGGAAGCACAAGGGGTAATACTGAACTTGGACACAGCGTTACGGGTGTAGATTTCCCTAACATTTCCTTGAGTGCTACGGCTCCTAGAACAGGTGCTCAAGTTGCTTTCAGTGTTCAGCTTCTTGTCCTCCTTACATTGCTTACCCTTGCACCAAGCATTTTTATCCTTGCAACCTGTTTCCTTCGTTTTTCAATTGTCCTTGACTTTATAAAGAGGGCATTGTCACTTCAGCAGGTTCCTCCAACGGCAGTTCTTAACGGCATTGCGCTTTTCATGACTTTGTTCTGCATGTGGCCTACTTTCAGGACTGTTTACGATGATGCCTTCAAGCCTTTGTCTGATAATGAAATCACCCTTCAGGAAGCCTACACAAAAGCAGAGGCTCCTATAAGGCTTTTTATGGCAAAGCAGATGAACGGGGATACTTCATCTCTTAGAACTTTCATGAAGCTCTACAACAAGATGATTGCTCAGAACGACCAGAACGGTGTGGATAACCGTCCCAGGGATCTTTCTGACATTCCGACTTTTGTGCTTGTTCCGGCCTATATCCTTCACGAACTTACGGTTGCATTTAAAATCGGCGTCTTGCTATACATTCCTTTCATCGTAATAGACATGGTGGTTGCAAGTATCCTTATGAGCATGGGTATGATGATGCTTCCTCCGGTTCAGATCTCCATGCCTTTCAAGCTCATGCTTTTTGTCCTTGTCGATGGATGGAACCTTCTTACTCAGCAGCTGTTCCTCAGCGTTATAAAATAGGGAAGGTGAAAAATGAATATTCTTGACATTCAGTTTTTAATGCAGTCCGGCATTTTTCAGGTTCTCAAAATGTGTGCACCTGTCCTTGGATTTGCTCTTATTGTTGGTCTTGTTGTTGCAATCCTTCAGGCAACCACTTCAATTCAGGAACAGACCCTTACGTTCCTTCCAAAGTTCCTGACAATTTTTCTTGTGCTTTTTTTGATGGGCGGATGGATGTTCACTTCTACGGCCCAGTATTTCAAGAGAATTCTTGAACTCATTCCTGCCTTTGCAAAATAGGTATGCCGGTAGTTTTCAATGCTTGAGCAGATTGTTTCCAATGCACCGATTTTCCTTCTCGTTGTTTTCAGGTGTTTTACTACAATGGTGACACTTCCGTTGCTGTCTTCAAGGACTGTCCCTAGGATGGCCAAAATTGCCCTTGCATTGTACATGGCCTATTTCATATTTCCGACCGTTAGTCAGACTGGATTCCCTTTTGCAGACTATCGTTCGTATGTTACACCGGAAGGTTCCTTTAATCTTGAATACATATTTCTCCTGGTAGGAGAAGGAATGATAGGCATTATCCTTGGATTCTACATCCAGATTATTTTTGCCGCCTTTTCTACTGCCGGCCAGTTTTTTGCCTTCCAGATGGGACTCAGTGCCAGCGAAGTCTATGACTCTTTGAGCCAGGTGGAAAATCCCCTTATGGGACAGTTCTTCAACTTCCTTGCCATGATAGTTTTTCTGCAGAATCATTGGTTTCAGACCATGTTCTGTGACGGGCTTGCAACAAGCTTTAAGACCATGAATGCTTTTTCAATTGTAAGCAACACTGATTTTTTTGCAGAGTTTATGATGAAATCTCTTTCCATGCTTTTTAAAGATGCCCTCGTTATTGCTTTGCCTATCATGGGGTCATTGTTCCTCATAAACGTTACCATGGGTATTTTTACAAAGGCAGCCCCTCAGATGAATCTTCTTTCTGAAGGATTCCCAATCCTCATGCTTGTTTCCTATTTCCTCATTGCAGTTCTTGTTCCTCATTTCTGCGAGTTTTTCCAGATGAGCATTTATGAAGGTTTTAGGGAAATTCAGTCCATTATGACGAAAATTTCTGGAGGTGGAATTCAATGAGCCAGATAGACCTCCAGTGGTTCGGTCCGGAAGACGAGGGAAAGACTGAGGAAGCTACAGAGACAAAACTCCGCAAGGCAAGGGAAGAAGGCCGTGTTGCAAAAAGCCAGGAAATGAATGGTGCCATTGTGCTTCTTTTTGTAAGTATTGCCCTGGTTCTTCTTGCTCCGTGGATTTACAAAAAAATCATCGTAATGATGAACTTTTGTTTCAGTAACGTGGCAACAATGGAAGTGACGGACAGCAAGCTTTTTCATCTTTTTTTGATTACCATGATGCCTATTGTCCTGTCCCTTTGTGCTATTGGCGTTGTTGCTGCCATAATCGTTAATCTTGTTCAGAATAAGGGATATTTTTTTACTACAAAGACCATAGAAATGAAGTTTTCCAAAATCGTTCCCAAGTTCGGGGAATATTTCAGGAGGAATTTCTTTTCTGTCCTTGGGGTTGTTAATATACTTAAATCCATTGTAAAGCTTATTATCATAGGTTCTGTTGCCTACATACAGATTAAGTCTGATCTGCCTGCTACATTGGATTTCCTTCATACGGGTGGTATATATATGGCCATGGTCACTGTTGCCAAGATGGTTGCAAAGCTGCTCATTACCTGTGCCGTGCTTCTTGTTGCCATAGGAGTTTTTGACTATGTAATGCAGAGGCGCGAATTCTTAAAGCAGAACAAGATGACCAAGCAGGAAATAAAGGAAGAATTCAAGGAAGCGGAAGGAGATCCTGAGGTAAAGGGACGACTTGAACAGGCTCAGAAAGAAATGCTCAAGGCCAACATGCCTAAGGCTGTCCGTGAATCTGATGTTGTAATTACTAACCCTACTCATTATGCCGTTGCTCTAAAGTGGGACAGCGAAACCCAGGAAGCTCCTATGGTAAATGCCAAGGGTGTGGATGAAACAGCCCAGAGGATAAAAGCCATTGCCGGTGAAAATGATGTTCCTATCGTTGAAAACAGGCCCCTTGCCCGAGACCTGTACAGTAATTTTGAGGTTGGTACCATCATTCCACAGCAATACCTGCGCTTGATTGCGGACATCTACGCCAACATTGGATACATGGAAAAACACTAAATTTTTCAAAAAAAATCTACATATAGTGTTTCTAAATTTTCAAAACTATAGTAAAATCATAGAACTATAAATTTCTCTTTTTTTCAGAAGAAGCTTTTAAGTTAAGGGTGGGGACTCAATGCCGGAAAAGCAGAACACTGGTAGATCGTTTATCAATATAATTGGCGAGAATTTTCTTGCCGTCTTGCTCATATTACTCCTGTTTTTGATTTTTATTCCTGTTGGAAAAACTTTTGTTGATATTGCAATGGCTATTAACCTTGCCATGTCCATGGTTATTGTCCTTGCTGTCCTCAACCTAAAGAGACCTGCTGATTTTACCACCTTCCCAAGGCTTGTTCTCATGATGACAATCTTCGGAACTGCCATCAATATTTCTTCTACAAGGCTTATTCTTATGAACCCTGCAACGGGGACTGGACATCTTTCAAATCAGAGCGAACTGGTTCAGGCCTTTGCCAATATTGTTGCCCGTAAGAACATTGTTGTAGGATTCTTCATCTTTATTGTCATCATCGTTTTCCAGATGATTGTCGTTACAAAGGGTGCTGACCGTGTTTCTGAAGTTACGGCCCGCTTTACTTTGGACAGCATGAACAACAAGATGTTCAACATTCAGAATCAGGTGAATTCCGGTGCCATTACGGAAGAAGAGGGGAACCTCAAGATCAAGAGACTTGGTCAGGAAATTAACTTCTTTTCTACAATGGATGGTGCCACAAAATTTGTAAGTGGAAACGTTAAATTCGGTATATTCGTTACTGTCCTGAACCTTGTTGGCGGTATTATAGTCGGCAACAGGATTGGACTTGGAAATGCCTTTAAGACCTATTCTATCCTTACCATCGGTGACGGACTCATGTCTCAGGTTCCGGGTCTTCTCATTTCCCTTGCTACAGGTCTCCTCATAACCGGTACGGAAGAAGAGACGGCCCTTTCGAATCGTTTCAGGGACGAGCTTACAGTCAACGGCTTCATCTATGTTGTCGTTGGATTTGCCTTTATCGTTCTCGGCCTTGTGTTCCATAATGGTTCAAGTTTCATTCTGGTTCCTGTTGGGGGATTCCTTATTTTTGTCGGCTATTACCTTACAAAGGCAAAGAAGGCAAAAGAAGAGGCTGAAAAAATCCAGGCCATGGAAGCACAGAACGCCCCGAAAAAAGGCGATGGTGCAGCGGAAGAAATTTCTCCTGTTGCAAAGCTTGACGATCTTTCTCTTGAAATCGGTTACGCCCTCATTCCTCTTGTTGATAATGAAAAGGGTGCGGAACTTATGTCCCGTGTTAAGAGAATACGCCATGAATGTGCCCTTGATCTTGGTCTTGTCATTCCTCCTATCCACATCATGGATCAGATGGCACTGCAGCCAGAAGAGTATTCATTCAAGATTCGTGGCATAGAAGTTGGCAAGGGTAGGCTCAAGATGAACCACTTCATGTGCCTTAATACCGGTGGTGTTCCAAAGGACCGTGAAATGGTGGGTGAAAAAACAAAGGATCCTGCATTCGGCATGGATGCCATCTGGCTTCCTGAATCAAAGAGCCTTGAAGCAGAAAAGGCAGGCTATGCCATAATTGATGCTCCTACAATTATAGCTACTCACCTTACGGAACTTATCCGCAGTAATGCGGCCAAAATCCTTAGCCGTCAGAGCGTCAGTGCCATTCTTGAGGAAATCAAGAAGCAGAATAATGTTGTTGTTGATGAAGTTACTACAGGTCCTGAAAAGTTTACCTACGGTGACATTGAAGCCGTACTCAAGAATCTGCTTGAAGAGCGCGTAAGCATCCGCAATATGGTTACAATCCTTGAAACTCTTGGGGATTTCGGAAAGATTACCCGCAACCCTTGGGAACTTACGGAAAAGGTACGCGAAGCTCTTGGTGCCCAGATATGCCAGCAGTTTGTTGACGACAACAAGGTTCTCAGGGGATTGAGTATTGCACAGTCTTTGTGCGAAAAGATCCTTGAAAAGTCTGCAACTCCTGTGGGTGGTGCCCCTATGGTTGTCTTTGATCTAGATGAAGGAAGGAATTTCATCAATGCCGTAAGCAGTGCCGTTGCCCAGATGGGGCAGAAATATCCTGGTATTCCTCCTATTGTTTTCTGTCCTTCGGAAGTACGCCGTCTCGTAAAGTCTGCTACAGAACGTGAAATGCCAAGGCTCATAGTCCTTTCTTTCTCTGAAATCGTAAATGCAGGCACAAATATCCAGACTGAAATTATTGGAGAGATAAATGTATAGCGAAGTTGGTAAGAATGAAGAAATTCTTCGTATAACAGGGGCAAACAGGCAGGAATGTCTCGACAAAATCAGGGATATGCATGGAACTAATTTCATTATCCTCAATCAGAAGCGAAAGCTTAAGCCTGGTATATTCGGCTTCTTTCAGAAAGATATTCTTGAGATGACATATCAGATCAACAATAAGCCTGCAAAACCGGTGGTTCCTGAAACTCCCGGCAGGTTCGGTTCCTTCGGAAATATGTCTCAGCCTGTGATTCCAAGAAGCAATCCTTCTGTTGATCCAGAGTTCCTGAAAGAAAGGGCTAATGTTCTTATGGCTTCGGGTTCCAGCTCCAATGTAACCAATACAATTCAGATTGCTCAGATGGCAAAGCAGATGGAAGAGTGGAGAAACCTCATGTCCGAGCAGATGACGGCTGTCCTTCAGGCTACCACTGCAGAAGGCGAACACAAGTCAATCTCCCTTATCCGTGATATTCTTGAGGATAACGGTTTTTCAAAGTCCTATAGGAATGAAATGTGCAAGAGGATGAAGTCGGATTTCTCCATGGAAGAACTGGAGGACTTTGACTACGTGCAGCAGAAGGTTGTTGAATGGATTGCTGAAAGCATTCCTGTTGCTCCTGCAGAAGAAAAAGGTCAGCCAAAAGTAATCATTCTTGTGGGACCTACCGGCGTGGGAAAGACTACAACCCTTGCAAAAATGGGTGCCCATATTGCCGTGGATTTCAAAAACAATAAGGAAAAATATACTTTTGCCCCTAGAATCAGGATGATTACAACGGATACCATGCGCGTTGCAGCGGCAGAACAGCTTAAAAGGTGGGCTGAAATCATCAATGTAGAGGTAGACAAGGCTGAGGATTCTTCAAGAATAAAGGAGCTTTTTGAAAACTATGCTTCTAATTCCGACTATATCTTCATAGATACTTCAGGATACAGTCCAAACGATTACCATAACATCGCAAATATGCATACCATCCTTGACGTGAAGAACATGAACGAAAGCGTTTACCTTACGGTTACGGCTGGTGTTAGCGTTGAAGATTTTGAGAACATCATCCGCAACTTTGAATCCTTTAACTTCAAGAGCGTCATAATTACAAAATGTGATGAGACACAGACTTTTGGCCGTGTCATCAGTGTGCTTTCGGAAAAGAAAAAGGCAGTTTCCTGGATTACTACTGGACAGGAAGTTCTCTATACGATTGAAAGGGCAACCCCGATGTGGTTCGTTTCTCATCTCAAAGGATTTAAATTTAATGAGAAAGATGTTGAAAAACGATTGGGAAATGCCGATAAAAAAGACAGTGGTTTCAATATCTAGGGAGATTTTTAATGGAAGATCAGGCAAAAGAACTTCGAAATATAATGGGTGAGAGCAACTTCGGTAAGGCCGGAAAAGATCACAAAACGAGAATCATTGCCATTACCAGCGGCAAGGGTGGAGTCGGAAAAACCAACATTGCCGTAAATACAGCCATTGCCTATGCTCAGCTTGGAAAGAAGGTCATCCTTATTGACGGTGACCTTGGCATGGCAAATGTAAATGTTCTTCTGAGTGTTGTTCCTCAGTATAACCTCATGCACGTACTGAACCACAAAAAGACGATGAAAG
This sequence comes from Treponema sp., assembly GCA_024400915.1. Taxonomy (GTDB): domain Bacteria; phylum Spirochaetota; class Spirochaetia; order Treponematales; family Treponemataceae; genus Treponema_D. The sequence continues at coordinate 21,576 of JAKSLX010000020.1, forward strand.
ACATCATCATTGATACTGAATTCGGCTTTAAATTCATTGCAGGTGCCAATGGTTTTGCAAAGATTGCCAATCTTTCAAATGATGAACTGGACTATTTTGCCAATGAATTTGCTTCCCTTGGAAACGCCGACATCATCATCATTGATACCGGTGCAGGTATTTCAAACAATGTTCTTCAGTTTCTTGCAGCTTCCGATGAAGTGTATGTAATTACAACTCCGGAACCTACTGCCATCACAGATGCTTACGGTATCATCAAGATTATTACGACAGAATTTTCAGACCAGAGACCAATCAACCTTAAGCTTCTCGTTAACCGCGTTCATTCGGCTGATGAAGGAAAGAGAATTTCTGACCTCATCATAAATATCGTAAGCCAGTTTCTTAACTATAAGGTGGAATACATCGGTTTCGTGTATGACGATCCTGCAGTTCAGGCCAGCGTTATCCGTCAGAAGCCTTTCATGGCTATCAGTCCAACATCCAAGCCTGCCGTATGTCTTAAGCATATTGTAGGCAGAATCGAAAAGACAGAAGTTCCTGCTGATGCCGGAGTTTCCAACTTCCTCAAGAAGTTTATTGGAAAAAAGAAGTAGTTTTCCGTCAGTTTAGGCTGATTTGATAATGAAATTTTATATAGAAGGGGTGTTCTTTGCGGGATATCCCTTTTTTATTTACCTTTTGACAGGTGCAGTTAAGTTTTTCATTGACCACATCGGAATTTTGCCATAAAATATATGGTGATTGTATCTGTGGGAGGATGTACTTGTTTAAGGTAAAAAATATTGCTGTAGCTGCAGCCTGCGGTTTTTTGCTTTCTTTCCTTATATGTATTATTTCTACTCATAGATTTGGTGTTGCCCTGTTGAGAGGGCTTATTTTCGGACTTATTTTTGCTGCCCTTGGATTTGCCATCGACATGCTCAATTCAAAGTTTCTTGAGGTTGATGGTGGATTGGTCGGGGATTCCGTGGATGATGGTTCAAAGAAACCTTCTTCCGGCAGTAGTTCCGGCGCAGGTTCTTTTGTGAACATTACAATAGATGACGAGAACCTTACGGAAGAGGATCAGGCTCCTGCCTTTGATGTTTCTTCTGGACGCCAGGTTTTTTCGTATAAGACTGAACCAAAGGTGACAGCAAGTGCTCCCGTAGAACCGGTTGCAGCTGCTGAATCTGCACCTGTATCTGCACCTGCAACTGTATCCAAAGAGACTGCGGGAACTGCAGAATTCAAGCCTGTACAGCTTGGAACGCCAATTGAAAGCGGCGAAACAGTAAAAAATGATCCTCCTCAGGCTCAGGAAACTGATTCTGCAAAGAAAGGTTCCGGAGTAAAGGAAATAGATGCATTGCCTGATATTGGGGAATTCTCCAATCAGGATGATGGTGCAGGAGGAGACGGTGGATCCGTTGCATCTGTAATCAGTGACTCTGAATTTGCTCAGTCTGGAGACATGAAGGCCAGTGCTGCAATGACGGAAGGTGGTGACATGATGAAACAGGATTCAAAGATAATTGCAAGTGCGATTCGTACCTTGCTGAAAAAAGAAGATTAAGCAAAGCCTTGTAAATGGGATTAAAAAAGGGTTGGGATAAATGGCAGTAGAAGTTCTAGACGAGAATGAAGAACTTGAGCTCTGGAGAGAGTTCAAGAAAACAAAATCCGTTGCAATTCGAGATAAACTCATAAGGCAGTACATGCCTCTTGTTAAATGGGTGGCAGGCCGCGTGTCTACAGGTATGCCTGACAGCGTTGAATTTGATGACCTTGTTGGCTTCGGTCAGTTCGGCCTTCTTGATGCCATAAACAAATATGACCCGGACAAGAATGTAAAGTTCAAGACTTATGCAACGACTCGTATTCGCGGTGCAATTTTTGATGAACTGCGCGAATTGGATTGGGTTCCTCGTTCCGTACGCCAGAAGTCACGTGAAATAGAGGAAACCATTGTTGAGCTTGAGGCAAAACTTGGCAGAACCGCCACTGATTCGGAAATTGCCCAGGCAATGAACATGACGGAAGCCGAATATCAGTCTACAGTCATGAAGGTTAGCGGAACCAGTGTACTTTCCCTCAACGACGTTTGGTATTCAGGGGATGACAGCGAACATATTTCCATTGGTGACAGCATAGAAGCACCATCAAGCCTCAATCCTGATGTAATTGTTGAAAGGGAAGAAATCCGCAGGGTTATCATCCAGGCAATTACAGAACTTCCTGAAAATGAAAAGAAGGTAATAGTTCTCTACTACCATAACGACCTTTCGTTCCGTGAAATCGGTGCAGTACTCAATGTTAGCGAAAGCCGTGTAAGTCAGCTCCATTCCAAGGCTAACCTTCGTTTGCGTGCAAAGCTTACGAGCGTTAGGAAAGGCATTTTCTAAGAGGAACCTATGGTAACGCTAGACAGACTTCGCATTGACATGGAAAAACAGCTCCAGATTGACAAGGGGATAACTGCAGTTGAGGTTATTGGTGATACCCTTGACGAATGCCTTGCCGATGCGGCTGTTCAGCTTGAAACAAAAGTCCGCAACCTAGAATATGAAGTCATTGAAAAGGGTTTTACCGGTGTCATAGGCCTCATGAAAAAGCCATGGCGAATCAAGGTATACGAAAATCCATCCCTCATCCTTAAGAAGAAAAACATCAATGCAGTTTCCTCTGAAAGCGACTCAGAAGAAGTTGCGGAAGTTCAGGTTGTCAATATGGACGGCATGTACTTCATCCGCAGGTTCGGTTCTAATATTTTCGTAAAGGTAACTCTTCCTGTGGGAGAAGGAAATCCAGTTAATCCTGATGATCTTATAAATGATGCAAGAAGACCGGACAATACAAACCTCGACGAAGAATTACTCAAGAAACTTGCTAAGGAAGGTACTAACGACGACTATGTGGAAGTAGGTGCCTTCAACCATATTTCTGCCGGTGATGCCGTAATGGCCGTTGACCTTGCAAAGGATGAAATGCAGGCAACCATTACAGTTTCGGCTCCTACGGCAGGTGGATCTGACATTTCCGCAGACAGAATCATCAATGCCCTTACTACACAGGGGGTTGTTGCGGGTATTGAGGAAGACAAGATAAAGGCCTTTGTTGATACACCAGTATACAATGTTCCCTATGAAGTTGCGGCTGCTGTTCTTCCTCAGCATGGAACCGATGGCTACATTGAATACAAATTCGAGACGGATAGGTCCAAACTCAAGCTTAAGGAAACAGAAAACGGACAGGTTGACTTTAAGGAACTCAATCTCATCCAGAATGTCGTTGCCGGGCAGCCCCTTGCAAAGAAAATCCTTCCTACCCGTGGTAAGGGTGGAAAGACCATTATGGGACGCTATCTTGAAGCAAAGAACGGAAAGGATATTTCGCTCCCGCTTGGACAGAATACTATTCTTGACAAGGACGGATGTACGATTCTTGCAGAGAAAAACGGACATGTTTCCCTTGTCAGTGACAAGATCAATGTAGAAGAAATCTACGAAGTTCAGGGCGTAAACATCAAGACCGGTAACATTACCTACATGGGTACAGTTCTCTGTCGCGGAGATGTTGAAGACGGGTTCAGTATCAAGGCCGATGGTAACGTTGAAATTTACGGTTCTGTTGGACGCTGTAATATTGAAGCAGGTGGAGACATCGTTATATCCCAGGGTGTTATGGGCCGTGACGAGTGTGAAATCGTTACAAGCAAGTCCGTTTGGGCACGCTTCATTCAAAATGCAAAGGTAACTGCAGAAGAATACATTGTTGTAAACGACAACATCATGAACAGTGATGTTACGGCTATGAAGAAGATCCTTCTCAAGGGGAAAAGAGCTTCCATCATCGGTGGAAAGGTGTTTGCTACGGAAGAGATCTCCGCAAAGAACATTGGTTCTTCAGGTGGTGGTATTGAAACCATTCTTGCTGTCGGCTATGACCCAAGAAAGAAACAGCGCCTTACTGAACTTCAGGAAATGCAGTCTAATCTCGTAAAGGAACTTGAAGAGATAGAGCTTAACATCCAGACCCTAGAAAACAACAAGAAGGTTCGCCGTTCACTTCCTAAGGAAAAGGAAGAAAGCCTTAACAATTTCATTGCACAGAAGTCAGATCTTGTTGCACAGAACGATGAGATGACAAAGGAAATCAACGAAATTAACGAGCGACTCCGTGAACTCAAGGTTGTCGGTTGTGTTAATGCCAGCGGAACCGTTTACCCTGGCGTAAAAATCTATGTCCGCGACGAACTGGATGAAGTGCGTTCAGAAGCAAAGGCTGTTACATTCTTCTACGATAATGGCTTCGTAAAACGTGGAAAATTCGATCCTTCGCAGGTAAGCGATGTAGGAGGACCGGATGGCTATTCAGCCAATTGACCTTTCAACTGTTTATTCTCAGATGGATAAGATGGGGCAGTTCAATGCTTCTCAGGTTCAGAATGCACATATGGCAAGCCGTGCCCATCTGGAAAAGGCGGCACAGCAGGATTCTGAGAAGGCAAAGACAGTTCAGGAAAGTTCAAAAAACAAGGAATCCAACAGCATTAAGGCTGATGTAAATCAGGGTGGTGGAGCAGGACAGACACTCCTTGAAGGGGATTCTGAGCCTTCAAAGGAAAAAGACGACACTCCTGCAGAAGAAATTCCACAGCCTGCAAAAAAACTCTACGAAATCCGTGATCCTAATCTTGGTCAGCATGTTGATTTAATAGGTTGAAAGATGTCTGTCATTGCCATTACTGCTTTACTTCTTATTCTTTTCAATATTCTCATCTGTTTTATTCTCCTTCACAGGTTCAAGACTCTTTTTTCTACCCGTCAGATTGTGGACGAGACCAGAAGTGCCATAAACGAAAAAATTCGCGAGGCAAACAATGCCACGGAACGTAATATGAGCCTCATTGATGAGAAAATCCAGGAACTGAACAAGGTCAAGGCAGAGGCTGACAGAAGGCTTGCTGTTTTGAGGCGGGAACTGGATACTCAGCAGAGGGAAAGTGAATTTCGTGCTGCCATGGCTGCAACAGGCAAAACTTCCAGAAAAAATGCTTCACCTTACGGGGCACATAAGGCGGCTCCCGTTCAGGCTGAACTGGCTTTTACTGACAAAGCCAGAATGGAATTCGGTATAGCAGGGAATGTTGTTCCAATGGTTAAGGCGGAATCTTCTTCCCATGAAGTAATTACGCAAAAACAGGAAACCCTTCAGGAAATCCCTATCGTTAATCCTGTTGTTTACAGAAGTGAAGACCAGATAGTTCCAAAAAAGGATTTTTTCCAGCAGGTAAGGGAATATCACATGGCAGGTCTTCCTGCTGAAGAAATTGCTCGCCTTACAAGTCGTTCTGCACAGGAAGTAAGGCTTGTGCTGCAGATGCTTTAACGTCTAAATCTTCATTAAAAATACCTTAATTTCATTTCTTTCCTTGAATTATAGGCTATTCAGGCTTATAATTCATGATATGAGTACTCTAATAAGAATTAAAAAATCAAAATTCGGAACCCTTTGCGACGGCAAGGATGTTTCTCTCTTTACTATTTCTAACGGCAAAATGAGTGTTTCCGTTACAAATTATGGTTGCACTATCACGAGCATTCTTCTTCCAGCTGGAAAAGGAAAAAAGATTGATGCTCTTCTTGGCTGTTCTACACTTGAAGGCTTTGCAAACGATAACCTTAGTTTCGGTACTGTAGTAGGTCGTTTTGCAAACAGAATCGGCGGTGCAAAATTTTCCCTCAACGGAAAAGAATATGTCCTCGACAACAATGACAGCGGAAACTGCCTTCACGGTGGATTCGACCGCTATGAAAAGAAAGTCTGGGATGCAAAGAAGGTCATCACAAAGAGAGGCCACGGCATAGAATTCTCAAGATTCAGTCCAGACGGTGAGCAGGGAATGCCTGGAAATCTTTCCGTAAAGGTAGTTTATACTCTCAACGAAAAGAATGAGCTTTCCCTTGAGTATACGGCATCTTCTGATGCACCGACTCCTGTAAACCTTACAAACCACGCATATTTCAATCTTAAGGGTTATAACGGTGGAGCAATCTATGATCAGGAACTTCAGCTTGATTGTTCAAAGTTTGTGGAAGTAAGCGAAAAGCTCATTCCAACAGGAAAACTTCTTTCAGTTGACGATAATCCTGTTTTTGACTTCAGAAAGCCAAAACTTCTGGGAAAGGATATTGAAGCTACAGGTAATGGCTATGACCATGCATATTGTGTAGATGAATATGACGGAAGACTCAAGCAGTTTGCTGTCCTCAGGGATCCTGAAAGCGGAAGGTCAATGACTGTTTCAACAACACTTCCTGGATGCCAGGTATATACTGCAAACTGGGTTGCAGGTTCTCAGGGCAAGAACGGTTACATCCACAAGAGACATGATGCAGTTTGTCTTGAAACGGAAAGCTATCCTGACACACCAAACCAGGCAAGCTTCCCACCATGTATCGTAACACCAGAAAAACCATACCATGAGGTTACGGTCTACAAATTCGGTTTTTAAAGGCTTAAATCAAAAGGCTTAAGAAATATATTTTAATAGAGAGGTTGTAATGGACATTCAGTTACAAGAACTGATCGAAAAGATCAAGAAGGACGGAGTTGCAAGTGCTGAATCTGCTGCACAGAAGATCATTGCTGAAGCAGAAAAAAAGGCTGCCTCTATTGTTAGTGATGCTGAAGCCAAAGCAGACAGCATTATCAAGACTGCAAAGGCAGAAACAGAACGTATGGAAAAGGCTAGTGAAGATGCCATTGCACAGGCAGGACGCAACCTTATCATTTCATTCCGTGATGGCATCAACAAGGAACTTTCTGCCCTCGTAAATGCAGAAACAGAAAAGGCTATGGACAAGGATCTCCTTAAGAAGATTATTCCAGATGCTGTTAAAGCATGGGCTGCAAACAATGATGCTACAGACGTTTCAATCCTTCTTCCTGCAAAGGATGTAAAGGCTCTTGAAAGTGGAATCAAGACTGCTCTTAAGGGAAAGCTTTCTAAGGGTGTAGAAATCAAGGCTGATGCCTCCCTTTCTGCTGGTTTCAGAATCGGAACAAAGGGCGGAGAAGCATTCTATGACTTCAGCGCAGAAGAAGTTGCTTCACTGTTCAGCGCATACCTTAATCCAAAGACAACAGAACTTATGAAGAAGGCCGCTGCAGGTATTGCAGAAGAATCTCCAAAGGTTGAACCAGAAGATAAGGCTGAAAAGAAAGCTGCACCTGCAAAAAAGGCTCCAGCTAAGAAAGAAACTGCAAAGAAGGAACCTGCTAAGAAGGCAGCACCAAAAGGAAAAAAATAGTGGAACATCTCTATTATTTAGTGTCCCAGCTTCCAGCATTCTCAGTGAACGATGACAGCAATCAGAAACTTCCTCTGACTGTTGAATATTTCAAGGACCTCTGTTCAAGATTCATGTCTGACAAGGCAAAGATCATGGCAGAAAACCTTACACTGGAACCACCGTTGGAAACAGAATCAACTGGGTCACCATTCCTTGACCAGTGGTACGAGAAGGAACGTAACCTTCGCCTTGCCCTGGCACAGCTTCGCGCCCTTAAGATGAAGAAGGACAACAAGGACCTTCCATCGACAAGTGACGGTGAAGTTATCCAGGCTGCACGTACAGCTACAGGAATGGACAGTCCTTTAAGCGCCGAGCAGTTCCTTAACCAGTACAGGATGAGTGTTCTTGACAAGCTTGCTCCAATGGACATGTTTTCAGTGGATGCAGTTTTCAATTACGGACTTAAGCTTATGCTTGCAGAGCGCATGAAGAAGTTTAACAGGGATGAAGGTTTGGCTTCTTATCACAAAATTTACGACTCAATACTTGGAGAAAACAAATGACAGATACAAAAGGCAAAGTTGTAGCTGTAAACGGAAACATGGTTTCTGTTGAATTTGACGGAAAGGTTTCTCTCAACGAAGTAGGCTATGTTAAAGTTGACGGACAGAGCCTTAAGGGTGAGGTTATCCGTATCCGCGGCAATACAGCTCAGATGCAGATTTATGAAATGACAAACGGTATTTCTACAGACTGTTCAGTAGAATTTACTGGTGACCTTCTTTCTGTAGAAGTTGGTCCTGGTCTTCTTGGTCAGGTTTACGACGGTCTTCAGAATCCACTTCCATTGCTTGCTGAAAAGTCAGGCTACTTCCTTGAACGCGGTGTTTACCTTCCTGCCCTCAACGAAGAAAAGAAATGGGAATTCACACCAACTGCAAAGGAAGGCGACAAAGTTCTTGCTGGCGACAGCGTTGGTACAGTTCCAGAAGGACCATTCACACACAAGATTCTTGTTCCATTCGGATTCCTTGGAACATACACAATCAAGAAGATTGCAAAGGCTGGTTCTTACAAGATCCATGACACGATTGCAACTCTTGCTGACGAAAAAGGCAAGACAGTTAACATTTCAATGAGCTTCAAGTGGCCAGTTAAGCGTGCAGTAAACTGCTATGCAGAACGCTTGAGCCCAGATGAACCAATGGAAACAAAGGTTCGCCTCATCGATACATTCTTCCCTGTTGCCCGCGGTGGTACATACTGTATTCCAGGACCATTCGGTGCAGGTAAGACTGTTCTCCAGCACACAACATCCCGCAATGCAAACGTAGACATCGTTATCATCGCAGCTTGTGGTGAACGTGCTGGTGAAGTTGTTGAAACACTTACAGAATTCCCAGAGTTGAAGGACCCAAGAACTGGCCGTTCACTTATGGAAAGAACAATCATCATCTGTAACACATCTTCAATGCCAGTTGCTTCCCGCGAAGCATCTTGTTACACAGGTGTTACTCTTGCTGAATACTATCGCCAGATGGGACTTAACGTTCTCCTCCTTGCAGACTCAACATCTCGTTGGGCACAGGCCATGCGCGAAATGTCTGGTCGTCTTGAGGAAATCCCAGGTGAAGAAGCATTCCCAGCATACCTTGAATCTACAATCGCTTCATTCTATGAACGTGCTGGTATCGTAAAGCTCCGTGACGGTGAAACAGGTTCAGTAACAATCGGTGGTACAGTTTCTCCTGCCGGCGGTAACTTTGAAGAACCAGTTACACAGGCAACACTTAAGGTTGTCGGTGCATTCCACGGTCTTTCTCGTGCCCGTTCAGATGCACGCCGTTACCCAGCTATCGACCCACTTGATTCATGGTCAAAGTACAAGCCTGTAATTACAAAGTCTTGGGTAGACTATGCTCGTGGCGTTTACAAGCGCGGTGCTGAAGTTAACCAGATGATGAAGGTTGTCGGTGAAGAAGGTACAAGCCTTTCAGACTTCATCCTTTACCTTAAGAGTGAATTCCTTGATGCAATCTACATGCAGCAGGATTCTTTCGATGAAATCGAAGGTGCAACTTCAATTGAACGCCAGCAGTATGTATTTGCTAAGATTGTAGGCATTCTTGGATCTACATTCGACTTTGAAGAAAAAGACGATGCCCGTACATTCTTCAACAAGCTTACACAGAACTTCCGCGATATGAACTACAAGGCATTCAAGACTCCTGACTTTGAAAAGGCAGAGAAGACAATCGACGCAACTCTTGCAGAAAAAAATGCACAGATCGGTGAAGATGTAAAGACTCTTCTCAAGGACGGTGAATAATGGCTAAAGTATACAGCAAAATCGAAAGCATTAACGGTAGCGTTATTACTGTCAAGGCAAAGGGCGTAAAGCTCAATGAACTTGCAGAAATCACAACACGCTTCGGTAAGTCTCTTGCTGAAGTAAACAAGATCGACGGTGAGACTGTTTCACTTCAGGTTTTTGCAGGTGGTCGTGGTGTTGCTACAAACGATCAGATCCGCTTCCTTGGTCACGACATGAAGATTTCCTTCAGCGATGACCTTCTTGGACGTATTTTCAACGGTTCAGCAGAACCTCGCGATCACGGTCCAGCACTTACAGAAAACCTCATTTCAATCGGTGGTCCTTCTGTAAACCCATCAAAGCGTATCAATCCTAACCGCATGATGCGTACAAACATTCCGATGATCGATGTTTTCAACACATTGGTTGTTTCTCAGAAGATTCCAATCTTCTCTATCTCAGGTGAACCATACAACCAGCTCCTTGCTCGCATCGCCATGCAGGCAGAAGCAGATGTAATCGTTCTCGGTGGAATGGGTCTCAAGTACGATGACTACCTCTTCTTTAAGAAGACATTGGAAGAAGGTGGAGCCCTCTCAAAGACAGTCATGTTCGTTCATACAGCAGCTGACCCAACTGTAGAATGTATGAAGATTCCTGATCTTTCACTTGCAGTTGCAGAAAAGTTTGCCCTTAAGGGAAAGGATGTTCTCGTTCTCCTTACAGACATGACAAACTTTGCAGACTCAATGAAGGAAATCGCCATTACACAGGAACAGGTTCCTTCAAACCGCGGTTACCCTGGAGACCTTTATTCACAGCTTGCATCACGCTACGAAAAGGCTGTTGACTTCAACGATTCAGGTTCCATTACAGTTCTTGCTGTTACAACAATGCCTGGTGATGATGTTACTCATCCAGTTCCAGATAACACAGGTTACATTACTGAAGGTCAGTATTACCTCAAGGGCGGACGCATTGAACCGTTCGGTTCTTTGTCTCGTCTCAAGCAGCAGGTTAACAACAAGACTCGCAAGGACCACCGTTCTTTGATGGATGCCATGATTCGTCTTTACGCATCTTACAAGGATACGCTCGAAAAGAAGTCCATGGGTTTCAACATGAGTGCATGGGATGAAAAGCTCCTTAAGTACGGCGTAATGTTCGAAGCAAAGATGATGGACCTTACTGTAAATGTTCCTCTTGAAGAAGCATTGGACAATGGATGGAAAATTCTTGCCGATTGTTTTGAAAAGAATGAAACTGGTCTTAAGACAGAATTGATCGAAGAATTCTGGCCTAATAAATAAACTCAAACTCGCATAAGGATATTTTATGGCAAAATTAAAGCTGACTAAAAACGAGCAGAAGACTCAGAAAGATGCGCTTAAGATGTATCAGCGCTATCTTCCAACTCTTACGCTCAAAAAACAGCAGCTGCAGTCAGAAATCCGTACCATTGACGAAAAGGCAAAGGAAGTTCGCGCACAAAAAAAGGTGCTCGAGGCTGAATTTGAAAACTGGATCAGCGTCTTTGGTGAAAAAGATGCTTTCAAGCCCGACATGGTAACCGTAAAGAACATCAAGAAGGGCTGGGGCAATATTGCGGGTGTTAAAATCCCTGTCTACGAAGGTGCAGATTTTGGTCGTGGAGACTATGACCTTTATTCAACACCATTGTGGATTGATATGGCTGCAGACCGTATGGAAAAGGCTCTGGAGCTTGATCTTATGGCAGAAGTTCTTGATGAACAGGTTAGACTTCTGTCGCAGGAATTGAGGACAACAACACAGCGCGTTAACCTTTTTGAAAAGGTTAAGATTCCTGAAACCAAGGCAAACATCAAGAAAATCGGTATTTTCCTTGGTGATGAACAGGTTGCCGCAGTTGTTCGCTCTAAGATTTCTAAGAAAAAGCTGCAGAATGTATCGGACAAGGAGGAAACTGAAGAATGATCGTAGAAATGAAAAAAGTTTCCCTTGTTATACTGGAAGCTGAAAAAACAGAATCCCTGAAGGCTTTAAGAAAGGCTGGTGTTCTTCACCTTGAAGAAATTGAAGGTGGAAGTGCTGAACTTTCCGCATACAAGGAACAGTCTTCAGAAACTGAAAAGGCTCTTGCAATTCTTGAAGAAGTTAAGCTTGGAAAGAAGCAGACTGTTGAACAGGTAAAACTTTCAGCAGAAGATGCAGTTGCTAAGGCAAAGGAAATCATTTCCTTTACTGATACAAAGAAAAGCCTCTTTGACAAGATCAACCAGAATACGCAGGAACTTGCTCGCCTTGAAAAGTGGGGCAGCGTAAATCCTGCAGAACTTGCATCTCTTACAGAAAAAGGCCTCTACCTTTACATGTTTGAGATTCCTCAGGACAAGTATTCTGAAATCAGCAAGGATATCAACACAGTTGTTGTAAACAAAATCAATAAGGTTGTAAGATTCCTTCTTGTTTCTGATGTTGAAGTTGAGGAACGTCCTGAAGGACTTCCTGCAGAGGCATATTCTGTTCCGCTCCCAGAGTGTTCAACAGAAAAACTCAAAGATGACATCGTAAAGGCTAAGGCTGAAATCGAGCGCCTTGACCGTGAGATCGTTGCCGCAAAGAAATTTGAAGCAGCCCTCAAGGAATCAAAAAACAGACTTCTTTCTGACATTGAATTTGAAAACATTTCCAGCGGTATGGAAAAGGAAGACGAAGAACTTTCTGAAGCAGAAACTCGTCTTGCCTGGGTTACAGGTTATGTACCTGTTGATTCAATGGACAATTTCAAGAAGGTTTGTTCAGACAACAGCTGGGCTTATGTTGCTTCCGAACCAAAGGAAGACGACATGGTTCCAACAAAGCTCAAGAACAACAAGCTTGTAAGCCTCATTTATCCGCTTACAGACTTCCTTGGAACTGTTCCTGGCTACCATGAATATGATATTTCAGGCTGGTTCCTTTTGTTCTTCACAGTCTTCTTCGGAATGATATTCGGAGATGGTGGATACGGACTTCTTCTTACAGGTGTCGGTGTTGCAATGGCTGTAAAGTCCCTTGCCTCGAAAAAAGGCGGATCCCTTGCAGGACTCGTTCTTCTTCTTGGGCTTGCAACAGTGGCATGGGGTACAGTTACCTGTACATGGTTTGGACTTACACCTGATATGCTTCCTGATTGGCTAAAGGAACTTTCTGTTCCTCAGCTTTCAAATGCATACGGTGACACTCAGTGGCCAATTTTCTGGAAACCAGAATCAGGCCTCTATCTTACAACAGCACAGAATCTTCAGATTTTCTGCTTTACCCTTGCTTTGCTTCAGCTTTCTGTTGCACATCTTAAGGGCATCGCAGCTAACCTCAAGAGCCTCAAGTGGATCGGTGAATTCGGTTCCCTCATGCAGGTTGTGGGTATGTACTGGGTTGTACTTTCCATGGTTGTAAGTGCAGAAGTATTTACATTCAATGAAGTAATCTACGGAATTCCTGTAGGAAAGCTTGCCATCGGACTTGTTGCTGTAGGTTTTGTCCTCAGCTTTGTCTTCTCAAGCTATTCAGGAAGCGTTGTTGAATCAGTTCTCGAAAGCTGCAAGAACATCATTTCCGTACTTCTTGGTGTTGTAAACGTATTCTCGGATGTCGTTTCTTACATCCGTCTTTGGGCAGTTGGTTTGGCAGGTGCCGCAATCTCTGGAACTGTAAACAGCATGGCAGGTCCTTTGCTTGGACATGCAGTTCTGTTCGTCGGATTCCTGGCACTCATCGTATTCGGACACGGTCTGAACATGATCTTGAACCTTCTTTCCGTTATCGTTCATGGTGTTCGCCTTAACACATTGGAATTTTCCAATCACTTGGGAATGTCATGGTCTGGTTTCAAATATAATCCTTTCAGCGAAAGGGATTAATATTATAGAGATATCTTTGGAACAAAGATTTCCGAAGAATCGTAAACATAAAACTTATTTATAGGAGAATTAAATTATGAATTTTGGAATGCTCGGTGCTGCTATTGTTATGGGTATTGCTGCTATTGGTAGTGCAATTGGTATTGGAACTGCAGGTCAGGGTGCAATCGGTGCTTGGAAGCGCTGTTACCTCAACAACAAACCAGCTCCATTCATCCTTACAGTTTTTGCTGGTGCTCCACTTACACAGACAATCTACGGCTTCCTTACAATGCAGTCTATGATTTCTTCAAGCAAGGATCCATCATTCCTTCTTGGTCTCGGCATTGCATCAGGTCTTGCTATGGCATTCTCTGCTATGGCTCAGGGAAAGGCTGGTGCTGCAGGTTCTGATGCTCTCGGTGAAACAGGAAAGGGTTTCTCTCAGTACATCATGGTAGTTGGTCTTTGTGAAACAGTTGCTTTGTTCGCAATGGTATTCTCAATGATCGTTTGCTAATTTAGTATAATTTAAGACTAAATTAAGGCCGCTGGAAATGAATCCAGTGGCTTTTTTTTATTTAAATAAGCATTTGTTACTACAAATAGAAAAAAACTGATATTAAAACAGGTTATAATGGATTAGAATATAAACAAATAAATAATCGGAGTTTGGCGTATGAAAGCAAAAAAAGTTGTTCTGAAAAGCGCTCAGTGTGCCCTTGATATGGGCGATGGAAGTGAAAGAAGCTTCTATGTAAACCAGGATTACATCCTCAATAAGATGAAGAAGGTTCATCGTGGCATAAGCCTCATGTATACATATTATCCAAAGGATGATATCTGGCCTCAGCGTGCTTCGATTGCATTGCCTGAAAACAAGGCTGGTGGAGCCTGGAACTTCCCTTATGAAGATTATTTTCCATACCTTGGTGGTATCAACGGAAACCGTGAAGCCGAACCTTTTAACTACATGAAGGAAATCCGCCGTCGTGGACAGGATGTTGTCCTTACATTGACAGTTGATCCAACTCTTGAAGACAAATATCTCATTGGAATTGCAAAGGATCTTCGTCCATACGGAAGAATGTATCTTCGCATCAACCACGAATGTACAGGTACCTGGTTCTGCTTTAACCGCCGTGCAGACTACAAGACAATTGCAGACTTTTTTGTTCGTTTTGCAAAAATCCTCAAGGAATATGCTCCAAACGTAAAGACAATCCTTTGTGCCGGCATGTTCATGAAGGAAGAAGGCAAGGTTGAAATGGAAGACATCTTCCTTGAAGCCCACAAGGTTTGTGACATCTGGTCTGGCGACCATTATCTTTCGCTTCACTGGGGATGGCCTGTAACTGTATGTGAAAAGGGCAGCGGAGATGACTTTGCCTGCTACGATGTAGATGAAGTTTACGATCAGGCTAAGGCTACCTTGCATCGCCTTCGTGAAATCACTGGAATGGAGAAGCCATTCATTCTTTCTGAACTTAACGGTGACGGTGATGTTACAGGTGCTTTCGTTCAGTCCAACATGATGAGGCACTTTATGAACCGTCTTGAAAAGGATCCTGAACACTGGCTTACAGCATTTACCTTCTATCAGTTCCGCGATGACGGACGCCTTGGACTTGAAATTACGGATCCTAACAACAGCGATGTAGGTATCGAGCAGCCGATGCTTGCCATGTACCGCAATCAGCTTCATAAGCCGTTCTACAGCCAGCCTATTGTTGCAGCAGGAGAAGTTGAACTTCCATGCAAGCTCCGCTGGGGAAGTGCAGAAGACAGCGAAGGACTTTCTATGGACCTTCACTTTGAAAAGCAGCCTGTATTCGCAGAAGTTTATTTTGATGATGATCTTCTCGAAAAGAATCTTATGCTTGAGCTTGGTGGATACTGGTTCTATAAGGCTCCTGGAACAAAATGCGTGGACATGATGACATTGTTCTACGATAAGGCTTTGACAGGCCCTTGCGACATGAAGCTGAATATCTTTGCTCCACCAGCAAGCGGTCTTAACGATACACCTTCAAAGGATTACGACAAGGATCCAAACGGCGACTGGATGATGGATACATATACTGAAATCAAGTCACTTCCAAGAGTCCGCCTTTGTTTTGAAGAGCCTCAGATTGTTTCTCGCTACGAGGATTAATTAATAATTAAACTCCAGTCGATTTTACTGGAGTTTTTTTTTATGTTTTAGTTATCTTTATCTAACCTCTATTAGTGTAGTATAATTCTTGTGTTATGAAGACAGTCAAGGACATGAAAACAGGTCAAAAGGCTCAGGTAATAAAAGTTCACGGTGAAGGAGCATTGCGCCGGCGCATCATGGACATGGGCATTACAAAAGGAGTTGAGATTCACCTTAGAAAACTTGCTCCTTTGGGAGATCCTATGGAACTGTCTGTAAGAGGCTACGAACTTTCCTTAAGAAAAGCGGATGCCGAAATGATTGAGATTGTCGAGTAAAATTTTATGAGCAATAAAGAAGCTTCAAAAATCCGAATAGCTCTGGTTGGAAATCCTAACTGCGGTAAAACCACTTTTTTCAATGCCTTGACTGGACAGAATCAGTATGTAGGAAACTGGCCTGGTGTTACCGTTGAAAAAAAGGAAGGCTGCGTAAAGGGCCTTGAAAATGTCATAGTTACTGATCTTCCGGGCATTTATTCTTTAAGTCCTTATACCATGGAAGAAGTTGTTGCAAGAAATTATCTTCTTCATGATAGGCCTGAAGTCATCCTCAACATTGTTGATGCTACAAACCTTGAACGAAACCTTTACCTTACGACTCAGCTTGTGGAAGTGGGTATTCCCGTTGTCATTGCCCTTAACATGATGGATGTTGTCCGTCATCGCGGTGATATCATCAAAACATATGAACTGTCAAAAAAATTAGGGTGTAAAATCGTTGAAATTTCTGCCCTTAAGCAGACAGGGCTTATGGAAGCTGCAGAAGTTGCCGTAGAAGTCGCAGCTACTGGCAGCTTCATACCAAAGCATATTTTCAGCGGAGAAGTGGAGCATACCCTTGCGCATATAGAAGAAGCCTGTGTTCATGAAATGGAGGATGAAAAACAGCGCTGGTATGCCATCAAGATTTTTGAACGTGATCAGAAAGTTATTGAAGAACTTAACATAGATCCAAAAATACTCTGTCACATAGAAAAAGATATTGAGGCAACGGAAACTGCCCTTGAAGATGACAGTGAAAGCATCATTACAAATGAAAGATACAATTATGTTTGCGATGCCATAAATCCTTACTACATAAAAAAGAACAAGAGTGGATTGACCCTTTCTGACAATATTGACCGGCTCGTTACAGGTAGAATTACTGGGCTTCCCGTATTTGCCTTTGTTATGTTTATTGTCTACTACATTTCCATGGTTACCGTTGGTACTCCTGCTACAGATTGGGTAAATGATAATCTTTTTGGTGAGAACGGAATTCCGTCTTTTGTAAGTCATGCCCTCAATGCCTGGCATGTAGCTGAATGGCTCAGGGCCCTCATTGTGGACGGAATCATCGCAGGAGTAGGTAGCGTACTTGGTTTTGTTCCACAGATGTTCGTACTCTTTCTTTTTCTCTCATTTCTTGAAGCCTGCGGTTACATGTCACGCATTGCCTTTGTGTTGGACAGATTGTTCAAGAAAATAGGTCTCAGTGGAAAATCCTTCATTCCAATTCTTGTTGGAACTGGTTGCGGAGTTCCTGGCATCATGGCAAGCCGAACAATCGAAAACGAAAGTGAAAGGCGCATGACCATAATCACGACTACCTTCATTCCATGCGGAGCAAAGGTTCCTTTCATTGCCTTGATTGCGGGAAGTATCTTTGGCGGCAAGGCGTGGGTAAGTACAAGTGCCTATTTTGTCGGAATGTTTTCCATAATTCTTTCAGGATTGATTTTAAAAAGATTCAGGATGTTCAAGGGGAAGAATTCTCCTTTTGTAATGGAACTTCCACCGTATCATTTGCCTCCTGCAAAAAATGTTTTCCGTACAACATGGGATCGATGCAAGGAATTTGTTGTAAAGGCCTCAACAATAATCATGGTATCTACAATTGTGGTTTGGGCTTTGAGTAATTTTGGTTTTACTGTTGTGGACGGTAGACTTTCATTTGGAATGGTTTCTGAAACTAACATTGATTGCTCCATTCTTGCTCGCCTTGGACATCTCCTAAGCTGGATTTTTATTCCCCTGGGATTCGGTACATGGCAGGCAACGGTTGCTTCCATTACTGGTCTTCTTGCAAAGGAAAACATTGTAAGTACCCTTGGAGTTCTCTACGGTCAGAACGGTAATGTTTACAGTAACCTTGGAAATGTATTTACACCTGTTTCTGCCTATGCATTCCTTGTTTTCAATCTTCTCTGCGCTCCATGTTTTGCTGCCATGGGGGCCATTCGTCGTGAAATGAACAGTGGCCGCTGGACAGCCTTTGCTATTATCTGGCAGTGTGCCTTTGCATATGCCGCAGCTCTGCTTGTAAATGTTCTGGGAAAATATTTTGCATCAAAGGATATTGGCTATTGGTCTACCTTGATCATTGCTCTATTGCTCATGTTAATTGTTGCCGCTGTTCTTGGAAGGTTTATAAAACGCAGGTTTGGAAAGCAAGCTGAAGCTGGTGATTCTTGCTGCGGAACTTCAGGCTGCCATGGCTGTGACAAATGCGGTAAATAAGTGATATAATGGAATCATGGCTTCATTGTTCAAAAGTCCCCGCGTTATTACTGTAGGCGGGGCAAACGGAATCAGAAAAATTCTTGTTGGCGGTGATAATCCCGTTACCATCCAGACCATGTGGAAAGACGGCATCACCGATGTAACTGAAGGCTCTGAAAAACTTCAGTCAATTCTTAAAGAAATCAATACATTGAAATCTCTCGGATGCGATATAATTCGCTTTGCCGTTCCTGACATGGAAAGTGCAAGGGGATTGTGTGTAATCCAATCTCATACCGATGTCCCTTTGGTTGCTGACATTCACTTTGACTATAAACTTGCATTGGAATGTCTTAAAGGGACGGTTCCTGTCATCAGAATTAATCCTGGAAATATTGGAAGTGAAGAAAGGGTAATGGCTGTAGTTGATGCCTGCAAGGAAAAAAATGCCGCCATAAGAATCGGTGTAAATACTGGTAGCCTTCCAAAGGATCTTGAAGATAAAGTCATTGATGGTTCCATGACCCGCGCAAAAGCTCTTGCTGAAACGGCCCTTAGGGAAGCTGCTGTTTTTGAAAAACTTGGCTTTACCAATTATGTTGTAAGCATGAAGGCAAGCTCTGTAGAAGAAACAATCGAGGCAAACGAAGAATTTGCAAAGGTCAGTGATGTTCCTCTCCATATTGGAGTTACGGAAGCAGGTCCTTTGATTACTGGCATTGTAAAATCAACCATGGCATTTACACATCTTTTGAAGGAAGGTATTGGATCTACCATCAGAGTTTCCTTGAGTTCAGCTCCAGAAAATGAAGTAATTACCGGTCGTGAGATTTTGCATGAATGTGGACTCAGAAAGGGTGGCGTAACTATCGTTAGTTGTCCTCGCTGTGGTAGACTGGGCTTTGACGTACATTCGTTCGTTTCCCGTTGGCAGAACAGACTTCTTGCCATGGACAAAGAAATAACTGTTGCAATCATGGGCTGTGTTGTAAATGGCCCTGGCGAAGGAAAGCATGCAGACCTTGGAATTGCAGGGGGAAAAGACAAATGCATTATTTTCAAAAAAGGAAAAATAGTGCGAACAATTGATGCCAAAGATGCCGATAATGTATTCGGGGAAGAACTAGAGTCTCTTTGAGATAAATTCTTATAATATATAGATTTATGATTTTGGGTAATAGGTATTTGTGCATAACTTGTGCATAAATATCCTTGATTTTAAGCGAATTTTAGTCAGATTTACCCGATTTTATGCACAAATTTTTAGATGTTTTGGTGATTTTTATATCCAGAATTGTCTATTTTTGCTTCAGGCACTTATGTTTGTGCATAAAATATATTAAGGAGGATTAAATGGTTCGGCATTTATACTACAGAACAATTGAAAGGAACGGAAAAAAAGTAAAGTCATGGTATTACTGGTTCTATGACGAAAACGGAAAGCAAGTAAGAAGATCTTGTGGAAAGGATGGAAAGCCTTGCCTAAAGAAAAGGGATGCAGAAGAATTCCTTGCAAGTCTGGAAGATGAATATGAAAGTAGGAAAACTTTTGCTTCTCAGTTTGCCGGAATGTACAATGCAGATTCTGACTATATGAAAAAGGCATTGTCAAAGGGAAAGCATTGGGAAGATAGTACAATCCATACCAAGCAGCAGCTTCTTGAAATTGTCATGAAAAAATTTGGGAATCGTTATCCTGAAGATGTTTCTCTGGCTGAGATAGATAAATGGCTTTTGAGTTTTGACCGTTCAAGTTCATGGAGAAATCAGATTCTTGCAATTTTCAAGGACATTTACCTTGAACTTTACCAATGCAAGAGAATACAAATTTTGCCGGTTTTTCAATACTTTGTTTCTGAGAAAAAAGAAAAGGGCATTTTATCTCTAGAGGAGATTCAAAGGCTGTTCCCTAGTAATTACGATGATCTTGTTAATATATGGAGATGGAATAGCAAGACTTATGAACCTGACTGGCAGGTTTTTATTTTTGCAACGATGATATTTACTTGTCTATCCACAGGTATGAGAAGAGGGGAATTAAGAGCTCTCAAGTATTCTCAGTTTGTTGCTCCTAATGCAGTTCTAATCAATTGTCGTTTGGATCAAAGCAACAAAGAGATAAATAGACTTAAGAAAGGCACTGATACAGATAAAAAGTGGAGGGTATCCATCTTACCCAAAAAAACAGTTGATATGATTCATTATATGACTGAACATAGGATGGAAATTAAGCCTAGTCCATATCTGTTCACGTTTCATGGGCATCCATGGGGAACAACTCACTTAAGAAAAGTTCTGGCAGAAATCCTTACCAAAAATGGCATTGATGTTGAAAAAAGGAATATCAGCCTTCATAGCTTGAGGTTTACTTACAATACAATAATGAAAACAAAGATTGACAATGTTGATCTAAGGCTTATGATGGGACATGTTCACGAAAACATGACCGAATATTATGACAAGTCAAAAGCTTTGGATCATCTTGATGAATTGCAGAAAAATAAATCGACAATTGATTCAATCTGGGACTGATTTTTCTTGCTTAAATTAAACTTAAGTCATAATATGGAATTATGAGAAAGTTTTTATTTAAGCGTTATAAGGAATTTGTTTCGGACAAAATCCAATGGTCAATCTGTGCAACTTCGGTTGTTCTTTTGGTATGCCATATATGGCAATTTTATGATTCACAATTCATGTTTCAGCCGCTATCAAGGATTGTATTGTATTCAGTCCTGATTCCGGCTGTCTTTATTTTTGGAAGAAAGGCAATTTTTGTTATTTTCCTTATTTTTGCCTATGTCGCAGCTTTGGACATAACATTTGAAAACTATACTTCATTCATTGTTGTCATGATAATAAGTATGGTTCATGCAAAGGATAATTTTAAGAAAGACCTTAAAATATACATTCCTTATCTTGCCGTATATGCAGCATGTGCATTGATTTCATGTCAGAGACATGATAAGGATGCATCCCATATTGTCATTCATATTGCTAACTGTTTCTGGCTTTTCTTTATTACTTATATATTCATCAAGAAAGGAAAGAAAAAAAAGCATCTCAAACTTGATGATGTGCAGAAAAAAATTTTAAGTGAACTTGCATCCGGCAAGCTTCAGAAGGAAATTACTTTTGTAAATAAGAACACGATTAAAAACAAGATACAGAAAGCTCTTGTAGACAATGATCTACTGTCAAAAGAACAGTTACTTATGCTCTACATAAGGGAATATGTAGAATTTGAGTAAAAATAACACATAATCCTATCAAAATAACTCTAATCCTAAACCACATTCATCTGATTTAGTTGTATGTTGTAAGCATGAATAACAATTACTTACAGCAGATACAGGCAGGAAGGCTAAATCAGATGGAACAGATGCAGCCGAATTTATTTTCTCCAATGACATTCAATAGTCCTCAGCCTGTCGCAAAGAAAACAAACGTGATTTATTCACTTGTTGACGGATATTCTGGAGCTCAGAATTTCATGCTTATGCCAGGTGAAGTAGGACTTCTTTTTGATGCTTCCAAAAACGAATTCTACAAGAAAAGCATTGATGAAATGGGAATGATGTCAATTAAAAAATATGACTACAAGGAAGTTCCCATACCAACAAGCGAAACTCCTGGAATTGCAAGCAATGATGCTGCGATAAACAAAAGGTTGGATTCGCTGGAGAATGCAATTAATAAACTTCTTGAAGTAAGAAAAGAAGAGCCTAAAGAAGAAGTCAAGGGAGATGTGAAGAAATGATGCCGGATCCAATGCAAATGATGAATCAGATGTTCGGACAGTCTGGACAGTTACCGCAATTTGACGAAATCAAATTCAGACAGTTTCTTCCAAAATTGAACGATCAGAATTTGAATCAAATCATACAGCAGGCAAGGATGATGGGAATTCCTGACAGACAGATTGAAGAGGGAATGAGAATCATCAAAAGTTTCAAGTAAATCATCCACTTAATGTGGCTGAAATAAAAACATAATGACTGTCGGGAGACAGACAGGGGAGGCACTATGTCAGAAATGACAGCAAGTGATTATGCCGTAATGAACGGCAACAACGGATGGCAGAACAATCCATTTCTTTATTTGGTTTTTCTGTTGTTCATGAGAAACTGGGGTGGCTATGGCTATGAAGGTTTCAGTGCTGCTGCAACTCAGGGAGCTTTGACAAGAGCAGAGCTTACTGATGGTCTGAACAATCAGACATTGCAGAGAGACATTACCGATGTTCGTGATGCAGTCGGTAATACAGGAATGTTGGTACAGAGTACTGGTGCTAATATTTCTGACAAATTATGTTGTGGTTTTAACACTCTCAACACAAACATTCTTCAGACAGGAAGCAACATTGGGGCAGCAATTGCTCAGTCTAGCTTTGAAAGTCAGAAGTGCTGCTGTGAGACTAACCGCAACATTGATGCAATGCGTTACGAAAATGCACAGAATACATGTGCAATTACTACCGCTATCCGTGAAGATGGAGAAAAGACAAGAGCTCTCATGACGGCAAACACAATTCAGGATCTCCGTGATTCTCGTGAAGCCGTACAGCGTGAACTTCAGTCTGCTCAGCTTACTCTTGCTAATGCTGCTCAGACACAGAACATTCTCGGTCAGATGGGTCGCTATGTACCTTACTCAGGTTGTGGTTGTGGCTTCAGCAATGGCTACGGCTACTAAAAAACTCCGCCAGCAGGCGTGATAATTCGGTGGGCGGCAAGTCTGCCCACCTGACTTTAAGAGGTATTAAAATGAGTTGTAATTGTAATGGAAACGTGCAAAGAACTTTGATTCGTTCGATAGCAAACAATACTGGAGGAACAGCCGTTGTGCTAACTCCCGATGTTGCATTAGCTCCATTGAATGAAAGCAAGGTGTCATTTGTAATTGCTACAACAGTTCCGGTTGCTGGAATGTCATTGCCGGCAAACATCACACTCAATGGAGTTGATGTGCCTATATATGACAGATTCGGCAATATCATCTATGGAGCAAATCTAAGAACAAGGTTTGAATACAAGGGATATTACGGAACAAATGGAGCTGGCGGTACGGCTCATATCCAGGTTGTCAATTATCCTATAGGGAGACAGTGCAATTGTTAGGTTTTGCTTGTATTCGTGACTGTTCAGTATGTCCTTTTTCTTGCAATAGGGGTTTTGAATCAAGGATAAGTGCAAGCAGCAGTCAAGCAAGTCAAGGATTACCTGAAGCATTGAAACAAACTGTAGTTGAAGAATCCCAGACAACTGAAGAAAAAAGGGCAGAATCACCGGCTGTAGAAAATATGGTGAATGACACTAAAGAAGAAAACCTTCCTGTTCTCGCTGAAGTCCAGTACTCAATTGTTAAGGATGAAGAGAGAAAGGGTTTATTCGGATGGAGAAAGAAAAAATGAAACTAGATGTGAGAGAGTTGATAGAAGATTTACCTGAAGATGTTGATTACAAGAAAGTTATCAGCATTCTTGCAAAAGCTGCCGATTGCAATTTTGATTCCGTGACAACGTTCATGCTTGTCTACAAGGAAGTAATGGGTGATACGCTATGCAAGAAATACTGTAACTGGATGGTTGACAATATGCATCATGGAACTGAGCATGGCAGAAAGTGGACTGTAGAGCAGACAAATGAACTTGCCAGAAAGAATTCAATTGATTTCGGATCAGATTATACTGAGTTTGAATTCAATGCCGTTGTTCACATGATGTACTATGATTATCATTCGGATGTTAAGGATTCAGGAATCTCCGGCGAAAGTATTTTTGCAAAAATGGCAGACAGTTATCTTACTGATGAAGATGCTCCAAAGGGTAGACTTCTTAATCATTTCTTTTTTATTGTAAGAGAATAAGCCGTTGGGCGGGTAGTGTAAAAGCTATCCGCCTTTTTTACCTGTTCATTTCAAGGAAAAATTGTATCATTGCAGATACCTTTTCTTTAGATGAAAAACCGGCATTTGCAGCATCATCTATGTAATGATGGGCAAAAATCTTGGGAGATCTGAAACCAAGTTTTTTAATTTCAGGAATGTTTTCGTTAACTGCATCAAAATCAATTCCTAAATCATTCATGTATCGGACAGCATCTATCAATGAGGATCCATCTCTGCAAGTCCATAGAATTAGCTTGTTTCCTGCTGTTTTCCATTCTTTAAGAGCTTTTATTGTGTTCATATCTGCATTCCCGACTTTAGGGAAACCGGCATAATCTATTGTTCCATCATAATCTATCGCTAGAATATGTGAATTGAATTCTTCAAACTGTTTGGTTTCTTCATTTAACAATTTCATATCTCTTTCTCCCAGTCTTGATAATCTTCTCTGTCAGAAAATGCAATCTCTATGTCTCCACTTTGATAATACACATCTTTCAAATAAGTGAGAGGTTTGTCATTGTAATATCCGTTACCTTGCGTTATCGTGAATTCGCAGTTTGCTATGACATTGGTATCTGCATGACCCATGGCTATAAACTTATCCAGGATGTCTTTAAGTTCCTTTACCGTCATTCATCTTCTCCAGTAGTTGAAATATAATGGCAACAATGCCATAAGTCCGTATATTATCTTCAGAAGAAGATTGACGAAAAGACACGTTATCAATTCGCATTTAGCATTACCTTTGTACTGATACCCACCAAGCACAGTCATTATCAGTCCTGTAATTACTGTTAACATTTCGAGTCTGTTCATTTTCACCCCCATACGCTGAACATCAACTGACATACCAAAAGACCTAACGAAAACCCAAGTATGAAATAATTCAGTTTCATGTGAACTTCTCCGTCAATCTTTCTCATATACAACAATGATATAGTCTGTCCTAGACCCATAAATATATTTTTCAGTTGTGGCTGTCATTGTTACGACATTCCAGCCTATAGAAATCATGTCGTTCATTTCTCTGACAACATCTTGAGACCTGTTATCATATCTGACGACTTTCTGTGTCTTTGCAAAGCAATTAAAAGCCATTGCCAAAACCAATACCATGATAATCTTTTTCATTCTGTTAACTCCCATTTATCACAGTTTTCACAATCACAACAAGGAAAAGGTTCTTCACTTTCATCATAAATAAGGCTTTCCCATATTGGTTTAATAAGCGAATAATAATTACAATTCAAACAATTTCTCATTTTAATGTTAATAAGTTTCAATTTCTCGATTTCACTTTTGAGTTCGATTTCAGTCTTTGTCATTCTGATAACTCCCATTCACAAGGTGCTCTTTGTAATTTACACCCGTTAAAACCTTTGCTACAGAAAATACATTTAGAGCAATTATTGTTTTCATCAGTTATTTCTTTGCAATATCTCTTTATTGTTTCCATTGCGTTTTGAACTGTCATACAATTTTTCCTTCCTTCCGCAAGTCCGTACAAGACACCTTGAACAATACCTGCATACCTTTGGTCTATTTCTTCATTCGTGAGAAACCCTTTATTTCTCAATTCGTCTGTTATTTTGATTGCATATTCTTCTGCTTTTTCTTCGTCTGTCATATTTAATCCCTGTCATCATTTATTTCGCTTTTTAAACAAATCAAAGTTATAAAAGTTCCATCATCCTGAATGTGCAACGGGTCTGCAAACAATCTGTTGTATATATCATCTTGTCCAGTAGACACATCGACTGACACATCTATTCTTAATGATTTATCCTCTATGGATCATCCAAGGTAAAGATTGCATCTCATATTGACATGAAGGCTGCCGAT
>JAKSLX010000021.1 GCA_024400915.1 Treponema sp.
ACTGTTCTTTTTTGTTTTTTTTATAATTGACAAGAGACTCACCATATCATCTCAATGTTGAAAATTCTTTCAGAATCCTTCACATATACGTCCAGTCTTATTCCACGGGAATCGTAGAAATTTTCTATCGGATTTTCCGTCTTAAGATAGTCGATGTGTTCAACGCTGATTCCAAGAAGCGTTTCAAGAACGCCTCTGCATATTCTTTCATTTTCCATAACCTTGCAGAAAATGAAGTTGTCGGCGATTGTCAGTTCTTCCCATGGCTTTGAAAACGGTCCCATATTTTCCTCCGAAAATAATTTCACCTGAAATGCTTCAGGTGTCATTATTTATATAAACGAAAAAAAACAAAAACATGCAGTTTGGGAATGAATTCAGTAATTTTTTTTAGAAAGTGTAAAACCGAGGGACAGACTTTTCAAGACCTGGTTCCTGATGAAGAAACATCGGGAACCAGGGTATTCAAAATATTTTTTATTTACCAGGGAAAATACCTTTCA
Source organism: Treponema sp. (assembly GCA_024400915.1). Classification (GTDB taxonomy): domain Bacteria; phylum Spirochaetota; class Spirochaetia; order Treponematales; family Treponemataceae; genus Treponema_D. The sequence continues at coordinate 504 of JAKSLX010000021.1, forward strand.
GAACTTCATCCTTATTTAGTTCTTTAAACACATTTACCACATCATCCAAATCAAAAGGTTCTGGATATTGCACAAAGATGCTTGTGATTTTTTTACCCTCTGGATTCATACCTACTAAATCTATGCCAGTTTTGGTTTTGAAGAAATTAACGGTTTTTTCGATTTCTTCTTTATCAAGTTCACCACCATTGTCAACTGTAAAACCAATCTCAATTCGATTTGAATATGAACACAAAGGCAGAATGTAAACGTCAATATTTTTCATAGAAGTTTTACAATAAAAAAACGGATGTTCTGTCCCAATTTTATCCTTCCACTTACATTCCATTAAATTAAAGCCTTTTAGTTTTTCCTTAAGTTCATCAATTATAAAAATGTCTTCATTTCTCATACCACATACCTCTCTTTATTTTCATTACGTGTTGTAGGCTATAACTGTTTCTGCTAGTTAGATGCGGAAGTGTTTTTATAATTTCCTTACAGACCTAGTCTACTTTAGTCAGCGTTACAGACAATGCGGAAGCCAATGGTATTGTATCGTCCGTAAGCAGCAAAGACACTTCCACCGTAGGAAACCTCGCAGCTTCGGTCACCGTGGTCGTAGTCGAGACTACCAAAAAAGCCCCCTCGGCAATCGAAATCCCAGCACCACTCCCAGACGTTTCCGCTCATGTCATAGAGTCCATAACCGTTTGCTTTCTTCTGTGCCACAGTATGTGTTTTTCCACCACTATTTCCTCTGTACCAGCCTACCTTGTCAAGGTTATTGTTTCCCGAATATCTGTAATTCTTTCCACCCTTTGCAGCATACTCCCATTCTTCCTCTGTCGGCAGACGGAATCCGCTGGCTGATGCATTCTGAGAAATACTACCCACGATTGAATTGCCTTTATGAGGTATGTAGTTCCACTTATCCGCATCTGTTGTTCCATCTACCGAATATACGGGTTCCTTCCCGATATATTTACTTAATTTATTGCAGAAATAAACTGCATCATACCAGCTTACGCTTTCTACTGGAGAATCTCCTCCCTCAAAATAACTTGGATTTTCTTTCATTACCGCTTCATATAATCTCTGGGTTACTTCTGTCACACTCATGGAGTAAGTCTTCTTTGGAATATCAACAAACTTAAAATCTGCAAACAGGGGTTTTACAATTGACGCTCTGTTTTCTTCTTCCTTTGCATGTATTTCAGCTTCTATTCTTGCTTTTTCCTCTGCCTCAATTCTAGCCTGTTCTTCTGCTTCAAGCCTGGCTCGTTCTTCTGCTTCACGTACGGCTCGTTCAGCAGCTTCTATTTTTCTTGATTTCCAGGAAATAGTATTATCAACATTAAGTTTCTTTTTATCTTGCTTTGATGCAATTCCATGAATTCCAAGAAATACTACATTATTTATGTTTAATTCTACCTCAGGGAATTTCTTTATGAATGAACGGCTCTCATCACCTTTATCTTCTTTCTCATCATACTTTCCATACTCAAGATAAACAGCAACTGGTTTTAAGGATGCCTTTCCATTATCTAGGAGATCAATAACTTCAGGAGGCACCCCGGTGATTTTAATTTCCTTCTCCCTGCCCAGCAAAAATCTGTTCCCTTTTATAAGATCTTTACCGGCTTCATCAGCAATAGTAAATTTAAAGTCATAAAGCCCAATATTTCTACCTTCCTCAAAATACATATCCAGAAGATCAAAATACTGTCTTACTTCAATATGTTCATCTACTTCAAAGGCATTCAAAAAATCATCAGTCACCCATCCATACCGTCCCGTGTACTTACATTCAAAAATCAATGCGCCATTTACATTATAAACGGCATTTTTCTTTGAACTGACTGAATAATGAGGCCAGTCCTTAGGTAAATCAGATGACCAGTCTTCCTTGTAAGCTTTATCATACCCTGTTTCAACAATTTCAATTGTCTTCCTGTATCTATCTCCTACCGTTTTTTCCACAGAAGCCGTATAGGATGCTGTTTTTGTCGCATAATCCAATTCACCTTGAATAAGAGGGCCTATAGTAATGTCATATTTACATATTGAACTACCGTATTTTTCTGCATCAATTAAAAGCTTTTTCCATTCATCATGAAGTGAAAACGCATTAAATTTTCCTTTTCCAGGATTTCCACTTTCTATGGATTTCTGGAGTTCCGTGTACCCTTCACAGGCTTCCTGCTTTAACTCTGGATCATCATCCGTTGCCATTGCATCATAGTATGCTCCCAAAGCATGGCACCATCTTTTTTCCGCTTCATATTTTTTTGCCTGATTCAGATACTTTGTATAATCCGCACTTTGGGCAAAAAGACAAGCTGAAACTAACGCTGCAGCAATTCCAGACAAGAATTTCTTCATATAAATCTCCCTGACACAAAAAAATATATTTGCATACTTTCATACATATCTGTAAATATACTTACTAAAAAATATTAACGCAGATTTACAGAATATCAACCAACAGTATGTAAATTTACATATCATCAAGATATGGGATTCAAAGAGAATTTAAAATTTGAACTTTCGCGCCGGGGTATGCTCGTAAAGGAACTCTCACAGAAATCTGGAATCAACCAGGGATCACTTTCCAACTATCTGAGGGAAAGCTCATCAATTCCGTCTGCAGATGTTGCCGTTAAAATCGCAAAGGCTCTTGGAGTCACGGTGGAATATCTTGTAACTGATGAACCAGCTTCCGATATGGTAAAAAATTCTCAGCCCCATTCCCTTGAGACAAGACTGCTTGCAGACAAAATTGAACGTTTATCTGAAAAAGAAAAGAAAATAGTAAAAGTACTTGTTGATGAGTTTTTGAAGTAAAGAAGATAGTCCCACACAACTGCAAATAGTTTACAACTGGTGGTTTCGACATGCTCAACCACCGTATTTTTCCACTACATAAAAAAATCCGCCTGCCCGAAAGCAAGCGGATGATTTTTTTAATGTAGATAGAAAACAACCGTCGAGAATGCGTTAAGCCGAGCGTCGTTTTGCGAGGTAGCATTCTCGAGTTCAATTAATCCCTCTTGGGATTAATTGAACCATTAGTTGAATGGATTTTCTGTTGGGTACAATGTTCCCTTTGGCTGATTGTATGCAACATCAGCAATCTTGAGGTACTGGAACAATGTGAACAATGCCTTTCCGAAGTGTCCGAAAGCAACTGCACCGTGGTGTGGGTAGTTCTTCTGGATGAGAACGTGGCGGTAGAAGCGTCCCATTTCTGGAATTGCGAATACACCGATACCACCGAATGAGCGTGTTGCAACTGGGAGGATTTCACCCTGTGCAATGTATGCCTGGAGCTTTGTATCTGGAGTTGTCTGCAATCTGAAGAATGTGATTGGACCTGGCATGATGTCTCCTTCGAGAGTACCACGTGTGAAGTCTGGTGTACCACCGTTTTCGAGGAGGCGGTTCTGGATGAGCTGGAACTTAACGCCAGGGTTGCAAGCCTTGTTCATGCAGCAGAATGGTGTGTTACCACAGTGGAATGCCATGAATGTGTCGTTGAGAACATATGGATAAGAGAACTTGCCCTTGATGCTTTCGTCGTACATATCCTGTGGAACAGAGTTGTTGATGTCGAGGAGAGTAACTGGAGCTCCAGAGATACATGTACCGATGTATTCAGAGAGGGCACCAAAGATATCTACTTCACATGCAACTGGAATTCCGCGTGATGCGAGGCGGCTGTTTACATAGCAAGGTTCAAAGCCGAATTCCTTAGGGAATGCTGGCCAACACTTGTCTGCGAATACAACATACTTCTTGCAGCCCTTGTTTGCTTCTGCCCAGTCAAGGAGAGTAAGTTCAAACTGAGCCATGCGTGGAAGAAGGTCAGGGAAGTTGTTTCCGCTTGAACCGAGTTCTGCTTCCATTTCCTTTACAACGTCTGCAATGCGCTTGTCATCCTTGTGTGCGCGGTATGCAACGAGAAGGTCAAGTTCTGAGTTTTCCTGGATTTCAACACCGATGTCATAGAGACCCTTGATTGGTGCGTTACATGCGAAGAAGTCCTGTGGACGTGGTCCGAATGTGATGATCTTGAGGTTTGCAAGACCGATGATTGCGCGTGCAACTGGAATGAATTCTTCGATCATCTTTACGATGTCATCAGCTGTTCCAACTGGATATTCTGGAATGATTCCAGGAATCTTGCGGAGGTTGAGGTTGTATGAGCAGTTGAGCATACCACAGTATGCATCACCACGACCATTGATAAGGTCATTCTGTGTTTCTTCTGCAGCAGCTACGAACATGCAAGGTCCGTCAAACTTCTGTGCAATCTGTGTTTCTGGTGTTTCTGGACCAAAGTTTCCGAGGAATACAACAAGAGCGTTACATCCAGCGTTCTTTACTTCATCAACAGCCTTAAGCATGTCCTTTTCATTCTCTACAGTTGTCTTTGCTTCGTAGAGTTCGCCTTTGCCTGCAAAAGCCTTAACGATAGCTGCTCTTCTCTTTTCTGAAAGAGAGATTACGAAACAGTCGCGGCTTACTGCGATGATACCAAGTTTTACATCTGGGATGTTTTCAAACTTTGCCATAGTGTGTTTGCTCCTTAATTGGATATATTTTTTTCTGTTCCCCTGAACAGAGTCCTAAGATTTCCGGAATTTTATTTTTGGCAACCGGTTGCCATCTTGATACTAATACCACTAGGGTTATTTGTCAAGAAAATATCTTGTTCTATTTATATTAACAAACAAAATGATAACAAAATTCATATATGTTGAACAAAATGATAGATTTGTGACATACTGACATGGGGAGAAGGGAACATGAAATTCAAATCAGGCAGCTTATTTTACCTAAAAGCCTTTATGGTAATCGTCTTTTTGACGCACTTAATTATGCTTGTTGATTCATCCATACACAACGCAATGGCCTGCGTTGTACAGAACATCATCGGATGCGCCGTTACAACAATTCTTTCTATTTCCAAGTTAAAGAAAACCAGCCCTTTCACAATCGTTTTCTGCCTTATGATTCACCTTGAAATTCAGGTTTTTGCAGCCATACTCTTTGTTGGATGGAACCTTCAGTTTCAATACTACTACTTCGGAACAATGGTTTTTTCTGTGTTCATGACCTCCTCCATGGAATCCAAAAGGCTTTCCTTCAGGCAGAAGATTCTTGGGTTCTCATCAACTGCAATGTTTTTCCTGAGCTACACATTATCAAGGCATTTTTCACCCCTATACCATATTCCGAACAAAGTAGCTGAATACATTTCCTTGATAAACTACATGATAATTTTCATTGGACTTGCATTCCTTTCAAACCTGTTCAGACTCAACGCTTTCCATTATGCAATCAAAATCAAAAGCCAGTCTTTTAGGGATGAACTTACAAAACTCTACAATCGCCGTGGAATCAGAGCCGAAATGGACAGGGCCATATATGCCATGAAAACCGAAGGGATTCCATATTCCATTACAATCTTTGACATTGACGATTTCAAGAAAATTAATGACACCTATGGACACGACAAGGGCGATGAAGTTTTACAAGCAATAGGTAAAGTTTTACTAGGTTTTGAAAATGAACTGATAACAACCTGCCGCTGGGGAGGAGAAGAATTTCTTATCCTAAGGCAGTATTCAATCTACAATAATTCAATGCCCGATCTTGCAAAGAAAATAGCCGCCAAAATTTCGCAGCTTGAATTCAATTCTGACGGAACAAAATTCAAAATCACAATAACCGCAGGCTGTGCAAATTCCGGTAAAGACCTTTCCATAAACGAAGTATTAAAAAATGCCGACAACCGCCTTTACCGCGGAAAAGAAACAGGCAAAAACAAAATCATCAGTAGTGACATTTAAAAACATCCCTGCAAAATCAAATTTTAAAATAAAAGGCTATGTCCGTAGAAAGTGTTGCTGCGCCGATTGAGCTTGTCGAAATCAAGCAGTTCAAACTAAACATGCGGTAGTTTCGACAGGCTCAACCACCGCATCCAGTATAGCAACACAATTTACGGACACAGCCAAATAAAAAAGGAACTGCCCCGGAAAAGACAGTTCCTTAAAGGTTGAAAGAAAAGAATCCTTCTTTCTATGCTACAAAATCACCTGAGCATTTACAAAGGCCCTTGAAGCAACCTTCCTGACAGTTTTTAAGGAGGAACTATTGCCAAAGTCAGGCCACTTTTCAATGAATACCTTTGCATCCTTTTCAAGTGAATCCAATTCCAATGTAAATTCATGGGAGTTTTTACCATAGCGTTTAAGGCCAATAGACCACGGATAATCATCCCCTGAATATATTGCATCATCTATAAGCTTTCCGTTTTCATAAAGTCTTGCACAATTTGCAGTGTAGGCAATGTCTATGAAAGCATCGTCAAGGTCATCAAATGACGCAACGTTGATTTTATAAACGGCAGTTTTTTCATCTTCGCGGATTCTTTCAAAGGCAACTGCAGGTGCTGTTTTTTCACAGTTTGATTTTTCATACACTGCAAATCCATTTTCATCAGCCTTTCTTTCAAAGCCTTCCGGTGCATCTTTCAATGAAGGGAAAATTTTGAACTTGATGTTGCCGTTGCCCTGAAAATTAAGTTTGGTTTTACCGTTTCCAGATTCCTGATACATTACATTTTCTGTAATTAAAACATACTGCATACCATCCGAAACAACCTTGTGTGCGTTTTCAGCATCTGTCCTGGTCAAGGTAATGATGTCTTCTGCACCTGTTGGATTTCCAACAAACTGATAATAGATTCCGTCAGCCTTGTCAGATGCTGCTACATTGCTTTCCCTTACGAAAGTTCCGCCTGCAGGACGTGCATTGCTGTAGAAAACAAATGCCTTGCGTTCATTATCAAGCCTGCACAAAGGAGTACACAGAGACGTTGCAAGTTCACTTTCACCGCATTTCATATTAAACGGAACAAAGAAGAAGTCTCCATCAAGAACATCAACAGCAGGGAACTTTACATCATACTCACTGTTTTCAAGAACTGTATTTTTATGATCCGTCATCATGTATCGTCTCTGGAAGCTGCTTGCAAAAGTCCATCCGCGTTTTTTTCCACACTTGCAATTGTAAGACCTCCAGCTGGTCCTAAGGTCTGTAAAGTTTTCAGCAGTAACAGGATTGCTTTCAGGAAGGAAAGTATCTGCCTCTGCAAATTTTTCACCAAAGTCGTGAACAAACATGGAGTAAAGCTTTATTTCGTTGTAGGTTCCATTCGGCATTCCGTACTGACCAAGAGGAGCTCGGAAGTCATAATTCTTTATGCTCATGTCGTTTAGGGAACCTGTGGCAATATTCTCTTCAAGAGTTGTAAGTTTGCCTTCAGGATTCTGACCGCCATGATACATGTAGTAACCAAGAAGATTACAACCGCTTCCCATTTTTGCAAGGCTCATTCCACCAATATCCTTTGGCTGAGCAACAGGACGACGCTTAAGGGTTACCTGAAGACCGCCTCCAAGTTCCGCCGTAAGGTAAGGAAACTTTGCCATGTCAAAGGTAATCGTTTCTCCAATTCCAAAGTCACAACCAATTGCATGGTCATTTCTTTCGTGGGTAAACACATAGTTTCCGCTTGGTTCAATTTCAGTAATGCGTGGATCCCAAGGAGCTTCACAATAACCTCCCATAACAGGAAGCATTCCGGCTGTTACTGCCCCACCCCAACCTGTTGCTGTATACAATGGGGCATCAAATCCAATTTCGCGAGCCATCTTTTCAAGGCGCTTCATGTGCTCTTCACCTTCAGCACCGGAAAGGCCACCACAGTGTCCGTATTCATTTTCAATCTGAACACCAATAATTGGACCTCCATCCTTTACGAAAAGACCTTTTACCTGTTCATAGATTGCCTTGTACCATTTTTCAACTTCCGCAAAATATTTTTCGTCGTTTGTTGAACGAGCATTCGGACACTTTTCAAGAAGCCAGTCAGGGAAACCTCCATGGCGAACTTCTGCGTGGCTCCAAGGACCAATGCGGATGACCATTGTAAGACCACATTCTTTTATTGTTTCAACGAACTTGCGAAGGTTCCTCCAGCCGGACCAGTCGAATTCATTTTCAATTTCCTCATGATGAATCCAGATGACATAGGAAGAAACAATGTCCACTCCGCCTTCCTTCATTTTAAGAAGGGCTTCCTTCCAGTCACTGTCAGGATAGCGGGAATAATGGATTTCTCCCATTATAGGAAACCATCTTTTTCCGTCTCTAAAAAGGCTTTTATTGTCAAAAGAATAAGTTGTCATAAAATCTCCATCTCAAAGGGGACAGACCCCTATATTTCAGTTTTGATTCCAGGTTCAGGTTCAGGTTCCCAGAGAGGTCTGTCCCCTCTGTCACCTGTCATACCTTCAGCTCTAATATAACACAGAACAAAAATAGGTCAACACGTGTTGATATTCAACCAAAATAAAGTGCGCAAACATTTGCGCACCCTATTTTCAGTAATTATTCCTTTACAGCAGCTGTACTCATGCTCATCATCATGGCCTTCTGGCTAAAGAGGAAGAAGATGACGAACGGAATTGCTACTACAAGGGCTCCTGCGGCAAAGTTTGTAAACTCGTTCTTTTTATCTGTAACGAAAGAGAACAAACCAAGTGCAAGGGTCTGCTTTTCTGGGCTTCTCAATACCATCTTAGGGAAGATGAAGTCCATCCATGGTCCCGTAAAGCTTGAAACGGCAAGGAAAGTAATGATCGGTCTTGTTACAGGAAGGATGATTGTGGCAAAAGTCCTGAAGTGGCTAGCTCCGTCAATGCGGGCAGCTTCATCAAGGTTCTTGCTGACAGTATCCATGTAGCTTTTTACCATCCATGTGTTGTAAGGAATATTTCCCGAAACATAGATGAGTACAAGCCCCCACAGTGTATCAAGTCCACCGATGCGCATAAGGATTACGTAAATGGCAATCATTCCTACAAAAGATGGGAAAATCTGAAGAACAAGAAGGCTCATCAAAAGAGTGTGCTTGAAGGCGAATCTGAATCGGGAGAATACATAGGCACTCAAAGAAGAAATAACAACTGTAAGCGCCGTAGTCCAAAGAGCAACAAAGAGAGTATTCTTGAACCACATCCAGTAGTCAGTCTTAGTAAAAAGATACTTGAAATGGTCCAGTGTAAATCCATTTCCTGCGCTGATCGTAAGTTCATTTGAAAGTCGTATTGAATGTCCGTCACCAAATGGAATGATGCTCAGGTTGGCAATGCTGTTTCCAGGAGCGAAGGCAGCTGACACAACATATACCAATGGATAGAAAACAATGAGAGAAATAATTATAAACAAAATGTAGGAAAAAGTTAAATTAAGCGTGCGTACAGAATTCTGAATTTTCATACTTCACCTTCCTTGAAAGCCTTTGTATTTCTGAACTGATAGATTGCAAACGGAGCAAGCACAACGAAGATGAGGACTGCAATAACCGAAGCATAATTGTATTTCTGCAATGTAATGGTAAGCTTGTAGATCCAGGTAACGAGGATATCTGTTCCGCCTGCCATTGTTGTGGTACTGTCTTTGACAACAGGATTACCGCCGGTAAGGAAGAAGATGATGCCGAAGTTGTTGATGTTGTGGGTAAAGCTCATGATGATCAAAGGCATTGTCTGATAGAGAACCAGAGGAAGAGTTATGCTCTTGAGAGTCTGGAAACTTGAAGCTCCGTCAATTTTTGCAGCTTCATACATATCTTTTGAAATTGCTGTCATTGTTCCCATCGAAAGCATCATGAAATATCCAAAGCCAGCCCAAAGATTGATTACTACACACATAAGCTGTGCAAGGTTTGCATTTCCAAGCCAAGGGATTGTCTGGTCAAGTCTGAGGATTCCAATAGCCTGAAGAGTTCTGTTTACGATACCGAAAGTTCCGTTGAGCATGTGTTTCCAGAGAATCATTGTAATTACAGAAGGAACTGCATAAGGAAGGATGAAGATGAACCTGAACACAGAAGCAAATCTAACGCCGCTTTCAGTAAGATGAACTGCAACAAGAAGTCCGCAGAAATAACAGGTAAAGGTTGATGCAACAGCCCAAACGAGAGTCCATACTGCAATGCGGGCAAATCCCTTTGACCATGTAGTTCCACCGAAAAGAAGATCCTTGAAATTGGTGAACCCAACCCAGTCTACCGTATTTTTTGGAGTGATGTGTTCAGGTGCCGAATAGTTTGTAAAGGCAACGCAAACACTGAAGAGCAAAGGAACAACAACAAAGACAAGGAGCATGAGTACGCATGGAGCAAGACCTGAAATCGGGAAAGCATTGCTTCCGATTTCTGCCATTGATGTTTTCTGCGAAACAAACCTCTTTGTCCTGGTATATTCCCTGTAACCGCGGACAGCACTTTTTACAGAAATCCAGTAGAGGATTGCAAACACGGCAACGATTGAAAGAGTAAGGATTCCATCAATAAGCATGAACATGGAATTGTTACGGAGCTTAAGAGGGACATCTGGCTGTGGATCACCAAGAGTAATCAGGTCATAAACCTTTTTGCACACAGATGGTAGATAACAAAGAAAAAGAACTTCTACTGCTGCAAAAAGTCCACCCTTCAAATACTGCTTAAGGTAAAGAATATGAGACAGTCCCATGAAACTGCAGGCCGTCATCTTTACCTTCTTTGCTGAACTTCCGTCGGATTCTATCCGCATAAGGCACCTCGCAAAATGTAAATATAAACTCAATCAAACTGCAAAATCAAAATCGATCCTGCATCCTCGGAAATTCAAGAAGAAAAAAAATCCTTGAACGTCCGAAGATGCAGGGAAGCATTACACTTCCCCACACCAAACAAACTATCTAAAAATTATTTAGAAATGATTGCTGCGTTACATGCATCAAGTTCAGCCTGTGCGTCTGCACCGTCCCAGATGTTCTTTGATGTGTTACCCATTGTTTCCCAGAACTTACCCATTTCTGGAATTGATGGCATTGGGAATGCGTAGTCGAGCTGCTTGAGGAAGCCTCCGATGTATGGGCTTGAAACCGGTGTGTCAATTGAAGGCATAGCACCTGTCAAGTCAAAGCGGAGCTGCTGCATTGAAGCAGAGATAAGGAACTGAGCAAAGTCAGCAGCTTCTGCCGGATGATCAGAGTATGCAGATACGAACATAGCGCGTGTTCCAGAGAAAGATGCAGCTGGTGTCTTGTCTCCAGGAAGTGAAGGAAGTGGAGCTACACCAAAGTTAAGTCCTGCATCCTTGAAGTTCTTGATGTTCCAAGGTCCAGTGATGTGCATAGCTGCTTTTCCACCCTGGAATGCTGCGTCACAGTTACCTGTATCAAGGTCAGCTGCTGGAACATTGAGAGCTTCCTTGAGTGACTGGAAGAGCTTCATACCCTTAACAGAACTTGCTGTATTGAGGTAAGAAGAAGATGTATCTGTTCCTGAAGTACCGAAGAGACGGTTTCCAGCAGATGTTGTAAAGATAATTGTGTAGTATCCATTACCAACATCCATTACGAATCCGCGCTTTCCACTGTTATTTGCATTGAATGTCTTTGTCCACTTTGCAAGATCCTCCCAAGTCTTTGGAACATCAGATTCTGCGATGAGGTCCTTGTTGTAGAACAATGCATATGTTTCTGCTGAAATTGGATATCCATACATTTTTCCTTCGTATGTGAGGGCCTGTGAACAAGCACCAAGAACTGATTTCTTTACAGCATCAGCATTTACAGTTGGAAGAACGTGTCCGCCGTTTACGAGTTCACCGAGTTTGTCATGTGGAGCTGCAAAAATATCAGGTCCTACTCCAGCTGGTCCGTCAAGGGCAATCTGTCCTGCAGCATCACCAAGTTCTACGTTTACATACTTGATTTCTACATTTGGATGAGTCTTAGCATAAGCTTCTCCAGCCTGCTTGATGAACTCATCTGGTCCCTGGAGAGATTCCCATACTGTGAGAACAACCTTTTCTTCAGACTTCTTTACTGAAGCTCCTTCCTTCTTTGAACATCCTGTCAAAGCAAGAACACCTGCAGCGATTGCAGCTACTGCAAATACAACTTTCTTCATATAAATCCTCCTAGATAATGAAGAATCAGACCTTGGATTACTCCAGGCTGATATTGTTTACCAAATTATATTCAAACCGAATTAACGGAATGATTCCCTTATCTTAAGTTCGTATCCGACCGACGTCCTTTTGGGAACAGCCTTTCCTTCAATTAGTCCTGTCAAAATCTTACCTGCATCCCCAGCAAAACTGAAAACGTTTACATTCAATGCCGTAACAGGAGGAGTATTATTCTCCAAAACCTGATTGTCATAGAATGAAATTACCTGGATGTCTGCCGGAATCTCATATTCATTCTGCTTGAGCCACTTGAGCACATAAACGCAGATTGCATCATCCATGCAGACCAGACACTGGGGATTATCTTTCATGATTTCCGGAAGGGTTTTATCCAGAACCACCTGATCATCCATCCCCCAATAAACTGGACAATCAGCAAGGGTAATGCCACTAGAAACACAGGCATCTTCAAATCCCCTAAGGCGGAATCCATTGACCCTGTAGTTTATGTTTCCGCCAAGAACAGCAACCCGACTGCAACCTTTGCTTATCATAAACTTGGTCATCTCAAAGCAGCCCGAAACCTGATCACTGTCTATCTGATAGAGTTCTTCATCGTCAGAAGTTCCAAAAACAAGAAAAGGAATACCTTCTTTTTTAAGGAACCTTACGGACTCATCATCTTCTTCAAGACGGGTAAGGATGACTCCATCAACTTTTCTATTGGTTACAAGCCGCCTCAAAGGAGTTATATCGTTTCCACCCTGAACAACAAGAACCACATCATAATCCAACTTATAGACAGCTTCCGAAATTCCTACCAGACAGTTTTGGAAAAACGGAATGTCTCCCTTATCTGCATCCCGGGGAATTACAACGCCAATGTTAAAGGTTCTCCTCAGAACAAGACCTTTTGCCATTGGGTTTGGAATATAGTTGCAGGATTCCGCCATTTCTATAATCTTACGGCGGGTTTCTGCCCCTATGCGACCCTTGCAGTTGATTGCACGAGACACAGTAGACTTGGAAACACCAAGTTTTTCTGCGATATCTGCAATTGTAACTACCGATGTCACTCTTTCCATACTCAATTCCCGATATGTAACTAAAGTTTAATTCACTGTTTTAACAAAAACAAGAAAAAACGTTTGCTCAACACGATTAGTATACACGTGTTGATTACTGCTGTCAAACTTTTTTTTTATAATTTTTAAGAAAATGATACAAAAATCATAACGTTTCCAATTTTCATTTTCAGTAGTAAAAAATCCATTTCTAATCTAAAATAGAAGGATGTTTGAAAATACGGCAGAAAAAATGGCACGCACAGGTGTCATTCCGGTAATAACGGTAAAGAATATTGATTCAGTCCTTGAGACAGCAGCAAAAGCCATTGAAAAAGGAATCGGAGCTGTAGAAATTACCTTCCGCACAACTGAAGGACTTTCAGGCCACAGGATGATTGCAGAAGCAATAAAGTCTGTCCGTGAAAAATACCCGGAACTTATGGTAGGAGCCGGAACCGTAATCAATGCGGAACTTGCCGAAATGGCAAAGAATGCAGGTGCCGAATTCATAGTTTCTCCGGGATTGAATCCAGCAACCGTAGAATGGTGTCTTGCCAACGACATGCCTATATTTCCAGGCGTTGCAACTCCTTCCGAAGTAGAACTTGCCCTCTCCTACGGGCTAACCTACCTTAAGTTTTTTCCAGCAGAGGCTTTAGGCGGAATCAAAATGCTCAAAGCACTTTCAGGACCGTTTCCACAGGTAAAGTTCATGCCCACAGGCGGAATAAACGAAAGCAACTACAAGGACTATGCTGAACTGAAAAACGTTTTTTGTGTTGGTGGAAGCTGGGTTTTGGGTAATTAAGAATTGTAAATTATGAATTATAAAAGAAGCTGCCTAGAAAAGTGAAATACCACCTTCTAGACAGCCTTCTTGCTTTTATTTTAGCAAATGCTTCCGCCCATTAGCAGAGACCCTGGACGAAACTGCAAGCAGTTTCGTCTAAGAGTTTTGCTTGGCCGCACCGCGTCCATTTTTGCTTTCGCAAAAAACGCAAAACTCTCGAATCGTAATCTTAGCAGAGTCCCTGTGCCATCATTGCACGAGCAACCTTGAGGAAGCCGTAGATGTTTGCGCCAGAAACGTAGTCGCCTTCTGTTGCAAATTCCTTAGCTGTGTTCCATGCGTTGTCGTGGATCTGTGTCATGATGTTCTTGAGCTTTGCATCAACTTCTTCACGTGTCCATGAGAGGCGTTCGCTGTTCTGAGACATTTCGAGACCAGAAACTGCAACACCACCGGCATTTGCTGCCTTACCAGGAGCGAAGCGTACACCGTTTGCCTGGAGGTAAGCGATAGCTTCTGCACGTGTTGGCATGTTAGCACCTTCAGCAACAAGCTTGATGCCGTTTGCTACGAGCTTCTTTGCATCTTCTTCGTAGATTTCATCCTGTGTAGCACAAGGGAATGCATAGTCTGCCTTAACTCCCCATGGCTTTTCTCCAGCAAAGAACTTTGCTGTTGGGTACTTCTTAACGTATTCAGAGATACGTGCCTTTGTGTTTGCAAGTTCTGTGATGTATGCGAGCTTTTCAGCATCGATTCCGTCTTCATCAAGGATGTATCCAGATGAGTCAGAAAGTGTGATAACCTTACCACCGAGCTGGTTGATCTTTTCTGTTGCGTACTGAGCAACGTTACCCTTACCAGAAACGAGACATGTCTTTCCCTTGAAGTCTGTTCCCATCTTTGCGAGCATGCATTCTGCAAAGTAGATGAGACCGTAACCTGTTGCTTCTGGACGGATCAAAGAACCACCGAAGTCAAGTCCCTTACCTGTAAGAACACCTGTCCATACGTTTGCGATTCTCTTGTACTGACCGAACATCCAAGCTACTTCGCGTCCACCAACACCCTTGTCTCCAGCTGGAACGTCTGTGTCAGCACCGATATGGCGATAAAGTTCTGTCATGAATGACTGGCAGAAGCGCATAACTTCGCCTTCTGATTTTCCGTGAGCGTCAAAGTCTGAACCACCCTTTCCGCCACCCATTGGAAGTGTTGTAAGAGAGTTCTTGAGGATCTGTTCAAATCCGAGGAACTTGAGAACGTCGAGACCTACTTCTGGAGAGAAGCGGAGGCCTCCCTTGTAAGGTCCGATTGCGCTGTTGAACTGAACGCGGTATCCGCGGTTTACGTGTGGTACACCCTTGTCATCTGTCCAAGGTACACGGAACATGATGATTCTTTCTGGTTCTGTGAGTCTTTCAAGAACTGCTGTCTTTTCAAGCTCTGGCATCTTGTCTACTACAGGTGAAATTGTCTGAAGAACGAGACCTGCAGCCTGGAGAAAGTGACCCTGATCTGCGTAACGAGCGCTAAGATCATCCCAAACACGTTTACAATAAGCGTTAGTAATTTTGTATTCCATACTATAACCCCTTACAATTTTTTAAGCCACAATACCGCGACTTTAACTTTAGTAATACTAAACTTTTTTAAGTATTTTGCAAAGTAAAATATAACTAAATTCACATATCACTTCCGAATTTTACAACAGAATATGGGATCCTTTGTCCGATTTTGTGACTTTGACATGACAGGCAATGGCATCCATCATTTCTTCAACATGGGATATGATGCCGACGGTCCTTGTATTTCCAATATCCTGAAGAACTCCAACAGACATTTCAAGACAATCTTTGTCAAGGGAACCAAAACCTTCGTCGATGAATAGTGAATCCATGCGGCTTGTCTTCTGAACAACCTCCGTAAGACCAAGTGCAAGGCTTATGGAAGCCATGAAAGTTTCACCGCCACTGAGCATTGCAGAATCCCTGTCCTTGTTTGTCTGGTAGTCATGAACAAGAAGATCAAGTCCACGGCGCATATTTCCACCGGATTTGTCCGTATCCAGAATGAACTCGTACCTTTCACCGGAAATCTTCAGGAGATGGCGGTTTGCACAGACAACCACATCATCAAAGTAAAGTCCCAGAAACCATGTCTCAAACGGAACCTTGGAAGGATTGAGGCCGGAAAGATCCTTACTGAGACGAGCCAAAGGTTTTCCTTCCTGCTCAAGTTCTGCAAGTTCCTTTGTCTTTTCCAGATATTTCCCAAAATTCTTATCAAAGATGGTTTTCTCCGCAAGAAGGTTTTCCCCCTCTTTTGTAACCGTATTGATTTTTTCTTCTACCGATTCTATTTCCTGCTCGAGTTTTTCAGACTTTTCCTGAAGCTGCGAATATTTTTCAGAAACTTTTCCAGATAGAACCTGAATGCTGGTTTCAAGCCGAGACATTTCATCGAGGAATTTCTTTAACACAGCCTTAAGCGAATCCTTCTCCGATTTTTCAAGGAAACATTCAAGAACTTTCTTTTCATCTTCAAATTCAGATTCTACAAGCCTTGAGCAGAGAACAGATTCTGCATCCTTGAAATTTTCAGTTGACGTTTCAAAGGCATCCTGGGCTTCCTGAAGTCTTGTTCTGTTTTTTTCAAGATTGAGACCAGCCTCTTCAAAATCCTTCTTGAAAGAAGAAACCTGATCCTGCTGTTTTTCTAAAAGAAATTCCAGTTCTTTCATTTCGCTTCTTATTGAAGCAGGATCCGTATTTTCTCCGCCATTTTTCTTAACCTGATTTTCCAAGGCTTTGAGGGTTGCAGAAACTGAAGCGAAATCAGACTCTGCCTGTGAAACAAGATCCTTGAGTTCAGCAACAGCCAATCTGGAATTTTCAATATCCTTCAAAATCCGATCGCAGGACTCATAGAGTTTCTGCATCAAATCCATTTCAGCTTTTGCCTTGTCCGCATGTTCCTTCGCCAGATCCAGGGAAATGTCCCCGCTTTCTTTCTTAAGCACAGAAATATCTTCCCGATACTTTTCAGCAAGCTTTGTTTCCGCGGCAATCTTTTCAGAATATGAGGCACGTAGTTCGGTTTCTGTTTTTATCGAGCGCTCTGCCGTCGAAATTTTTTCATCCAGATCAAGGAATTCACCGGAAGCCTTTGCAGGAGAAGGATGTTCCTTTGAACCGCAGACAGGACAAGGACACCCGGGCTTTAAATACGAAACGATGGAAAGGGCCGCATTATTGGCAGCCTGTTCTTCCCTTGCATTTTTATATTCAGCAAGGAGCTTTTCGCTGTTCTCTATCTGCCTTGAAGACTCATCTTTCTTGAAATTCAGTTCCTTAACTGATTTTTCAGAATCAGAAATTTTCAACTCAAGTCCGGAAATCTGTTCAACAAGACTGCAGATATGGTTTGCAGCCTGATGGCTTTCCTTTGCCTTGCTATATTTTTCAAGAATCACGCTGAAAATTCGATGGGAATCTTCATCAGCAGGAATTCCAGCTTCACGGGCTTTTTCAAAAAATTCCTTTTCAAGATTCTTTAAGACTACATTTTCAGAATCCAGGGACTTCTTTGCTTCAGCCAGCTTTTCCTTTGATTTTTCAAGAAGCTTTTCTTCCTCGGCGTATTTTTCTGCAGCTTCAAGTCTATCAGCATAACCTTTGAAGAGAATCTTATTTTCATCGATAAGCTTTTCGATTTTCTGATTTTCAGCTTCGTTTTTTTTCAGGCTGTTGAATTTATTTTCAGCGGCTTCTGTCATCTCCTTAATTTCAGCAAGACGTTTTTCCGCCACTTCCATTTCCTTTCTGCGCTGATTTTTCGACTCCACGAAAGGAACAACAAGGTCTGCAGAATCAGACAGATTCAGTTTATTCTCAAGTTCTTTCATGGAAGAAGTTTTTTCATCAAGTTTTTTCTTTTCTTCCATGGATTTTTCAAGTTCACTTGCAGTCTTAAGTTCTGCCTCGAGTTTTGCATTGGCTTTGTCCAGGCGTTCCTTTTCCTTATGAAGCCCCGTAAGTAGAGTTTTATTTTCATCAAGCCGACTTTCATAAGATGCAATTTTATTTTCTGCATCCGTCAGATTAACTTCCTTGAGAATATTCTTGATTTCGGCATCCGCAAGATCGATTTTTCCCTGCAGGTCTTCATTCTTTTTCTTTACTTTTTCTACAATTGATTGATAGAAATCTATTGGGAAAAGTTTCTTGAGAATTTCCTGTTTTACGCTTGAATTAGAACGAAGAAATTTAGAAAATTCTCCCTGTGGAAGAACCACAATCTTTGAAAACTCAGGAGCAGAGAGACCAACGATCTTAACAAGCATTGCCTCCAACTCAGATTTACCCGCGTTGAGAAATTCATATGAAGACAAACTTTCGTTCCATTTTTCCACCGTAAGCTTTGATGCTTCCACAGATGCTTTTTTGTTTCTGTTTACATATGGACGGGGAAGAGTTCTGACAACCCTGTACTTTTCACCATCTGAAGAGAATTCCAGTTCAACGGAACTATCCTCATCTTCTTTTGCAAACTGGGAACGAAAATCCATTGCCTTACCTTTTCTTGCTCCAAGAAAATCTCCATATAGGGCAAAAGTCATTGCATCAAAAATCGTGGTTTTTCCGGCACCAGTATCACCGCAAAGAAGGAATACTTCTTCCAGCTGGGTAAAATCAAGGCTTTCGTCCACGAAAGGACCTACGTTTTTCAGGTGTATACTTAATGGTTTCATTCTATTCTTCTCCAGCCTCAACTTCTTTTGCTATTTCCGCAAACAGTTTTTTCTCACTGTCATATACATCCGCACCTTCTTCATCAGGATTGTTTCGGTAAACATCCTTCATGAATAAATCAAAAAGTTTTCCGTAATCACCGGAAGCAATATTTTCAATGGCTTTTTTCCTTTCTGCCAGAGCAAGGTTCTGACCAGCCGATGCTGAACGGGCAACACGAAAAGAAAGAAGGTTTGGAAATTTTTCCTTTAAAGTTCCCAGAGGATTTTCATGCACTATTGTGTCGGTACATATCATTTCGAGATAGTCTTCCATGTTACCATCGTATTTACTGCCAAGAAAATTTTCATAGGTATCTTCTATTCTTGTTACTTTATGGAGCGGAACAAAAGGAACCTCTTTCTTTTCAATTCCCTTTTCCGAAACCTTTACAGAAAGCATGACTTTGTCTGACTTTTCACCGAAATTATAGGAAAGCGGAGAGCCAGAATAGCACACATTCTCTCCGGAAACGTTCTGTTTACCATGTATATGGCCCAGGGCAGCATAATCAAACTCCTTGAACTTCTTGCCGTCAACCTGTTCTGCAGTTCCGACAAAATTTCTTTCAGAGCCAGAAAGACTGCTGTTACCTGCAAAAACATGAGCACTGACAACAGCAGGAATTTTTCTGTCATTGAATTTTTCATGCGCCTTCCTGATCCTTTCGCAAGCCTCGTTCAAAAGTTCATCCTGATGGCGAAGAACATTACCGTCAGAATCAAAAAGCGACCCCTGCTGCAGGAAAGGAATCTGATAGACAACGGCTGCGGTTCCTTTTTTCTCATCGCCGACAAGAATTCCCTCATCACACTTTTTTCCTTCAGTTACAATGTGTATGTTCTGGATATGCAGCAAAGATGAGGCAAAACTGAGTCGTGTAGGACTGTCATGGTTTCCGCTTGAAAAAAACATCTGAAGTTCAGGAAACCTATCATGGGCTTCACGAAGAAATTCGCTAAAAAGGGGAACAGCTTCCGGTGCAGGAATAGCCTTGTCGTAAATGTCTCCGGCCACAATCAGAGCATCATAAGGATCATTTTCCAGCTTGCCCTTTTCCAGTTCTTCCATTATCTGATTCAAAAAACACTTCTGGTCTTCAATTAGGGAATGCTCAAAAAGAACTTTTCCCAAATGCCAGTCACTCGTATGCAGAAATTTCATATAATATAGAATATAGGAATTATTGGTGAAATTAGCAAATAAAAATGTTATAATTATGGCAAATGAACATTATGATTATCGGAGCAGGTTTTACTGGCCTTCAGCTTGCAAAAAGACTGCTCAATGAGAAAAACACAGTAACAATCATCGACAACAACGAAGAGACCATTGAAAACGTAAAGGGTCAGCTTGACTGCGATGCTTTTGCAGTAGACGGAAACAACCTTGAAAACCTTGAAGAACATGGAATCGAAAAGCAGGATGCTCTTGTTGCCGTCACCAACAATGACGAAGTTAACATGATTACCTGTTCCCTCGTTGATGCCGTATATCCTAACATCGTAAAAATCGCCCGTGTAAGGAACTACGCCTACTATGTAAATACAAATGATGCCGCAAAACATCACGCCGACACATTCAAGGGAAACCATCGACCTCTCTACGGAATCGACTACATGGTTCATCCCGATGTTGAAGCTGCAGAAGCAATCGTAAAGGCAGTTGAACACGGAGCCATAAGCGATATAGTTGATTTTGGGGAAAACGGGGAATACGAAGTTACAGCCCTACAGGTTGAAAAGGACAGTAAGCTTGACGGAACCGCACTCAAGGAAATACGCAACCTTACAGACAAGAAATTCATCGTTGTATACCAGGAAACAAGGGATCCCGAAACGGACAACATGGTCAGCGCACTTCCAAGCGGAGATACAATCCTTCATGCCGGCGACAGAATCGGAATCATTACTGCAAAGGAAAACATTGCAGACATGCTGGGTCTCTGTGGAATTGAGGTTGACGTCATAAAGAAAATCTGCCTGTGTGGAATAGGCAGAGTCGGAACAATCGTAGCTGAAAGAATCATAGAAAGAGAAAAGAAATCAGTCCTTACAAGGCTCTTTGGTGGAACAAAAAAAACTACTCAGTCAATAACCATCATAGACACGGACCTTGAACTCTGCGAGGCTGCAAAGGAAAAATTTCCGACAGCAAATGTAGTTCACGCAGACATTACGGACGATTCCATCATAGAGGAAGAAAGACTGGACAAGTGCAATCTCTTAATCTGCGCAACCCACAACCACGAGCTCAACATGGTAATTTCAGCCTATCTTGAATCCCTTGGCGTTGAAAAATCAATCGTCCTCGTAAACCAGGCACAGTACGGAAACATTGCCCGCAAGCTGGGAATTGAAGTTGCAATCCCTATGCGCGATACACTGGTAGATTCCATCATCAGTCACCTTCACGGAAAGAGTGTTACGGGAATTCATACGGTTTCCAACGGGGAATTTGAAATCATTGAATGCGACCTTTCTCCAAACAGCAAGTTTGCAGGCAAGGCCCTCAAGGACATTGCAAATCCTGGTCAGTATCTTGTTCTCCTCATCAAGAAACCTGGCAGCAAGAACTACGAACTTCCACAGGGAAACACTGTTCTTACGGCCGGCGACCATCTTGTAATCATTGAAAAAACAGGGGACAAAAAAGTCCTGGAAAAATTCAGCAAATGAAATACAGATCAACAGTAACAATAACAGTTTTCAGGGTCCTCTTCCTGATCCTTGCAATAGTTGGGCTTTCGTTTTTGATTCCGGTTGCAACAGCCCTCTACTGTCATGAATATTCAGTCCTTCCGTCTTTTCTGATTCCTATGGCAATAAGTTTTGTCCTTGGAGTTCTGTTCCTCATATTCAAGCATAAGCAGAGGGCAAAACTTACGGCACGCGCAAGTTTTGTTGTAGTTGCAGTTGCATGGGCAGGTGCCTGTCTTTTCGGTGCAGTTCCACTTTATGCAAGCGGAGCTATTCCAAGCATTACTGATGCTGTTTTTGAAAGCGTATCTGGTTTTTCAACAACGGGTTCAACAATTCTGTCTGAAATTGAGACACTTCCAAGAAGCATAAACATGTGGAGATGCCTTACCCACTGGCTTGGGGGTATGGGAATTGTTGCCCTTACGGTTGCACTTCTCCCTATCCTTGGCATCGGTGGATTCCAGCTCATTAAGGCAGAAACAACGGGACCAGAAAAAGGAAAGTTCACACCGCGCATTACGACTACAGCAAAAATTCTCTGGTTCATCTATCTTGGAATGACTGTTGCAGAAACAATACTTTTAAAGATTGCGGGAATGGATTTCATCGACGCATTGAGCCACGCTTTTTCAACATTGGGAACAGGTGGATTTTCTACAAGAAATGAAAGCATAGCAGCCTACAACAGTGCAGCCATAGACATGATCTGCTTTACCTTCATGTTCCTTTCGGGAATCAACTTTTCCCTCTACTTCTATGTTTTTGCAAGGCAATTTTCAGAACTCAGAAACAATTCGGAATTAAAGGGATATCTGGCACTCAATGCTGTTGCCATACTGCTACTTACTATTTTTGAATACGGGCAGTTTGGCGGATTATTCAAGACTCTCCGCTACACTTCTTTCCAGGTTGCAACAATCGTGAGTACAACAGGTTTTGCCACCTGTGACTTTACACTATGGAGTCCTGCAAGTCAGGCAATAATCTTCATGCTTTTCTTCATCGGCGGATCTTCCGGTTCAACTTCCGGAGGCGTAAAAGTTGTGCGCTGGCTCATATTCCACAAGATTCTTAAAATTGAAATTCAGAAGATGATTCATCCTCACGGAATTTTTTCCGTAAGGCTCAACCAGCAGCCGGCAAGAAAGGAAATCGTTCCGACGGTAATGGCTTTCTTCTGCCTGTACTACTTTCTTTTGATTTTTACGACCTTCTTTGGAACCCTATTTGGAATGGACATACTGACAGCCTTTACGGGAGCCGCATCAATGATAGGAAATATCGGGCCTGGATTTAATGCACTCGGTCCTTCCTGCAACTTCGGATGGCTTGCAGCTCCGGTAAAATGGTTCTACTGCTTTGCAATGCTTGCTGGCCGTCTTGAAATGTTCACCCTGTTTGTTTTCTTTACACCAAGTTTCTGGAAAAAATAAAAACATGCAGGACCATTCGATTATACCTAAGTCCAGTTTTTCCAAGTGTCAGGATCGTAGCCTACAGTGGCTGCATCCTTTCCGTTTCGTACTATTGGCTGAATCATAAGCGTGGGATTTTCAAGAAGCTTTGATTCCTTTTCACTGTCATCAAGATAAGCAAAATTTGCATAGTCCTTATTTTTCTTATCAGCAAGAAGTTCAACTGCGGCGGTCCTGCTTCCGGCTTTTTTTGAAAGGCAGGCAATGACGCTCTCGAGTTCCCCCTTTGAAATTCCTTTTTCCTTAAGATCTATTTTCTGAACCGGAATTCGTCTCTCTGCAAAATATCTTTCGGCTTTTTTGACATCAAAAGATTTAGCCGTACCAAAAATCTGAATTGCCATTATAAACTCCTTTTCTCGGATGATAATCCTACCACAGATGACAACAAAAATCACATTTTATGATAGGATTTATCTAACTGAGGTTGAACCATGGACGACAGCGAATACTACGCAATGATGCGAAGGCAATATTCAAATCCAATAAAAATTCAGAAATCTACGCAGAAAAAAGAAACCGATCAAAACAAAACACCGGGAACCTTCAGCAGCTGGGAAAAGAAATACGGCCACGAAGATGCTGAAATGTTCCTGGAAAGAAACCTGGAAGCTGCAGAAGATGAACAGCAGGAATAATCAGGCACTCATTATTTCTGAAGCAGAATTCAAGGTGATCTCAACCATATCCGTTACGACAATTTCATTTATTGAAACATTGAAAATCTTAGAAAGAACAACAAGATTATCAATAGTCGGAAGATTGATTCCCCTGGTCCAGTTATAGATGGTCTGAATGTAAGGAAAATCCATAAGAAACTGAAGGTTCCTTGCGGAAACACCTGACTTCTTCATTAAGGCTTTGATATTGTTTCCCGTTGCAGAAAGATTAACAACGGGTTTCAGGAAAGTTGCAGGATTGCCGTTGGAAATATAATTTGTATTGCAGTCTGAAATATAGATTGATGTATTCATGTTGATCTCCTTTTATAAAACTGACCTACGAAAGGTCTGGAGCCAACCTGAACTAAAAAGAAGGGTTAAATCAAACCTCTGCCGGCTCCATTTTCAAAAACAAACGAACGACGCACAAGATGCTGATGCTTGAGACGCTTGACCTGCTTGACGCAATTGAATGTCATCATGTGTATCCTCCATTTAAATTTTCGCCATTGAAAACCAGCAAATGATGTTTTAACTATAGCATTATATTTCAGTCTTGTCATTAAAGGCGCGCTTTAATTTTACTGCGGCAATTCTTCAACATACCAGCGATCGGTATCATTACGGTAATACATGGAAACTTCATCGTAACCGTCTTCCTGTTCACCATCAGGGGTTTCAAGATAGATATACACCTTTATATCAATAAATCCGCTTTTTCTTGAAACATCGCTTATCTTGTTAAAGGCAAAATCAATTTCCTTGAATTGATCTAAAAACAATTCTCTGTATTCATAGAATTTTCCGTAGGTTTCTTTTTCAAGTTCCTCATCGTCGTAATCAGCATCAACGAATTCCTTCCATTCTTCGCCGCCTGAAAGAAATGAAGACAGGAATGCCGCAAGAACCTCTGCAGGATCCGTCAAATCTTTTGGTGCAGAATATTTTGAATGTTTGGTAATTTCGAAGTCGAAAAAATCTGGTTTACTTTCTTCATCTGATTCTACGGTCAGACTTTCTGAAAGAACACTTTCTTCCTCCCACCAGTTTTTGGAAGGCTTGGTTTTATTTGAGGCAGGAATCTGACTGTCCAAAAGATATCGCTCAACATCCCTGTCATAGACTCTTTTAGGATCCCGTTTCAAAGCCCATTCAATTTCCTTGTCGCAGCTCTGTTCAACCCCAAAGCCATAATGGTAAAGATTCTTTACACACTCTATAGCCCACTGGTCTCCTAGTTCCGCAGCACGCAAATAAAGTTCAGCAGATTTTTCTGCACTTGATTCTACATAACGTCCTTCTTTATACCAGGATGCAAAGAGACACAATGCAGCCGTATTATCCATTTCGCAGGCCATTACAAGATACGGATAAGCTTTTTCAAGTGAACTCCAGCTTGAATTATCAGTAATTTTTTGTGCAAGTTCATAATAATCACGTGATGTAGCCTGATTTGAATTTACTTTTTCAAGAAGTTCATTCAGCTCTTCTTCTTTTTCATGTAGCCATTCGGCCTTTTCTGCAGAATATTCTTCCGCCGTCCTGATTTTTTTATCCGGTTCAACATAGCCATACTGAAGTGCAAGTTCCATATTCTGTTCTGTGCCAATGCCATTTGCATAGCAGTAACCCACGGAGTAAAAAGCTTCGAGCTTTTCCTTTTCCTGCCATGGGAATACTACCTCTCTTTCCGCGAATGATTTATAGAATTTAAATGCATCTTCAGGTTTTACACCGGAAAAATCTTCCCAAAAACCGCCGTCACCAATGGCATAGAAATTTTCAATTCGGGTTTTTAAATAAGAGCCTAACCCGATTATAGATTCCCTGTAAATCTTAATAAGGTAATAAATGGTCATTTTCATTTCAGGATTGGTTTCATAAGCCTTTGAAAGCCAATATGCAGCCTTTGCCTTGTCCGCTTGAAAATAATCCCCCTCACTATAGGCATTCCCTACCGTTACCATTGAGGCCGCGTTTCCCTGCTCTGCAGCCTTCAACAGGTATTCATAGTATTTTTTATAGTCAGGTTTTGTACGACCATATGGAGCATAAATTGCAGCAATTCTGTCATAGCTATCCTTGGCACCGTTCTTTTCCTGTTCAAGAAGATAATCAAGAAGCTCATTATCTCTCTGCCGAGTCTCCAATCCCCTAACAGCATCATGTTCAACCATTTTCCTGAAGTAAACGGCTTCCTTTTCATCATCAGGCATTGGACCTTCAGAATCATAGAGATATGCAAATTTTCTATAGACCTCTTTGTTGCCAAGATTTTCTGCCACGCGGTACAAATCTTCAGCTTTTCTTAGATTTTCGTATGAAGGGGCGTACTGCACATACATGTCGGCAAGAATTACACTGCCTTCAGCCTCATCAAAATATTTGATTCCTTCGTTTATCAGGGCAAAAGCTTTTTCCAGATTCTTTGGAACTCCATTCCCGTCAAAATATATGTAGGCAAGGTTAACATAGGAGCGGGAATATTTTTTTTCTATGGCTTTTTCATAGCAAGCAATTGCTTTCTGAATATCCCTTTCTGTTCCCAAGCCTTCTGCATAAAGATAACCAAGGCTGTGTGTTCCCGGAACATATCCAACCTGATCCAGAACACTAAAGATTTTAAAAGCTATTTCATGGTGCTTATAAATATATTCTGTTCTTCTGAAGAAATGGCCAAGAGCATAAAAGGCATCGGGATTATCCTGGGAAGCAATTTTTTCATAACCTTCAAAAGCTTGGGTAAGTGTAATTGCACCATATTCGCTTACAGGAATTTCAGAAGGATATTCTTTTCCCTGGAACTCATAAGAGTTCTTCATGGTTGATTCCACACCAAGGACAGCATCATATTTTCGCAAGAGGGAAACCTGTCCTTCTGAATTCTCATTCTGTGCAAATGAAGAAACAAAACAACATAATAAAATCGAAAAGGATAAAATACATTTTTTCATACATCAACTTTAGTATTTTATGAAAAGGTTTTCAACTTGAAAGATTGAGTTTAACTTGACCAACCTATATAATTCAATTTATGAAACGGCTTGCGGTTTTTCTTGCAGCAATATTTTTCTCTTTGAGTGCATTTCCACAGGCTGAAGTAAAGCACAATCCATGGGAACTTATAATTTACCGTCCGGAAAATTCACAAAAGATAAATGAAGTCCGCTGTTGGCTCAAGATTGAAGACATGAACGGCAACGATGTTACCTACACGGCAGCAAGGGCAACCTACGAATGGGTTTCAATTCCAGACAGAGTGAACCAATACGAAAAGACCTATTATTTGACGGGCGGCATGGCGATGCACCTGCATAACATAAAGCCCGGGAAATACAAATTTACTTTCACTACACCTGCAGACAAGCAGTATCCTTTTCCAAATGAAAACAGGGAATGGAAATCAAACGAATTCATATATAATACGGAAAACCCAGCAAAGGTAATTTTTGTTTATCCAACGGTTGGGGAAAGCGGTTTTTACAACGGCGGATGGATTATCAGCGGTTATGCTCCCGAATTCTTTAAGTTCACAAAGCCGGTAGAAAAAGCTGTGGAATAAAAAAAAAGACATCCCGTACTTCACCTGCTCGGCGGTCACTACGCTACTCGGTTCAATGAATCCATGTATTTCAGAAACAAAAAAAAGGCCTTCATTTTCATGAAGGCCTTAAGCCAACTCCCGGACTTGAACCGAGTACCTGTTCTTTACGAGGGAACTGCTCTACCAGGTGAGCTAAGTTGGCGTTGGTTAAGAATTAATTTTGCAGTTACGACTGCTGGGACTTGCTGAAAGCTTCTATCTTCATATAGTAGTTGTCAACAATACGGCGCATATCGTGAATGTTCTTTACGATAATGTAGCCGTCAAATATTTCAATCTTGCCGCGATCCATAAGTACGGAAAGCTCTTCATGAGCCTGCTGCTGCGAAACAGCTGCCCAAGATGCAATGTCATTTACAGTAATGTTAAACTTTCGTTTTGTATTGGCTTCATCACTATTTGCCGTACCCTGAAGTTCATCATACATGAGGAACACATCACAAATACGAACCGGAATTTCCTTTATAAGTATAATCTTGAACTGTCTGTACTGGTCATAGATACGCTTTGTAAAAATCTTGAGAAGGTTCATGACAATCTGAGGATTACTCAAAACCAAAGCCTTGAAGTTTGCCTTATTGAATTCAAGACATGCAACATCAGTGCGGGCAATACAAGATGCACTGCGCTGGCTGTTATCAAGGATAGCCATTTCACCAAAGAACTGTCCGCTTGTAAGAATATCAAGGCTTTTATTCTGATTGTTAATGCATTTACAAATCTGAACTTCACCATATTTGATGAGGTAGAAAGTTTCTCCCGGTTCAAATTCAGAAATAATTACATCGCCGCGAGAATATTTTTTTGTAAAGCGATCAAATGCAGGAAGAGAAAACTGATTTACAGCCATTCCAGCAGATCCTGATGAAACCGGTTCACTAACGAATGCAGGTGCTCCAGGTCTGCTGCTGCCTACCCTTCTGTTTGCATCCTTATATAACTTTTCAATTTCATCCCTATTGGAAGGATTAGGATTAATCTGTGAAATTCTCTTTAAAACATCAATACATGTTTTAAATTGCTCGTCATTATAAAAAGCCTGAGCAACACTGAGCATACCAACTTCAGGAGAAATTGCAACGAATCCGCTCTTAAGGAAGCCTTCAGTCTTTTTATGAATGTCACGAAGCGACTTAGAGAAAACGCGGAGCATCTTTTCTGTAATGGCCTGTTTTGAACTGAAAAGCTTTTCAAATTCTGAAACAGTCATTGTTACGACAACTGAATTTACAAGTACTGATGCAGTAACAAGACTAGGCATGTGAGCCAAAGCAGATTTTACGCCAAAGAATTCACCGATTCTTACCTGCTCAGAAACAACTACACCAGTTTCAAGGTCACGCGACTTTAAAGCAACTGCACCTGACTGGAGAATGTAAATGTTTGCGTCTTTTGCACCCTCAAAGAAAATTATTGAGCCTGCTGTAAATTGAACTGTCTTTGGCATACTTTTCAATTCCCCTTGTAAAAAACTAGAATCCCTCTTCCACCCGAAAATCAGGTAAATACCCAGTTTACAACACTACAATTCTATCA
Organism: Treponema sp.; assembly: GCA_024400915.1. Lineage (GTDB taxonomy): Bacteria > Spirochaetota > Spirochaetia > Treponematales > Treponemataceae > Treponema_D. Next base: position 29,156 of record JAKSLX010000021.1, read on the forward strand.
CAAGAATAGAAATTATGCTATAATAAACCAAAAATAAACAAGAAAACCTGAAATTGAGAAAGAAATGATAGATTTGCATACACACTCCACTGCATCTGATGGAACCTACACACCCGAACAGTTAATGGCCTATGCACATGCAAAAAACATAAAGGCAATTGCCCTGACCGATCACGACACAATTGACGGAATCATTGAAGCACAGGCAACTGCCAAGAAAATAGGAATTGAATTCATTCCGGGAATCGAACTTTCAATACAGTGGCCTACGGGAGAATTCCATTTACTGGGACTTGGACTTCAGACCGCTTCAAAGGAACTCCTTTCGGCAATTGATTTTTTAAGACAGGAAAGGGATAACCGCAACCGCAAGATGGCGGAAAAACTTCAGGAACAGGGCGTAGACATCACCTACGATGAAGTTGTAGAAAAGGCAGGAACAAAAACCATAGGCCGTCCACACTTTGCAAGCCTGATGATAGAAAAGGGACTCATAAAGGTAAGGCAACAGGCTTTTGACAGATACTTTGCCAAGGGAAGACCATGCTATGTTGAACGCACTGGCCTTGATCTTGAACTGGCAGTAAAAGCAATAAAAACTTCCGGTGGAATACCGGTACAGGCACATCCCCTTTCCATGTATGTTTCATGGGGAAAAATCGAAGACAAGATGATTGAGATTCAGTCAGCAGGCGTTGAAGGACTTGAAGCATGGCATCCGGGAATCAGGGTTGCTGAAGCATACAGACTTGAAGAACTTGCACACAAGCTCGGTATGATTGCAACTGCAGGAAGCGATTTTCATGGAGAAAAAGTTCGTGCCGACAGAAAAATCGGTTATACAGCAGGAAAAAGCAAGATAGAAGACAAATACTGGTTCGAGGAACTAAAGCCAAAACTAAAGAGCAAGGAATTCGTTCTTTAAAAAAAGACAGGCCCAAAGCCTGTCTTTTCATGCCGAGATTAAATTACCTGCAGCAAACCCAGATAGCACCAAAGATAATCAGGTCTTTTGAGAACTGAAGGAGCCAAGCAAGGAAGTTAGGTTTTCCGATTCCCGTAATGATATCTGCAAGAATAATGACTACAACCCAGACAATTACAACCACCAGTGAAATGATGTTGCCAAATGATCCCATTCTGTCGCCGATGAAACACTTGAGCACAATGAAAACGCCTGCAAGAAGTTCAACTACGCCAAAGATTGTAATTACGATGCTTTCCACATTTCCGTCAAAAATTGCCTTAAGTCCCTTTACAGCAAGGTCACCAGCAGCCTTTCCCTGCAATGCATAGATACCGCTTACTGCCAGCATACATCCAACTGCAAGTGTAAGAATAAGAGATGCGATTGCATTCCTTGTATCATTTTTTCCCATTTAATATTCCTCCTGAAAATGGCAATAATAAAATTCTAACGCAATTATGAAAAATTACAAGTTTTTATTTTCCCGAATGGATTCTTGAAATCATGATACTGAATCCAAGGATGAAGAAAAGAGGCGGAAGAACTGTAAAAATAAGTGAAGTCAATGGAAGTGATCCCAGCTTGAGCTTGTCTACCGAAAGGATTCCCATTTCAACAAGAAGTCCGTAAACTGTTCCGCCGTAATTGATTACGATGGCAGCAATGATGCTCATCCAGGAAGCTTCTCCTGTTTTGCTCCACAGCAAGATTGCAGTAAAAGCAGCAACACCACCCAACACAAGTTTGATTACATAAAGAATAAGTTCACTCTGAGCCATTATGAATAAAATCTCCTTCCTTAATTTTCGGAACGGAAAGGATTTTTCTTGAGGACGGTAAAAACTCCCCTGTCTGCACCAAAAGGAACGATACTTGGGTTTTCATAGACAGGACTGATGACAATTCCAAGATCAAGGCAATGAAGAACAAAATCCTTGTAGCGGTCCATTGGAATTTTAGGGAAAAGGTAAGGTCCTTTTCTTTCCCAATATTCATTAATGATGTTGTCGTATATGAACCAGTCTTTTTCCTGCCTTGTCTGGAGTGCAGAAATCAAGTTATACATTGAACGGGTTACGGCAGCTTCCATTGGGGATGAAAGACGAATCTGGCGCTTTATGGCTTCAGGAAGCTTTGAACTGTTTTCTTCAGTATCCTTTACAGCCAGAAGGAAAACATTTGGTGTCCATGGAAGTGGTGGTTCAATGACAATGCTTTCCACCGTATTCCAGTCAATTTCAGTCTGGTGCCATGGATGATAAACACAGGTACTTTCCATGCTGAACTTAAGACCAGCAGAAACGGCATCTTCCTTTGAAGAAAAAACATATACTTTTCTGCAGTCACCTATAAAAAGTTCATTGACGGCTTTTTCAAGACGATGAGTAAAATCAGTTTTATAGCTGCCTGTAGCACCGCGGTCAAGGGCATTCTTGAGCATTGTAAACGCACTTCCACCACCCCATCCAAGGATAGCCCTTCCGCCTTCCTGATAGAGGTCTGTCAGCCGAACCCTTTTTTCAGTGTAAAGGAAAGGTCCCCTTGCTCTCTTTATTGTTCCGTAGCGCTTGAAAACTTCTTCAGCCAAAAAATCGATTTTGTTCATAGTCCCTATTGTAGTGAAAACTTGCTAATTTTGCTAGAATAACGGAATGAAGATTAAGGTCAGAATCTTTGACTTTTTTATTTTTCTCGTCTTTGCTTCCACCGTAGCTTTTTCTACCGTAAGAATTTTGAGCGGAAAATCCACAAAGAAAACCCTCATAGTTCAGACAAGAACAGACAAGTATGCCTATTCTCTGGACAAAGATCTTAATCTTGAATTTGAAGGCCTCATTGGAAAATCCCGCATTGCAGTTTCCGATGGAAAGGCCTGGTTTGAAGATTCTCCATGCGAAAACAAAATCTGTGTTGAATCAGGCAAAATCAATGGCCCAAACCAATGGGCAGCCTGTCTTCCAAACGGAATAATCATCTACATTGAAGGCGAAACTGAAAAAGAAGAAGTTGATGTAATCGCAAACTGAAATGCAGGTTAGTCTACAATCAAAAGCGAAGACCTCTGATATTTTGGAAGGAACTTCTTATAACCGCCCGTATCAAAATTTACGGTCACAACATACTCCCCTTCATCACTGTGTTCTGTCCTTACGATTACACCGTATCCCCAGTCATCGTGATAGACATTGGCACCGCGTCGATACTTGCTTTCAAGGGGATCCTTTGGTCCGCTGCTGCTTCCAAAAATTGCAGGCTTTTGTCCAAGAACACGGATATTGTCATTCCCCAGTTCAGAAAGAAACGGACTTGGAGACATTGGATTTGTTTTCCCGTAAAGTCGGCGGATTCCGCAATTGGTAAAGTAAAGTTCGTCCTTTGCACGGGTTATTCCAACATAAAAAAGACGGCGTTCTTCTTCAAGTTCTGCTTCTGTTTTTCCATCACGTGGGAAAATGCCAGACTCAAGCCCCGTAATGATAACCCTTGGGAATTCCAGACCCTTTGTGTTATGAAGGGTAATCAAAGTTACTCTATCCGTTTCCCCTGAATTTTCATCGGCCGCATCAAGGGTCCTGTCAAGGTTTATATGATCAAGGAAATCAATGAGTCCCTGCTTTGTGCATGGATAAAGGACAGCACTGTTTACAAGTTCTTCAAGGTTGGCAACTTTCTGACTGCCTGTAACTTCATCCTGTTCCTTGTGGAATTCTTCAAGACCGCTTTCTGTAACAACTGCCTGCACAAATTCCGAAAGTTTTCGTTCAAGATCAATGGATTCTTTTTTTTCCATTTCAATTGCCTGCCCAGCGAGAGTCTGTGCTTCAGAAGAAACAGGAACATCCGGTAACAGCGTAGAAAATTTTTCCACCAGGGCAACAAAACTGTCAGCTCCTTCCTTTGCCTTTTTTGAAAGCTTTACTTCCGGGATTGCTTCCACAAGGGAACGACCAAGGCCTGCCGAAATGATATTGTCCTGAGTTTTATTCCCGATTCCACGGACAGGCTTGTTTATGATTCTGCGGAAAGAAATTTCATCGCGAGGATTCAGAACGAAGGAAAGCCATGCAATGGTATCCTTTACTTCTTCGCGTTCATAGAACTTAAGGGATCCAACAACCTGGTAAGGAATCTTTCTGTGGAGGAATTCCGTTTCAAAACCAAGGGACTGTGCATTGGTTCTGTAAAGGATTGCCCAGTCGCTGTATGGAACTCCCTGCTCCGCCGCCTGCTCAATCAAACTGTAGCAGAATTCAGTTTCGTCATCCTGAGTCGGAAGAAAAACCAGGGTCGGTTTTTTTCCTTTTCCGCGGGCAGCCACAAGTTTTTTTCCAAGGCGACCTTCATTATTTTCAACGACGCTGGCAGCACAATCAAGGATTTCAGAAGTAGATCGATAGTTGGTTTCAAGGCGGACAATTTTTGTTCCTTCAAACTGATCCTTAAAGTTAAGGATGTTCTGAACTTCTGCACCGCGGAATTTATAGATAGACTGGTCATCGTCACCAACGACACAGACATAGGCCTTACTGTCATTTTCATTGGCATATCCGCTCAACTGTTGCAAAAGCTTGTACTGGGCAACATTGGAGTCCTGGTATTCATCAACCATAATAACTTTATATCTCGAACGGATGCTTGTACGGATAAGATCGTTTTCCTTTAGGATTAGATACGGAAGCATTATAAGGTCGCCGAAATCAACATTGCCCGTTGCACGCAGACGCTTTTCATAGGCTTCATAAACAGCAGGAAAGCGGGGATCGTCATCTATGGTTCCAAGTTCAAGACTGTCCGGCTTAAGGCAGTAGTCCTTTGCAAGTGAAATCAAATGGGCATAGTGGGAAGCATCTTTTTTTGTAAGGGTTTCATCGGCCTTTGTGATGAGGGTCACCATGTCATCGTCGTCATAAACCGTAAAATTGCTGTCCAGCCCTATATTTGCATCAGCCGCATACTGACGGAGAAAATAAGCACCAAAAGAGTGAAAAGTTCTTATCTGAGACCAGGCTGACCGGGGTTCCAGAGCAACTGCCCTTTCCTTCATCTCGTTGGCAGCTTTTTTTGTAAAAGTTACGGCCAATATTGATGACGGGTTGTAATTCAGTTCCGAAATGAGCCATGCAATTTTAGTTGTGATTACGCGAGTCTTTCCAGAACCTGCACCTGCAAGAATCAGCAGCGGAGAACCTTCATGAATTACGGCTTCCCTTTGTTCTGGATTCAATACTGAAAGAATGTCTTCCGAATCCATATTCATAAATATAGTAGTAAAAAACGAAAATTTCAATTTAGTTGAAGAATAACTGGTTTATTTGCAAAAAATGATATAGAATATATATATGATATTTGTTTTGTGAGGTAGATGTATGACTATAGATGAACTTAAAAAAGCAATTCTTTCGGATGCAAATCTCGCAGCTGAATTCGAAACAGCTGTAGATAACGGACAGCTTGTTGAATGGGCCAAGTCAAAAGGTTGTGATGCTTCAGAAGCAGATTTGACAGCTGGATTACAGTAAAACACTCAGACAGTGCTAAACAAAAAGGCAGTGGTAGAAATCCTATCACTGCCTTTTGCTTTTTAAATCATACTCTAAACACACGGTCGTAGCAGGTGCGTGCGACCATGCAGATTACCTCGAATAATTTTTTTCTGAAAGGAAAAAATTAAACCCTGAACACATGGCCGTAGCAAGTGCGTGCGACCATGCCATTCATTGGATATGATTTTCAACTTGCTTGAAAATCATACTCTAAACATTAAATCCTCATAGCTCGGGAACGGCTTATAGTCTTCACCAAGCAAAGGTTCCATTTCATCGTAAATCTTTCTTACGGCTGCCATCTGAGGAACAACCTTGTCAGCATAGATTCTTGCAGACTTTGTAACATTTTCTGCATTTCTTGCTTCTTCATGAACTTTATAAAGAATGTCAGTTTCATCCGTAAGTTTATCTGCAAGAGCATCTAGTTTTGCAAGGAGCTTAGATTCAGCCTGAGCCTTTGCACCAGGAACAACTGACTTAAGGTTGATTACAGTCTGGCTTACATCCTTGATGTATCTGAAGACATTTGGAAGAATATCCTTACTGATCATTTCAAGCATTGTATTCACTTCGATATTGAGCATCTTTGAATACTTTTCAAGTTTGATTTCATAGTGGCTCTTCATTTCATCTTCAGTATAGACACCCATTTCCGTAAAGAGCTTTACATTCTTTTCTGCAAGATAATGTTCCATTGCGTCTGGGGTTGAACCAAGATTTAAAAGACCACGCTTCTTTGCTTCTTCAATCCATGAATTGTCATAGCCATTTCCGTTGAAAATGATTCTCCAGTGATTGGTTACTTCACGCTTGATAAGTTCTGCAAGGGCAGTTTCAAAATCATCAGCCTGTTCAAGTTCATCAGCAAACTGCTTGAGAGTATAGGCAACCATTGCATCGATTGTTGTATTTGGTCCGCTGATGGAAAGGCTTGAACCTACTGAACGGAATTCAAACCTGTTGCCAGTGAAAGCAAATGGACTTGTTCTGTTGCGGTCAGTTGAATCCTTTGGAATTGGAGGAAGAACATCAACACCGATGGTCATCTTGGAAGAACCTGTAGCATTTAGAGGAGTGCCATCCTTTATTGATTCAAGGACAGCATGAAGTTCATCACCCAGATACATGGAAATGATTGCAGGTGGAGCTTCATAGCCACCAAGACGATTGTCATTTCCAGCAGAAGCAACAGAAATACGCAGAAGATCCTGATTTTCATCAACAGCCTTAAGCACTGCTGTAAGGAACAGAAGGAACTGGGCATTCTTTGCAGGAGTATCACCAGGTTCAAGAAGGTTTTCACCAAGGTTTGTGCTCATGGACCAGTTGTTGTGCTTTCCGCTACCATTTACGCCGGTATATGGTTTTTCGTGAAGAAGGCATACAAGACCATGGCGACGGGCAACCTTTTTCATCACTTCCATGGTAAGCTGGTTCTGGTCAGCAGCAAGGTTTGTAGTGCTGAAGATTGGAGCCATTTCGTGCTGAGCAGGAGCGGCTTCGTTGTGTTCAGTCTTTGAAAGGATTCCGTACTTCCAGAGGGTTTCGTTAAGGTCTTCCATATATTTTGCAATTCTTGGCTTGAGGGCTGCAAAATACTGGTCATCCATTTCCTGTCCCTTTGAAGGCTTTGCACCAAAAAGCGTGCGACCTGTCATCTGAAGGTCCTTCCGTTCAAAGTAAAGTTTTTCATCAACGATAAAATATTCCTGTTCAGGACCTACCGTTGTACTTACATGGGTAACATCATTTTTGCCAAAAAGCTTAAGGATGCGGAGTGCCTGTTCATTGAGGGCTTCCATTGAACGGAGAAGAGGTGTCTTCTTGTCCAAAGCCTCACCGTTGTAAGAACAGAAGGCAGTAGGAATGCAGAGGGTATGTTCCTTTACAAAAGGATATGAAGTTGGATCCCAAACTGTATAACCGCGGGCTTCGAAAGTTGCGCGTTTACCGCCGGAAGGAAAAGATGATGCGTCAGGCTCACCCTTTACAAGCTCCTTTCCGCTGAAAGACATGATGACCGTTCCGTCGTCCTGAGGATTGATGAAGCTGTCGTGTTTTTCTGCAGTAACGCCTGTAAGTGGCTGGAACCAGTGTGAATAGTGAGTTGCACCCTTTTCTATTGCCCATTCCTTCATGGCATGAGCAACAACATTTGCAACATCAATCTGAAGCGGTTCACCGTTATCCAATGTACGCTTAAGAGCCTTGAAAGTTTCCTTTGGCAGTCTTTCCTTCATGGTCTGCTGATTGAAAACCATGCTGCCATAAAGTTCAGGAACATTTGTCATATTGTAACCCCTTATAATAATGACTAAATTTCTAAACCAGATTTAATCCGAGTAAAATATTTTATAATTTAAAAGCTTACGACACTGCACAAAATGCCGTAAGCTCATATTTTTTAGAATACGCCTGGGAAGACGTCATCCATTCCGTAAAGTTTTCCTGTCTGAAGCTTTCCTTCATCAAGAAGATTCTTCATGTTGATTACAGCATGAACTGCACCGCTTGCAAACCCCTGACGGCTTCTTGCAGTGTGTGTAAGTTCAATTGTATCTGCGGCACTGTCAAAGAAAATCTTGTGTGTACCAGGAACGCTACCGCATCTTGTAGACGAAACATGGAATTCATTTGGCTTTGGACGAGCCTTGAATTCGTTTGTTACGATGGTATCCTTGCGGGAAAGAAATTCCATTGCGTGCTTTGCAAGGTCAAGAGCAGTTCCGGATGGACTGTCAGCCTTCTGGTTGTGGTGCATTTCCCAAAGGGCTGCATCATATTCTTCAAAGTTGTCGATAAGGCTTGCTGCCTTTTCAACGATCTTGTAGAAAACATTTACGCCGATGGAAAAGTTTGCACTTGTCATGAGTGTTCCGCCACAAGATGCAGCAAGGGCAGCCATTTCATCCTTTCTGTCGTTCCATCCTGTAGTACCAACTACGAGAGGAAGTTTTGTAGGAAGAAGAGCCTTGATGTTGTCGATTACAGATGCAGGATGTGTGAATTCAATTATTCCTTCTGCACCGCTTGCAACAATAGCATCAACCATTGCCTTTGTGTCACCTGCAGCAATCTTTACCTTTGCGTCTTCTGCAAAAACATCGATTGTAGTTACAACACTGTGACCAAGACCAAGGGCAGCCTGTTCAATCATGTGCCCCATTTTTCCGTATCCGACTAATGCGATTTTCATTTTTCTCTCCAATTAGAACAAAGCTGCGTGAACAACCTGAACTGTCTTGTCTGCTTCTGCCATGTCAACGAGGAAGCTTACATTTACCTTGCTTGCACCCTGGCTGATCATCTGAACGTTGATGCCTTCCTTATTGAGGGCGTCAAATGCCTTTGCAAGAATTGCACTTGAGTGACTAGCATCGCAAATCACTGTAATGATTGCCTTGTCTCCAGTTGCCTTAACTTCTGCAACACGACCAAGATCTTCAAGAAGGCCTGAAAGGTCAGCCTTTGTATTTACTGTTAAAGAAACTGAAACTTCAGAAGTTGCGATTACATCGATGCTGATGTTCCACTTGAGGAACTGATTGAAGATGTGTGCAAGGAATCCTGCGGCACCAAGCATGCGGCTTGACTGGATATCGATCAAGGTAACGTTCTTTACTTTTGTAATTGCTGTAACTGCAGGTACTGTACCTGTGTGTTTTTCAACAATCAAAGTTCCTTCACTCTTAATGTTGTAGCTGTTCTTTACACGTACTGGTGTTCCTGTCTTGCGGCAAGGAATCATTGAGCGTGGATGAAGAACCTGGGCACCAAAGATTGCAAGTTCCTGAGCTTCTTCATATGTTACTTCTGGAACTGGCTTTGCATCCTTAACAAGGCGAGGGTCTGTTGTCATGATACCGTCAACATCCTTCCAAGTCTGGATTTCCTTTGCACCCATTGCAGAACCGATCATTGTTGCGCTAAGGTCAGAACCACCGCGACCAAGAGTTGTGATTGTTCCGTGAACATCCTTTGCAATGAAGCCTGTAATGATCGGAATTTCCTTCTGCTTGCCGTTCTTATAGTCGTTCAAATATTTTGGAATGTTGTCCCATACTTCATCAAGAAGTTCAGCAGCCATGTAGTTGCTGTCAGAAACCATTCCGATATCCCATGCATCGTAGAACTTTGCAGGTGTACCAAGCTTTGTAAGATATGCTGCCATCATGCGTACGCTCATTCTTTCGCCAAAAGAAACAAGGTAGTCGCGGGAACGCTTTGAAAGTTCCTTGAGCATGCTGATACCAGTAAGAAGTGTCTTGAGTTCATCAAGAAGTTCTTTGATTGCTGGAACTTCGATTTCAAGTTCCTTTGCCGTATCAAAGTGAAGCTTTTCCACCTTTTCAATGTCTACTGTTCCATTGACTGCCATGTCTGCAGCTTCAAGAAGGTGGTCTGTTGTGTCTCCCATGGCAGAAAGTACTACTGCAGGAAGTTCGTCTTTGTAAGTCTGAATAATCTCAGCAACGTGTCTAATGCGCTCAGCATTTGCAACTGATGAGCCGCCAAATTTCATTACGATCATAATGCGAAAGTATACAATATTTAAGCTCTGAAATTCAATTAAGCACTATAGATAGAAAATATAAAAAAGTGCTCACGGCGAGAATCGGTCATAAAAGGTGCGGGTCCCAGCGACGGCAGTAAGGATAATGGAAACCTCCCGTTTCATCAGGAAAGACGTTGAGTCGCTGTGACGGGCCCCTCCTTATCCTTTCTGCCTGCGTCCCACCGATTTTTTTTTAAGAATGATTCTCACCTACGCAGTTTTTTTTCCAATATAGAAGCATTTAATTGAATTAGAAATTTTATTGTGTGCTTTCGAAAATTCCATAGGTGCGGGCCCCAGCGACGGCGGGTTTCTACTCAAGTTTTTCGGCGGCTTCCATCCAGGCTTCGTTGAGCTCGTCAAGTTTTGCGGCAAGTTCTTCTATCTGCTTCTGGACAGTCTTTGCTTTTTCGCCGTTGCTGTAGACTTCAGGCAGTCCCATCTGGTTTTCAAGATCGGCTTTCATTTCTTCCGTCTTTGCAATTTCTGCTTCCAGGCGGTCAACTTCCTTCTGGAGCTTGCGGCGTTCAGCTTCCTGCTTTTTCTTTTCTTCATAGTCGATCTTTCCTGCAGATTTCTGTTCTGCCGGCTCTTCAACTTTCTTTGCGGCAACCTTGTTTTCTACAGCGGCAGAAGAATCTCCTACAACACCGTTTGCCTCATCCTCAAGACGCTGCATGTAGTATTTATAGTCGCCAGGGAATTCACGGGAAATACCAGGATGAAGTTCAAGAACCTTTGTTGAAAGGTCTTCGATGAATCCGCGATCGTGGCTAACAAAGATTACAGTTCCACCGAATCCCTGCAGAGCTTCAAGGAGAACATCTTTTGAATGCATGTCCAGGTGGTTTGTAGGTTCATCGAGAACAAGAAGGTTTACAGGACGAAGCAAAAGTTCAAGCAAGGCTATGCGGCTTTTTTCTCCTCCTGAAAGAACGTTGATGCTCTTAAAAACATCATCGCCGCGGAAAAGAAATGCACCAAGCATATCACGCATTTTTGGAATGAGATCCAACGGACTGCGCTCTTCCATATATTCAAGAATTGTCTGGTTGCCGGAAATTTTTTCAGCACTATCCTGACTGAAGTAGCCTACGGAAACACCTGCTCCATATTTGACATTTCCAGTGTAGTCGCTGTCCACACCTGCGATCATCCTGAGCAAGGTTGATTTACCTGCACCGTTGCGGCCTGCAACGACAAGACGCTCACCCTTTTCAACAACAAGATCAAGGTTGTTTACAACATTTGGTCCGCCATAGTTCTTGCAGATTTTTTCCAGTGTAAGCACAAGCTGACCTGAATGAGGAGCGGCAGGGAAAGTAAAATGGATTTTCTTGAGGCTTTCAGGAATCTCGATTTTGTTTTCAAGAATCTTGTCCAGCATCTTCTGGCGTTCCTGGGCCTGAGCAGCCTTTGTTGCCTTGTAACCGAAACGGTTTATAAATTCCTCAAGGTGAGCGATTTCCTGCTGCTGCTGATTGTAGGCTGCGATGAGGGAATCAAGTTCCACCTTGCGAACTTCCTCATAATGACTGAAGTTTCCAGGGTAACGCTTAAGATCTCCGCCAAAGAGTTCATAGACCTCATTGATGGTGTGGTCAAGGAAGTAACGGTCATGGGAAACGAGAAGGAATCCACCATGAAAGTCCGAAAGGAATTTTTCAAGCCAGTTGCGGGCTTCAATATCAAGATAGTTTGTAGGTTCGTCAAGAAGAAGGATGTCTGGTCCGCACATGAGGGCTTTTGCAAGGGCAATTCTCATCTGCCATCCGCCTGAAAATTCTTCAGTGCGTTTTGCAAAATCGCTGCGGTCAAAACCAAGTCCGATGAGAACACTTTCTGCAAGAACTTCACGACGGTACCAGCCGCTTTCTTCAAGCTTTGCAAGAAGTTCAGAATGCTCGATGGCTATTTTTTCTGCGTTGGAAGGATTTGACGCAAGCTGCTCTCCAAGTTCTTCTGCCTTGCGCTGGATCTCATACCCCCACTCAAAAGCCTTGTCTGCTTCTTCTTTCAAAGTGCAGCCGCTGTGGACAAGACCGCTCTGCGGAAGATATGCAATGCGGGCATCTTTCTGAGCAACGCGTTCACCGCTGTCAGGCTCAACAAGACCTGCCATGATTTTTATGAGTGTTGATTTACCTGCTCCGTTTGCACCTGTAAGGGCAGCCTTTGTTCCAGTTGCAAGATTAACCGAAACATCTTTTAAAATATCCCTGTCGCCAAATGCCAGCGAAACTTTTGAAAACTGAATGAATGCCATTATATGATCCTAAATTACTTTTGGAAGAAAAGCACAAGCGAATTTGATGGAAGTGATACTGTACTTATGTCTCTTCCTGTTTTTGCATCGTAACGTTTTGTCACGTTTCCTGATGTAAGGCGGATGCCATTGTCTTCTCTCTTATAGAAGAAGTTGACTTCTTTATCCGTTCCATCAAAATAAAAAGTTAAAATTCCATCCCACGAAGTCTTGAGTTCTGCAGGAACAAAATATTTTATTTCAACCTCTCCGCTACCTTTTGCACCTGAAGGAATTACAGACGGAACAAGTTTATTGAATCCAGACCATACAAGTTCATTTCCATCATTGAAAGAAATTTTTCCGTAGTTGCCGCTCTTAAAGTCAGGACCAGAAGAAGAAATCTGTTTGTATTCATTCTGCCTACGTTCAAGTTCTTCTGCAATAATCTGCTCAAGATTTTTCCCGGAAAGGGAAGTAAAGTTATACGATTTAGGCTTACCCTTTTCATCAGCATATTTAAGGACGATTGATTTTGCACTGCGAACAACAAGCTGAAGAGGTGTATTGTTAAAATCGTATTCCTTGTCTTCAGTTTTTGTAACGCCCGAATAAGGGAATTCAAGTTCCAGATCAGGAAGAACAATTGAAATTATTCCTGTTGAATATCCTGTGCTGAATTTATATTCGGTATTGAAATAATCAAGATCAATCTGCTTTTTTGCAATCATCGAACTGTAATACTCAGGATACCAGGTTGTATTGAGGACTTCCTCTATGAGAGTATCAACTTCTTCTTCCTCATTTTCTATTACCGCAGATGATTCAGACACAACTACTTCTGCCTTCATTTCAAAAAGTCTGAGATTATAACTGAAACACCATCCTTCAGTTCCGTTTGATGTAAGAACATGAAGCCATTCACCTTCAAGAGGAACACCACCATTCTGAGGAGCAACTCCATTTCCCTTATACAGAGTTTTGACAGTTTCATTTTTACGGAGACGGTACACCTGCTTTGAAGTATTCACTTTGTCTGCACGAATCGGAAGTCCGTCAATTGCACTCTTTGCATATTTATTTTTGTATTCAGCATATTTTTCAGCACGCTTCATTGCCTTTGATTTTTTTTCAGGAGCAGAAAGCTGCCACAGAGGAAGCTCGATCTTTTCTTTTGTTTCAGGCATGCCAACCAGATAAACTTTTGAAATGTTCGACTTCAAATAAACAGGAACAACAGTCCCGTCAGAAAGTTTATGCTCGTTGTCGTTCCAAAGGACTACGCCGTATCCTATGATGCCGGAACATGAAGTTAGAAATATTGAAAACAAAAAAGTAATAATTGATATGGATGTCTTGCGGTTGAATTTCATGATGTAAATAATACTAAAAAAAGAACTGTCTTTCTAGACAGTCCTTTTCTTGTTTTTGTTAATTAAACTATAGCTTTATACAAAAATATTTTAGTTATCAGTTCCGAAAATTCTGTCACCGGCATCACCCAATCCAGGGCAGATGTAGGCATTTTCATTAAGACAACGGTCAAGGTGACCAACATAAATTTTTACATCAGGATGTGCTTCCGAAAGTTTCTTAAGTCCTTCAGGAGCGGCAATGATGCACATAAACTTTATATTCTTTCCACCACGCTTCTTAATCATGCTGATTGCATCGATTGCGGAACCACCTGTAGCAAGCATTGGATCAACAACGATTATCGGACGCTGGTCAAGAAGGTCAGGCATCTTGCAGTAGTATTCTTCTGCCTGATGGGTTTCTTCATTGCGGGCAAGACCAATGTGACCAACCTTTGCAGACGGAACAAGATCAAGGATTCCGTTCATCATTCCAAGCCCTGCACGAATGATTGGAACAACTACCATTTTGCGTCCTGCAAGCATTGGAGTCTTGCACTTTTCGATAGGTGTCTTGATTTCTACATCTTCAACAGGAAGCTCACGAAGTGCTTCAAAACCCATGAGCATGGTTATTTCTTCTACAAGCTTTCGGAATTCATTTGTTCCTGTATTCTCATCACGAAGACGGGAAATCTTGTGCTGGATAAGCGGGTGGTTAAGATAAAAAATATTTTCGCTGTTCATTATTCAACATCCTTTTTGATTGAAGTTTCACCAGATTCTGAGCGGGCTGGAAGAATTGCGTTGAGGATGATTCCAACAAGAGAAGCAACTGCAAGACCAGAAAGTCCGATAGTAACTGAACCGCAGTGAATGTTGATTGCACCTGCTGCGCTGAATTTGATTCCGATTGAAAGAACAAGGATGAGGGCTGCGATGATGACGTTGCGGCTTTCCTTGAAGTCAACCTGGCTTTCAACAATGTTGCGAACACCAACTGCAGAAATCATTCCGTAGAGAACGATGGAAATACCACCTACAGTTGCTGCTGGCATACAGCTGATGAGAGCGGCAAATTTTGGAGAGAAAGAGAAAAGAATTGCAAAACATGCTGCAAGGCGGATTACGCGAGGGTCATAAACTTTTGAAAGTGTAAGTACGCCAGTGTTTTCTCCGTATGTTGTATTTGCAGGTGCGCCAAAAATTGATGCAGTAAGAGTTGCAAGACCGTCACCAAGAAGTGTCCTATGGAGACCTGGATCATCAAAAAAGTTTCTGTTTACAGTTGAAGAAATTGCAGCGATATCTCCGATGTGTTCCATCATTGTTGCGATAGCAAGCGGCATGATTGTAATGATCGATGTAATGATGAGGGATGTGTCAGGATTCTTGAAAATTGCAAAAACAGTGTCTTCAGATTTTACAGGAAGTCCAATCCAAGGAGCATTTGCAACTGGACTGAAGTCAACCTTTCCCATGATTGCAGCAACGATGTAAGATGCAATTGCGGCAAGAAGGATAGGAAGAATCTTTACCATTCCCTTTCCCCAGATATTGAGGACAACGATTACTAGAATTGCAACGAGAGCGATAATCCAGTTTGTTGAACAGCTGTTTACGGCAGACTGTGAAAGCGTAAGACCGATTGAAACAATGATTGGTCCTGTGACAACTGGAGGAAAGAACTTCATTACCTTCTTTACGCCAAACACCTTTATGAGTCCAGCAAGAATAAAATAAAGGAGAGCAGAACATGCAACACCGAGACAGGCATAAGGAAGAAGTTCCTTTTCACCGTGAGGTGCAATCGCAAAATAACCTGCAAGGAAAGCAAAAGAAGAACCAAGGAATGCTGGAACCTTTCTCTTTGAAACAAGGTGGAACAAAAGGGTTCCAAGACCTGCAAAAAGAAGTGTTGCCGAAACGCTTAATCCTGTAAGCTGTGGCACAAGAACAGTTGATCCGAACATTGCAAACATGTGCTGAACACCCAGCACAAGTGTCTTTGGTGTACCAAGTTCACGAGCATCGTAAACCGGACCTGTAATAGTTGTTTTATTCATGATTTTTAGCCTCTAGCGTTCAATTATACTACAACTTTAACTTTTTGTTTATATAAAAAATGCCCTGCCATTTCTGACAGGGCAAAAACTATTTTTAGATCATTATAGCCTTATACTATTCTGAATCCTGAAGTGCGTCGTATCCGCTTTCGCCGGTTCTGACCTTGATAACATCTGCGATGTCGTATACGAAGATCTTTCCGTCACCGATATGACCTGTATACAAAGCCTTCTTTGCAGCTTCTACAACATCCTTTACAGGAACCTTTGCAACTACAATTTCAACCTTGATCTTTGGAAGGAGCTGAATATCAACTGGAACACCACGGTAGTATTCGCTTGCACCCTTCTGCATGCCACAACCCATTACGTTTACAACTGTCATACCAGTTACGCCGATTGAGTTCATTGCAACCTTGAGTGTGTTGAACTTGTTCTGGCGTGTGATGATTACAACCTTGTGCAATGAACTTTCTGTTGAGCTTGGTGTTGTAGCTGGAGCAACAACTGGAACAGCCTGATCGATACTGATTCCTGCTTCTGCAGCTTCTGCCATTTCGTCAGCAGAGTACTGTGTCATGAATCCTGCATAACCAGAATCAAGACCATGTTCAAGCTTATCAAGACCTACGATTTCTTCTTCTGCTGTTACGCGAAGTCCGAAGATCTTCTTAATGATGCTGAATGTAATGATAATCATTACAACAGTCCAACAAACAATTGCAAGGATACCAGTCAACTGGATGCCAAGGAGCTTGAATCCACCACCGTAGAATACACCAGCCATCTGTTCGCCAGCTGCATCTGCGATTGAATATCCTGGAACTGCAGGGTTAGCAAAAAGACCTGTTGCTACTGTACCCCAGATACCGTTGAGACAGTGAACTGCTACGGCACCAACCGGGTCATCGATGTGGAGCTTGTAGTCCATAATCCAAACACCGAATACAACAAGAAGACCTGCAACGATACCGATGATACAGGCACCAGCTGCATCTGTTACATCACAAGGAGCTGTGATTGCAACAAGACCTGCAAGGGAAGCGTTAAGACACATGGAAACATCTGGCTTACCGAACTTGATCCAAGTAAAGATCATACATGTTACTGTTGCAATTGCAGGAGCAATTGTTGTTGTTACGAAGATTGATGCAAGCTGTGAAAGTGATGTTGCAGCAGCACCGTTGAATCCGTACCAACCCAACCAGAGGATGAATACACCGAGGGCACCGATTGGAATGTTGTGTCCAGGGAAAGCGTTAACGCCTGTGATCTTTCCGTTCTTTTTTACGAACTTTCCGATACGAGGTCCAACCATCTTTGCACCGATGAGGGCACAGATACCGCCTACCATGTGGATACATGCAGAACCTGCAAAGTCATGGAATCCCATTGATGCAAGGAATCCACCGCCCCATGTCCAGTGTGCTTCGATTGGGTAGATGATACCGGAAATGATTGCAGAGTATACGCAGTAAGAAAGGAACTTTGTGCGTTCTGCCATGGCACCTGAAACGATTGTAGCTGTTGTAGCACAGAATACAAGGTTAAAGATGAATCCAGACCAGTCAAAGTTTGCATAGTCTGTGAAAACCTGCCAGTTAGGTTTTCCGAGGAATCCGAAAAGAGCATTCTCACCAAGGAGAAGACCGAAACCAATAAGAATGAATGTAACAGTACCGATACAGAAGTCCATAAGGTTCTTCATGATAATGTTACCGGTATTCTTGGCACGTGTGAAACCTGTTTCAACCATTGCGAAACCACACTGCATCCAGAATACAAGGGCTGCTCCAATAAGGAACCAAACACCCCAAAGATCGGAAGCTTTAGCAAATACTTCTTCCATTTTTCATACCTCCAAAAAAAAAACGCGTGCCGGGGTCAAAAACATCTTCGGGGTTACATGAAGGTGTCTCCTAAACTCCGGCACGCCATTGTGCCATAATCAATTAAGAATTAGTAATTCACAATTAAGAATTAAAAATCCCCAAATAATTTTGCAATTCACAATTTATAATTATGCATTATGAATTGTGAATTATTAATTAAACTATACGCGGAAGAGGAGATCTTCGTAACATGGGAAAGGTTTGTATCCTTCGCCAAGGAGTGGTTCGATCTCATCGTATACTGCGCGTGCATCAGCCATTGCTGGAACAACCTTTTCTGCATAAGCCTTAGCCGATGCAAGAGAGTCTCCGCAAGACTTTGCTGCTTCGTGAACCTTTGCAAGTGCTTCCGATTTTTCAACAAGAGCATCAGCAAGACTGTCGAGCTTAGTGAGCACTGAAGTTTCAGCCTTTGCCTTTGCCCCAGGAACTACAGCCTTAAGGTCGATAACTGTCTTAGATACATCAGAAACATACTTGTAAACTGCTGGGAGAATGTCCTTGTAGATCATTTCCTGCATTGTGTTTACTTCGATATTAAGAAGCTGGCAGTACTTTTCGAGCTTAATGTCGTAGTGTGCTTCCATTTCTTCTTTTGTATAAACACCCATTTCTGTAAAGA
>JAKSLX010000022.1 GCA_024400915.1 Treponema sp.
ATGTATCTTTAACGGACTTTATATAATTTGCAAAAAATATCACTTTCTGTTAAAATAACATAGAATCTGAACTCGGACATATCCGAATAGTAGGATTCCCCCGGGTCGATAAATAAATCGACCCTGTTTTTTAGTCTATCTCTCCACCTATCACCTTATATTCGAATTCATCGTTTTTTGTCAGAACCATTTGAAAATAATCTTCTGTATCTCCATCTTTAAATTTAGTTGATTCTTCCACATCGGAAAGTTTTGAATATAATTTCACAATTTCACTTCGTTTCAAAAAAACTCTAGCACAATCGTGATTTTTATCAAAAATAACTCTCATTTTTTCCACCTCTTTAACGAATTAGTGCTAAATATAATTACAGTTCGTAATTAATTACGCATTATTTATTACCCATTGATGAGTATTCCAATCGACATAAAATTTAAATGCGTTACCATTAAATTTAATTGCAGTACCCATTCCAAACTCTGGAACTTCGGCTTTATATGAATATGAATAGAATTGTCCTATGTGTACACCATTCTGTTCAAACCTTATTGTATAGAGTGTATTTGGTAAGGCTTGCGAACTTACGGCTTTGATAGCATCTTCTAATGTGTCGTAATTGCCAGCCAAATATATTTCTTTTGTGTAATTCGCTAAAGCATTATTTATCATTCCGCCGACTTTCGTATCTACTCCGGCTCCGGCGAAAGGCCCATCAACAGTGAGTCCGTTCACCCTCATATTATGCAAAGTCCAGGCGCTGCCGGTCCAGTAAAAGTACACTGTGTCATTCGGTGATACACTCCATGAAGTAGAGCCGTGAATGATAGTATGTGCACGGGTAGAGATATTAATTACCTGGACTATCCATCCAGCTGCAGCATCTGCATTGTCATCATAATTGCCGGAAGCTGCATTGTATACCTGGCCAATTGCACCTTCCAGCGTAAAGTTAATAACAGCGGAATTGTTTTTCAGTGCGTAAGTCATTTCACGGCGGATAACTCCGGAAGACTGACTTCCTGCAGCTGTGATGATTTCCGCCTGATCCAGAAGCCCCGGAGTGAACTGTCGTGTTACTCCCTGCTGCTGGATAGGGATGCCTTCATTCCCTTTGATTGAACTTGCTTTTTTAAGCTGGTCTATTGAATAACCCATTATTCTTCCTCACTTTCTGTGTCTTCAGATTCTTTTTCTTCCGGAGCTTCTTCAGGTTCTTCTGGCTTTGCTTCAGGTTCTTCTGGCTTTGCTTCTTTCCACTGCGCCAGCATCTGCCCGCTTGCAGTCTGCTGCGTAAACAAAGGTTCAGGTTTTACGCCTTCTTTCCATTCATCATCAAAGTCGTCAGTTCCGCCGGCAAACATCGGGAATTTGCTCAAAAGAAGAGCATAGAACGGAGTAAGCGCAAAGTCCGCGTTCTGAATGATGTTCTCTGTGAGCACGGCCTTTGCTCCCGTCTTCCGGGCTTCCTTGTCTATATAGCTTTCCGTTACTATGCGAATAGCAGGGCCGTCTTCCGTATTCCAGATTTTTACTTCCCGTATCTTGTGATACTTGAAAGTAGCCCTGTATTCGTTTTCGATGTCTTTACTGATCGCCATTTGCGTCTTCCTCTTCGTCTCCAAAGTCCAGTGATGGCTGCACGTCTTCTTCAATGTAGTCCAGAATGTCTCCCAGTTCTTCCAATGCCTTTTTACATTCAAAAATCTGGCTTCTTGTTAAATCAAGAATTCTAGGATCATTAATCCCTCTATCTCTTGTCAGTTTGCAAAGTGCCTGCAGTTTTGAAGACAGCTTTGTATACATATTTCCCTTTGAAAAAAGAATGTGTCTTGCGTCTTCTGCTGTTTTAATCTTGTCCATAAAGTTCTCCTTTACGATAACTCTAACGTCCGACTTTGCTTTTTGACATAAACTCTTTTTAAGGCCATAATTAAACAAGAGGTGTTTATGAAGCGTATTTTAATTTCTTTGTTTTTCCTGGTATCAGCAGTTTTTTGTTTTGGAGTTGATTTTACTTTTCTTTTCCCTTGTTTACCTGGTAATAGTAGACAATCAGTTATGCAAAAAATTTCTGCCAATAACCAATATTATTTTATTAATGAAACTGAAAATAAAATAATTGCGCAAAATAAAGATAACCTTATCGGGCATAATTATACTTTTTATATGGAAGGGGATATCATTAAGTCTATTGATATAGACCATTATTTATTAAATGATTCCAAAGATTTATCAGTTTTAACAGTATACATGGCGACAAGTTTATGTCGGCCCATTTTTGCACGTACTGTTATTGGGAATAACTATATCAAGTATGTTTTTTATAATTATGATCAAACATTAGAATTAACAGTCGTGCTTTTTACTGAATTATGCGAAATGAAATATAGCTTGAAAGAATATGAACCACTTCTATGAACAGAAAAGCCCTGCTGATGCAGGGCTTTATTTTAGCTTACTTTCAATACACCATTATCATTCCATACAATACCTTTTACATCAGGTAATTCTGTAGGTAGTTCAGACGCAAGCATTAATAATTTTTCCCCAAGATGCCTTGTTATTCTAACATCCACAGTTAAATAAGCGTATTGAAAATATTTAATAAAACTGCCTGTACTATCATAAGCAGCCATGCGTGATGGGTATATAGGGTGTCCACCCGGGTCTATTGCTTGTTCAAATACTACCTGGTCTATTCTAATATCCCCATACATTACTTTAATTTCATTTGGCAATATTACCCATTCATTAGGGAGAGGTTCTCCATGTAAAATTGTATTATATAAGTACAACACAACACTCCATTCTTCAATCCCTTTATTTTTAGGATAATACTCAAGAAGCGTTTCCAGCTCCTGCATTTTTACCTGAAGTGAACCGCAATTTAATTCTCCAGAAAAAGAGCCGTCTGTAGCATATACAGTTCCACGGAAAATACCATCATTTGCATACAAGTTTCCTTTTTTCGTTATTCCAAAGCCAGATTCAGAAGTTAGCGGGTCAAAGTTCTCCGTCTTAATGGCCCATCCGGTTGGGTCAGAAAGATCACGCAGAATAGTTCCATGTAATTTATCCAGGGAAGTAATTCCATTTCTAATATTCGATGCTTCTAATCGTGCCATAGTAGCATCAACACTCGCAGTTTCAGCTTCAACTTTAGCAAACAAAGCCGCGTTTGAAGCACTATTTGCAGTTGTTTGAGCAGTTCCTGCGGCCGTTGCTGCATCATCGGCGGTTCCCTGTGCAGTGTCTGCCGCTGTCTGTGCACTATCTGCTTTTCCGTCTACAGCGCTAAGCTCTTCACTTGTTGCATAGTCAAGAATAACAATCGAATTAAGCTGTGCGCCCTTATCATTCAGGATCCATCCACTTTGTCCAGAGACAAAGTTATCTGACTTAATATATCCGCCTTCTTCGATAACAGCCTGGTATGTGCGCAAAGAATTAATAGTGGCGGAATTGCTGAAAAATGCCTGTGCAAAGATATAAGAAAAATAACCGGATTCTGTCGGGTTCACCTGCAGAATGTCGGTGAGTGAGCTCATGAACATATCACGAACTTTTCCGGTTAAGTCTGAAGGATTCAGTTCACGCCAGGAAACAGTTTCTTTTTCGTAAACATAAACATGGCCTTTTGTGAAGCGGGAAGTACTTGCGGCGGCCCATACCATCCAGTCTCCATCATTAGGATTTAACGGAACTGTAGAAGCCTGCCCCAGATTCTTTGGTGAATGTTCAAGAACTTTTTCTTCAACATCTTTGGAAAGTTCCTCTGCAAGTTCTCCTGTAAGCCATTCATATAACTGTGGGCTTATATCATAATGACATGCAATCATGTCATTCATGGCAACTATATAGCGCCAGTTATTCTTATCTTCTACCTTTACAAATTCGTTATTTTCACTCCAGTAATATATATAACCTGTCTCAAAGCCCATGTTGATATAGATTATTTCGCCGTATTCATCAACCCATGCGTTTTCTTCTGCAGCTCTTGCGTTCCCTGTGATTTCAAGCCAGTCCGTATAAATACCTTCAGGACCTACAAGAAAATACTGGTTCAAAACCTGCGGCGGTGATTCTGTAAGAACACCCATATATTCACCAAGTTTAGATGCAACAGAAATTCCAATCCATTCATGATTAGCCAGGTCATAGTAGTAGAAGTTGTCCTCAAAAAGAGCAACTTCTCCATCGTTTCCAAGGTCCTGCAGGGAATTAAGCTTGCGGATTTTTCCTGGATCTCCAATATTCACTTTTGCCTGTGCGTTCTGCAGGGCTGTGTAGTAGACATTGTAATAGCCGTTAAAAGTTTCGGAACTGTCCAGCTCCGTATTTTCTGCCATGTTGTCAAAAAGCTTAAGCTGAATAAACAGATAATCATGCAGGTCTTCAAAAGCTGTATCATAAGCCCATACTTCTTTACTGGTTTCAATTCCTTTTTCGCGGGCCTGTGCCATAAGAGCTGTATGAGTAGCATCAATAGTGCCGTATTCCTTTTTCAGCTGACGTTTTTCAACCGGAGTAATTACCCCGTCTTTAGAAAGAGCGCTCCAGTAATCATTCTGTCTTCCGCCCATTGTTTGAACGGAGCTCTGGATCATTTCTACATCCTGCTTGATTTCTTCAATTCCGCCTCCGGAAATACCTTCCAATACTGTAAGCTTACTTACAATCAATTCTATTCCGGCCTTATTCTCCTGCTGATTCATAATCACCTCAAATAAAAAAATAGCACGGGAACGGCTCCCGTGCCATAAACTAACTAGTCTCTCTGTCCGGTCAACGCCAGCGGATTAAGTTCAAGTTCTCCGTCACCGTCTCCAATTCCAAGAGCCCGTCCTGCTTCCTTTGCCCCGGAGAGTGGAAGTCCCAGAGTCAAAGCAAGTCCCTGTGTTACATTATTCAATGCTTTCTCGTAGTCTTCAGAAACAAGAGCTCTTGCAGCATTATAGTATTTATCGAATGTCGGCCAGATAGAATTTCCCATTAATCCGCCGCCTTCGCCTGTAATTGCTTTCTCTGCAAGTGAGTCAAGTTTTCCACCTACAATCGGGAAGCTGTCCAGGAACTGTGTAGTAGCATAGTAGCCAAGCTTCTTTGCTGTGTCTTCCGGTTCATCATCATCCTTTATGATTCCCTGACAAACAACACCTGACATAATTCCGGCCATTACATAGCCAAGTATCATTCCAACAATCTGCTTATATTCCTTGTTTCTTACAGCATAAGGAATGTCATAACGAATATTCTGCCAGATCACGTTCAGTGCAGTCTGGAACTGAAGCACGGCCTTTGCCGCTTCGCTGTTATTCTTGAACATTGGAGCAAGGTCCACATTCCTGTTGGATGGCTGGCAAAGCCTTACACAATCATCTGCTTTAAGAACTGCGGCGGCTTCAATGTCCTGTGTTACGTCGTCATGTGCCTGCTGTCTAAGCTGTTCTTCTGTAAGATGGAACTGGCCGAAGCGGGAAGCGTTCTGTTCTTCCAGCTCTGAAAGTCTTGCTTCATAACGTGCCTGTTCTGTTTCCTGCAGGCGGCGGTATTCCTTGTCATAAATAGCAAGCCATCCCGGAGCAACACAAGCCCAGTCAATCCATTCAAGACCTTCCATTCCTTTCTGCTGGAACTTCTTCAGCCCGTAAGAAGGTTTGTTAAGACTCTTTTCAACGTTTTCGTTTATCAGGTCTACAAGCGGATCAAAAACACGTGACTTCATAAAAGCAGATTTTGCTTCAATACTTTCACGTATTTCTTTGTTGCTTGCAATCTGAAGTGCTGCTCTTGTGTATTCAACCGGATTTATAAACTGCATGAAAGGTGCCGGTGATTCAATTCCCTGTTTGAGAATTGAACTGAACTTCCAGCCAAGATAAGCAGGTGCTGTATTACCACGTAACATGTGGAATACTTTATCCAGTCCTTTGCGTGGTTCAACTCTCTTCGGTGCAGCAACTTCCTTAACGTAAACATCAATGTAGTCTTTCATGGCTTTGCCGTAGCGGTTTTCCAGTTCCTGCATTGTGCCTACAGCATCCTTACTGAAGAAAACACGATTCAGTTCACGAACATATCCGGCATAAGCAACAAAGTGCTCGTTTCGTTCTACACTATCGGCCCATGTCTTATAAAGTCCAAGTTCAACCGGGTTCTGGTTCATCGGTCCGATTTCGTTACGTTTCTTTGTAAAGCCTTTTTCTGTTCCGGCTTTTCCAGTTCCGGCGGAATGTCCCAGAAGGTCCTGCTTAAGTCTCTGTTCGTGAGTTTCACCTGCAGCAGTGAGACGTACAAGAGGCAGGTACCACTTTTCCCGCCAGACCGGAGCGTTGAACTCTTCAATAGAAACTCTATTAATATTGTCGAACTCTGCAGCATAATCAGCACGGATGGCTTCAATAAGCGGCATAAACTCATTGATTGTGTCATTGAACTGTGAGAGAAGTCCATTCATACGGCTTTCTGCAAGAGCCTTAAGTTTGGATGTTCCTTTCTTTTCAATGTTTCCAGAACTGTCCACCATATCAGCAGGTATCTGTGAATACAGTGCAATAAGGTCCTTGTCTCCGGCAAGAGTAGCTGCATCAAGTTTTTCCTTGCGTTCCAGTTCCTTCTGTACGATTTCTTCATCAATACGGCGGAATTCTTCACGCTCTTCCGGTGTAATAAGGTTTCCGTACATTACAGCCTGGTAAGCACTTTCTTTAAGAGCATGTTCATATTCAAGTTCCGGATTGTCTTTCAGCTGTTCCTTGTAATAATCCATCTGATTCATCTGTGCAGCTTTAAGCATCAGAAGTTCATCAACAGTGAAAGTGAAGCCATAGAACTTAACAGTGTTTCCAAGCTTTCTCATATCAAGCTTGTTGGCATCAACAACAGCATCAATCTTTGCGTTTCTGCGGTCAATTGCACGGGCTTTTCTGTTGAAACAGTCGTTTTCACGGAAGTAAAGAAGCTCTGTTGCGGTTCCTTCTGCATAGTTATCCAAGATTCTTGCAACACGTCTTACGTTAGCATCATGATAGCCATGCAGGATGCGGTCAATCCAAGACTGCTGTTTTTCGTTTGCAGAAGCTGCAGTTCCTGGAAGTTCGTGATGAACACCTAAAATCTTGTCGATTTTTGTCTGTTTCTTTTTCTTTACGTCTTCCGGATCATCGTCATTAATCTGGATTCCTGTAGTTCTGATGGCATCACGGATGAGGTTACGGATTCTGTCGGCTTCTCTGATTTCAGCTTCTTTTTTAGCCTGAAGCATATCACGGCCATCTTTGAAAAGCTTGTTGATTTTCTTTGCAAGCTCTTCCATTTCCCCGGTAGTCCAGTCTTCAAAGTGACGGTTTTCAATTGCATAAGCCATATCAGGACCAAGAGCATTAAGAAGCATATCCTGAACATCACGGCCCATTTCAATTCTTGTGTATGGTACAGTCTTCTTAGTTCCGTCCGACTGTGTTACCTGCCGTGTAGTTTCTATTTCCTTAATATCAAGCTGAAGAGCGTTATCACGTTCATCTTTCCATGCGTCCAGATTCAATTCTTTAATCCAGTCCTGGCGCGGCATAGCTCTTTCGAGGGCTGAACGTTCTTTCTTTGTCCATTTCTCAAAGTCTTCTTCTGTCTTTGTGTTTTCGAGAAGAGTAACAAGTTCATGCTTGCCTTTGGCTTCAAGTCTGCGGAGCATGTTTTTCTGTGCTTCAAAGTCTGTATGCCATGAACTCCAGATTTCACGGGCCAGTTTGTTTTCTGTTCCGATCCATTTATTGATGCCGCCCCGGAGGTTCGGTTCAAATACTTTCTGAATTGCAATAATCTGCTTAGCCTGGTTGTAATCAATAGAATTAAAGTTCACACGGCGCATTACACGTTTAACAAGAGTCTTACGCATTTCTTTAAGCTGGCGGGCTGCTGCCTGTTCTGCTTTCTTCTGTGCGTATTCGTTCTTCATGGCATTAAGACTTTCTGTTTTGGTAAGCATAGTCTTCATGCGTTTTGCATCGTATTCTGCACGGATTTTTTCTTCAAGTTCACTGATTTTACCTTCAGCGCGGAGACGTTCCTGCAGTTTTACTTTGGCTTCAACTTCTTCTTTGAAAGTTTCCCATTTGGCAGCAAGAGAATTGTAATTCTCACGGATTCCGGCCTGACGTTCACGTTTTGCCTTTTCTCCGATTCTTTCAGCGTTTTTGCTTCCTGCAGGAAGTGCAACTTTCTTGAAATCTGCTTCTCCCTTAAGGTTCAGGAATTCTTCGTACTGGCGGATAATATCCCGGGCCTGCAGGTTTCCAAGCATTTCCATATCGTTCTGGAACTCTCTGCGTGCATCCCCAAGCTCTTTTTCAATCTTCTTTACCTGGCTTTCAAGCATTTCAACATAATGCTCAACATCCGGATCATCCATCTTAACCTTATCTTCACGGAACTTTTTAAGCACTTCTTTATCTGTAATCAGGTTTTCAAGTCTGCGCTTCTGTTCCGGAGTCATGTTTTCAACTTCGCTGTCGTATTTAATGAGATTGAAACGACGGGCGCGGTTGGCAAGTTCTGCATCCAGGCTTTCTGACTGTTCAACGCTCCATTTTTCCTGTCCCGTAACATCTGCAAAAATTGCTCTGTAATCACGTGCACGATTCTTGAATAACTTAAGAACACGGTCCCGGTGAGCTGGAGTAAGTTCATCATGATTCAGAAGGCGCTTTCTTGCGCTATTGATTGTAGGATGGCTTAATACAGAATTGATCTTGTCCTGTTCATTAAGAATGAAAGCACGTTCTTCTGCATCATAAGACTTCAGCTCTTCTTCTGTAATTCCGATAGCCTGATTTGTAAGTTTCAGGAAAGTCTCAAGATTGCCTTCTTTCTGGATGTAAGTAAGCCATTCAGCATCCACCATAACAGGGTCACGGCGGGCTTCTTCTCTCTGTTCTTCACGTTCTGCGGCAAGCTGTGCCTCACGTTCTGCAGTAGTAGGTGATACATTGTGAGCCACTTCCCAGGTATTCAGGTACCAGTCACTTGAAGCTTCTTCCGGAACTCCATCGAGCCCCATAGTTTCGCAGAACTCTTTAAACTCAACCCAAGATTCAAAACCTGCAGCTTCATTCAGTACACCTTCGTCAATTAAGTTCTGGAAAAGAATTTTATTGGTGATACGTGCATCATCATCATTGAAAATAACAAAGTTTCTTGCGCCTTCGCCATTTCCGAAATTAGTTCCTGCGGAATATTCATTTCCTACATAACCATTCTGATATAAAAACTTTGATACTTCTTTATCACCCGATAAATAATCTCTTAATGTTCCGTAAAGCTGTGCTCCAAGCATCGGTTTTTCAAAAAGATTATCTAATTCAAGTAATAAACTGTTTTTTGCTCCGGCGGTATTATATGGGAATTCTCCGTCAGTATCAGGCTCTGTTACTAATTTATTGAATAACGCATATTTAATTCTGAAAAGTTCTTTACTGTCTACCTGCTTGTCCCATTGTAAGTAGCCATTATCAGGGATTTCAACAGTATATAATCTGGCTTTCTCCTGGCTTTCAACATCTGCTTCTGTTACTTTTTTTGCAACTTCAAGACGGTTTTTAGCTGTAGCCAGTAAATTAGGATAATTCTGTTCAGCTTCTTTATAGGTTCTTTCTGCATGTGCAATTTCTTTTTCAATCAATTCCTGAACTGATTGATTTTTATTATGCGCACGGAAGAAAGCAATATAGTTTGCAAGTCCTTCAACGCTGTCTAAATCTAATGCCTGATTTTTAGAAAACGGTCTGTTTCTTTCTGCATAATCTCTGGCAATTTCTTCTGACCCGGAAACATAAGTTCCATATCCAAAAGACATAGTTCCTTCACCTGAAAGGCCGTGATTCTCAACATCAAATTTTTCAAAATCTGCGCCTGTTCCATGCCAAGCTGTCTGAAAAAGGATAGAAGGATTTGTTGTGCTGTAGTCTCCGTTATTGTTTGTTGCTGATTTAACCTGATTAGGACTAAAAGCAATAGTAGTGTTTACTTTTCTTCCTAAACTGCCTTCATCATTTTCAATAATAATTCCATCAATACCTTTGTCTATAAAATATTGAGTCATTACTTTTTTCATTTCTGAAGCAAGTTTATTTGTTTCAGCCTTCCATTCACCAAGTAAAGCCTGATCTTTATTACTAATTTCATTTACTTTTGCTTCCCATTCTTCCTGGGATAAACTATTACGCTGTTCATAAAGTTCTGCATATTCTGCATCTACTTTCTTATCAACTTCGTCATAACGAGTCTCATAGTCCTTGTCAATTTTTTTATATTCTTCAAGTAACTTTTTATATTCAGCAGATTCATTTGTAACTTTATCTTCAAGTGCTTTACGGTCATTAAAGTATTCAGGATTCTGTATACTTGCATAAAGTTTAAGCTGTTTATTTCCTCTTAAACCAATATTATTTCCATTCGGTTTAAGGAAAATGCCGTTTGGAGTTCCATAATCTGAAGTACCGGCTCCACCATGTTTTACATCAAATACATCAAAGTCATTTGCAGTCTGATGATATAAAGGCTTTGGTGCTCCGGATTCATCAACTATTTTTGATTCTTTAAACCATTTTTTAAAACTTTCACTTTCTACTGGCTCTGCTTCCTGGAACAGCACTATCTGATCATTACGTGGTACATCTTCAGTTTCTTCCAGAAGCTGTGCGCGGCGTTCTTCCATAGTCATTCCGTTACGCGCTTCAACGTTACGGGATTCAACTTCACCTGCGATTCTTTTATAATCATCCAAAGCTTGGAAGTTATAATAATCTTTTACAAGTTTATCCTCAATTTCTTGATAACTTCTGTCGTAGTAAGTATCAGTAATTTTTCCATTAAAGAGTGGAGCAGCTTCATAATCAAACTGTAAATTTAAGTCTTTTCTTGCTTGCTCAAGACCTTTTAAAAAACTTTTAACGTTTTCATGACTATCTTCAAACTTGAATAACTCATCATAAAAAGTCATAAAATCATCATTTGAAGCAGCAGCGACTTTATTAAAAATACGTCTGTATTCATCAAAATCTAATTTTAATTTTTCGTCAGAATGATAAGCTTTATATGCTTCATTCATTCGGTCAAATATTTTACTTCTATAATTCTGCGTTAAGGTTTCAATACTGGAGCCATTAGCAAAACCTTCTATCCTTTGTATAGCATGTTGTATTTCATGAATTAAAGCTACTTTTGATCCATAGTCCTTATCAATTTTAATTGCATTTATTGAAGGATAAAAAGTTGCTGCTTTACCACTGCCTAATTTTTCTACTTTGAATTTTACATATTTAAGCATTGGATAAGCTTTATAAAGTTCATCTGCTTTTAAAACATTCTGAAGCTCTACAAACTTTTTCCACTTAAAATTTCCATTATCATATTCAATGATACTATTTACAAAAAAGTTTTCCTCGTCAGTTAATTTATCAAAAATATTTTTTTCTTCTTCATTAAAAACATCATAATTCCAATTATTATTTTTAAGTTTTGTCCTTAAAGATTCCAGTTCTTCGCTCTGTTCTTCTGTAAGTGTAGGAACATTATAGCCCGGATAAAATGAGTTATCCTGAATTTCGTATTCACTATCATCAATCTCATACTTCCACTGTCCGTCTGCGCCTTTTTCCCAGCCTGTAGCCATACGGATAGTACTTGCATCTTTTCCGGCGTTTTCCATTTCTTCCGCAATTCTCTGGTTATCCATGCGGATAGTTTCTTCATTTGCTTCATCAAGAGCCTGTGCGCCTTTCTTTCCGATAATCTGAAACAGCATATCTTTCCCAGCATCCAGCATGGAATATGGCATGCCAGAACCGTCACCGCCTGTAGTGCGGTTGTTCAGAATATCATCAATAGCAGCTTTCTTTTCTTCTTCAGTAAGGTCTGTGCGGGCCTGATAACGTTCAATGTTTTCCTGCTTTATCTGGAAGCTTTCACCGTTTGCTTTCATAACGGATTCAACTTTCTTTTCCTGCGGAATTTCCGGATCATCCAGAATAGATGCGACTGCAGCCTGTGTTACATCATCAAGCTTTGTTTCCTGTACAGCCTGTGCAGTTTCTTCTGTAATAAGTCCTGCATCGGTAAGTGTTTTAAGTTCTTCATTTGTAAAATCAGAAACAAGAGTTTTAATTTCTTCATCAGAAAGTGCATCATCACTTTCAGTAAGATTTTCTCCCGATTTCGTGATATTTTCTGTTGTTTCCGTTGTCTCCTGTGAAGCGCCATTTTCAGCCACGTTATTTGTCGGTTCTGCGTTCAGATTAGAGACAGCATCTTCAGCCATTCTAAGCACTGATTCATCACCGGAAAGAAGCTGGTCATATACTTTCTTTACGTCGTCTGAAAGTTTAATCTTGTCATTCAGCTGGTGGAAAGTTCTTGCCAGGAATTCAGCAAGCTTCTGGAACAGTTCTTTAAGCCCCGGAGTTTTTGCTTCTCCTGTGTGCAGGTAATTCTCAAAACCTTCCGCAAATTCTTCTTCCTTTGCTACAGTCCATCCATCTTCCCCGATATTGAAAGCGCGGTTCATTTCTTCTGCAAGCTTTCCGCCTTCAAGTTCTGCCATTCTACGGCCCATGTGAGCCAGTTCATGGCTGAAAGTAGAAAAATCTGCATTTTCTGCAGCATAGATTACAGCGCGGAGTCCTTTGATTGTATCGGTCTTATTAAGCGCAATTCCGCCTCTAATCGGGCCTTTCCCCTGTGAGAGTGCAGCATCTTTTGCTTCCTGTGCATCACCAAAGATCTGGCCATTAAACTGATTATTGTAGAAATCTGTAACATTAAGCCCGAAAGTATTTCCAAGGGCTTCAAATTCTGCAACCAACGGAGCAATCATTTCATTTGTAACAGTTCTGTTGTTCAGATTTGCGCGGAGTTCCTGTGCAATCTTTACACGTGTTTCTGCATCTGCAAGCTTTCCGTTCTTGTAATAGTTCAGCCCGCCTTCAGGATTGATTCTCTCAATTTCTGCTTTAGACTGAATTGCGCTGGATCCTTTCGGATTCCATACAATACCATAGTTAGCAAAGTCTGCAGCAAAGTCATTGTACATTTCATTACGCAGATTCTGACGGGCCTTTGAAGTCTTGAACTCGTCAATAGTAACGGTTCCGGCTTCTTCATCTACTGTGTAACTGATATAACCGTATCTGTTCTGGTTTTCCTTTGTTGCATCCCCGTAAACTTTCTTTCCGGTATAAAGGCCATCTGCAGTTTCTTCTACAGTGTCGTACTGTGAATAAAGCTTTCCGTTTTCATCTCTTACTTCCGGAGTAACTTCTTCAACTTCAATTTCGTTCCCGTCTTCATCGTACTGAACATCAAAGACTTCGTTTTCTTCATCAGCGGAAATAGATTCTGCAATATCTTCAGCGGATGTTTTCAAAGCTTCGTCACGCTGGCGTCCAAAGTTCTGATAAACTTCATGAATTGCTTTTGCCTTTGTTTCTTCGTTCATTTCTGCAAAAGCTGGATTTTCAGAAACAGCCTTTGAAAAAGCTTCTTCAGAAGGAATAATTCCGGCAGCTTTCTTTACTGCATCATAATCTGCTTTAGCCGCAATTGAGTTGCTAATAAAAGTTCCTGAACCAAGCAGGATTGAACCGTAAAGTCCGCCTAAAAAGTTTTCTGTAAGGTCTACGGCTATTTCTTTTGGAGTCATTCCTGGAATATCAAGCCCGTCAAGTTCTTTTACAATGTGCTTTGAAACAAGAGAGATTGTTTCCTGAACTGCTTCTTCTGCACCTTCTTCAAGATTTTCAGCCCCTGCACGCATAAGAACATTAGCAACAATTCTCCATCCGCCGGAGTAGTGCATCTTTTCCGCAACGTTTTTTGTAACTTTATCAATCACATTCCGTCTAAGAAGTTCAGTAGCCTTTGTTCCTGCAGCTCTTGCACCAAGAGCGCCGGCAACGTTACCAAGTTCGTTTTCTACAATACCTTCAAGAACACCAGCAACGGTAGAAACGGCCTTTGCAGTTTCATGGCTTGCGCCCATATCAAGAAGGTCAAGATATTCCTGTCCGGCCATAACCCCCGCGGAATAAGTAAATCCAGTAACCGGTGAAATAATACTCATCCCGATTGCACCCATTGTGAATGGAAGAGACTGTGCGCCGGCTTCAACAATCTTCATACCAAGATTCTGCGGAAGATTCTTCTGAAGGAATTCATTCTGTTCCTGATATTTTCTGTAAAGTTCTGTAAGTCTTGCTACAGCTTCAGTATCTCCACGGTCATTGGCTTCTCTAAGCTGTCCACCAATCATACCAATATCAACAGTATTCTGGCCAAGAGTAAGCATGTCCACAACAGTGTGGTAAATATCTTTCTGACTTTTCTTTTCCAGCTCTTTGCCATACAACGCATAATTGAAGTTATCAAGATTATTGTATGCTTCATCAAGCGGAATACCGTACATTTTTGAATACTTCATGGCCGATGCAATCTTGTATGACTGGGCTTCTTTATCTTCATCAACATTGATTAAGTCATTGATTTCCGCGTATTCTTCAGGCCGTAAGCGGATTGTGTAGCGGTCAACGTTCTGATTATAGATTTCAGTATTTTCCTGTCCTACACGGGAAATATAATCTAAAATGTTTTCATTATCTTTTCTGGCAAAGCCTTCAAGATTCATAGTAGGTTTCTGTACCTTTGTTGCAGGTACAGTTTTTTCTTCTTTCTGCTGGTTCTGTGCTGTAATTGGATCCAATTTCATTCCCCTTATTTATACATTGATTCAAGTTGTGCCATTCTATTTTCTACGCTCATTTCGGCCCATGCTGCAGGGTTTATTTCTTCAGGAAGTTCATCAGCCGTCATAGTAAGTGCTTTATATCGTAAGTCGTCCTGACGTTTCTGTTCCGCTTCATAATTCTCTACAGCGGCCTGTCTTTTTTCTTCAGCAAGCCGTTTTCTTTCCGTTTTTTCTTCTGCTTTAAGAGTTTTCAAAACTTCCTTTTCTTTTGCTTTCAGTGTCTTGCTGTCTGCAATTACTTCTCCGGTTTTTGCATCAATCAACTGAAGAGTGTCACGGCCTTTTTTGTCTGCAACAAAGGTATAAGTTTTCTTGTCCGGAGTAGTGTAAACACGGCGTCCTGTGAGGTCGTGTTTTTTATCAGATTCCCATTCAGGCGTAATATCTTCTGGAGCAATTCCAAGAACCGTATTTATATAACCTCTTGCGGTTGGATCAACAACTTCATCAATTGCATCCTGTGCATAAACACTGAATGTGCGGGCCTGTCCACGTCTGTCCAGAAAAACAAGTTTTGTGTCCTGTTCTTTGTTTTTCTTACTGTTATTGCCGCCTCCAATATCGTAAAAAGCGTCAATCAAAACTGATTCAGGATTTTCGATATTTCCCTGTTTATCAACATGTTTATTAATGAACTCTGCAGATTCTGCTTTTCCCTGTTTGTTCAAAGAGTAGCCAGTCATTGTATTTTCAGAAATAATGGCTTTACATCTTTCAATACCATTATTCACTGCAACTGGGTCGGACATATCAATATCCATAAGAGTGTCATACATAAGTTCCATAGCAGTATCTTTAATCTGATCAGCACTGAAAGAACCTTTATATGTTTTTGTGTAAGTCTTTATCCAGTCACCGTATTTTGAAAGAGTTGCCCCAATAGAAGAGTTAGTGTCATAAGCTTTTCCAAGTGCCTTAATAAAGTTTCCAACAGATTCACCAAGTCCTAACTGGATTTCATCTTCTGAAAGTCCTGCTTTTTTTGCTTCTTCTGTGTAAAAACCTTTGAAATATGAAAGTGCATTATGGCCTGTATCAACACCAATCATGGCACTGTTTTTACCATTCTGAACAGCTTCAACAAGTTGATTTATAGTCTTGTTTATTTCAGAATTAAAATGAGATTTTGCGCTTGCCCCGGAACCTTTACGTTCCTCATCCATTCCAAACATCTGCTGAAGTTGTATTTTCTGTGATTCGCTCCAGTAATTCTTGTTTCCACTAACACGATCACGGTAAATATTGCGATAACGAGATTTAATATCTTCCTTTACAGCATCTGATGAAGTATTTCCCATTTCAGTTTTAAAATTAAGAACTGTTTCATTGAAATTCTTTTCCTGATAAGGATCAATCATTTCATGCCATTTTGCTTTTCCAGCTTTCTTTACCTTTTCATTGATTTCTTTTACAGGCATTTCTGCAAAAATGTTTTTAGGTTCGCCATTTTCGCCAGGACTGATAATTTCATATTCTTTTGTTTCATATCCATTTTTTACATAATCTTTGTCCAAATCTTCCAGGCTTCTTCCAGAAGAAATATAAGCAGGAATATTTTCTTCATAGAACTTGTATTTATCATCATAAATAGAATTAACTCCATCCTGATAACTCTGTTTATAGGCCTGTTCATAACTGATTCCGCCGTTATTAAGTTGAGACATAGTAACTACAGCATTTGCATCAATTCTTTCCTGTCCACGTAAATTAGCATTGTTAAGAGTTCTGGTACTGTTATAATTTGCGTTCATATCATCAAACGCAACTTTCTGCGCAACATTCTTAACATTCCCCTGAAATTTTAAGCCGGCTCCAGCCAATAATTGAGTAAACATTTTAGCTTCATAAGCACTTTTGGCTTTTGCGTTCAGTTCAGATTTTTTCTGCTGCAGGAAGTTTGTAGCATCAGCTTCAAAGTTCTGATAGTCACTTCTTTCGTTAAGAGACCGCATGAAGTCATTTGCCTGCGATTCAAAGTTTGCCTGTTCAAATAACAGTGAACTCTGAACTCTTCCTTTATCTATCTGGATTCCAGTAACAGCAGCATCTTCAACAGCTCCTGCCAAAACACCTAAAGTCTCAAAAAGAGTGCCTTCTTTGCTTCTTTTCATCGTTGCCATTATTTACCCCAAAAAATAATCTTTGCTTGAAGTTTTCCCGTAATTAAGGTCAACTTTGTCAAAACTATAACTTCCCAATTTGTCATAGTTCTGATTTGAATAATCATTGATTTTGGCGTTAAGCAGATATTTGAACGAGTCACCAGCGCCAGTAAAAAATCTTTTCAAAAAATTCAAGCCACCCTGTGAATTAATGTTACTGATTCCATTTTCAAGATCTGAAATGAGATTGTCATAGGCTGTTTCCTGCAGGTCACGGTTAAGCATATACTGCCGGTAAGCGCTTCCGCCTCCGGCATACTTATCATCTTTAGTTCCGCCTGCAGCAAATCTCTGCCGTAAATCAAAAGCATCTGTTCTGTTTGCCTGGATCTGGAAGCGGTTCTGCATCAAAGCATTGAGAATAGAGTTCAAATTTGCATCGTTCTGAACATCAGTCTGCTTTCTTGCAAGTTCCAGCTGTGCGTTATTGTCTGCAGCTTCAAGTTCAATTGCAGTATTCATTGAACTTGTACGTGTTCCGCTTGCAGCTGTGGCAGAAAGTGCTGCACCTTTCTGCGCCTCAATATTTTTCTTAGCCGTATTGAAATTGTAAGCATCAGCAAGCTGCTGAAGTCCAAGAGCTTCTACAGCATTGTTTGTTTCGTTTGAAACAGTGTTTTCATTCAAAGTAGAAAAAGCATCACTTCGGTCCGCGTTTTTGTTTGCTTCCTTTTCCGCTTCTTCATACTTTATATCCATCATTTCCAGGACTGATTTTTTTTCATCAAGCTTGCGGTTTCGTTCTTCCGAAAGTGCTCTTAATTCGTCCTGATCGTCAAAATAACCCATAGCGCCGGAAGCAAAGCCTTTTATAAGTCCTGCTACAATTCCGGCTGCTGCTAACCATTCCATATTTACTCCTAAGCTGACAGTGAAGCATCCACTGTGAGAATATTGCAGGCTTCAGGTTTACTGATCTGCAACGTAAAAGTAACATCAATATCAGAAGTTCCGGGGAAGTCGATTTTCTTTACACCAGAATACGGTTCCTGCACTCCCAAAAACTTTTCATTCTTAATGCCGGTAAAGGTAAGATGCGGCATATATGAGTTATTGAACCTTACATGCAGGTTCACAATACGCTTTTTGGCGCTTATGTCGTTCGTTACCACCGGCATAGACAATATTAAACTGTCATACTTGTAACCGACAGTTACAACATCAAGCTCTTTAATGAAGTCTTCAGGAAGGTTTTCGATGTCGTTTACCGGCCATTCTTCATGGCTTGTTTCGTTATAGATAACTGCCTTATCTCCGTAATAACCGGAAAGGTCCATTCCTGGAGTGTAGTACTCCCAAGAGTCCAGGAAGTGCTGCAGGTTCAGATCCAGCTTCTCAAGATAGTAGTCCGTTCCGTACTTCACAACAAAGAAAACGTAGTCTGAATATCCGCTTCCACGTGTGATGGCGCAACTTCTTAAGAAGCCTTCTCCGTGTTCAATGCGGTTCCATCCCATAACACCGTTGTTTTTATCGTACAGAAGAGAAACAGCACTTCCGTCTTCGCGTGTAATAACAATTTTGTTGTAAGGATTTGTACAGAAGTCAAAGTCCATAGCAGGACTTTCAAAAAGCATCTGTTCCGCCATGATAGCTATATTGTTTGTCTGGAAGGCTTCGTTCTGTGCGTTATAGTAGAATTCTCGTATCCCGCATTTTCCCTGCGCAAAGAAAATAACAGCTGTATCTACAACGTGAGCCTGAATGTTGTCACTACCATAACGGCCCGTCATTGTACACTGTACATTCTGTGCGTTTACTCCTGCAGGAATATTCCATACGTTTGTTTCGGTACCAAGAGCCAGGAAGTTTCCTGTAGCAAGCCATTTGATTGCATCGTTCTGGTCTGAAGCAGGTTCCATGTAGAAAGAACAGTCTGCAGTAACTACGTTGGAGTTAACTACACTGTATTCGTAATCATCAGCAGAAGCGCTGTCTGCGTTCTGCCATAAGCTCAAAGTGAATACTACAGCATGCTTGTCTTCATCAATTGCCAGGTCTCTGGAGCCTTTATCTATCGTGATTGTGTTTCCTGTGATTGAAATAACCTTTGTTCCCATCGGAAGGAAAGAGCTCTGGGTGAGGAAATAATTAGCTATGTCTTCTGTAAGGATTCCTTCTTTCGTGAGGTCCTGCGAAACGTTCCGGAGTACAGTGTAAGTCTCTGTCATATCTGCAAGAAGAATATCTGCAGTAAATAAATGAGTGTCCGGATTCTTAATCACTTTCCCAACAGTTACATATTTTCTGTAAGTGCCGAATTCATTGTATCTGGTATCAGAAGTAGACGGAGTGCAGGAAGCCCATATTCTCTGCGGATTGTTTTTTGTTCCCGCAAAGTAAAGCCTGTTCTGATAGAAAGCAACGGCCCGCGGATATTTCCCCGCATTGAGTGATTCTTCTTCTTCCGGAAGGTCTCTGAAAAGTCCTGTATCAGTGTCCGGGTCGCTTCCATCCTGTTCCCATTCTGCAGCAGTTGTAGTCGTACTGCCTTTGATACATTTCCATAGGTGGCCCTGATAAATACACCAGTCACCTTCATTGGCTTCAAGCGGTAAGTAGTCGGCTGCCTTGCTTACAAGTCCGTACTTGTCGTCAAGGTAAACGTCCGTGTAATATTTCGGTTTAAAAAGTCCATATTCAAAAGTATCAGTTCCGGCATGATACTGTATAGTAAACGGCCTGTAATTTTCCTGCACAAAAAACATCAGATCATAATTCTGTGCATATTGAATTTCGTTGATTTCGGAAAGTGAAGTATACGGAGTATCAATTTCAACCTGATTGTTTAATGCGGTAAGCATCTTTTCGCCGTTCTTCCATACACGGAAAACAGCGTGAGTACTTCCTTCAGGAATAACACATTCAAAAATGAATGAAAGGTTACTGTCCACAATGAAAGGAATAAGCCTTGCGTCTCCTGCAAGTTTCCCCATGCGTTTGAACCCTACACGGCGCTGGATCCCGCCTGTAGGGATAATTTCAAAGTTCTTCATCTTCTGGACTCCGGCATAATAACTGCCGATGTCTACACGGCCTTTAAGATTCTGTGAAAGTTCACCTGCAGCAAAGTTAGTAATTACCACTTACTTTTCCCTCCACATTAAGCCCCATGCGGTCACCCCACCAGGCTTCACCTTTTTCTTTTGAGTGGGCGGCTTCAAGGTTTGCTTTCTTTACGTTGTTTTCGATGATCAGTGCCTGCTGATACAGAAGCTGGAAAGTTTCCTGGCTTCCAGTAATCTTCAGAGCAATTTTTGCAGCCAGAAGCAGTTCAATGTATTCTGTAAGAGGTTCACCAAGAACAAGCTCCCCATATTCCGGATAATCTTCTTCACGCTGTTCTTCAGTAATTTCTTCACGTTTCCCGTTAGTTACATAAAGCAGAACAGCGGATGGTGAGTCTGTGTAAAGATATTTACCTTCCACAATATATGTGCCTTCATCAGCAAGAGCTTCAGGTCTTGCGCAGTCAATAGGAAGGATATATTTATAACCGTATTCGGTGAGATTTGCAGTTTCTGTGTCCTGTTCAAGCGGTGCTCTTGTGAGCAGGCATGTCCAGGTAGTTTTACTAAGAGTGGAAAGAATTACAGAAAGATAATTGTCTTTAATAAGTCTCCATCTTGTAGATTCTTCTGTAACGTCTGATTCAATAAGTCTTTCCTGTCCGGCAGCTTCAAGTGCACGGTTTACCAGGTTCTTGTCAATGTTCATCTTTTACCTCGTAAAAAAAAGAGCAACGTAAGAGGTGGTTTGTCTTACGTTGCTCCAAAGTTGCTATGTTAGGCCGGCTTAGATGCCAACGTAACAATCAAGGAAGGCTTCCATCTTGATTGAAGTAGGACCAGAAGCCACTACTTTAAGGTACTGTTTGCCGTATTCTTCCGGAATTGGAAGAGATACTTCAGCACCAGCAACACATTTTGCAACAGCAATTGTTGAAGGTGTAACGGCAATATCAGTCCAGCCTGTTGAACCATCATCAGAACCCTGAACTTTAAGAGTAAGCCCAGTTGATCCTGTTGCAGCTTCAGTTACAACAGCACGAACTACCATTCTTTCGGCAGTTGTTTTGCCAAGATTCAGGATGTTTTCACATCCTGACTGTGTTACTTCACCGAAGTGAAGTGCAGCGTCAATAGAATACTTTCTCATCTGCTTTTCTCCTTACGAAATTGCGTTTTCGTCGTTGCGGATTGAGTCAACCTGGCGGAGACGGATGTTACGCAGGAACTGTGTTTCTCTTCCCAGAGGATCAGTTGCAAGGTAGTTTACGTTTCCTTTGTTTGTGATTGACATATCAATCTTGTGCAGGATGTCTCCGTTTGCGTAGAGAACTACTGTACCGTCACCCGGCATGAGTTTGCGGTATGCGCGGAGAACTTCTGCAATAAGATCATCACCTTTCATTGTTGGTGCGATGTTACAAAGACGGATAAGGGAACGCGGATCTCCAACAGAAATTCCGTATTCTGCAGAGAAGTAGTTCTGGTAAGCTTCCATCTTCTTTCCGTCACCCATTTCAACCATGCTCTTTCCGTAGTTAGTGCGTTTTACACCGATGTCGGAAGCTCCGCGTGGGTGAATAAGTGATGTTCCCTGGCGGCCCATTTTTACCAGGAAAACAGAAGTAAGTTCACTTCCGCTTCCTTTCTGGCTCCAGCAGAGGTCACCAAGCTTGTTGCGGCGTGTTGCAAGCCCGTTGATTGCAGCAGGATCTTTGCTGTTTTCACCATAGATGATGTCTTCAGCCTGTGTAAGTCCCATTCCTTCAATGATTCCAGATGCTTCATCCATGAGGATTGCGTTCTGGTCTACAGCATGTTCAACGATTTTTGCATCAACAACAGAAAGGTCTGCGACTTCTGTGATGATGTCTTTTACTGTGTCTGTCTGTGTTGCAACAGATTTAACACCTTCATTGAGCTTACGGCGCTGTCCTTTAGGAATAGCTGTACGTACAAGGTGAGTGTGAACTACACCGTCATTGGCTTCCATCACTGGCATATCCCAGAGGATCTGGTTTGTGATGGACATTGTTTCAATAATGCGGCGGGCATCTGCGCTTGCACCGCTACGTTTAATCAGTTCAAGAGCTGTGAGCTGATCCGATGAATTAAGAATAGCCATCGTTTAATTTTCTCCCGTTTAATTTTTGTGTTTTATTTCAAGCCATAGGCTTAAATACCAAAGTCGAAGTGTCCGCCTTCAGCATTTGTCTTATACTGCTGTGCGCTGCCTCCGGTTCCGCGTGTAACAATTGAGCTTTCCGAAGCCTGTTTTCCAAGGTTACAGAACAGTTTTACGATTTCTGCATCGTAAATAAGTCCTGAAGCTTTGAGTTTCTGGCCCAGTGCATTTCCGCCATAAGCGGCAATTCCACGCTTTGCAAGTTCCAGGTTTGCCCCGAAGTCCTTGCCCCATTCAGCCTTAAGTGCTTTGTCCGATTCGTCAGCAATTTTCTGCATGTTCTCTGCAGTGAGTCTTGCCTGTTCCTTACCGATTTCAGTAAGTCCTTCAAAAACGGCCTTTGCCTGGCTGTCTGTAAGATTTGCTTTGAACGCAAGTGCTTTGAAAGGTGCTGCGGATTCTTCTTTTATTGAATAGCCTTCTGCGCTTTCCGGCTTTCCAAGTTTAGAATAAAAAGCAGTAATTTCTTCTTCAGTGGCATTTTCGCCCGGAATGTTGATTGAACTTCCAAGCTTCTTTTCCAGTGAAGCGTAACTTTTAGCCAGATCTCCCATGTTCTGGAATTTTGAAAGTTGTTTAACAAGGTCTGCGTCTTCAAGGCTTTCCCTGCTAAGCTGACTCATCCATTTAGGAAGTTCTGGTTTCTGGTCGGTTTTTTCTTTCCCTTCGACTTTTTCCCCGCCGTTTTCTGCAGGTTTTGGCTCCGGTTCGTTTCCGTCCAGTGCGTTCATAACATCAGTAATTGAAGCAGGTGCTGGGGTTCCTGCTTCCCCGTTAGGTGAATTGCCCGGTATTTCCGGATTCTGTCCGTCCATAAAATCTCCTCTATGAGTAATCTGCCTGAAGCAGTTTCTCTGCAATTGAACCTGTATTCTTAATTCCCAGGCGTTCTTCTATAAGGAAGGTCGCATAGTTCCTTAAAGCAACTTCTCCATCTGTGTGGCATGGCTGGAAGAAGTTCAGGTCTTCTAATATGACATTAAACACGAACTTTCCCGTGTCTGACATAAACAACTCACGGAACTTGTCGGTAATTTCGTCATATTTTCTTTTTTCTTCGATTTTCCGTTCTATTCTTCCGCCGGAAAGTTCTTTCATTTCTTCATCAAGTTTTTCATAAGGCTCCGCCATATACACCACCTCTTAACTGTTCGTTTAAATCGGCAAGCGGGCTTCCTTTCTGTGGAGCCTGATTCAGTTTGTTTGCGTTCTGCATTAAGCTCTGTGCCATAGCCTGCTGCTGTGCCTGCTGCATCTGTGCCTGTTCAGCTTCAATGCGTGCCTTCCTAAGTTCTTCAACATCCCGCTGTTCACGGATTGTCTTCTGTGGAACTCCAAGCCCTGTGAGAGCTGACTTCATAATCTGGTCGCCGTCAACGTTGTCCATAGCATTAGGGAACATCTGTCCGATAGCGCCAATCATACCGATAGCAGAATTAATTCCACCCATAGCGTGATACTTCTGCTGTGCCTGTGCCAAAGGTCCTACAAATTCAACTTTCATAGCAGCACCGGTTCCTTCAAGTGATTCCGGAGGCGGTGGAAGTTTGTTTGCTTTTGCCAGGATATTGAATGAGCGTTTAATGATTTTTGTAAGTGATTCATTAAGAGCAACAACAAGATTTGCAAGAGTAGCAGCTTTTTCTCCCTGTAATTCCATTACTTCAGTAGCTGTCATTTGTCCCTGTTTCTGCTGAAGCATCAGGAAGAAGTCAACAAAGAACCAGTCCTTTACGTTCTGTGCATAGTCTTCTTTTACCTGCAGGGTAATAGGATAGTTTTCCCCGGTCTTAATAGGCTGAATAGTATCTCTTGCAGGGTCGTCAACGTAAGTTCTTCCGCGAGGTACAATATTTACTGTACGGATTGAAGAAGAAACAACCATAGGCGGTTCTGCGGAAGTCTGTGCAATTTTAAGCGAAGTGCTGCGGATGATATTAAGGGCTTTAATATCGGGCATAGCGGAAATAGCCGGTGAGTTACTGTAAGCAATTCCGCTGATTTTATCCCAGTAGAAAACTGCATACGGTAATTCGTTGTAGCCCGATTCCTGAATGATCTTCTTGTGTTCCAAATCAACATATACTGCAGCATACGGCATGTTCTGATTGTCTTTCAGGTCCGGGTCGTAGTCTTCACGCGGATAAACTGCATAAAGAATACGTATCTTTTCGTTCCAGTGCTTTGATTCTTTGTACTTTTCCTGGATAGATTCATCCAGATTTTCAAGCCCGAAAAACTTAACGGCGTTGCGGATTGTCATTAAGTATTCCCTGAAAACAGTGTCTACTTCTCCGTAGTCGTCAACATCCAGGTACATTTCATTGTTGCGCATTGTAGTGAAGCGGAGCTTCTGGCGGTTCATGTCGTCTTCAATATTCATGACTGAATGGCCGTCAATAATACTGTTGCCAACAAAATGGCCTGATTCTGAATAAAGATTAGAACGGATGAATTCCGCCTGAATGATTGTTTCAACTTCTTCAAGCCAGTCTTTTACACCGTATTCTTCAAGAAGCTGCTGATCCTGGAGAGTAAGCTTGAACCATGTAATATTCTGGCTTATTGAATAGCCTGTAAGTCCTGCTTCAAGAGTCTTAGCGTTACGGCATGGAGCTGATTCATAGCGGGTAGGAACTTTAGGAATTGCATCAAGGTCACTCCAATTATATACGGATGGAGCCACATACTGTTCAGCTTCCTGCCAGCGGTCAATGAACTGGTCTCTTTCGGCTTTGAGTGCTTCAAAACGTGCAGTTATGTCCTGAAGCTTTTCTTCGTCTGTCTTTTTCATAACTTAAAAGTAAACTAAATATTTTTATATGACATATACAAAAAAGGTCCGGATTAAACCGGACCAATTGAAGACTATCTGTTTTGAAGTAAAAGATTTTGTTTTTTTGTTTTGTCCGTCCGGGTTTTCCGTCAACGACGGTGTTTCCCGGTCCGAACTGTACCTTAATCGCCAACGGCGCAAGATACGTTTATTTAGGATAAGTTATTCTTCAAGAAGAATTTTTTTAGACTAAAAATATCTCTCTCAAACCAGATCTTCTTGTACTGACTTAAGCCACAATCTTCTTCTTGTCGTCAATAAAGTTATAAACGATAGAAGCAATTGAAGCGCCTGCACCAAGGACGATTTCTGAAATCTTCCAGATCATATCAATAACTGAAACAACTTCTTCCTGATTTGCCAGGCCGATTGCTCCAACTACTGCGATGATTGCAGGAAATACGATCGAAATAATGTCCATAGCTTTCTTAAGCCATGTACTTACTTTTCCATCTGCCATATAAACTTCTCCTTCCGTTTCCGGTTAA
The DNA here is from genome assembly GCA_024400915.1 of Treponema sp. Classification (GTDB taxonomy): domain Bacteria; phylum Spirochaetota; class Spirochaetia; order Treponematales; family Treponemataceae; genus Treponema_D. The sequence goes on from JAKSLX010000022.1 coordinate 25,475, forward strand.
GATAAAACAGGCTCACGGCCCGTATATTGAAAGGGTATTACAGCCCATCCAGTTCTGACATAGACTGTTTTCGTCTGTCATTTTAATTTTCCGTATCAACCCAGAATGTTTTCTCACATTCTGGACATTCTGTTTCACATTTAGCATATGGTGAAACTTCAACTTCTATCTGTTCATTACAGAATGGACAGTTACACCTGATACCTATACTTGTATGAAATATGTTGTCCTGTTCAGGAATTACAGTATCGTCCTGTATCTCATTTCCATAGGAATCTTTCCAACTTTCCCATTCGTGGTCAGTTCCAGGATTATGGAGAATATGTCCGTTAGGCAATATCTTTTCTAGTATATTTGTCATTTAATATCCCCTTGCTGTCCCCTCAAGTTCACATCTAAATTCCCACTCTTCAGATGCTTCCTGTTTATTGTTATTAATGTAATCTGAAAGAGATTCTTTTGACGGGTCAAAAGTGATCCCCGTCATATCTTCAATCCAGTTTACGTACTGCTGCTGTTTATCTGTCATAAGTCTTCTCCAACTTCTTCTTCCATATCTGATACAATTCTATCAAGGTCTTCACTTACCATTGTGATTCTTCTGTGAAATCAGCAAGGCACTCACACTTCTGTTTCTCAAGCATCTTTGTAACTTGATACAAGTCAGAGTTCTGAACACATCTCCAATTTTTCTTAGATTCCAGTTTTTCTAAACATTCTTCATAGGTTTTATTACGATTTGCGTAATAATCAAATGAGTCTACTTTTACAATCTTTCCGTTTTCTTCACAAATGAAGACTGTAAACTCTGGATATGTTGCTTTAATTTCTTCGTCTGTCATTTTCTTACGCCTCCTTTACCATTGGCTCTATGTAACATTTCTTTCCAGCCTCAAAGATTTCCTGTCTTACTTCTTCAGCTGCCTGTTTATCAAGATTAAAGCTGTCAACCTTCCAGTGGCCCGGCTTGTCTTCAATCATCACTTTGAACAGTCCTGAAGGACTTTTAATCTCTGTTCCAGGATGGTCTTCTTTGTATTCTTCCATGCGTTTATTATGGTCTTTCTTGCTTTCATGATGTAAATTAACCGATCTTCCCGACCTTCCTGGTCTTTTACACGGAATATCTATTCCTCTTGCCCGTAACGCAACTCCTAAATATGAAATTCTCTTCTTCTCTTCAACTGTAGGTTCCGGGAGTGCTTTCAACGTATCATATTCCGCCTGAAGTTCTTCAGTAGTTTTTCTCTGCGGTGATGGTCTGTCTGGCGGATTATATCCCCACTGTTTAAGCCGCCACTTCAGGTTACCTATGCGGCGCTTTTCTTTTTCTGTAAGAGTATCTTTAATATAAAGATCCATGTATTCCGTCATATATTCTTCCCGCGGCCTGTGGTCACCTTTTGCATAGCGGGTAGGCTTTCTTTCTTCTTTCTTTTCTTCCGGTTCTAAAAGTTCTGCAGGTGGATTACTTTCAGTTATAATTTCCGGGAATGGACTAATTGCAGTTTCTCTTTCTTCAAGTGCAGAAGCTATGGCAACTACATTTCTTACTTCAATAAGTCCCTCATTGGCTCTGTTCACAAGTAACTGAAGATCAGCCATCAATGCGTTAAAGTTATCAATAAGAAGCTTCACGTCTGTTGCAAGGTCTGTTTTCATTTCGTACATTTTGTCTCCTTAAGCCGCTTTCCGGGCTTCTGCTTTTATTTTTTTCAGAGCCCGCTTGTTGTGGGCTTCCCATTTATCACGCCATTCCTGCATTTCTTTCGGCGGTAGCCTGTTTTCTTTGCAATAAAACTGCTTAATTTTCATTGTCTTTGCATCAACTGAAGCTGTTATGTAACTGCAGGACGGAGAAGAAACTTTCCGGATAAAACAGATAATTTCTTCGCCTCGTTCCATACGCTGGTCATAGTTCATTCGGCCAACACAATTCTTCTGCTGAACGCCTTCTTTAAGTAGGTCTTCTTTTGATTCTGCTATAAGAACAAAATATCCGTCATAATTCCACTTCATGAAGCTGAACTCTGAAGCACGTTCTGAAAGAGCCTGATTCAAAGACTTCAGTCTTTCTTTATCACGTCTGGCGTTATCGACCTGACGTAGAATTTCGGCGTCCTGTATATGCCGTGCATATTGTTCAACATAAGCATCGTGCACTTCGTTGAAGTTGCGCGGAAACAGAACCTTTGTGTCCTGCATGTCCAGCTGCAGGTATTCCGCCGCAAGTAGATAGTCCAGGTAAGTTCCTGCATCTGTTCCGGTCTGATTGATGTATGCAAAGGCTTTCTCCTGCGTTACGTATTTCTTCATTTGGTTCCATGCTTCACGGTTACCGGAAGCAAGTTCTTTCCCGCACTGGATTCTATAGTTAAGGCTTGTCTGGTAGTCTCTTGCATCAGCATCCGGCTGTTTTTTGAACGCATTGTGTGCTGTCTGATAGGTCATGCGGTGAACTTCTTTGGCATGTTTGAATAACCATTTCTGAAAAACTTTTTCATCGGTTATCTTTTTCAGAGCCTTCTCATTAATCATTCTGAAGAGTTCAAGTTTCATAAGCATTTCTGCAATTGGATAAACTCTGTAAAGCTTCACATAGTCTATGAAGTGGATTCCTGACTCCCATTTCCATGCGCAATACTTTACAGATTCATCAAGAGCTGCAATCTGTTCCATTCCGAACATTTCCTGGCGGGGTATTCTGTCACTTGTAAGGTCCGTAAGTTCAAAAAGTTCTGTATACTCAAAACTGTAGTTTCCATACCAGGAATAAACTTTCTTATCTTTCTTGTCATATCCAAAGACATGAAAGCCCGATGCATAATTATTCCATGCGTAATAACAGTTTCTGCTTACACAAAGCCCTGTTTCTGAAATAACTGCAATTTCTTGCCATACAAAGCCCAGCTTCTTGCTTGTTCTGCCCGCAAAAATACGCTCAACAAAGCCGTATTCTTTTGTGTACTCAATGGAAGAAACATATTGCTCGTAGTTATAAGTCATAGACTTAAGCAATTCTTCCACGTTTCTTTCTCCTTTCTTATAGTGAACTTTCGGGAGCAGGTCCTGCAACATTTCCTGATTCACCATTCTCTTGTTGCAGTAATTCAGGAACTTCATTTCTGTAGTAGTCATGATTATCTCCCGTTCACTTTTCTTGAGTCCGTATCATAGAAGCCCTTGCAGTTGTAAATAGTTGCTGCAGGATTCTGCCACACACGTTCCAGAGCCCCGGAGGCCCCACATTCAGGGCAATTTTCCGGCGCTGGATCCTTCATGCCTTTTTCAACCTCAACGGTTTTGTCACAAGCTGTGCAGTGATAGTCGTAAAACATCCTAGTCTCCCAGTCCTGAAAAAAGCCCGCCTTCTTCTGCGTAGAAGTCCTGCATCTGTTCTTCAATGCTTTTGGTCTTCTTTGGCTCCGGCTTTGCCTTTTCTTTTGCTGCAGGAACTTCTTCCTGTTCGTCTTCTTCCGGTTCTGCAGATTTCTTTTCTTCGCAGTTCAGTTCATCTTCCAGGATATAATGAACACACCAGTCGAAAACTGTATCATCCGGAATAACTGCAACTCCGTTCTGTGCCTGCTTCTTGGCCTGCTGTTTAATGTAGTTGATAACACCGTCAATTGTTTTTTTGGGATTCTTAATTGCTTCTGCCAGGTCTTTATCTTCAGTAATTCGTCCTGACAGATAGCAGAAGATTCTCTTCTGATATTCGTATTTAAGTGCCTTTTCCTGTTCTTTATTAAGTTCCATAACTTCTCCTTTGATTAATCAATGTGATCAAGTGGATTGTAATTTGCATCCACTGAAACCTGTCTGCGCCAGCTTCCGTTCTGCCTCTGCAAAGCTCTTGAAGGAAACTTCGCAAAGTCACTCATACACGCATAGCGCACTTCGTCGTAAACATGGTCTTCAAGTCTTGTGTCCACGTCTTCCGGATGTGTCGGACTCGGAACCAGCATTGGAATAGTTCGCTTAAAAGCAAAGCTCTGCGGCCATATTGTCAGCATCGGGATGCCGTCATGGTCGTTAGTAGTAAGTCTTTCGTGCACTATAACAAGCCCGTTAACACGGTCGTTGTTAGCCTTGTGCATCCTGAAGCCTGCCTTCTCAAAATATTCCTCAATTGCCGGTGCATCTTCGTTTCCGGTTCCGTTCTTCTGCCATATAGCAGGGTCTGCAACCATATCGACAACTCCTTCACTGACTGACATTTCCCATGCCTTTTCAGCAACTTTTCCTGCAGTAAGCTGCAGGCCCACGTTCATTTCACCTTCTTTGCAGCCGTACCATTCGCGGTATCTGATCATTCGTCCATCAGAATTAACCGCATACCAGCCGATGCTGAACGGCTTTGTATATCCCCAGTCCATAGCACAAAACTTGAACCATACTCCAGGAATAAGTTCAGAAGGTTTTACAACGTGCTTGTCTTCGCTGAATTCTCCAAAAATCTGCCCTGCAAACACGCTCCAGTCTCCATCAAGTAGTGCCCGCCTCATGTGTTCAGGAAGTGTAAGAAGTGAGATTTTATAACCTGGGTCGTTCCTCATAAGTATCTGATTGTCAGATAACTTGGATGGAACGAACACTCTTGTCTGATATACAATCTCTCCCGTTTTCGGGTCCTGTACTTCAACTTTCCTGATCTGATTCGGAATAGCACCGTCAATAAAGCGGTGCTTCAGCCATCCGTGGCCTACGCCTCCAGGGTTCGCAGTTCCTCGTATATAACACGGAACTCCGTAAGCAGAACGTAAACGCGAAAGCATGAACGTCCATACATAATCCGTAGGGTAGTTTCCCAACTCATCAATACCAATCCATGTGTACTGATGTCCCTGATAGTTATTGCAAGCCTTGTCATTCTCCAGGTGTCTGAACTTCAGTGTGGCTCCGTTCGGGAACTTCCATGTTGCACTTTTGTCCTTGTATTTAGCACCCAAAGGCTCAAAAAGTTCTTGTGCCCGGAGCTGGAGTTCTTCAAGCTGCGGGTAGCTCTGACGAAATATGATTGCTCGCCATCGTTTCCCGTATCTTGAAGCGCCTTGCAGGAAGTCACCCAGTAAGAAGTCACTCTTTCCGCCTCCTGCAGCTCCACCAAAGAACAGTTCAGTAGCCGGACAGCTCATGGCAAGTCTCTGCTTAGGCTGTGGTCTCCAGATTACTTCCTGCACTTTAGCCTCTGTTCCAGTCCTTCAGTCTGGCTCTGGTATTCTCAATACCTGCAATAACTTCGCGACACATAAAACATGCGATTCTGATGTTCTCCAGGTCCGCTTCATTCAGTTCCACGTTTTCGCAGGTTTTCATCAGGTTTTCTGTAATGCTGTCCAGTTTGGCAACATCCGCCTTTATCTTCTGTGTAAGTGCCGCTGATTCCATATCTTCTCCTAGAAAGTAGGATTCTGTGGTGCAGGCTGTGTAGCCCGTGCCGGAGTATAGTTCAGAGCCATTTCTTCTGGTCTTGGCTGTCTCACATATCCGTTTTCGTCAAGAACGAACTTCGGAACCATGTTCATGTATTCACCGTTCTTCTTAAGTTCAATCTTCATGAAGCCTTCCAGCATCTTCCATTCGTCCGTATTCCAGTTCCCGTGAGGGATTCTGAATGTATCAAAGAAAGCTGTAGCAACTCCGTTGAAGTTCGGTCCTTCCGTCAAAAAGATTTTTGTCTGCGGGTAGTCTTTTGCTGCAATAGTGCAGTTTACCTGCAGGTATTTCTTTGCCTTCTCTTTGTCATTAGCAGGAATTTCTCCCTGCTGAACATCATCAATGCGGAGCTTGTAAACTCCTTCACGTTCAACAATCTTTGCCTTGATTGAATCTTCGTGATAGTCATAAATAAAACCCATTTATTCGTTTTCCTTGAGCGCAATTGCGTTCCACTTATCAACAGCATCCATAAGTTCATCTGAACCGATTTTTGCTGCAACTTCGATAACTTGAAGCTTCGTGTCTCCGGTGTTTTCAGGTCGTACCAGCTGAAGGTATTTACCCAGCATATCCAGATACTTGCTTCTGTCTTCAAGTTCCACCTTGTTTCCGTATCTTGTCGGAGTGATGTTCTTCACGCACTTCGCCAGATCTCCCATGTTTTCAAGCTTCTTCTTAAGCAGTCCGTTGTTGTCGATGATGTCTGCAGGATTGAAAAAAGCAAGTTGTGCTATGTGGTGCAGTACCTTAGATACATTTGCCTCGTCAAGCTCCGGCTGTTGTTCTGCAAGCAGTCGGCCCAGTGCCTTCTTGACTTCCGGCTTGTTGTACCATCTGTTCCCCTGAACTAAACACGTTTCCCTGTTCGGGTAGGTGTATTTTCCGGTCTTCTTGTCCTTTTTCTTGACTACGTTCTTGTAAGCTTCGCCTGGATCCAGCCAGTGAAGTTCACTTGTTGCCATTTCTAAAACAAAAGTTCGGTAGCGGGGTTTAAGGCCAGCGTCCCACGGTGTAACATCCCTTAGTTCATCGTCTTCGTATTCGTCCATCTACCGTTACCCTAGAGCCGGAGTTTTCGCCTCTGCAGTCTTGATACAAAGCTTCTCAATTCTGTTCGGGTCGTCCGGATCTATTCCCAATTCCTTGCACTGGCGCCTGATGTCGTTTTCAACTTCTTCCGCATTTTTCGCCCGTTCCACTTCTGATGGCGCTGATACCATCTGTCCATGCCATTTATCCTTGCTTTCGCCATGAGTCAGAAGCAGGGCTGATACTCTCTGCAGCATTTTTTCCCAGGTATTTTGCAGCAGAAGAAACTGCGGGGTGATTGCGCAACCGTTGAAAAAATTGCCTTTCGTCGTCGCAGCAAGCTGGAACTGCTTCAGAAGTGTCTGAAGAATGATTTTTGCGGAATTCTTGTCGGTTCGGAGAGCAAAGACACGTCTGCAAATTTCTTCTACCTTGCCGGAGTCCATTTCCTTGTTGAAAAGCATACTGTTTCTTACAAAAAAGCCGTCTGCCACTTCCTTAAGCTCTGGATAGGCTCCCTGAAAAGCCGCTTCTTCCTTGTTTCTCTTAACCTGTTCCGCTGACTCATTCGGTGCATGTTCCTCAACGGAAACAGAATTGCTTACTGGAATTGTGTTCTGTGAGTTCTCTTCAGGTCTTTCTTCCTGCTTCTCTTCTGCAACACTGCCGGAAGGATGCTCCAAACATCCTGCAGGCTGTGTTGCCTCTGTCTCTTCTCTTTCTGTCTCTATCGTGTCTTCTGTCTGTCTAGTCTCTTGTGTGTGTGTGTGTATTTCTTCTACTCTGTCTAAGGTATCTCTCTCTTCTCTCTCTCTCTCTGTGTTAACGACATTTTGCGCGTTTTTGTCGTTTAAAGAGCAAAAAAAAGCATCGTTGCGGGCCCGCATAGAGCGCATGGTGTCAAAGTCCACAACTGGAGCCTGTGAAGCTGCCTGAAAAGTCGGCGCCGGCTGTTCTGCCGGAGGGAAAGGATAAGGTTCCGGAAACTCCGGGGCTGCCTGCAAAGTGCGCTGGCGCTGTTCAGCCTCAATTTTCTGCGCAATAATCTGCCGGCGTTCTTCAGCTGTCTTTGTTTTGGCTGCATAACCTTTGCGGTCCGGGGCTTCCCAGTCCGTAATCATGAACTTTGAACTTCCCGGAAGTATCTGCATGATGATCCGGCGCTGTGCCATAAGTGTAGCAACCTTAAGAACAGCTTCAGGATTCTTAACTTTCATCATTCTGGACCAGATAACACCATCTTCAATGTCAAATACACCCTCGTCGTCGCAGGTGCATATCATTGTCATATAGAACATATACGGAGCTGTAGCCAGTTCATCCGGTAAACAATCCGATATAAAGTCCAGGTATTCATTCCTGATTGTAGATACAGGGAACTTTCTCCATGCAAGTTCTGCCATTTTTAACCACCTATTTATAAATTTTGTAATCTTCTTCTGTAAGTAATTTGAAAATACCAGGCTCTGGATTCCATACCGGATAATGTAAGGAAATCTGATCCAGCGCACTAATAACGGAGGTTAAGTGGAACCTATGACTTTTCGCAAAGGTACTATGCTTGATTGCGTTTCCTGTCTTAAGTTCCTTAATCAGTAAGTCCTTTATACTGCCATCTTTAGCCATTATTCCCAATCCTCAAATTCGTCGTCGTCGTCCCATGTGTCGTCTTGTTCGTAGTCGTCATAGGTCATAAGCCTGTATACACCTCGCTGCGGACTCCAGATAGGGAAGCGTAAAGACATGGTAGTGATTACCTGGCAAGCATCCGCCTTGTTCCGGCCAGTAAACTCCATAATCTCGGTGAAGGTTATCGGGCCTTTCTTGAGACGGTCATACAGTGCGTCATAATCTACATACCGTTTCTTTGCCTCATAAAAGAAAACAAAGAAAACTCCTGCCTTTTCCACTTTTCTACCTTTGGATAATATCCTTAGCTGTATAGAAAAGTTCGTCGGTAAACTCTTTTGAAAGTCCCTTAAGTCCTTTTTCCATCAGCGAATAAAAAAACAGTTCTTCATCTGAAAACTCGGCCGCATTGAAAGCAACACAGCCTGCATCAATAAGGAACTGCGAAACCTTGTCCAGTACAACTTTCCGGCTCACCTTGGCACCTTCGGAAGTACTTTAATTGTTATTATTGACATGCCGATTGAGTCGGCTATGTATTTTTCAAGCCTTGCCCCCTGGCTGTTCTCATATCCTGGAAGAAGGTAAATCCCGTCACATTCAACCAGAACTTTTAAACACCGCTTCATATACTCTTCGTGAGTAGCATTATTCATTCCGGAACAGATCTTCACAGGATTGGCTGGAGTATGGCCTAAACGTTTCAGGTCATTCTCTGCCTTCTGGAAGCGTTCATTGTAATCATCCGTCCCGGTAATTTTCCCACTGATATAAACTCTCATTTGCTTCTACCTCTTCTGATGTAAATTGTTCTTCTTAATTCAATGCGAACTTTTCCGGATGTGTTATAAGCAGGATTAGTAAGTTTGTTCCTGCAGGAATATCTGTAAGAAAGGATTTCCAGGAAGCTTTTCTTCCTGATTTCGCGGGTTCTCTCTGAAAGATTCAGATAATCGGCCATCTCTTCCCAGAATTTCTGCATTGTCATGTTCTCCGTAACACGGAAATAAGCAGCTTTGCCTATGGCTTGTGAAGCAGTCACTTTTTAACTCCTAAAAAAGAAAGCCGGATTGAACTGTCCTTTATTCAATCCGGCCCGTTAAGAATGCCGCGAAACATTCCGGGATAAGGACAATTCCCGCAAGGCTCCGCCCAATAAAAAAGCCACCAGATGCAGGCCGATCTTCTGCAACTGGTGGCTATAACAAGCTTTTCAGCTTTATTACCACAACTTATCCGCTTAAAGCGGTGATCAGCAACTCGGACCAGCCAGAAGTCATAAGACTTTTAACTTGTCGAAGTTGCTTTAATGTTATCTCTCTATTACTTCAATGTCAATATCTTTTTAAAAATATTATGAAAAAAATGTGAAAAAAAAAGTTCTAAAGATTTTTCAGGACTGTTTCCGATAAATCTGATGTATGTCCTATAAGAATAAGAAACTGCTGCCGGTCTACGTCCGCGGAGTAGCATCCGGCAAGTACACCCTGCGCCAGGCTTCAGAGTCTACAGGGTATTCAATTGATTGGATCTTCAAGCTCAAGAACCGTTTCCTGAAAGTCGGTGAAGCTGCTTTCGTTCACGGGAATACCGGGAAGCCTTCAAACAACAGACTTTCTAAATCCGTACAGCAGAAAATTATCCTTCTGTATCAGAATGAGTTTGAAGGAACTGTTAACTTTTCGTTCTTTCGTGACTGCCTTATCAATGATTATGACATCAATATATCTTACTGTACGCTCCACGGAATACTTACAGAAGCAGGTTTCAAAAGTCCTGAAACTCATAGAAAAAAGAAAACAGGTCCCGTACACCGTCCGCGTCCGCGCCGCCAGAATGAAGGTGACTTAATCCAGATAGATGGAACACCATACCAGTGGTTCAAGTGGTGCGGTGATACCAATTATTACTGTATGCAGGGCGCAATAGATGATGCAACAGGAAAGATTCCGGCTCTATACATGACTGAAAATGAATGTCTCTACGGCTATGGTGAAGTCTACAGAAAAATCTGTACTAAATATGGCGTTCCGCGTGAGTCATATATGGACCGTTCCGCAATCTTTGCCGTTACGCCCCGCAATAAAGAAAAGCTCACGGTAGATGAACAGCTTGCAGGCCTTCATGAACATAGAACACAATTTCAACGCATTATGGATGATCTGAACTGCCGCCAGATTCTAGCGTGGTCCCCGCAGGCTAAGGGACGTGTTGAACGTATGTGGCGCACTCTTCAGGGCCGCCTTCCGTACCTTTTCAAGAAAAACGGAATAAAGACAATGAAAGATGCAAACATCTTCCTTGAAAAATGGCTTGAAGAGGATTTTAACAAATCCCGTTTTGTCCATGAGCCTGTAAAGAAAGATACATTCTGGCTTCCGTGTCCGGATAACCTCGATAATATCCTCTGTGCCCGCTTTTGGTGCCGTACCAATTCTGCAGGAGTTTTCAAATTTAAAAAACAAAGCTTCACAATCCGTGGAGCAAAATATATTGCCTGCAAGAAGCTTGAGCTGTGTATTTCAGAGAAAGGGCTTAGGGCCTGCCTGGACGGAAGATATTATGATGTTGAGATGCTTGACTTTTTCTCTGATGGCATAGATAACGGAACTGCTACTCTCGACAACATCATGTACGAATATCTGTATAAAGATATGAAAGAACAATCCGCATAAAAGAAGAGGCTTGCTGCAATACCACTTACAGCAAGCCCCAGGAGAGAGTTTATGATTCTTTAAGCCGTTACTTTGGCACTAAAGACTGAATTGCAGACTCCATATCTTCACAATATAAGCAGATAAGAGTCCAGTACCATTCCGGCATTACTCTGCATTTCGCGAAAAAAATACCTTCGATGGTGATATTTTCAAAATATTTCGGTATTTCGTTCCCGTCCATATCAATTGGAGAAGGAACTTCCGGAATATATATGGTTTCAGTATTACTTCTTATTACGGTTCCTGGATCTTTCGGACAGCTGCTGCATGAGTTCAACAGAAGCAGCAGGGTCCCCGCTAAGCATACGGTTATGAACTTCTTCAGTGTCTTTCTTCGCTTCCACATATCGCTTTCCCTGTTCCCGTAATTGTTCTTTTTCAGTTTCAACCTTTTTTATTTCCTCTTTTAAGTTTTCATTTTCTTTCTGCAAGTACTTTGCTTTTTCCTTCTGGAACAGCACCATCATAAGCCCCGAAAAAAAAGCACCCAAAAAAGCAAGGGCTGCAAGAATTTTATGCCACATTACAAGTATTCCTCGCGCTTAAGCATATATCCCAGCAGATTTGTTTTGTTCCGCATTGTGATTTTTGCTCCGTCCTGTGTAAAACCATTCTGCTCAAAGACAGCAAGACAGCCGCCTTTATCTTCCAGAACAATTGCAACATGGCCGTATTTGTTGGTTGTTGTGCTTCCCCATATTGCAATCCATCCGGGCTTAGCCTTAATGAACTGGTCTGCCAGGCATAAATACTTGCACTGCACCGGAAGCTTCTGATGATTCAGGAATAAATCCTTTGCGCCTTCAACAGCGCCTGTGTGTTCTTTGAGTTCGTATACGTCTTTTAAGTACTGGCGGAAAAGATCTACGCACTGTGCTCCGTAAGCTCCGTCAAAATCCACTTTTTTATGAATATTTTTTTCAACAAATTCCCAGAGATTCATTCAGTTTTACCTATTTTCTTGTTGTTGTACGTGATTTTTTGGATAATTCATCCAGTTTTGATTCAATAGAAGTGAAACGCTTATCAAAGCGCTCGTATTGTGTATTTAAGTTTGTTACCAGCATTTTGATTGTGGTATTTAATTCGACAAGATTTTCATTGTTCTTGTGGCTGGCCTGGTAGAGTTCATCGAATTTCTTATCGTTCTTTTCGCGTTCTTCTTTGTCGCGTTCTTCGTTCTTTTCGATTCTCAATTCCATCTTTGAAAACTTGCTGATAAAACCTGCAATTACTCCGCCAACAGTTAGCGCAAGTGAAGCAATAGCAATCCATTCTACCATATAAAAAAATCCCCCTGACTTTCTTTTTTATATAGTGTAGGATGTAGGCCTTCAGTCTGACATATACTACTTTCTTAGGCTTTCGTATTCATATTTCTGCAGCTGTTCAAAGCAGCATCTTTTCCACTGTGCTATTCTGGATGTACTTTTTGAGTATTTAATTTCCATTTCTTTGAAAGATAGCCCATCAAGAACATCCTGCATAAAAGATTTGTCTCTTGCTTTCAGCGGACTATCCGCAATAAAAAGATTCATTTCACTCCTGGAAGTAGTCTTTATCTTCCGGCTCATGTAAGCAACAGCAGGTGTTTTGTCCATTAATCCCTCTCCAATAAAACCGCCCTGCAGGGGAACAGGGCGGAAACACTCAATGTTTTTTTATGTCCATATACAGATGGTCCAGATCTTCAGGTCTGAAAGTCATGGCTCCAATCATAGGCATATTGAATGTAACGGCTCCATGTATCTGGGCCTGTTCTTTCATCTTCGCGTACAGCGTGTCGATGTCGATAGTATCATCCTCATGAATGATACCAAGGCCTTTGATCAGCGGATTTTCTTTCAGTTCGTTGAAAGTATTAACCGCATTGTCCATATACATAGATATACCTGCACCCACAATCCACTTACCTAAACCAGAAAGTTTCATAACAAGTTCTTCATCGAAAAACTCCTTCATTCCGGCTATTACAGAAACAATAGTACTCATGTTTTTCCTCCAAAAGAACTGGCGCCGGAGTATTCCAGCGCCAGATAAATACTATGCTGTTGGTTCAGCTGTTGGGGCTGCAGGTTCAGTCCAGCTGTTGTAGCGTGGCATAGGCTGCGGACAAACGTTGTTCATCGGGATTACTCTTTTGGTAAGTCCATAAACTTCACGTTCCATGTCATGGATCTGTGCACCGATGCTTCCGATTCCGCCGGCAGTTGTTGCGTTCCAGATTCCCTGGTCTGCAAACTTGCGGTCCTGTTCGTGGAATTTGCCTTCTACGTAGCGGTAGAGGTCCAGGATTTTTGCGTCAGTTTTCTGGTCGCTTTTTAAAGCCTGGATTTCTGCATCCTTACGGGCAAGTTCCTGCAGCATGTTCATTTCCCCGGCATATTCCTGGCGGCATACATTGTTGTTGTAGCCATAGCCGTTGAACCCATTATGGGCATAAGCGTTCATTCCCCAGGCATTGTTACCCATGAGAAGTGAACCCAGAAGCCCAAGTCCTACACCAGCAGTTCCGATGATGCCGGTTGTAAGTCCTGCGTTTGCTTTGGAATTGATATTCTCAATGTCCATACTGATAACTCCTTACTCCGATATTCAGCTTTATGCGCAATTAGCTTGTAATCGAGTACTTAAAGTATCAGAAGTTTTGAGGATTTACGAAAGTTGATTTGTTTATCTTTTTACTTGATTTGATTAGTTGATTTGAACTTTGTAACAAGTTCATCAGTTGAAATACAGTTATTACGTTCGCGAGCTTCTTTCAGCTTCTTCGAGACCGTAACATGGGAATAGAAGTCTATTTCTTTCTGCTGTTTCCCTTTGGCTAGTTCCTGCAGGATGCGTATTTCGTCTTCTTTCAAGTCCAGCGGAGTAACATCTGCATGCCTGTCCTGGATATACACGTAAATCTGCCAAAAGAAAAGAATGTATAACATTGAAATAGTCACATGACTGATTTCAAGCCCGTTAATCATGTATACAGATATTGTTTCCACCACATAAGGAATAAAGCAGAAGCGGAGCTTCTTGTTTAATGAAGTCGCTGAAAACAGCAGAAACAAGGAAGTATAGTTATCAAACTCTTCAACCGGCAGGTACACAAAACAATAGCATAGCAAAAAATACGGCAGAATATTGAACCCGCCGATAACAATAGACGGCACCAGAACCGAACACATAAGAAGATTAATCAGCGCCCGGATGTCGTCCGATTTCATATATTGCCAGATATGAAGCCCGATCAGCACAACAGCAATCCCAAGGATACAAAGAACTTTAACATCTCTCAAATTATTTTTTATATTCATACTGAAATTATAAACCACTTTTTCCCCATACGTAAGTTAAACAAAAAAAGCGGCGCAATTTCTTGCGGCCGCTATCGGAGAGAGTTCATACTTTGATTATCGGTATTGCTAAATATTTCTTTAAGAAAATAGATTAATTACTTGTGTACACAAAGGTATAATTTTATTTTTCAAATCTTCCTTTGCTTCTTCTTCCGTTTCGCCAAAACCGAGAATCCCTGTGAAGAACCAAGGATCACCATCAACTTCTACGTTGGCTGATACTGACTGCCATTTTCCTTTACCATCGTCTTCAAACTTTATTCCTGTCGTATAAATCGTATCTTCCATCATTACTCCTTTAAATGTATCTTTAACGGACTTTATATAATTTGCAAAAAATATCACTTTCTGTTAAAATAACATAGAATCTGAACTCGGACATATCCGAATAGTAGGATTCCCCCGGGTCGATAAATAAATCGACCCTGTTTTTTAGTCTATCTCTCCACCTATCACCTTATATTCGAATTCATCGTTTTTTGTCAGAACCATTTGAAAATAATCTTCTGTATCTCCATCTTTAAATTTAGTTGATTCTTCCACATCGGAAAGTTTTGAATATAATTTCACAATTTCACTTCGTTTCAAAAAAACTCTAGCACAATCGTGATTTTTATCAAAAATAACTCTCATTTTTTCCACCTCTTTAACGAATTAGTGCTAAATATAATTACAGTTCGTAATTAATTACGCATTATTTATTACCCATTGATGAGTATTCCAATCGACATAAAATTTAAATGCGTTACCATTAAATTTAATTGCAGTACCCATTCCAAACTCTGGAACTTCGGCTTTATATGAATATGAATAGAATTGTCCTATGTGTACACCATTCTGTTCAAACCTTATTGTATAGAGTGTATTTGGTAAGGCTTGCGAACTTACGGCTTTGATAGCATCTTCTAATGTGTCGTAATTGCCAGCCAAATATATTTCTTTTGTGTAATTCGCTAAAGCATTATTTACGTCTTCGGAATTCATTAAGTCCATTCCTGTTTTGAGGTCGCTAGGAGTAATGCCAGCAACATTTCCGTTCTCGTCAGACATCAGAATTTTTCCACTGACCAACGTTGACGCAGCAGACATTACCTTCTTAAAGAAACTTTTAATACCGTGAAAGAAACTGAAAGTACCGTAAAGACTGTCTCCATCCTGTGCACCAATGTCAAAATCTTCTGTAATATCAACCTTGTCAAAGTTTCTTGCAGGTCTTTCTTCTTTAAGTTCTTTGAAATTTACGTATGCCATTATAAGCTCCTAGTAGCATCTTGGAATCCTTCAAGGTATTCCCTATCTGCTTTACTTGTGTCTTCATCTAAGAATCCTGAGTACAGGATTTCACCACTTTCATCTTCAAATCCGGCTACATATCTCTGTATGTCTTCGAGTTTGCAAGTTACCAACACCTTATCCGAAACATCCTCTCCGGTTAATTCGAGAATTGATTCATCTACAAATCTTCCAGGGCCGTAACCTAACGAAGCAACATTATCTACATACCATTGGATTTTCATTTCAGAAGGAACTGTATCAATCTGTGTGGCACCCTTAAAAAGAGTTGGTGTAAGAGTAACCGAGCCGTCACCATTCTTGATAACATTAGATCCATTTACAGAGAGAATGTAAGGAGTGTCTACAGTGATATCTGACAGTGCATCACTCAATTCTTTACGTTGTGTGTTATTTGATTCGTTCACATACTCTGCCGGAACAAGTCCACTTACAGTAACAACAGAATCAGTGTCAGTTTGAATCATTGAAGTGTTACTCTTGATTTTTGGAAGTGCCTTACCGTAGTTATAGAACTCAGGGTCATACTTTACGAGCTGGAGAGTGAATGTACCCTTGTCTTCAGGTGTCTTGCTCTTTACACGATAGAGTTCAGAAATCTTACCAATCTCACCAATGTTTACATTGTTACCCTGCTGAGGGTTGAAGTTGTAAGAAACTCCGTTATCAAGTGTTCTTCCGACAAGAGAGATAGGTGCCTCAAACACAACTTTGTTTGTTACACCAATCTGCTGACAGTTTACTCTGTTTTCTCCGTCAGTAATTCCTTCTCCGTTATTAAAACGGATTGTTACAACCTTACTTTCTTCGTACTGTCCAGGCTGATGGATTTCAATACCGTAGATACTTCTTCCGTCTTTTGTTCTTCCGTCAAACTCATAAGTGTCTGTAAGAATAACACCGTAACATTTGGTTCCATCTTTGCTCAGAATCAAATCTGCGATACGGGCATTAGCAAGGCCAATGAGGAGAATGTCAGTTGATACGGCATAAACCTCACCGAAGTTGATATCATATCCTTCAATGCCAGCTTTCCAAGAGATTGCTTTCTTACCAAAAATACTGTTAGCCATAACGAAACGGCCAAGGCTGTAAATCTGATCAATGTTAGTTACAAAATCAACAGCACCCTGTTCGATTGCTTTCGTAGGATTTCTGTAGTCTTCACCATCGTCCATGACAGGAAGACCAAAGTCCTGATAGTTATTGGCTTCATTCTTGAAATTAATCATCAGACCAGAAGGACTGAGATTGAAGTTGTATGTGATTGTTGTTCCAAGTGCGTTTTCAGAGTTGAGTACACCACGAGGATATTCGACAGGATTATCCATTACGACAATAAGTTTTCCGTTATCGTCTCTTGTGTAGGCAGCACGGCCTGAAGAGGCAATCTTAGAAAGAACGTCTTCTACTTTAACTCCAGAGTAAAGATAAGCGTTACATCCAAATCTAAGTTCGAAATCAGTTCCATCATCATTAACTCTTCCGTCCTTTACGGCCTGTAACTGTTCGTACCATTCACCGAGAGAAAGTTCATTTATTTCACCAAAGTCTTTTGCATCAATACCACACTGCTGGCCGATAACAGTAAGAGCAAAGGCATTGGCAGGAGTATTAAGAAGTCCTGATTCATCTTCGAGGAACTTAAGGGCATCGTCTGTGATATATACGTTCTTACCATTTGAACTGTAAGTTGGATTCACGTCTGATGAGTGCTCAGAGATAACGTGGTCAAATATTTCTGCATCAACAAGACTCTTCCAGTTATTGCCACCTTTTGTTCTGATTGCATCAAGGCCAACCATACGTTTATATTCGTACTGTTCCTTTGCAGTCTTTTCACCGTCTACAAGGAGAGTTCTTTTCTTTTTGTCATTTGGTTCGCTGTAATATTTATATCCAGACTTAAGGTTCATTGGGAACCATTTAGCACCGTCCCAATATGGAGAGAATGCCTGTGCTACAACAGAAAGTCTTGATAACTGTCCTTCAATATTTCCAACTGTATCAAGTTTACATCTGAGAGTAAGGAAACAGGCTTTCTTGTATTTACTGTCACTTACAGGTCTTGAATCCATCATAAGAGACAGAGGGAGTGCTTTTTCTTCTGCTTTGGTTGTTGGCTCTTCAACGCAGTACCATATTTCATGAGCGTTATGAAGTCTCTTGGCCACATCATTGCAGTCTTCTATGTTTGTACTACTATAAAGAACAATACCTTCCAAATCCTGTCTAATAAACAAGAATTGAGCTACGGCACTTTCAAAATCAGATTTACTGAGTAAGTGTTGGCCTTTTGATTCATTCCATGCACAAGGAGTTATGAGATAGTGTCTGCCGTTTGAAGAAACCGTATGAGAGTAAACAGTTACGATTGTGTCATCATCAGTAAATTCTGACCAACCATTTTCTCTCATGTCTTCACCAGTGTAAGTTCTTCTTCCGAATACGTGTTTTACACCGGCAGCCTCAAGCGAGTGCATTTCGTTTTCAGCACGTCTTCTTATTTCATCATAGTCAATTTCTGGGTCGAAAGTTTCAGTAACGATATAGTTCCAAGTAACCTGATCCTGATATGTCCAAGGGCCGTAATCTTTTGTAGACTTGGTTTCGTCCATATAGTTTGGAGTAATACGGATTACACGAACTTCAACGGCACTGGTTGTATTGTTTTTATTAAAAAGAAATTCTGCAGGGTCTTTACCGTGGTCTTCACACCATTTCTTGAGGTCGATTTCTGCGGTAGCACGGAACTCAGACATATTGATTTCATCGTCTTTATTGGATTCTGAAATCTTTTTCTGAAGATTCTGAAGGTTGAATACTTTTGCACCAATCCAGTCATCGTTTGCATAACTAACTTCTGTTGGTGTTTCGTATGCCTTATGATAAACCCAGTTGTCTACCC
>JAKSLX010000023.1 GCA_024400915.1 Treponema sp.
AACTGATGACATAAGGATTTTCAGTCCTCCGCTCTACCAGCTGAGCTACGCCGGCAAGTGATAATTAGATAATATACAATAGGAGCACTTGTGTCAATAACAATTTTCAAAAAATCTTAAAATTTTCAAAATTCTTTTTTGATACAGAAAGCACCTACTGTTCTTCCCTAGCCTTGTTTTCGAACTTTGTATAGCTGGAAAGGAACTGTACGTCAACATCGCCAATAGGACCGTTACGCTGCTTGGCAACGATGATCTTTCTCTGCTGAACAGGATCATAGCCTTCATTGGTTTCCTTGTTTGCCTTACGGTCGCCGTGGATGAACATAACCACGTCGGCATCCTGTTCGATGGAACCAGAACCTCGGAGCTGTGCAAGGTTAGGTTCATCGCCTTCAGCAGCGCGGGCAACCTGACAGAGGACTACAACCGGAATATCCAGTTCGCGGGCAAGAGCCTTGAGGGATTTTGAAATGGCAGACTGCTGTTCGAACATGGCCTGCTCTGGATTTTCTGATGTAATGAGACCGATATAGTCAATGAAGATGATCTGAACTTTCTGGTTAACTTTCATTCGGCGAGCCATGGCACGAAGGTCAAGGAGCTTCATGTTAGGAACATCGACAATGTGCAGAGGTGAATTATAGATAACACCTGCCGCATCCTGAATCTTTTTGAAGTCATCAAGCTTGAGCATACCGTTACGGATTTTCTTACCGGAAACACGGGCAACCTGAGAAACAAGACGCTGACCAATCTGAAGTCCAGACATTTCAAGACTAAAGAAACCGCACGGGATTTCCCTTTCAATGGCAATGTGCTGCATCATGGAAAGAGCAAGAGCTGTCTTACCCATGGAAGGACGGGCACCGATGATGATCATTTCACTGTTCTGGAATCCCGAAGTCATGCTATCAAGTTCAGTAATGCCAGAAGGAATGCCGGAAAAAGCACTCTTGTTCTTGTACCTGGTATCAATCATCTTGATGGTATCAGGCATGATGTCCATCATAGAAAGAACTTTAGTAGTCTGATTGCCGTCATTAAGGCGGAAAATTTTCTGTTCCGTATCTTCAAGGATGGAACGGCAATCTTTTGTTTCGTCAAAACTTTCAGCCTTAATTTCCTGAGACATTGTAATAAGGCTGCGTCTTGTAGACTCGTCACGGACAATATTGGCATAGTAATCGATGTTTGCAGAAGTAGGAACTACGTCTGTAAGGGAGGAAATATAGGCAGCACCTCCAGCCTTCTCCAAGTTTCCCGACTTTGTTAGGTCATCAATAAGGGTAAGGATATCCCCACGAGTTCCTGCAGAAAAAAGATGCATGAGGGATTCAAAAATAACCTGATGCTGAGGCATATAGAAATTGTCTGCCCTAAGGTGCTGAACAACCTCATTTACAGAACTCCAGTCAAGCAAAAGGGCACCAAGGGTTGCCTTCTCTGCTTCGATATTGTGTGGCGGTATCTTATCCTTTAATTCCATATTTACATTATACACGACCAGCCGATTTTAGGAAACTCGATATATAGGGTAGTATTTTTACGAGAGACACTAGAAAAAAAACAGCTCTCCCAAAAAGAAAAGCCCGGACTCTCATCCGGGCCTTCATAAAGGAAAAACTGAAATTATTCAGCCTTTTCTTCTGCTGGAGCTTCTTCAGCTGCCTTCTTTTCAGCAGCAGCCTTCTTTGCTTCAAGCTTCTTTGTTTCTTCTGAAACCTGTCCAGTAACGGCAATCTTTACTTCTGCAAAAGAACCTTCATAGAGGTGAACCTTAGCTGTGAAGTTACCGATTGTCTTGATTGAGCTGCCAGGAATTTCAATCTTCTTGCGTTCAATTTCGAAACCATTCTGAGCGTAGAAGTTCATAACAGTAACAGATGTAACAGCACCGAAAAGCTTTCCGTTGCTGCCAGCTGGCATTTCGAGCTTAACTTCAAGACCTTCAAGCTTTTCCTTAAGGCTTGCTGAATCCTTTCTCTTCTGTGCCTTGCGTGCTTCAATTTCTTCCTTCTTTGTTTCGAAGTAAGCGAGTGCTTCATCTGTGCATGGTACAGCGAGTCCGCGTGGGAAAAGATAGTTGCGGAAGTAACCCATTGCAACATTCTTTACATCACCCATTTCACCAACGTGCTTTACGTCGTCATTAAGAATAACTTTCATATCGAGCTCCTAAAAAATCTTGGCAGTTTTACCGGGAGTCGGCAAAACTGAATTATTGTTGTTTTTGGCCTTAACCGCTGATTAGTCAGCTACGTAAGGAAGAAGGCAAATAGCGCGAGCACGCTTGATTGCTACTGCAACCTGCTTCTGGTGCTTTGCACATGTACCTGTGATGCGGCGTGGAAGGATCTTACCGCGTTCTGTTGTGAAGCGGCGGAGTCCGTCAGCATCCTTGTAGTCAATCTTTGCCTTGTTTGAACAGAAACGGCATACCTTCTTGTGGAAGAAAGCCTTTCCCTTTCCGCGTCCACCACGAATTTCGTCTTCGCGGCCAGAATCCTGCAACTGTTCCTGTGTTGCGTTTGTATTTTCGTTTACAGCTTCCATGTTTTCGTCTGCCATAGTATTGCTCCTTAAATTAAGAGTAGTTTTTTAGAATGGGATGTCCTCAGAGAAACCTGAAGAATCACCGCCAAAGGAATCGTTCATGTCGAATCCGCCCATATTGCCTGATGAACCCTGGTTCATAGATGGCTGTGAATAACTTGGACGCTGCTGAAATCCCCCATTGAAATCAGAGCCTGCGCCGCCTGTGTATCCATTGCCATTTGAGCCGCCGTTTCCACCGAGCAATTCAACCGAGTCAGCAACAATAACAACTCTGCTCTGCTTCTGACCGTCTTTTTCCCAGCGATTCTGTCTCAATGATCCCTGAATTGCAATCTGCTTTCCTTTTGTAAGGTATGGCTTTACTGCCTCTGCGCCCTTTCCGAAGTATGAAACATCAAAAAAGTGTGCTTCACTGACCCACTGGTCGCCTTCCCTCTTGCTGCGGTTAACAGCAATTGACATAGAAGCAACGGCATTTCCGTTATTCATGTACTTTAATTCAACGTCCCTAGTGAGGCGTCCAACGATGATTACAGAATTGATGTCAGAATTTGCCATACTTACTCCAGATTATATTCAGATTATGCGTTCTTTTCTTCTACGAGTACGAAGAGGTACTTGAGGAGGTTGTTGTTGAACTTGAACTGAGCGTCCATTTCTACGATCTTTGCAGGATTTGCCTTGATTGTAAGAAGAACAAATCTTCCGCGCTTCTGGCGCTTTACTTCGTAAGTAAGATCGCGGTCACCATATGGTTCTTCCTTTTCGATCTCTGCACCGAATTTTGCAAGGTCTGCCTTAAGAGCTTCAAGACCAGCCTTGTACTTATCCTCTTCCAAAGGATAAATTGTCATAAGTTCATACTTTCTCATATGTATGGTCTCCTTATGGTCTAAAATGGGAACTGCATACGCAATTCCAAGGGGTATAGGATATTATCATTTTACCTGCCTTTAGTCAATTGTAAAATCCCTAAACAGGCCTAGGCTCCAAAAGAAAAGACAACGCCTTGCTATTTACAATCTAGTAAACTAATGAAAAAAAGCAAGTAGAAAAACCTCTTAACATTTTCTTAATTTTGCCACCTGGTCTCAAATTCTGAAATTAATTTAATCTGATTTTTTTCTTTCTCAGACAAATCCGATTCTTTGAAATTTTCGTTTATTTTATAATCAACTACTTTTGAAAAGTATTCCTGCAAATCTAACGAACTGAATTGCCTTCCGTGCAAAGCGTAAATGGAATTCCTAAGAAACCTTAACTGTCTTTTCGTAAAGTAATTACTGAAATTCAGCGGTAAATAATAACACTTTTCATCTACAACACTCTTAAGATATGACCAGTCATCATGTTTTTTAGATTCAACATAACAAAAATCACGAATTTTAAACTTTTCCTTACCACAAAGCGGATATCTTGGAACCTTATATTTAAAGGTATTCTCTGAAATCCATTCAGCATTATCATGACCATTCAAATAAGAAATAATTCTATCAACAGTAAGATTTTTTACAGAAATATAAAAATCTTCATTTACTACATAATAAGTTGGTTCCCCAAATACCAGCTCAAATTCGGTTTCGTCCCCCCACATAGTGATGTGCTCATTTCTGCAATTTACAAGACAGTACTTAATTTCAAATCTTATACGCTGATTTTCTTTCAAGGGAACACAAACATAATCCCATGTCTGGTTATACGGACTCACAACCGATTCTGTCTTCTGCTCTTTGCCATCAAGAATAAGGGTAATGGAATTTTCAGGTCCTAATGATTCAGGCTTTATATACCCAAGATAATATTTTTTTTCTTCACCTGTATTTTTAAATTCCTGAACAGCTATCACATCTACGTAGTTTTCTTCAATATTTATATTTAAATCATGAATTACGGAACAAAGATTATCACTACCCCAGTCACAATCAACAAAATTTTTATCTTGAATTATTAGATTTGTTAATCCGGCACAAAACTGTAGCACAGATTCTTTTGCATTAATTTTTGAAATAAAAAGGAAGACAGCAAATGCAAACAGAAAACATTTTTCATATTAAAAACCTCTCTCCTATATTCTAGTTTATTAATATTACAGTTTCAATTTGCATGATTTATAGCAAAATACCTACGCGAGACTTAACTCGCACCTGCTCGGCGTTCACTACACTTCGAATCCTGTTGTCCTGTCTTTTTAGTTTTTTTATATCTAGTTTAAAATAAAAAAACTCTCGAATTTATCGAGAGTTTTAAGTACTATCGGGACACACATCCGTAGCAGGTGCGTGCGGATGTGCCTTCTCAAATTGCTTGCCCTCAGGTCATAAACTTATATGGATTCGCCCTCCTTTCGCAGACCTCCTGTCTGCTCTCTCCGGGCCAGTTCCGTTCACTGCCGTCCGCATCCATGCGGACTATTCCTCGCACCTGCTCGGCGTTCACTACACTTCGAATCCTGTTGTCCCGTCTTCGTAGTTTTTTTATATCTAGTTTAAAACAAAAAAACTCTCGAAGTTATCGAGAGTTTTAAGTACTATCGGGACAACAGGATTCGAACCTGCGACCCTCTGGTCCCAAACCAGATGCGCTACCAGCTGCGCTATGTCCCGTGGATGGAGGATGAGGGGATCGAACCCCCGACATTCTGGGTGTAAACCAGACGCTCGTACCAGCTGAGCTAATCCTCCAAGCAAGTGATTAGATATTACTCACTTACACATTTTTAGTCAATAGCAAAATTAAAAAATTCCATATTTTTTTATTTTTTTTTACAGAAAACGCTGCAGCATAAAAAAAAGAGGTCTCCCGGAAGAAACCTCTTTTCAATCAAATCATCTATCAAAAACCCAAGAATTATTTCTTGTTGATAAGGTCCTTGAGTGCCTTTCCTGGCTTGAATTTAGGTGACTTAGAAGCAGCAATCTTGATCTTTTCCTTTGTCAAAGGATTAATACCTTCGCGAGCAGCTCTCTTTGCTACTGTAAATGTTCCAAAACCGATAAGCTGAACATCATTTGACTTTGCGAGTTCCTTAGAAACGATTGTTGTAAAAGCTGCAAGAGCCTTTTCTGTGTCCTTCTTTGTAAGACCTGTTTCTTTTGCCATCTTGTCAATCAATTCTGATTTGTTCATTTTAATCTCCACTTTGTGTTTTTTGCACTGTTAGTTTTAGGAGTGCAATAAAAGACATTATATTATACTTTCACTTAATAATCTAGTAAAAAGTTCAAATAAAGCCCTTAAAACCGCCATTTTAAGGCACTTGCATTACAGTTACGGTATGGTATATTTGAATCATGAAAATCAGAATCCCCTCTTTCCTGAAAGAAAATAATACCATTGGAATTACTGCACCGTCATTTGGATGCACCATCGAACCATACATTTCAAAATTCAATGCCGCAAAAGAAATTCTTGAAGAAAAAAAATATCAGCTAAAAATCGGAAGTACCGTTACAAAATCAGATGGACTTGGAATTTCCACAAATCCTGAAACATGTGCAAAGGAACTTGAAGATTTTTATGTCGACCCTTCTGTTGACGCAATTATATCTGCAGGCGGCGGAGAGATGATGTGCGAGACAGCAGGATTCCTTGATTTTGAAAAGTTAAAAAAGGCCGAGCCAAAATGGTTCATGGGATATTCAGACAACACAAATTTCATTTTTCCTCTTGTTACCATATGCCATACAGCAGCAATCTACGGTCCATGCATTTCTGGCTTCGGAAAAAAATGGGAACAGAGCGAAACTGATGCATTCGAACTTCTTGAAGGCAAAATAAAATCAGTAAGCGGATATGAAAAATTTCAAAGACCGGAAGATGACATAAGCCCGGAAAAAAACTTCAGGGACTACACCTATTCCCTCAAAGCAGAAAAAATACTGTCCACCTTCACTTTCAGCCAGGGGAAACTCACAAAAGCAACTCCTGACGACATCATTGAGATGAAAGGAGTTCTCCTTGGTGGATGCCTTGATGTCCTTGCAAACCTGTGCGGAACAAAACTGGATAGTGTAAAGGAATTCAAGAGTTACCTTGAAGGCGAAAAAATCATCTGGGTCCTTGAAAGTTGTGATGCAAATCCCATGGAGCTAAGGCGTCAGGTATGGCATCTAAAAAATGCCGGTTGGTTTGATGATGCCGCAGGATTTCTTATTGGCCGTCCTCTTTCAGCCTTCGAACAGGAAATGATGGGCGTAAACCAGTACAATGCCGTAACAGATATCCTTTCAGACCTTAGAGTTCCCGTAATAATGGACTGCGACATAGGACACATTGACCCTGCCATGCCACTTGTAATGGGCTCAAAGGCAAAAATAGAGGCAAAAGGCAACAAAATAGACATAAATTTCGAAATCTAGGCCTATTTCACAGAAATTCACAAAAAAACATGAAAAAACTCACAATACATTATGCCACATTTGTAGTATCATATAGTGTGAATAAATCGTTAATTTATGCGCAAAATCTTGAAATCTGAATAAATCATACTATAATTATACAGGCTGATATGGTAGACATAGATCAGAGTTTTTTAAAGCGGAATATTTCTCAGATAAACGACAAGGTTCAGGGAATTTATCTTTCGCTGAATTTTCTTCCGCTGGCGTTGTTTTTGGGAAATTTAGGAGGAGCATGGCATCTTCCAGTTAATTACCTGATTAAGATCCAGATCCTCATTACCAGCCTTTTCCTTATTAATTTCATCATATATAAGTTTGCCCGTACTCCAAACCTTTCGAAATACATGGGAATTTTTGCCTGCACTACGGTTGTTTCAGTCATAGCGGCAAACGGACGCGTTGGAATTTACATCTCCTATGGATTTTTTCCTTTTCTGGCATCCCTATACTACAGCAGGAGATTTACAGGAATAGTTTCCCTCTACAGCTGGCTTGCCATGATGGTTTCCCTTTACATAAAGACAAGGATAACAAAGCAGTGCGAGCCTTTTACGGCAGAAATTTATACTCCTGACCTGTTCTTCATAAGGTTTTCCATCGGTTTTTCAATTGAACTGTTCTTTACCTATCTTCTTGCCATGATGATGACAAAACAGAGCCAGAAGAGACTCAGGACCCTCATTGACAATATTGATAGCGTAAATTCAATGAACATTTCCCTTGCCGAAAAAAACATTGAGCTTGAGGAAACCCAAAGCAAGATCATCAAATTCATCTCAACAATCCTCAGCAGCCACGACCTTTTTACAGGCAACCATGTTCTGCACACCCAGACTTACGCAGGAATCATTGCAAGGGAACTGCAGGAACAGGGCCGTTACCTTGCAGACCTTACGGACGAAAACATTGCAATGCTTTGCAACGCTGCCCTTCTTCACGACATTGGTAAAATCCACATTCCTGAAGGCATCCTTAACAAGCCTGGAAAATTCACTCCTCAGGAATTCGACATAATGAAAAGCCATCCGGAAGAAGGAAGAAAGATTCTTGAAGTTCTACCTCCTATTGCCGGTGGAAAGTTCAATAAAATTGCAGAAGAAGTTTGCCTATACCACCACGAAAAATGGGATGGAACAGGATACCCTAAAGGACTTGCAGAAAAGGAAATTCCACTGTTTGCAAGAATTATGGCAGCGGCAGATGTTCTTGATGCCCTTTTGAGCCGCCGACTTTACAAGCAACCTATGAGCATAGATAAGGCAATGGAAATCTTCAGGGAGCTTAGGGGCGTTCAGTTTGAACCTTGCATTTCCGATGCAGTTCTTGCCAAAAGGGATACCCTTGAAAACTGCGACAATTATTTTAAGCAGGAAGAAGACAAGAACAACGTTACCGAACTTGCCTGGTGGAAGAAATACCACGAATACATAGACAGCCAGAAACAATGAAACATAAAAAAAGGATTTCAGTTAACTGAAATCCTTTTTTTATTCATAACATCTTAATCAGCCCTAGAACCTGATCTTTTTGTCAGTTCCTGCGTAGTATTCCTTGCGCAGTGCCTTAACCTGTTCATCCTTTAGATAGTCATCAAATGGCATCATGCGGTCAATGATTCCCTTTGGTGTAATTTCAATGATTCTGTTTGCGATTGTAGAAATGAACTCGTGGTCATGGCTTGAGAACAATACAACGCCAGGGAATTTAACGAGACCTTCGTTCAAGCTTTCGATCGATTCAAGGTCAAGATGGTTTGTAGGGTCATCAAGGATGAGAACGTTTGCACCGCTGAGCATCATCTTTGAAAGCATGCAGCGTACCTTTTCTCCTCCGGAAAGAACCTTTACTTTCTTAAGGCTGTCGTCTCCAGTAAAGAGCATGCGACCAAGGAAGCCACGCACATAGGCATCATCCTGATCAGGTGAATACTGTTTGAGCCAGTCAGTGATTGTAAGCTCATTGTTGAAGTAGTCGTTGTTGTCACGACCCATGTATGTCTGCTTTGTTGTCTGTCCCCAGTTTACTGTGGCACCCTCGCATTTTTTTGTTCCACTGATGATGTCAAAGAAAGAAGAAATGGAATTGTGTTCCATACCAACAAAGGCAACTTTTTCACCCGGGTGGATTGTAATCTCAAAATTGTTGAGGAGTACATTTCCTTCGCTGTCTTTTGAATTGAGATGCTCGGCTGTAAGAACAAAGTTACCGATCTGGCGTTCGCTCTGGAAATTTACATATGGGAACTTGCGGCTTGTAACAGGAAGCTCTTCAAGCTGCATTTTTTCAAGCATCTTCTTTCTTGAAGAAGCCTGACCTGCCTTTGAAACGTTTGATGCAAAGCGCTGGATGAACTGCTTGAGGTCTGCCATCTTGTCCTCGCGTTTCTTCTGCTGGTCCTTCTGCTGCTTCTGAAGAATCTGGCTCATCTGATACCAGAAGTCGTAGTTGCCTGTGAACTGAGTTATCTTTCCGTAGTCGATGTCGCATGTGTATGTACATACGGCATTGAGGAAGTGACGGTCATGGGAAACAACGATGACGCAGTTTTCAAATTCAAGGAGGAAGTTTTCAAGCCATGCAATAGATTCAAGGTCAAGACCGTTGGTAGGTTCATCGAGGATAAGGTAATCAGGATTACCGAACAATGCCTGTGCCAAAAGAACGCGAACCTTCTGGCTTTCGTCAAGGTCGCTCATCATCTTGTCATGGTTTTCTTCTTCAAGACCAAGACCTGAAAGCATCTGCTCGATCTGGTTTTCAGCTTCGTATCCACCCAGTTCACCGAATTCTGCCTGCATGTCGGCAGCCTTCATTCCGTCTTCATCAGAAAAATCTTCCTTTGCATAGATAGCATCGATATCCTTTTCAAGCTGGTAAAGCTTTGGATACCCCATCTTTACAGTTTCCTTTACGGAATATTCATCGTATTTGAAGTGGTCCTGGCTCAAAACAGCAAGGCGTTCACCTGGTGTGATGCTGATGTCGCCCGTGTCGCGTTCAAGTTCTCCTGAAAGAAGCTTGAGGAATGTCGATTTACCTGCACCGTTGGCACCGATGATTCCGTAGCAGTTTCCCTTGAGAAACTTGATATTTACATCTTTAAACAGCGGCTTTTCGCTGAACTTAAGTGATACATCTGTTACATTGATCATGTTTTATCCCCTTATTTCTTTTTTCCAAAAAGAGATTTAATCTTACCAAAGATAGACTTCTTTTCGTTAGTTTTCTTTGGCTGAACAGCCTTAGATTCAACTACCGAACGATTGTTTTTCTTTCCGTTCTTCTTGAAATCCTTTTTATTCTTCTTATAACTTCCGTTAGTTTTCTTACCGCGATTTTCATAAGGATTCCCGCTGCTTGCCTTCGTATTGGCACCACCGGCATATTTTTCCTTGTAGTGCTTCATTCTTTCTTCTGAAGACATTGAAGCAAGAAGTTCGTCATCAACAGAATTGTAAACCCTTCTGTCTCTCTTGTATTCTTTCTTAGCTTCTTCGTTTCTTGAAGAATATCGTCCACTACCTTTTGAACCGCCATGACTTCCGTGCTTCTTTCCACGACCGCTTCTTTCGTACTGAGCCTGACGCATACGACCGAATTCACTTTTGTCATTGTATTCTTCGTGGTAAGAGTCAGTCCTGATGTACATATCCTTGGACTTGTCCTCCGCCATCATGCTTTCCTCTGCAACGCGTGAAGGAATCTGCTTTTCAATATAGCGTTCGATTGGTGGAAGTGAATAAACATCCTGTTCACTGCAGAATGTATATGCCTTACCGCTTTTGCCAGCACGGGCTGTACGACCAATGCGGTGAACATAGTTTTCAGCTTCATTAGGAAGATCATAGTTGATGACCATGGCAAGGTCGTTGACATCGATTCCACGTGCAGCAACATCCGTCGCAACAAGACACTTCACCTGTCCCGACTTGAACTTATCCATGATTGCAAGACGCTTTTTCTGAGGAAGGTCACCGATAATGAATTCAGTTTCAATTCCATTGATGCGGAGTCTCTTGGCTATGACCTCGCAGGTTCTTTTTGTATTGCAGAAAATGATGAGGCTTTCAGGTTTTTCAGAATTGATGATGCCAAGCAAAAGTCTTGTTTTGTCTGTTGAGGATACATGGAGAAGTTCCTGATCGATTTCATCAACTGTAATGTTTTCCGCGGCGATCGTAATTTCTGCAGGATCCCTTGTGTATTCCCAGGCAAGGTTTTTTACATAGGAATTCAATGTTGCACTGAAAAGCATTGTCTGTCTTTTTTCGCTTGCAGGAAGAACCTTGATGAGCGTGCGGAGATCAGGATAGAATCCCATGTCGAACATGCGGTCCGCTTCATCGATTACAAGAAACCCAACGTTTGCAAGATCCATCTGACCGCCCTGATTGAGATCAATCACACGTCCAGGAGTTCCTATGAGGATATCTGCACCCTTCTTGAGAGCGGCGACCTGCTTATCGTAGCCTACACCGCCATAGAAGCTTGCGCACTTCAATGTGCTTCCGCTGCAAAGTTTTTCTGCTTCTTCCTGAACCTGAACCGCAAGCTCACGGGTTGGAACCATAACAAGGGCCTGCTTGCCCTGAACATCTGTCCTTGATAAAAGCTGCTGGATTACGCTTGTAAGGTAAGCGCATGTCTTTCCTGTTCCTGTCTGAGACTGAACATACAAATCTCGACCTTCAATGATGGCCTTTAAAACCTGTTCCTGAACCGGTGTACATTCAACATAACCGGCCTTTTCAATTCCCTTCTGAAGGTCTTCATGTAAAGAAAATTCAGTAAATTTCATGGATAAGAATATATCAATTTTTCTATAATAAGTATATACTTGGTCCATGGAAAACAAGAACGCATACCAGGCAGAACTCTTTTCAAACAGGCTTTCTAAGAACTACAAGCAGCTTAAAAAGTGGGCGAGAAAGAACCGCGTCACCTGCTACCGACTTTATGACAAGGATATTCCTGAAATTCCACTTTGCGCAGAAATCTATACATTCCTTCCATACGATATCGATACAAAATTTGAAGCCGCAAAGCATTATGCAATGATAAATTCAGCAGTAAGCGAAAACAGACCAGAGGCTGCAAACCTTCTTGCACAGGAAGCCTCCCGCACTTACCTTCACCTTTACCTTTACGAACGCCCTTATGAAAAGGATGAAGAAGAAGAAAACCAATGGCTCAAGAAAATGGCATCGGCAGCGGCAAAGGTACTTGGAATTCCAGAAGGGAATGTAATTACAAAAACCCGCAAAAAGCAGACTGAAAACAAAAAGCGGGCCCAGTATGAAAAACAGGAAAATGAAACTTCAATAAAAGGTGTCGTGTTTGAGCAGGGACAGCTTTTCCATGTGAATCTTTCAGACTACATCGATACCGGTCTTTTCTTTGACCACAGACCTTTGAGGGCAAAAGTCCGCGAGCAATCCCAAGGAAAGCGCGTATTGAATCTTTTTTCCTATACCTCAAGTTTTTCAGTTTATGCTGCGGAAGGGAAAGCTAGCTATGTGGAAAGCGTAGACCTTAGCAACACCTACACCGAATGGTCAAAAGAGAACATGAAGCTCAATGAATTTGAGGATTCAGACAGATATAACTTCATTTCTACGGATGTAATCCATTATCTGTATGATCGGGAAAAGGAAGCAGACCACAATCAGGAATTCAAGAAATTTGACATCATTGTCCTTGATCCACCAACCTTCAGCAACTCAAAGAAAACCGACACCATGCTGGACATAAACCGCGACTGGTGCGAACTTGTACGCCTTTGTTCAAAGATTCTTTCAGAAGACGGAATCCTTTACTTCAGCACAAACAGCCGTAAACTTGTATTCGAGGAAAGCAAAATACCAGTAAATGCAAACAGCAAAGAAATAACCCCACAGACAATTCCAGAAGACTACAGAAACACAAAAATCCACAGGGTCTGGGAAATAAAGTTCAGCAAGGAATACTAGAACAAAATTCTTCAGTCAAAAAAAAAAAGCCGTGAAATCCTAAAAAATTCGGGTTTCACGGCTTTTTTGCTTGCAAAAGCATTACATGAACTTGAATCTTGCATAAAGATTGATGGCATTATGCATTGTCCAGATGGAAGGAGCATTGTCATAAACGCCCTTCTTGAAGTAAAACTCGTCTGCAATGCCGAGGTAAACATTTTTTTCTACAGGCATTTCAAGGGAAACATCAGAGAAGGCAATGTATTCCCAGCCCGTATCATCGCAATCCTGTTTCTGTCCAGGATATTTCCAGAAAGCATAACCATGAACAGTCCAGTCAAATTCGATTCCTGCTTTCTTGACTGCAGTAAGTTTTGCAACACCTTCCACACCTGTAGTGTATCCGTAATCCCTGTACATTCCTTCAGGCTTAACAATGTTGCCGCGCCTAAGATAATAGAAATCAGAAGTACCCATAAGAACGCCGGAAAGTCTAAGCTGATATGCCTTCCATGAATCCTGACTGTTGAAACGCTGCTTGAAGGCAACACCTGTAGCAAGGGAAGACAATTCCATAAAGGAATTCCAGATGAAATCGTATTCCATGCAGATTCCGAAAGTCGTATCTATGTCCTCGCCAAAATCAGGGGCACGGGAAAGAAGCATTCCGTCGCTGAAAATATGAACATCATACATAAGTTTCTGTTCCGTTGAATCAGCACCTTCTCCGCTGCCCTTTCCTCCAGCACCACCGAACTCAAAATAGAACTGGCTGTATGGTTCGTTAGAATCATGTCCGTAAGGATCTGCATAAATTGCACGGAATTCACCGCCAAAGAAGAAAGGAAAAACTTCATTGAGCTTTTCGTCATTAGCCTTAGAAGAAGCAAGGGCCATTCCCAACATGGCTTTTACTGAACAGTCTTCAAGCATACCCGAAGGACCTTTAGGAGCATGTCCTTGAACAAAGTCTGAATAGAGGCGTACAGGATTTCCCATGAAAGAAAGAACTGTGTGGTTCTTAGCCTGGGCTTCCAGAGAAAGTCTGTAAAGCATTTCACCAGTTACCATGCCACCTATGGATGTATATACAAGGTCATTGGTTGACGGAGCATTTGTCTCAAAGAAATATTCCCACACAAGGGAACCACCTGCTGCATAAAGGAGGGATTCAAGGAGATTCAAATTAGCATTTCTTGCAGCAAGATAATAAAGTCCGCCCTGGTAAGGATGAAGAACAAAGTTTGTCCAGTACCAGTCCATGTCGAATTTTACTTCCTTTTCCCAAGGATTCTTCATGTCCTCAAGACCTACCTGAGCCCAAGGAGCACGGCATACAAAACGGTTCCAGCTGCCGATAACGGCATTTACACCCATGACACCAATGGCACCAATAACATAATGCTTTTTATCACAGTCCTGCTTTACTACTTCGCTTGAAAATTCCTGGGCGTTGACCGTATTGAAAAACAGAATTGCCGCTGCAACAGCAACAAAAATTTTTTTAAACTTCATAGATTTTTCCTGACATAAAAAAAAAGACCGGCTCAAATAAAGCCGGCCATTTGAGCAAAATACAAACTTACTTTGTTTCTGCTGTTGACTTAACGCCATAGCGCTTGTTAAAGCGATCGATACGACCTGCTGTGTCAACAAGCTTCTGCTTACCTGTGTAGAATGGGTGGCAAGCAGAACAGATTTCAACGTGGATGTCTTCTACTGTTGAACGTGTTTCGATTACATTACCACATACGCAAGTAATCTTTGTAAGTGTGTAGTTTGGATGTGTATCCTTTTTCATTGTGTAACTCCTATGTTCTTGCCCGATACTAAAGAAAAGCCGGTCAGCACTACATACACTAAAAAAGGTAGTGTTGTATCATTCCCCCACCGTTACAAATCAAGTTAGTACCACAAGAAAATTTTGTAAAATAAATATATATAAAATATATTATTTAATCAATAGCAGCCATTCCAGGATTCATTGAATTAAGGAAGGCATTGTTATCCTTTGTCTTGCGCATCTTGTCCATAATGAGTTCAAGCATGTCAGCATCTTCCATAGGATTAAGAACCTTGCGGAGAACCCACATTCTCTGAAGCTCGCCTTCAGTAAGCAAAAGTTCCTCGCGTCTTGTACCGGACTTCTTGATATTGATTGCAGGGAAAAGCCTTCTTTCCGCAAGCTTGCGGTCAAGGTCAATTTCACTGTTACCGGTTCCCTTGAATTCTTCAAAGATAACTTCATCCATGCGGCTGCCAGTTTCAATCAATGAAGTAGAAATAATTGTAAGGGATCCCCCCTCTTCAATATTACGGGCAGCACCAAAGAATCTCTTTGGCTTGTGGAGTGCATTTGAATCAACACCGCCGGAAAGAACCTTTCCTGATGTTGGAACTGTAACGTTGTATGCACGGGCAAGACGAGTAATTGAGTCAAGGAGGATTACAACATCACGCTTGTGTTCTACAAGACGCTTTGCCTTTTCGATTACCATTTCAGCAACCTGTACGTGGCGTGTAGCCTGTTCGTCGAAGGTAGAAGAAATAACTTCACCCTTGATGGCGCGTTCCATTTCAGTAACTTCTTCAGGGCGTTCGTCAATGAGAAGAACGATGAGGTGTACTTCAGGATTGTTTTCAGTAATTGCATTTGCAACCTTCTGCATCAATGTGGTCTTACCTGCTTTTGGAGGAGCAACAATAAGAAGACGCTGACCTTTACCGATAGGTGCAAAAAGGTCTACGATACGGGTACTCATTTCTGTGGCTGTAGTTTCAAGCCTGAGCTTTTCGTTAGGATACAGAGGAGTAAGGTTTTCAAAAGGAATGCGTGTCTGTGCAACGCTTGGATCTTCATAATTGACGGTTTCAATACGGAGCAAAGCAAAGAATTTTTCACCGTCCTTAGGACTTCTAGTCTGTCCATATACAGTGTCACCAGTCTTAAGGTTGAAGAGCCTGATCTGGCTTGGGCTGATGTAGATGTCATCTGGACCTGGAAGATAGTTATTCTGTGGACTTCTAAGGAACCCGTAACCGTCAGGAAGAATTTCAAGGGCACCTTCAGCAAAGATGATTCCGCCATGTTCCGTGTGTGCCTTAAGGATACAGAAAATCAAATCCTGCTTCTTCATTGATGGAAGATCTTCGCCAGAAAGTCCGTACTGGGCTGCAAGCTCACGAAGTTCCGGCATGCTCATCTTTGTAAGATTGTTGATTACAAGACGAGGCTTTGATTCGTATTCTTCTGGATTTTCAATTTCCTGAGCCTTTCTGACAGCTTCAAGACGTGCCTGAAGGTTCTTTTCGTAATTATTGTTTCTTCTGTTATTGAAGTTATTTCTGTTATTCTGATTTCTGTTGAAATTGTTTCTGTTGTTTCCGTTGTTATTCCAGCCACGGTTGTCATTTCTTCTGTTTGACTGGAACGGACGCCTGCCTTCATTTTCAGAAGACTGGTTTTCGGCACTACCGTCTGCCTGCTGAACTGAATCCTGTGATGGAGTTTCAGACTGTGGAGCATCAACTGAAGGACTTTCTGCCGAAACATTTGAGTCTGAAGATTCAGCTGGAGCCTGAGGATTTTCTGATGATTCCCCTGCCTCTTCTACCGAAGCTTTCTTAACGACCCTTCTTTTTCTTGGCTTGGCAGCTTTTTCTTCAGCATTCTCAAGGACTTCTGCGTTTTCCTGACCTGATTCTGAAGTATTTTCTACCTGAGATTCCTGTGCCTGTGCACTTTCCTGATCTTCTGTTTTACGGCGTCTCATAATTGCCATAATTCACCTCTTTTATGAGCATAGGATTGATTAAGAAAATATATTTCCCATAAAAAATTTAATGGGCTTCGCTGCTTCTTAAATACAATGACTTTTTAAATTCTTCCGATGCAACTGAAAAAATATCAAGTTCAGGTGCCTGGTCAAGCATGGTAACCTTGCCTTCGAATTCCACATTGTCTGCAATTCTGAGCTTTGCTGCTGAAAGGTCACCCTTCACATTGCTGCCGGAACAAAGTTCAATGTGATTTTTGGATTCAACATTTCCTTTTACCTGGCCTGAAATGATTACCGAATTGGCGGAAATTGTATCAACATCGCAAACAGCAGACTTGTCAATTTCCAGGTCTCCGGTTGCCTTAATGGTTCCGTGAAATTTTCCTGTTATGACAAGATTATCTGTGAATTCAAGGACACCATCAAATTCAGTTTCCTGTCCCAAAACTGTAAGATTGCCGTTTGTATTGGATGCCATAATGTTCTCCATGCATGAAAAATGCACTGATTATATTTAAACGAATGAAATTCATCCGTCATTAATTTTCTGATTTATTTTTATTGATTTTCTTTTACAGGAAGTTTAAGAAGAGATTCTTTCAAATCTTTACCGGATCTGAATGCAACCACATAATGAGAATCAGAAGAAAGCTTTTCCCCTGTCTTTGGATTACGGGCATTCTCCCTGCCTTTTCTAAGCCTTGGCTCAAAAGTACCGAACCCACGCAGTTCTATAACATTACCCTTTGAAAGGGAATTCTTTATCTGCTCAAAAAGTTCATCCACAACCTTCTGAACAATCTGCTTTTCGCATTCTGTTGTGCGGTAAACGGCTTCTACCAATTCTATCTTAGTAGTTTTACACGAAAGCATAATAGTTAAATTGAAAAAACAATTAAAGGATGCCGTGAACACAGCATCCCTTTATAGAAAACTATTCTGCCTTAGCAAATGTCTTGTTAAAAAGCTTGTACATGCGGCTCTTCTTGCGAGAAGCTGCGTTAGCCTTTACAACACCCTTGCTCTTTGCTGCATCGATTTCTGCCTGAAGGCTCTTCAAGCAAGCTGCTGCAGTTTCCTGATCCTTAGCCTTGATAGCTTCAAGGAACTTTCTTCCGCTTGTATGAACCTGAGTCTTAACTCTTCTGTTGCGCATACGGCGTACAAGACTCTGAACATGTCTTTTGTCTGCTGATGAATGTACTGACATTAAGATTACCCCATTCTAAAAATTATAAAATATTTTCAGCCACCCAAGGCTGAGTGAACGTCAAATTATTATTTGAAATCCTTTGGTCTGCGTTCTGTGCGCTTGCACTTGCTGCATACTGCCTGGTTCTTAAGCTTGCCGTTCTCGAAAAGTGTCTTCAATTCGATTTCTCCACCACAATCTGGGCAGATGAACTTCTGTGTAGCAACAGTTGTACGAGAGTTTTTACTGGCTCCGGCCATCGTCTTCCTCCATAACTAATTTCTTTATAAGTTCTAAAAATATACAAGATTATTCAAGTGTATGTCAATAAACAAATCACCTAAATAGTTAAAAAAACTAAACTTCCAACGAATTTTCAGGAAGTTTTCGCCACGCATCAAGCTGATTCTGAATAAGATCCCTTGATTCCTCAAGAATCTTCTTTTCCTCTTCCTTGTCTTTTGGAGCATCGTATACCTTAAGAACCTTTACCCTATATGCACCGCGACGAAGATTTTTCATGATTGAATCAAGGTTTGAAATTTTCCAGCCACCATCAAGGGCACAGACAGCAACCGGAAGTTTTGTTGCGGCAACAAGTCGACGGAAACCGGCAGAATAGAACTGGTTCAAATTTCCGTCCTTACTTCTTGTTCCCTCAGGAAAAATTACCGGATATTGCCTTTTTCCCATGATGCTTACTCCGAACCTGTCTATTGATTTCATGGCAACGGAAGGGCTTCCCTTTCTTGGAATCATGCAGTGCTGCTGACTTTTGAGCATCTTTCCAACCATAGGAACCTTTGCAAGGTTATCTTTAGCAACAAATCGAGCCTTAAGGCCTCCAAAATATTTTAGGTAAACTACAATGTCAAAAAGACTCTGGTGATTTGAAATAACAATGAACTGATCAGGCAGATTCTTAAGTCCTTCCTTATCACCAAGGAAATTAAACTGCCTGTACATTTTAAGAACAGCAAAAACCTTTCGGGCGCAGATACAGGTAATGTAGTTGGAAACCGCAATGGCAGCCCTTCTGTTCAAAGGATATACAAGACACAAAAGCAATGTTGGCGGAAGAAGGATTCCGCAAAAACACAATAAAGTTATTAAACTGAACATAAATTGATTATACAGGAAATATTTTGTTTTCTCAATCAATTCTGTGCAATATCAGTTCACCTTCCGAATTCAAATTCAGGATGTATTGTCTTTGACTTTCCGTAACAAGGACAACTGAAATACCGCCTGGCCTTTTTATCAGACTGAAATCCTTTATTTCCCCTTCCGCAAGATCAAATTCTTCTTCTATGCAGACCGATTGGCTTTCACCTTCCTTTATATAGTGGAGGACATGTTCCTTCACTTCAGGGTCATAAGAAGCTTTCCTCTGTTCAACATAGGCACAACATTCAGTGCACCCAAGAAAAACGAGGCTCAGGATTAAAACTGCCGTAACATATATTTTCATACTATATATATAAACGACAGAAATAAAAAAAAGCCCCTGTTTTGCAACAGAAGCTTTGATTTTTATCGATTATTTCTTTAGTTATTTTCTTTTAAGGAAAGCATCCTTGTAACCGAAGGCCTTGAACTTTGCAAGAACTGCAGCATATTCATCCTTTCCGAGAGGTCCAACGAGAACCCTGTAGCCACCCTTGCCATTTGAAACGAGGATGATTGGATATTTAGAATACTTCTTTACAGTCTTTTCAATGTTTTCAGGATTACCGAGAGATGCAATTTGAACATACCAGCATCCTTTCTTAAGGTTGTCTTCTGAATCAACAATAAGCTTTCTGTAGCTTTCTGCAGATGAAACAGGTTCAGCAGCACGGGTTACTGCTGGTTCAGGAACTACGACAGGCTCCGGAACAACTACAGGTGCAGGAACTGCAACAATTTCTTCTACAGCAACAGATTCAGCGGCTCTGGTTACAGCTGCTTCTTCCGAAGCTTCCGGTGCTACAGGTTCTGCAGGAACAAGTACGATAGGAGCATATTCTTCTTCAACACTTTCCTCAACTGATTCTTCTACAGCAGGAACTTCAGCAACTTCTTCTGGTACGGAAGCATTTTCTTCTGCAAGAGCTGGAAGTTCTTCTGCTTCAACTGCTTCTGGACCAGCTTCAATTTCTTCTTCCTCTACAGCTTCCACTGCAACTGCTTCTACAGGTGCTGCTGCAACTTCAGCAAGGACCTCTTCTTCCACAGGTTCTTCTGCGGCAAGTTCTTCTGCTTCTGAAATTTCAGCAGGCGATGGCTGTTCAACGGCAGCTCTTGTTTCTGCAAAGGCTGCTTCTTCATTTTCATAGTCTTCAACAAGTTCTTCAGCAACAAGTTCTTCAGCAACAGGTTCTTCAGCAACAGGTTCTTCAGCAAGAGCTTCCTCGGCAACCGGTTCCTCTGCCACAGCTTCAACAGCAACAGACTCTTCAGCAACAGGTTCTTCAGCCACGGATTCTTCCGCAGTAGTTTCTTCAGCAACCTCTTCAACAGGCTCTTCTACAGTTTCTTCTATAATTTCATCAGCATCTTCTTCTGCAGGAACTTCATCACTTTCAAAAAGAGGAGCACCAACAACTGGAACAACAGCAGCTGCAGCAACCTCAGTGGCAACAGGAACAGCAGCTGCAGTTTCTTCTACTGCAGGAACAGCAGGAGCTGGAACTTCAGCTTTCTTTGCTTCCTCAGTCTTCCTCATTTTCTTTGCAAGAGCGGCATCTTCCGCATCAATTACAGCCTGACCGGTTACAGTTTCATCAAATCCACCGTAGCGCATGTTAAGCTTGCAGCGCATGCCTGATCCCTTTGTAATTCCAAGTGTCTTTGCAGATTCATCAGAAAGAAGAATTACAACGCCATCAGCAGAATCCAGAGTTCCAAGGTTAAGGAACTGAAGGGTTACACCGCTTTCAGGATTTGTAACGAACACACTGTCACCAGGAAGATAACCTGCCGCCTGTCCAAAATGACCAGACGGAAATTTACCTGAATCTGCAACTTCAATTACGCCGTCAACATAATCCCTTGAATCAGCGAACATTGCTACAGCCAGTAACAAAACTAAAATACCGGAAAATATCTTTTTCATTGCGCCCCTACCTACGAATGATTTTATAAATTTCAACTGCTATTCCGTATGAAAAATCAGCAACGCCTTTTTCTGCCTTCTTGTAATTTCTTGCAGCAGGCGGAACCTTTTTACCGGAACCAAGAACCTTGTCTGTTTTAAGGTCGATAACCTTCCATGTAAGCTGCTTTATATTTTCAAGCAAAGCGGCTTCAGGGTTACTTGATTCCGATACATCATATTCACAGACCAGTTCAACAAAATACTTTACTCCACCCTGGCTAGCTTCCATCATGGACTGATTGAACATCACTTCCTGTTCAGACTCGTCATTGGTAACTACCACCGGTGAATTTGAAACGATTATTCCTTTATCAAAGAAAAAATCAAAAAGACCCGTTTCCATCTGATAGCAGGCGGTTCTTACATCGGACTTTGAATCCTCATGCTGAAGAATCTGGAATGCAACGGAAATCGCATTTGCAGACGCAAGGCAGCAGGATACTGCAAAAATCATCAGAACTTTCCTGATACTCATGTGGATTGCCCCTTCAATTACTAACTTTGACAAACAAATAGTCCCTTAATTTTTCGGAATCTTGAAAAAATTGTTTAGCAAAATCGAGGACCTTTAAAAATTTTGCCATTTAATTATTTTACTATTGACATGATCGTTCAGTTTTGATATAGTCTTACACATTCAAGGGGGCATAGCCCAGTTGGTAGAGCAACGGACTCATATTCCGTGTGTCATAGGTTCGATCCCTATTGCCCCTAAGATTCAAAAGGCTTTCTAGGTTTCTGGAAAGTCTTTTTTGTTTTTGTCAAAAACAGTCAGATGCGTTAAACTACAACTTTAATGCATAAATATACATTTTTCTTGCCATAACTGCAT
This sequence comes from Treponema sp., assembly GCA_024400915.1. Lineage (GTDB taxonomy): Bacteria > Spirochaetota > Spirochaetia > Treponematales > Treponemataceae > Treponema_D. The sequence continues at coordinate 21,853 of JAKSLX010000023.1, forward strand.
AAATATGTATAATCATTAACAGAGGTTAAATTTATGAAAGCAGAAAAATTCAAGAGTCCATTTAAAGGCAGAAGCCTCCTCAACTGGATTGATTGGACACCGGAAGAAATCAACCAGATTCTTGACTATGCTTTTCTTGTAAAAAAGCAGTCCCACAAGGGTGAAGTTCACCAGAGATTCCTAGGCAAGACTATTGCCCTTATTTTTGAAAAACGCTCTACCCGTACCCGTTCTTCTTTTGAAACAGCATTTGGAGAAGAAGGCGGCCATCCTGTATTCATGTCTACGGACGACATTCAGCTTGGAGAAAAGGAAAGCGTAAAGGATACTGCACGCGTTCTCGGAAGAATGTTCAGCGCCATTGAATTCCGCGGCTTCAAGCAGAAGCATGTTGAAGAACTTGCAGAATATTCTGGTATTCCTGTAATCAACGGACTTACAGATGACTTTCACCCTACACAGGTACTGGCAGACATCATGACCCTCAAGGAACACTTTGGTCACCTTAAGGGGCTCACCCTCTGCTTCTGCGGTGACGGACGCAACAACATGGCCCGTTCCCTCATGCTCATCTGCTCAAAATTCGGCATCAACTTCTCTGTTTTTGCCCCGAAAGAACTTTCTCCGGATGCAGAAATCATCAAAATCTGCACTCCATTTGCGGAACAGTCGGGAGCCAAGATTACCGTCTCAGATGAAATTTCAGTTGTCAAAAACGCAGATGCGCTTTATACTGATGTATGGGTTTCAATGGGGGAAGAAGCATTAAAGGAAGAACGCATTAAACTTCTCCAGCCATACCAGGTAAACAAGGAATTGATGGCTGCTACGGGAAAACCTGATACCATTTTCTTGCACTGTCTCCCTGCCGTTAAGGAACAGGAAGTTACAGAAGAAGTTTTTGAAAGCGAAGCAAGCAAAGTTTGGGATGAGGCAGAAAACCGCAAGCACACGATTAAGGCAATTATGCTCGCCCTTGTATAATACCCTGAGATAATGGAAACACCAAGGAAGGAATTTATGAAGAAATTATTATTGGCTTTTGCATTTGCCGCAGCAATGGTATTCTCTGCAGCAGCTGAAGAATCTGCCAAGGAAAGCACACCCCGCGTATGGGATCACGGTGACAACATCTCGTCAATTACATACCAGAATGTTCGCTTCCATAAAATCTACGATTCACAGGACGCTTACGTAGTTCTTTACGAAAAGCAGGGCGTTAAGATTGGAACAGCAGTTATTCCTAAGAAGTGGACAAAAAATACAGAAGGTCACAGAAAGCTTCTGTTCCGCAATGCACCAGCTAAGATCGGTTCATATCTTACAATCATCAAGAAGGACGGAGAATTCCAGAAGGTTCTCGTAACAGTTCCTTCAAACCGTTTTAACCCAATCTGGGCAATGGCTCCAGCTAACATGGAAGTAAACGGTTCAGATGCTGATACATTTGAAATCGAACTTTAATTGAATTGACGGAATAGTTCCGCTTTACGAAAACTCCAGTTGCCAGGCTGGAGTTTTTTTTTTGACCAACCCCTCCTGTTTGATATTTTTGAGATATATCATTATAATGCCCCGAAAGGACTAGTTTATGATCATTATTTCAGAAAATCAGATTGAAAGTTTCAAGAAATTTCTTGATTCACACGCAACCTTCATTATAGCAGGCCACAAGGAACCGGACGGCGACTGCATATCTTCCTGCATGGGGCTTTCCTACATAATTGAAAAGATCGGGAAACCTTACATCATGGTCAATGCAGGACCGTTCAAGAGAAACGAAATCAAGGCCTACGCAGACTATTTCAGGAACGACATTCCTTTCATGACTCAGGACGAACGCAACAATTGCGGTCTCATCATTACGGACTGTTCGGAAATCCAGCGTCTTGGAGAAATAGACGGAGACCTAAAAGGCTTTGACACATTCATCATAGACCACCACAAGACGGCTGATGTTTCAGGAGAAAACAACATCATTGACCCTACCTCCCCTGCTGCAGCATGCCTTGTTCTCCAGCTTTTTGAAGCCATTGCCGGAAAACCTACACAGGAACAGGCAAACACAATATTTTTCGGAATCTGTACCGACACCGGATTTTTCCGCTTTCTTACGGACAACAGCGCAGAAGTATTCAGAAGCACTGCAAGGCTTGTAGAAGCAGGGGCTGACCCTAGAAAAACCTATCAAAAAATGACTAGCGGCAAGCCATGGAGCACAAGAAAGCTCCTTTCCATCATGCTTGACCGTGCAGAACGACATTGCAACGGAAAACTTGTTGTTACCTACGAAACAATGGAAGATACCCGTAAATACGGACAGGAAGGAAGAGACAGCGATGCATTCTATTCCCTCATGCTGGAAGTTGAAGGGGTTGAGGCAGTCCTTTTCGTCAGGCAGGAGACAGAACATTCCTGTACCCTTGGACTCCGTTCCCGCGAAAAATGCGATGTCAGCGCAATTGCACAGAAATTCGGCGGTGGCGGTCATAAAAATGCATCTGGGGCAAGTACTGAAGGCAGAGCCGACACACTTATTCCACAGATCATCAAGGAATTTTCAAAAGTTCTGTAAGATAATTACAGAACCAGTTAGTTTTTTACAGAATTTTCGAAGTTTTTCCATGTTTTCTCCCTTAAAAAGCCTGTTTTCAGTTGGCACAGGGCTTGCACTGTTTAAGTCATGGAAAACGCAAAGAAAATATGGAAAGACTACGATTCAGGGATAATTTCAGAAAAAGAGGCTGTAAACCTACTTCTGGAACTTCTCTTTACCCACAAATTTGAGTTCGGATTGGCCGCTTTTGATGACGACACTTTCTCGGATTTCATAGTATTCATGGAAAGCCGCTTTGGAAAAATACTCAGAAAATACAAGCCTGAATTATGCGACTTCAGGACTTACCTGCACAGCGTAATAAACCTTACTGCCTTCTGGTGGAAGAAAAAAATTCAGGATTCCAACATCAAGAACTACTGCTGTCAGACCATGTGCCTTGAGGAGAACTTCAACAACATGGAATACTCCACGGAAGAAAAGGACTTTTACATAGAGGAGCCTTTAGGGGAGAACCTGATTCCAATTTCACGCCTTGCAAAGGAAATCATGGAAAACCTTAACATACGGGCAGAGAAAAAGAAGCCCATTACAGAAAAGCGGGCGCAGGAGATAATAAAAGTCCTTGCTTTGAAATCCTGCAGCAACATTACGGACAACCAGATAAAGATAGCTGCAGAAATAACAGGAATGCAGGAAGATGATTTACACCGAATGATCAGGCAGGCAGACGACACACTGAACCTAAAAAGGAATCGGATCTCGGTAATGCTCAACAAACGGAATTTTGCCTATTTCCAGAGAAAGAGGAAGCTTATAAGGGAAACTAATCTCAAGAACCACTACCCCGACATCTATTGCGGAACAAACATAAAAAAGACCGACATAAAATGGAAAAAAGCGACAGAAGCCATTTCTGTGGCAGCACCTACTCTTGTTCCATCAAACAAAACCGTTGCAAAGATCCTGAACATGTCCACCCGAAAGATAAAGGACATACTTGATGATGCAAAGGAAAACTTTACCGATGAAGCATTGTAAATCCAGGTAGAGAGTGTTATATTCAATAACATGAAGATATATCTTGCCACCGGCAATCTGAATAAAAAGCGCGAAGTTCAGGAACTTTTCCCTGAACATACAGTGGTCATCCCTAAAGACGAGGGAATTGAATTCGATCCTGAAGAAACAGGCACGACTTTCTACGAAAACAGCCTGATCAAAGCAAAGGCACTTTGGGAAATAGTACACTGCCCGGTCCTTGCAGACGACTCAGGAATCTGCGTTGACGCATTGGACGGAGCACCGGGAATCTATTCTTCCCGTTATGCTGGTCCTGGATTCATGCAGGGAAAGCCAGACGGTAGCAAAACTCCACAGGAAGACCAGAACAGGTTCATCATCCAGCAGACAAACGAAGCAATTGAAAAGGGATTCAAGGGAGGCAGAAAAGCCCACTATACCTGTGCAATGGTCCTTTACATGGGGCCTGACCGTCTTTTTGTCTGCCAGGAAACAATGGAAGGAGAAATTCTTTCGGACATTGCTGATGCCCGCGGAAACGGAGGCTTTGGTTACGATCCACTGTTCTATCTTCCAGACCAGGGAAAAACAGCAGCAGAACTTACAGCAGATGAAAAAAATGCCATATCTCACCGTGGCAAGGCAAGCCGCCTCATGAAAAAGCTTGCAGGAGATCTTATATGAAAATGAAATTCTACCAATCGTACAACTTCAAGATTGTAGGTCTTGTTGTGTTCTTTATCGCTCTGCTTTCAGTCGTTACTACAGTAGTATCAACCCGTGCCGTAAAGAATACTGCACTCCGCGTATTCAGCGACCAGGGCATGAAAGTTGTAAAAAGAGCACAGTACAAGATAGATCCTGAAAGATTTAAAAAGCTTGCTGAATCAATGGACGATTCGGATCCATATTTCGAAGAGCTTTACTCAGAACTTTATCTGATAAAGAATGAATCTACCTGTAAATATCTCTATACGATGATTCCTGCAGGAGGAAACAACTTCACTTATGTAGTCGACGGCAGTGCAAGACCTTCGGACACGGAAAACTTCTCCCCTATGGGAACTACGGAAGACCTTACAAGCTACGGCAACTACCCTCACATGGTAATGGAAGAAAATGACATCATCGTTTCGGGAATCATGAACCAGAATGGATGGGGATGGGCGATTACAATCTATGCCCCTATCAGCGACGGTGGAAAGGTCATCGGTTTCGTAGCCTGCGACTTTGACACCGGCAATGTAATGAGGATTCTCAATCAGGCAAAATTCCTCATGATTGTCTGCTGCTCAATAGTATCAATCGCCTGTATCGTCTTCCTTTTCCTCTACATCTCAGCCTTCTTCAAGAAACTGGATTATGTTTCATCAAAGATGGAAGAAATCGCAAAAGGAGAAAGTGACCTTACAGCCCGCCTTAACGTTAAGGGTCGCGGAGAACTTTTCCAGCTCTGCGTCAGGTTCAACAAGCTGATGATCAAGCTCCAGACCATGATAACAACGGAGAAAAAGACCGTAACCTCACTTACCTCAAACTCAGAGGAACTCAAGGAACAGAATCAGCAGACCCTCCTCCTCATTGATGAGGCAAACACTTCAATAAATGAAATCTACTCACAGGCAGAAAACCAGAACAATCTTACAGCAGACGCCACCCAGACCATCGAAAATTTCATTGAATCGGTAATAAGCCTTGACGAAAAGGCACAGAACCAGATTACTGCAATCAAGAAATCACAGAATTCAGTCGCCCAGATAGCAGCCAATGCCAATGAAGTTGACAGCCAGATAAGACATATCATCGATGAATACGCAAATATCGTTGCAAAATCTCAGAGCGGAAAGCAGCGCCAGGTTGAAGTCACAGAAAAGATCAACGTAATCCAGGAATTTGCAAAGAAACTTGAAGAAGCAAACAAAATCATTACGGAAATTTCTTCACAGACCAACCTTTTGGCAATGAATGCAGCCATCGAAGCAGCCCATGCCGGAACTGCAGGACAAGGCTTCAGCGTTGTTGCCAATGAAATCAGAACCCTTGCTGAAAATTCAGCCGCACAGACAAAATCCATCAAGGAAGTTGTCAAGAACATTGAGAATTCAATCAAGGAAATCGTTACCGCATCTACAAATTCTTCAAGATCCTTTGACGAGCTTGAAGCAAGCATCAGCACAATGGATGCTTCAATTCAGTCCGTAAAGAACAAGATTGTGGAGCAGAATCAGGAATCTGAAAAAATCAGCGAAATGATGGATCTTTTGGGAAATTCTTCCGGTGAAATTTCCGATTCTTCTGCAAAACTCAAGCAGAAAAACGATGTTCTTGAAGAACAGATTTCAAATCTCAAGGCAGAAGCCGATGAAATCCTTTCAAAATCAAGGAAAGCCACAGGAAATCTGGACACGATGAAGGAATACGCACACCAGGCCCTCGTAAAATCTGAAGAAAACGTTGACCTTGCAGGTTCAGTAAAGAAAATCGTGGACAGCTACAAGACGGAATAGTTCACAAAGCAATTTCTGTACAAATATGCCCCCAAACTTGAAGAAAATTTCAGGTTTAGGGGCTTTTTTATGCTTTTTCAAAAAAAAAATTAAAAAAATGCAAAAAAAACATTAAAGTTTTTCAGTGTTCCTGCCGAAAATCTAGGATGAGGAACCATGGCTGTTCAACTTCGTAGAAGATAGCAGTCAGGGGAATCAACGTAAAAGATTGCAGATGTAGCCTTGTAATACAGATGTAATCTTTTACACACTGGTCAAAAGGATTTGACCATTTATATCCACGGAGGAACAAACTATGGTAATCAACCACAACATGTCCGCAATGTTTTCCAATCGTCAGTTGGGAGTAACACAGCTCGCTAACACAAAAGATATGGAAAAACTCTCTTCAGGAGAAAAAATCAATCGCGCAGGTGACGACGCTTCAGGACTCGCAGTTTCTGAAAAGATGCGCTCACAGATCCGCGGTTTGAACCAGGCTTCAAGAAACGCAGCTAACGGTATCAGCTTCATCCAGACAACAGAAGGCTACCTTCAGGAAACAACTGACATCGTACAGCGCATCCGCGAACTTGCAGTACAGTCTTCTAACGGTATCTACTCAGACGAAGACCGCATGCAGATTCAGGTTGAAGTTTCTTCCCTCATTGCAGAAGTTGACCGCATTGCATCTTGCGCTCAGTTCAACGGAATGAACATGCTTACAGGCCGTTTTGCACAGCCAACTGGTGAAAACACAGTTACAGCTTCTATGTGGCTCCACATCGGTGCTAACATGGATCAGAGAACACAGGTATTCATCGGAACAATGTCTGCTGCAGCTCTCGGTCTTCGCGAAGTTGGAACTGAAACAATCATGTCAATTGCGGAACCTGATCTTGCCAACCAGTCAATCGGAACACTTGACGAAGCTCTCAAGGCTATCAACAAGCAGCGTGCTGACCTCGGTGCATACCAGAACCGTCTTGAATTCACTGTAAAGGGACTTGACATTGCCGCAGAAAATCTCCAGGCATCAGAATCAAGAATCCGCGATACAGACATGGCATCACAGATGGTAGAGTTCACAAAGAACCAGGTACTCTCTCAGGCTGGAACAGCTATGCTTGCACAGGCTAACGCTCAGTCACAGAGTGTCTTGTCTTTGCTCCAGTAGTGTGTTATACTAGATAGTGAAGGACTCAGGATTTATTCCTGAGCCCTTTGCTTGATTGACCGGTAGAATTGCTCTACTCTTTTGATTTCTATCATCCTACTCCCGATCAATTGCGCTTGCCATGGTTTTTAGACATGGCTTTTGGTTTTTCCCGGATAACACCCGGAAAGAACAGTTCTTTGAAATCTATAGTTTTCTATGTTTTTGTTTGTGACAGCATAGACGGTTATTTAAGTTATGATACAAGGCTCAACATAAGTAACGGTTCCTGCTGTAAACGGGACTAAAACCTCTGCTGGGGGCGCAACAACCGGCAGATGCCCTTACAGACAGGCATAAATGCATGATGCATTATGTTCACAATTCATGGAGGACTATACTATGGTAATTAATCACAACATGAGCTCAATGTTTGCAAACCGCTCACTCGGAGTTACAAACTCTCAGTTGATGGGCAACCTTGAAAAGCTCAGCTCAGGCGAAAAGATCAACCGCGCAGGTGACGACGCTTCAGGACTCGCAGTATCTGAAAAGATGCGCAGCCAGATTCGTGGTCTCAACCAGGCTAACAGAAACATCCAGAACGGAATTTCTTTTATCCAGGCTACAGAAGGATACCTCGGAGAAACAACAGACATTCTCCAGCGCATCCGTGAACTTTCAGTTCAGTCTGCAAACGGAATCTACAGCGATGAAGATCGTATGCAGATCCAGGTTGAAGTTTCTCAGCTTGTTGCTGAAGTTGACCGCATTGCAAGCCAGGCTCAGTTCAATGGAATGAACATGCTTACAGGTCGTTTCGCAGAAAACTCTGCTACAAACAATGTAATGACATTCCAGGTTGGTGCAAATATGGATCAGAGAGTTCAGGCTTTCATTGGTACAATGACAGCTACAGCTCTTGGACTTAAGGGAGCACAGGGAACAGATGAACAGATTTCTATCTCTACACCTGACCTTGCTAACATGACAATCGGAACAATCGATGCAGCCCTTAAGAACGTATCACGCCAGAGAGCAGATCTTGGTGCTTACCAGAACCGTTTCGAAATGGCTTCTAACGGTATCGCTGTTGCAGCAGAAAACATGCAGGGTGCAGAATCAGGTATTCGCGACACAGACATGGCATCTGCAATGGTTGAATACACAAAGAACTCAATTCTTACACAGTCTGGAACAGCTATGCTTGCACAGGCTAACAGCCAGTCACAGAACGTATTGGCTCTTCTCCAGTAGTTCTGAACTTTTACAGCTTATGCTGAACGCTTGTTGAATAAGAGAATTCTGGATGTCTTCTTTTTGACGGCAAGCGTGAAAAGATGAGGAGGGGTGCGCCCCCTTCCCCACTCTTTTTTTCAAAGAAAACTCATTTCAGGAGGAAATGTCCATGAATACGATTAGTACGATTGGTAGGACAATGGCAACGGATGGCCAAAATGTCTACAGTTCTTTCTCAGCAAAACCTACTCCAAAAGTTGAAGTAGAAACACCAATGCCAACAACGGCAGCTGAAGTTCTCCAGAACATTGAGCAGAACAAGGCTGACATAGAAGCTTCGGCAAAGGAATTGCAGAGATTGTCAGACATGGTTACAGGACACAAGCTTCACTTCAATGTAAACAGCGAACTGAACAAGATTGTCGTTACTGTAGTTAATGCATCAACAAACGAAGTAATTCGTCAGATTCCGTCGGAAGATGTACAGAAGATTCAGGCACGCATGAAACATGCCATCGGCGTACTCTTTGACGAGATGATATAAAGGGAACCTCAAAAAAACTGAGGTTTTTAGAGGTTACCATATAAAGTGGCAGACGGACTTAACATACCCGGCGTAAGCGACAAATACAAGACAAATGATCTCGTAAAAGCCCTCATGGACGTAGAAAGGGTTCCACTCAAGCGCGAAGAAGAAAAAGTAGAGACTTTCAAAAATCAGCAGGAAGCTTGGCGTGGAATGAACCAGAAGATGTCTACACTAAGGGACAGCTGCAAAACTTTATATTCATTCGAAAATCCGTTCAACAACAAACTTACCACATCATCAGATGAAGCAGCGGTTACTGTGGATGCTGGGAGGGAGGCTGAATACGGCTCATTCAAGCTTGAAGTCATTCAGCCTGCAGCAACAGACCGTTTTTTAAGCGCAGACATTGACAGCGACTACAACGTAAAGGAAGGCCAGTACACATTCCAGGTCGGTGAAAAGACCGTAGACTTCAAGTGGAAGGGCGGCAAGCTTGGTGACTTTGTAAATGCACTCAACAAGCGCGGCGGAGAAACAGTAAAGGCAAGCCTTATCGGAGTCAGCGCAGAAAGAAAATCCCTCCTCATCGAAAGCCTTAAGACTGGCGAAGAAAACCGGCTTGTATTCAAGAACAAGGCTTTGGATTTTGCAAAGGAAATCGACATGATTGGGGAAGCAAAGGCAGAAAAAAAATCCTTTGTTATTTCCCAGGACAAACTTTATACACCCGAAAAGAAAGTTGAATTCTCTCAGACTGGACTTCCGGAAATTTCAAGGGACCGAGTTTCTTCTAAGGGAAGCGAAATTACCGTTGGACCACGCGGCGGTTTTGAAATTGACATTCCAGCAGACGAAAAAAGCAGCAAAACAGGCAAGGTAGAGTTCACTTTCAAGGAAAAAAACACAAAAGACATTACTCCTCAGCCCGGAAAGGTAGCTGTTGCCGAAGCTATGGATTTTCTTGATCTTCCTTCTCCTGGCATGATTGAATACGAAGGAATTACAGTTTACAACAACATTAGCGAGTCTACCCTTCCTCCGCCACAGGAAACAGAAAGGGAAGCTGCACCTTCAGAAACAGCACCGGCACCATCTCCAGTCGTAAGCAACAAGTATTTTTTCATAAGGGATTCAAAAGGAAACGAAACACCCCTTTCTGATAAAAGCATAAAGGCTGGTAAAAGCGGCAAGACAACGGTTAGCATTCCACTCAAGGAATATCCGGATGCAAAGACTCTGGTAGTCCGCAATGCAAATACAGGCAAAGAAATCACCATGTCGGCTCCCGTAATCTACAGTGATTCCAATGCAACGGGAATTAAGCCTAAGCATGCCATTTCTACAGCTCAGGATGCCACAATAAAATATGAAGGGATTACAATGACCCGTGCATCAAACGACATTGACGATGTAGTTCCTCACCTTACCCTTCACATTCACGACAAGACAGACAGGCCTGCAACCATTAAAGTCGATCCTGACACGGAAAGCGCAAAGGATGCAATCATTACTTTTGTAGGCAAATATAACCAGGCTATTGCGGAAATGAATGTCCTTTCCCAGAACAAGCCTGAACTCATCAGCGAACTGGACTACCTTTCATCGGACGAACAGGACAAGATGAAGGAAAGGCTCGGCATGTTCCAGGGAGAAATGTCCCTTACAAGCGGCAAATCCCAGATGCAGCAGATTGTTGCGGGAACCTATAAATACGATGCAAATTCAACCATTACGCTTCTTGCACAGCTTGGAGTTTCAACTAATGCAAGCGGAAATGCTGGCGGCGGTTACAGACCATCCCAGATGCGCGGATACCTTGAAGTAGACGAAAAGAAACTTGACGCAGCCCTTGCAGAAAACATCAACCAGATAAAGAACCTCTTTGGCTATGACAGCGACGGAGACCTTATCGTGGACAATGGAATCGGCTACAGACTGGATAAGCAGCTGACATCATGGGTTCAGTCCGGCGGAATCATTTCCACCAAAACTAATTCCCTGGAATCCCAGATAAAGTCTTCTAACCAGAAGATTACAAGGCTTCAGACTCAGCTTGACAGAAAGGAAGCTGAACTCAAGAGAAAGTATGCCCAGATGGAAGGTTCTCTTGGAAGCCTTGAAAGCCAACAGAATTCCCTCCAGAATTTTGCCAATCAGAATCAGAAAAAATAGTTTTTCCTCACTTTCACCCCAGAATTGCCGATAATATAATGAAAGCCTTATCGCAATAAACCTATAGGGAGAATACCAATGGAATTCTATGTTAACGGTGAAAAAATAGACATTACGCTGGAAAATGAAAAGACCATCAGCGATGTACTTAAATCTTTTGAAGAAGAAGCTGCTAAAAACGAGGCAACGACAATTGGTATTAAAATCAATGATGAAACCGTACCCGCAGACAACTTTGAAAATGCTGTGGCACAAGAAATAAAGGAAGACACAAAAATCGAACTTAATGTCCTTTCAAAGGCAAACCTCCTTGACAGGCTGAACACTTCAAAATCACGCTTTGATGAACTTTCAATCAAAATGTCTGATGTTCCGGTAGCCCTTCAAAGTGGTAAGGACAAGGAAGCAAACACCCTTATAGCAGTTCTTGCCGATGCCATTGATGAATTCTGCCATACAGCAACCCTCAGTGCCCTTTTCCCTGACCTTTACAATTCACTCATAATTGACGGAAAAAGTATTACAGACTTCTTTGAAGAATTTGCTCCTATCATTGCAGATTTTGAACAGTCTCTTGAATCAAAGGACACTGTGACTTCCGGTGATCTTTGCGAATATGAAATAGCCCCAAGACTTACATCCATTGCCGCATCCATCGGAGCTTTGCTGGGTAAATAATCCCATGGAGATTCTATGAATACAGGTTCCCTTCTTGATGCAAGAAGCATGAGTTTCCTCTATGTTTTTATAGCAGTTGTAGTAATCGTACTTGCAGTTGCAGCAATCGCGGCTGTGTTCATCTACAGATTTATTGCAAGAACCCACACAAAAGAATGGCTTGAAGCCCAGAAAAACAGGGAAACAAAGCTTAAGGATGTCGACTATGTAGCAAAGGAAGCCAACCTGACGCAATCTGAAAAGATACGTCTTTGGCACATCTGCCGCAGATACAAGGCAAAAAACATCAGATACCTCTACCGTTCAGTCAACGAACTCAATGACATGTTCCGCGAAGAATATATCCGAATGACAACAAAACAGACAAGAAACGATGAAAAAATCGGAATATTCTTTTCTCTCAGATTCAAACTGGAAAATGCACACAACAGAAAACTGACAGCCTCTTCTACACGAGGTATAAAAGCAGAACAGAAAATAACTTTCTACGACAAGAACAACTCTCCATGGCAGATTAAGGTTGTAAAGGTTATCGATTCAGGTTTCTACATTGAATTGCCGGAACTTGCAAATGCAGAAGGGAAAAGACCTAATCCCCTTGAAAAAGTAAAAATCACCTTCACATTCCCTTCTGGACAGGCATTCAACGCAATAACAAGGGCTGTTCGCTACGAAAAATTCCCGGATTCCAACAAGGAATTCCTGCTTCTTTCCAACAGCACCCAGATAAAGCCTGTTGTAAGGCGTGGTGCAAAACGCATGAATGTTGATGAAGACGTATCTTTTGCAGCCATAAAGAACATCGGAACAAAGGAAAAGCCGGTTCTCGAGGTTCAGCAGAAAAGATATCCAGGAACAATGAAGGACATTTCTGCATCTGGATGCAAGATTTTCTGTGCCCTTCCAATTACAAAAGGACAGATGGTAGACATTCAATTCAAAATTCCCGGGAAACTTACTGATTATGAAGCCCAGGGAAAGATAGTTGCTACAAAAGTAATGCCGGACAAAAAGACTTTTGTTCTCCACATACAGTATATAAACATAGAACAGTTTGTAAAAAATGATATTTATTCCGTAATTTACGGGTATTCTTGATATTTTGGGTTATAATTGAATTATGAAGGTATTGGAATTACATTCTATTACGAAAGAAGACGGTTACATTTACTATATTCACCACTATAAAGCCATGGCAAAGATTGAATTCCTTGTTAGCCACATTGAAATTCCAATCAGCTTTACCGTGGAAATGAATCCACTCGGCATCAGGAATGTTGATCTGGATCCTCTTCCTAGAAACGTCGACTATCCTGTAATTCCTTTGAACAAAGCCCTCAAGGAATTCATCGACATCATGGCAAGAGACGGAAAACTTCCTGAAACTTGATTTTCCATTATCATCACTAAATTGAACAACAAGTCCATATGGAGTATACTCTCCATATGGATTTTTTATTTCATACCTCAACATCGGAAGAAACCATTGAACTGGGCCGAAAAATCGGTGCCTTGCTGAAGGAAGGCGATGTCATTGCCATGACCGGAACCCTTGCGGCAGGAAAAACTACCATTACAAAAGGCATTGCGGAATCTCTTGGCGTTTCCGATAACATTACAAGCCCCACTTTCTGCCTTATCAGTGAATACGAAGGAAAAAAAATGCCCCTGTTCCACATGGATGTTTACAGGCTTGAAGGTGCAGAAGATTTTGTCAACCTTGGAGTTGAGGACATGCTTTACGGCAATGGAGTATGCATAATCGAATGGAGTGAAAAAGTTCAGTCTGAACTTCCAAAGAAAACCATATTCATGAAGATTACACCTTCAGAAGACGGAACAAGAACCATAGAAATCAAGAACTGGAACAACGGAAACATAGAGGCATAAAATGAACGCATTGGCAATTGATTGTGCAGTTTCAAAAATGACGGTTGCTGCAAAGAAAGACAAAAACATTGTAAAGGTTACATACGACATCGGAATCAAGCAGTCGGAAAAACTTTTGCCGGCCATTGATTTCGTAATGAAGGAAATCGGCCTTACACCTGCAGAGCTTGACTACACCTGCACTACCCTTGGTCCTGGAACTTTTACAGGTCTTCGTCTTGGACTGAGTGCATTGAAAGCCCTTAACCTTGCAAATGGTACTCCAGTCTACGGAATTCCTTCCCTTGATGCCTATGCACATCCCTATTCAACTGCAGTAGAATCTGTTCTTTCCGTAATTGAAGCCAAGGAAGACGAATTTTTTTATGCCTTTTACCTGCGTGGGGAAAAACTCAGAGAAGAAGAAGATAAAGAAATTGAAGAAATCCTAAAACAGATTGATGCAGAATCCTGCGTAATGGTTTGTGGACCAGGTGCAAAAACCTTTACGGATAGAACGGCAGAAATCACTCCACTTTATTCTGTTCACTCTTTCAATCCACAGGGAGACTGCACGGAATCCCTTTTTGAAATTGCAGAAAAAATGATCGCAAACAAGGTTGAACCGATGCAGGACTACGACGGTCCTCTTTATGTAAGGAAATCGGAAGCCGAGATAGTCCTTGAACAGAAGCAGGCAACAAAATAAAATTTCGCGTTACAGAAGTTTCTAAAGTTGCCGGCTTCTATTGGAACAAATGCTTCCGTCAGAAATCCTGCTTGATATTCTTCTGTTCAACGCCCTTGTCCTTTTCGCGGATTTCTACGCGTCGGATTTTTCCAGAAATAGTCTTTGGAAGTTCCTTTACGAATTCAATGATTCTTGGACACTTGTAGAGGGCTGTTTCAGCTTTACAGAACGAAAGAAGTTCAACTTCAAGTTCATGGCTTGCTTCAAATCCAGGAGAAAGAACGATGGTTGCCTTTACAGCCTGACCTCGTTTTTCATCTTCCACACCTGTAACGGCACATTCCATAACTGCCTTATGCTTCATGAGGACAGATTCAACCTCGAACGGAGAAATTCTGTAGCCTGAAGACTTGATGATGTCGTCCTTGCGGCCAACAAACCAGATGAAACCGTCTTCATCCATGTATGCTGTATCACCAGTGTGGTAAACACCGCTGTCGAACGCGTTTGCTGTTAAAGTAATGTCGCGGTAGTAGCCAGCAAAAAGACCGATTGGCTTACCCTTCGAAATGTCGATTGTAAGTTCGCCGACTTCACCTGCAGGACATTCCTTTCCGTTTGCATCGATGATGTGAGCATCGTAAAGTGGAGATGGCTTACCCATTGAACCAGGCTTTACTTCACTGTCAAGGAAGTTACCGGCAACGATTACAGTTTCTGTCTGACCGTAACTTTCGTACATCTTGAGTCCAGTCTGCTTGTAGAACTGATTGTAAACTTCAGGATTAAGTGCTTCGCCTGCAGTCGTACAGCGCTGAAGTGTCGAGAAGTCATACTTTCCGTTTGAAAGATCCTGACGGATAAGGTAACGGTAAACTGTTGGAGGAGCACAGAAAGATGTAACATGGTACTTTGAAATCATCTGGAGCATCTTGTCCGGACGGAAAGAATTCATGTCATAAGTAAATACTGCACAACCACAGAACCACTGGCCGTAGAGTTTTCCCCATACAGCTTTTCCCCAACCAGTTTCAGCAACTGTAAGATGGAGACCGTTTTCAATTACACCATGCCAGTACTTTGCAGTAATGATGTGTGCAATTGGATATGTAAAGTCGTGCATAACCATTTTTGGATAGCCTGATGTTCCGCTTGTAAAGTAAAGGAGCATAGGGTCCTTTGATGTTGTTCCGTCTTCACCGAATGGACGGAGGAATTCTGCAGGAAGGCCTTCTGATTCCTTATGGAAGTTAATCCATCCCTGTTTTTCAGGTCCTACAGTAACGATTTTCTTAACAGATTTTGATTCCTTGAGGGAAGCTTCGATTTCTCCCTGAATCTGAGGATTATCATAGGAAACAATCATCTTAACTTCTGCAGCATTGTTGCGGTAAACAATATCGTTTGCAAGGAGCTGGTCAGTTGCAGGAATTACGATGGCACCGATTCTGTGAAGGGCAATTGTAAAATACCAGAATTCATAGCGGCGGCGAAGGATGAGCATGACAGCATCACCTTTTTTGATTCCCTGCTGATGAAGAAAGAAAGCTGTTCTTTTTGATTCTCTTGAAATATCGGCAAAAGTAAATGTTTTTTCTTCACCATTGTCGTCAACCCAAACCATTGCACGCTTTCCAGGTTCTTCCTGTGCATAGCGGTCAACAACATCATATGCAAAGTTGAAATCTTCCGGAACCTTGAAACGGCAGTTAGCCTTAAGGTCTTCGTAAGATGTAAATTCTCTGTTGTCTACGAGATATTCACGGAATAATTCCATTTGTTCCCCCAAATAAAGTAAAATTTCTCGGAATAATGGAATTATATTTGATTTTTTTGAAAAATGCTAGACAAAATTTAAATTTTTGTCATTTTGTTATTTGAAAATTTTGTTAAGTGCGTCAACGCTGATGTTATTTGCGGCAGTATTTTCAGACTGAATTGCGCTGAAAACTTCCTGACGGTAAACCTTTACATGACTTGGAGCTTCAACTCCGATTTTAACCTGATCACCTTTTACATCGATGATTGTAAGTACAATGTCTTCACCGATGCAGATTTTCTGGTCTATCTTTCTTGAAAGGATGAGCATTATTTTGCCTCCTTCCTTTTTAAAGCTTCAATGATGTTGTGTTTTGTCGTGTATTTTGAACCGTCAAGAATAGCCTGCATGCAAAGATGATTCTTTTTGTTGATGATTAGAGGCCCCTGGAAATTTGCAGTCACAGGACTTCCATCACCAGGTACAGTAACAATCGTAAATACTGTTACATCAGCAGGATCTTTGATTCCAATGCGGAGAAGTTCTGAATCATCGATGTCTGCTTCGTAATCATCAGCAATGATGAATGGATCAATAAGAAGGAATGCAAGATTTGAATCCTGAAGAGACTGGAACCAGATCAAAGGTTCATATTCACTGTCAACAAGAGCAAAATCCGTATATTCTTCAAATCCAAAAAGCCCAGAAGGAATGCTGATGAGCCTTTCCTCCCCGACTTCAACTGTTCCCATTGTTTTTGTTTTTACCTGCATTTTTTAACCTTACCTCATGTAGTTAAGCAAGCTGCTCTGGTACATTTTACCTGCATTGCTCATTGTTGCCTGATTTACGTATTCCATCATCTTAAGGTCTGTAATTGCCTTTGTAATGTCAATATCACCTTCACGGCTTACAAGCTGAGTTACATTAACCTGTGTTGTCTGGTTGCGCTGAATGTTGTTCATAGCACGTTCATAATCGCTTCCGCTCTTTGCAAGGCGCGTTGTAAGGTTGTTGATTCCACTGTCCAAAGTTCCAAGAACTCTGCTTCCAATTGCTTCATGATCACCCTTGAGCATTGCATCACGGAGGGAAATTACTACATCAAAAAGTGAACCGCCTGAAACCTTAACGCTTTCCCCAACATTGTATGGTGGGAACTGAGATGAATCCTTGATCATTCCCATGTCGGCAAGTGCCGAACCATTTTTGTCTTCAAGCCAGATCTGATGGCTGTCTGTAGTTACAAGATTCAGACCGTTTGTTACAGGATCGATAGAAGCCTTGATTGCAACACCGCTGTCGTTGATTTTTGATGCAACGGCATAGATATTGTCGCCACTCTTGATTGCAATATCAACACCATCAACAACGATTGTAGAATCTTCAAGAGCCTGCCATGCACTAAGGTCACGCTGACCCATAAGCTGCTGAGGTTCTGCCCAGAAAGTTTTGTTTCCGCTGTTGTCTACAGTAAGGTATGCGTTTTCATCAACTTCAATTCTGTTTGTTCCAACGTTGCCCTGATAGTTAACCTTTTCAATAAGTTCTTCATTTGATCCCGGAATGTTTCCCATTACTACATCAAAAGCAGTACCCTTTGTGCGTGTACCTGCAAACAAAGTATTTCCATCTGGTCCGACGGCATTTGCATTCTGAATGATTTCCTTGAGAAGTTCGTTGACTTCCACTGCCATGTTCTTAAGGTCTTCGTTTGTATTAGTTCCTGTCGCACCATTTACGGCAAGTTCACGAACGCGCTGCATAATCTGAAGGTTCTGATTGATATAACCTTCACGAACATTGTACTGGTCTGCAAGGGTCTGAGCATTCTTTTCAAACTGTTCAACACGGCCAAGGTATGACTGATAGCGGACAAGGTGTCCTGCTGCAATCGGATCGTCACGAAGCTGCCCGATTCTTGACTGCGAACCAATCTGTCTGTTGGCAATTGCCTGACGAACTTCCTGTCTTCTGAGCTGGTATTGTGTATCTGTATTGTTAAACTGTGAACTGATTCTATGCATTTTTTTCTCCTGTATTTTCTAAAGGTTAAAGGCATCTCTAAAAAACTATGTTTTTAGAGATGCTGTCAAATCAAATTAAACGCCAAGACGATTGATCAATGTATCAAGCAATTCATCCTGAACTGTAATGAACTTTGCAGCAACATTGTAACCGTGCTGGAACTTGATGATGTCTGCAAGTTCTTCATCGATGTTTACACCGCTGATTGAATCGCGAAGGTCACGAAGGTCACCCATAATTTTGTTCTGAGTTGCAAGCTGATTCTGTGCCTGCTCACCCTTTAACCCAACGCTGGTTATTCTTTCTGCAAAATAGTCATCGAATGTCCTTTCAGAACCGATCATCACCTTTGTATTTCTGATAGCTGCCATTTCAACTGCTGCACGTCCATCGCTTGCTTCTGCATATCCCTTTGTATTTGCAAAACCTGCCGCAACGCTTGCAACATCGTTTTCAATGATTCTGTTTACTGCAACATATGCTGCAGGATCAAGAATCGGACTTACAGAAAATTCTGCATTTGCAAGAACATTTACTGCATCAGCCTGATTGAAGTCAAAAGCATTTTCTGCCCCACTTCCGCTCAAGATTCCTGAATATCCAGTAAGGAACATTCCACTGTCTTCAACATGACGGATTGCAAAATCAGGATTACCCATCTGTGCTGCAGGAGTTGCCTTAAGTACAAGGCGATTGTTGCGGTCAAGGTATGCCTTAACTTCACCGTTACTGTCATTGATTCTGTTGATTACTTCTTCAACTGTATCTGTTGCATTGTAAGAAACTGTAATGTTTCCTTCTGCACCATTGATTGTCATTGTTCCAGAAAGTCCGACCTGCTCCTGAGGGCGCAAAGTATTTGTACCAGTAATACGGAAAATGTAGGAACGGTCTTCAACTCCATCGCCATCACTGTCATAGTTGCCGTGGGCATTTTCAACAAAGTTATGCTGAACAAAGAAGTCTATTCCCGTTGTATTGTTCTTGCCGATACCGTTACGGTGAACATCATTAACAAGGTCAGCAAAGTTGAGAGTCATTGTGTTCAATGTCTGCATTTCACCACGAAGATCCTTGTCGCGAAGTTCTACAAGGGCACCAAGTGTACCACCGTGAAATTCAGCATCAAGCTTTGTATCCGTCCACACAAGTTTTCCATAACCATGGTTGTCAATCTGCCCTACTGTTGCAATCTGACGAGCAAGGTCACCTTGAATCAGAACTTGACCGTCAGTATGAACCATGAACTCATCAGGATCTCTTGAAGTTACCGTTACATTGATGAGTCCTGCAAGTTTTTCAACAAGAAGATCACGGCGGTCGTAAAGATCATTTGGATTGTCCCCCATTCCTTCAACACGAACGATTTCATTGTTGCATGCCGCAATCTGGCGGGAAAGATCATTTACCTGCTTTACTGTTGCTTCTATATCACCGTTGACCTGATCAGCAATTCCGCGGAGTCCCTTGTACTGCTGCTGAATTGAGTTTGCAAGAGTCTGACCGCGAACAACTACAGCCTGTCGTGCAGCGTCGCTTTCAGGATATGTAGAAAGTTCCTGCCATGCAGACCAATATTTATCCATGTTTGTTCTAACTGAAATATCATTTGGCTCGTTGTAGATGGATTCAATCATTGAGTAGTACTTGTCACGGGTATCCCAGTAAGTTTCTACATTTGTACCGTCTACAATGCGGGATTCAAGGAGTTCGTCACGAATGCGCTCAATACTTTCAACATCAGTTCCCTGTCCAATCTGACCAGGAACCATGGCGCGTTCAAGATCCGGACGATAGATAGGTTCAAAAGACTTAACCACAACACGCTGACGACTGTAGCCTTCTGTATCTGCATTCGAAATGTTGTGACCCGCAGTCTGAATCTGTGTCTCGTGAGCCATCAAGCTTCTTTTTCCGATTTCAATACCTGCAAATGAACTAGCCATTGTTATCTCCTTATATCCTTACTCTTGTCTTCTCTGTCAAATTAAACGCTTCTATTGATTACGATGCTCTGAGCGTAATTCTTTCTCATGGTTCCATTTGAAGAATAAATGTCGTTGCGCTGCTGAGAAACACAATTATCCATTACTTCCGAGATGAAAGTCTTTGTCGCATTAACATATCTTGCCAAAGCATCGTTTTCTATCTTACTCTTTGAAAGCTTGCTCTTTACACGGAGAAATACATCCTTTACTTCAGGCTTAAAATAAATGTCATCAGAAACCGAAGCTATCCTGTCACGGAAATTGTCTACCTTTGAAAATTCACCGCCAAGTTCATTGATGTTCATGACATACTGTTCAAGTCCTTCCCAACTGCGCTTTACAACACATTCATGGATGCGGTTCTGTTCACTGAGCATGGAATCAAGAATTCTTTCCTGTTCATTAAGTACGCTGATAAGTTCCATTTCTTTATCTTCTGCCATGATAATCTCCGTAAAAATAGATATTCCCTTAGAATTTCGGATTTTCAATGGAGAAGTTTAGTCTTTTATAAGAAAAAAAAACGTACTATGACGAAAGTTAGGAAAGATAAAAAAATTACACTTTTGCCCCTTGACTATAATCTTCATTTTATATAGAGTGTTGGACATAAATAACTTGGTGCCTGTAGTTCAGGGGTAGAGCGCCAGATTGTGGATCTGGTTGTCGTGGGTTCAAATCCCACCAGGCACCCCTAAAAACTGATTCTTATCGAGTCAGTTTTTTTTATTTATGGAACTTTTACAGATTCCATAGTTTGCGTTTGTAGCTCAACCGGATAGAGCATCGGACTTCGAATCCGCAGGTTGCACGTTCGAGTCGTGTCAGACGCACCTTAAGCCAGGCTCTCACCTGGCTTTTTTTATTTTTACTCAAGAACAAAGGGGACAGACCCCTACCTTCCTACAAGCTTGGGCTTGAACGGGTTCCAAGCGGGAGCATTCTCCCCCACAGAAAACAATCGCAAAAGCAACAAAGCTAAAAAAAAACATGCGGAGCCAGGTTCTGCCCAAACTGCGTTTTGCGACCCAACAAAACTCTGAGTGCGTAGCACGAAGCTTTATTAGTGGAAAGGAAGCACTCTAGCAGGCTTGGGCAGGTTCCGGCGGGAGCATGTTTTTTTTATATTTTATTAATTTTTTGCAATTTTTTCAAAATTGCTGTTGACATTTTTTTTCAGAACATATATAGTCTTAAACATCAACGCGACAAGCGCTGGTAAAACAAAACGGGCGATTAGCTCAGCTGGTAGAGCAGCAGACTCTTAATCTGCGGGTCGCAGGTTCGATCCCTGTATCGCTCATGAAAACCTCTCAGTTATCTGAGAGGTTTTTTATTTCCTACCCCCCCCAGAAGAATCGCCTTCACCTATCCAACACTTTCTGAAGATAAAATAAAGAATCTTTTCATTTTTTCCATATTACTCATTGACAAAAAAAATAATTACATATATAGTCTTACCCATTACGGAATCTTGAACACTCGCTGTTCAGTCAGTAATCACCTGCGAGATTGGTGGAATTGGCAGACACGCTAGACTTAGGATCTAGTGCCTAGGCGTGAGAGTTCAAGTCTCTCATCTCGCATATAAAATAATTTTGCGGAAATGGCTCAATGGTAGAGCGCGACCTTGCCAAGGTCGATGTTGCGGGTTCGATTCCCGTTTTCCGCTCGAATTTAAAAACAATGCAGTATCTGACAGCAGTTGCTGCGACGCATTTGCGGAAATGGCTCAATGGTAGAGCGCGACCTTGCCAAGGTCGATGTTGCGGGTT
>JAKSLX010000024.1 GCA_024400915.1 Treponema sp.
GCAACTTTCGTTGCCTTCCGTCGTGCGACGGTGAAAGAGAATATATATCCGAATAAAAAAAGTGTCAAGAACAAATTCAAGTTTTTTGAAAAAATTTTCAATTTTTTTTGATTTTGGCTATATCCGTAGAAACTGTTGCTAAATGATATGTGGTGGTTGAGCATGTCGAAACCACCACAGGTTTTGTGGATGCTGCTTGATTTCGACTGGCGGCATCAAGGAAACTATGTTGCCATGTCCAATCGGCGCAGCAACACTATTTCCGGGCACAGCCTTGATTTTTCCATTGGTGTACTTCACAAACGGGTGATTTTCTCACAGCATAAAAGCTTGGCACTCGCAGGCTCTCAAAGAACAGTTCGTACTACGACGTAATATCCTTCAGCCCAGAAATGGCGATTCCCATACTTATATTTTTAGTTTGCGTGCCTGTCGAAATGACCATTACACTAAAACCCACAGCAGGCGCGTATGAACGAAGCAAATCGATCGCCCACCGTAGCCTGGCAGGATGTGGGTCGTAGCCTTCTATTTCGAGAGGGTTACTTTTCCTGATGCAACAGAACTTGAAAGCTGAAGGCCTGTTGCAATGACTGAAATGGTGTCGGCATCACTTGTGTTCTTTGCGGTAAGGATCAACTTGCCGTTGCTTCTGCTTACAGTAAATTCAGCATTCTTGCCGTTGAATGTAAGTGTAACTGTGCTGCCCGACTGGCTGAATGTTCCTTCCTTCCTCTGCGAGCCGTTGTATACCTTTTCCCATGTACCGTTGCTGTTGAAGGTGAGGGTTACGCCCGACTGCTCTGCGACACTGTAAAGGCCTGAAAGGGTGAGGTCTTCGCTTCCAGGATTTCCAGGTCCCTGAGGGTCTGAACTTCCAGATGAACCGGATGTGCGTGAAAGTGTTGTTGAGACTGCATCAGTTCCAAATGAATTAATGGTTCCAATTGAGGAATAATGCCTTACAGAAATCTTTTCATTACCACTTTTTGTGATTTCACTATATTCTCTTACACTTGCACTTCTTTTTTCATAGAGGCGGTTGTTCATCCTATCGTAAACGAATCTTCCAGATGTCCAAAGGTTTCCATAAGTTTGATCATAAATTTCATATCTTACTACAACGGCGAGTGGAAGATTAAGGTTGTCAGGAAGTGATTCATTTTCATTGTAACTCAATATCAATTTATATTCGTCGATTGGGTTACTTCCATTCATTCTTGTATAGTACCAGGTTCCTGAAATGTCTATGTATGTCGAAGGAAGCTGCGGTGCAGGATTCTGGGGATCCGGATTAGGATTTCCTGGAAGGGAAGGAGTGTCGTCTCCTCCAGAGGAACCACTGGAACCATCTGAACATCCGGCAAAAAAGAGGCCTGCCGCCAGGAACATAAACAATAATTTCTTTTTCATTTTTTTCTCCTTGGAAAAATAAAAAAGGCACTTTCAGAAATCACCGCATTTGATTTTCCGGAATCAGACTCCAAACAGAGTGTTCCCAAAACAATCAATAGCAGCAGTTTCTAAAAATGCCTTATTATTTTTTTGTTGTTCTATTGTTAACGAGAGATTATTCGAACATGAGCAAATGAGCCTATTGAACGAAAACCTTTTGTCAACATACCAGCATTATAGCACAAAAATATTTTGGGTAAAACAAAAAACAAAATTTTCCTACCGCAGCCTAGCCCCGATTGGAGGGGCGCCGGAGGCGTTGCCGCCGGTAGCGGCAATGAGCGCCAGCGGAACCCAGGAAAGCGGGTTAGCAAGGGCTGTGCGCTCCTTATGAAGAACAGGCTTTCAAGAGTTCTTTGTTTTCTTCGTAAACCAACTTTAAGAAGTCAAATGCATTCCGGAGTGATTTCTTTAGGTCACTGTCATCTGTGTTTTTCACGGCTTCTTCCAGGTAGCTTTTTGCAATTTTCATATTTGTTTCAATCGTGGTTTCTTTGTACTGATGCAGATTGTTATAGATTTCGACAAAGTGGGAAAAGATTATGTATGTAAGATTCAAAAACTCTTTTGTGTTTGACTGCAGGCTTTGGTTTGACAGTAGCCTTGCAAAATCCAGAGCCACAGATTTGCTGTAACGGTTCAGCTCGATAATCAGCAGCTGACGGTTTTGAATGAAATCAGTATGAAAGATTGTTTTGGGAGAAAAAGCAATCGTCCTGACTTTGGTGAAAAGGTTTGTAAAAATTACCGGATTGAATTTTCTTTCTTCTGGAATGCTGCTGTTTTCATATTTGTCATTGTACTCCCGAACTAAACTCATAAAAGTACGGTCGGAATTTTGTGGTTCCAGTGCAAATTTACGCGCACTTTCAATAAACCAGTTTTCGATTTCCATTTTGTTCATGATTTCTAATTGCAGATGTTGCCGGAGATGTTTTACAAAAAAAAGTCCCGCAGAATAACTACGGGACTTGGATAAAACTAGAATTTTAACGTCTTGAGGCGGTTGCATGCTTCAATGACATTTTCTCTGTGTCCGAATGAAGAGAAGCGGATGAAGCTTTCGCCGCTTGGACCGAATCCTGCACCTGGAGTACAAACTACATGGCACTGATCGAGGATTGCATCGAATACATCCCAACTCTTTTTTCCGTTGAACTTTGCCCAAACATAAGGAGCGTTGCCTGTGAAGTAGATTTCTACATTTGCGGACTTGAAGTTGTCTCCTTCAAGTGCTTCCTTGATGAGGCGTCCGTTTTCAAGGTAATAGTTGATTGTTTCTTCCATTTCCTTGAGACCGATTTCATCGAGGGCAGCATAACCGCCAGCCTGAGCGATGTTTGAAGCACCGTTGAACTGTGTGTTGATTTCGCGTTCCCATGCTGTGTGAACTGCGCTTCCGTCTTCGAATTTGAGCTTTTCTGGAACTACACACCAGCCAAGGCGAACACCTGTGAATCCTGCAGGCTTTGAGAATGACTGCATTTCAATTGCAACTTCGTCTGCTCCAGGAATTTCATAGATTGTCTTTGGAATGCTTGCGTCGCGGATGAATGCGGAATATGCACCGTCATAGAGAACGAAGCAGTCGTTTGCTTTTGCAAAGGCTACAAGATCTTCAAGGTTCTTTCTTGTTGCACATGCACCAGTCGGATTGTTTGGAGAACAGATATAGATGAGGCTGTTCTTCTTTACAACTGAAAGGTCTGGGAAGAATCCGTTTTCTGGAAGACATGGCATGTATGTGATGTCCTTGAATCCAGTTTCTGTTACAGGTTCCTTTCCGCCAGCTCCCGCCATAACTGTTCCGTCTACATATACTGGGTATGATGGATCCTGAACTGCAACATTTACGCCACTACCGAACATTGTCTGAATGCGGCCAAGGTCACACTTTGCTCCATCTGAAACATAAACTTCAGAAGCCTTGATTTTTCCGCCGTACATTACCTGAGCGATGCGCTCACGGAGCTTTGGCATACCGGCGCTGTCATCCTGATAACCTTCATAGCCTTCCACAGTTCCCATTGCTGTAATGAAGTTCTTCATTTCTTCTACAATATGAGGTGTCAATGGTTCTGTTGTGTTGCCGATTCCAAGGCTGATGATTTTTGCATCCGGATGTGCTGCCTGGTATTCACGGCGTCTCTTTGCAATTTCTGGGAAAAGGTAGCCCTTTGCAAGGTTTGTATAGTTTGAATTTCTCTTGATCATAAAAACACTCCTGTAAATTGAGTTAGCAACAATTTACCAAATTTCCGTAAAGTTAGCAAATAAAAAA
Organism: Treponema sp.; assembly: GCA_024400915.1. GTDB lineage: Bacteria > Spirochaetota > Spirochaetia > Treponematales > Treponemataceae > Treponema_D. The sequence goes on from JAKSLX010000024.1 coordinate 3,737, forward strand.
CACTAAATTAAAGTTTGAAAATACCGAAAATATAAACGGTATCTTTATCGGGAGGATATTTTTTATGAAAAAGATTTTTACTATTGCAGCTGCTGTGATTCTTTCTGCCGCAAGTGCTTTTGCAGGAGATGCAGCCTCTTTTGTTGATATTGGTTTTTCAGCAGACGGAAGAACTTACATCTTTGGAACATACGGCAAGACAGACAAGAACTACGAGCCTTGGGCTGAAATCTATACAGTTGATGTCGCAGCAAACGAATTCGTAAAGGGTGAAGTTTTCAAATCAAAGAAAGGTGATGTAAGTGCAAATGCCAGCGGAAAGGATGCATTTGAAAAGCTCAAGTCTTCTACTGAATGGAAGATCGGTAAATACAATGCAAAGCCTGCTGATGCAAACACACTTCTCTACATCAGGGACACTGAAGCAAAGGGTGATACAGAAGAAATCGTTTTCAAGGATTTTGAAAATTCTACAGACGACCATTCCATCTTCTACAATGTAAAGCTTGTTCCTACATATGAAGGCAGCGGAAAAAACGTTAAGTCAAAATTCTACATCAATGTTGTGCGCAAGGATGAAAACGGAGATGTCCTTTCTACAGTAAAGGTTGGAACTCCAGATTTCAAGCGCAAGGGTATCAGCAGCTACAAGATCGATAAGATTTTTACTGATGCTTCGGGAAAGAGCCTTGTGTTCATCGTTCAGAAGAAGCTTGAGGACAACACGGGAACTTCAATCAGATATATGGTAGAAACATACCGCTTCTAATTCATTAATTTTCAGGCTGAACTTGACTAGTGCAGGTTCAGCATCACCGTTGCGGCGGCTCGCCTTTTGTTGTATTCTTTTTTTTATGACTATCAAAACCCGCAACAGAATTTATCTTTTCCTTTCACTGGCAGGTGCTTTTTCCCTGTTTGCATACACTGCCCTTTTTATCTATGCGGCCTTCAACAATCTTCTTGAATCTCCGGAAAACCCTCTGAGGGCTGAAACTTTTTTCAGCTTTAACTTTCAGGCATCCCTTGCTTCCATCCTGTTCCTTGGGGCATCCTCTCCTGCCATTGCATTTTTCATCCTGCGTGGTTTTGAAAAAACATCTTCCCTTGAAATCCTGTTTTTCATTGGAGTAATCATAAGCGGCATTGCAGAAGAAACCAGGCTTCTTATTCCTGTCCTCAATCTGTGGAACAGTTCCTCTAAACTGCTTATTTTTCTTGGAAGAATCGGAGTTATTGCAAGGGTACTTACACCTTTAAGCCTTCTTTTTTCTTCACTTTTTTCCAGCAGCGATCAGCTTGAAAATGCAGAAAGAAATATTTTCTTCCTCTTTGCAATTTCCTGTGCATTCGGATTTTTCTATCCCATCAACTCCAACGAAATTACATCAAACTGCACGGTACTTTACGGAATGAAAACTCTTTTTGGAGTCATCAGGATTCTCATACTTGTCACAACAGTAATCACGACTTTCATCAATTCAAACATGAGCGGAAATTTCAGGGAAGATATTCACGGCTATGGCAAATGTCTTGGAATGATTCTTTTTTCTGCAGGAGACATTGTTCTTTTGTTGTGTGATTCCGTACCTGTGTTGACTATTGGGATAATTCTTTATTCAACAGGATGCACCCTTTATCTTAAAGAGATGCATTACATGGCAAACAACTGGAGCTGAGCAAGCCCGCCGAGAACTACAGGAATAACTATATTATCCAGATCTTTTAATGGAAGGACTTCTATGAGCATTCCTGCAGAAGCAATCAAGAGGGAAATATAGGATATATTGATGCCGTAACGCATTTCCGTAGAGAAGTACAGGGCAAGATATGTTGATATGAAGATTGCGGCAAAACAGGTAAGGCTTCCTGCAACCGTTTTTCCATCCGTAAGAGGAATCTTTACCTTTCCGAATAATTTCCCCGACAGACTCGCAAGGCCATCTCCAAAGGCAAGGGCATAGATTCCGATTGCTGCAGGAACAGGATACCACAGAAAAGTGGCTGCAAGAATTCCCAATACCAAAGTTACAGGACCAAGTACAAATCTGTTTTCATCGCGTTTTCTTGCTGCTGTCCTTGTAATCATGGAAACCAGGAAAACTTCCTTGCCGGACATTCTGAGGAACTCTGCGGCACAATAAAAGGCAAGTATGAAAATGAGGAACACCACTACCTGAAGACGAGCTTTTGTCATCATGAAAGGCAGCAGTGCACTGCAGAGGTGTATTGATTTCCTGAAGATTTCTTTGGCGATATTATTCAAGGCCTTCCTCACCGAAAAGCATGCGAGGAATTTCCGTATAAATCTCAGGGTTGTAGTCAGGCATTGGGTGCGTAATGTAGCGCACATTCTGCTCAGCAAGGTTTGAACCTTCAAGTCGAATCATTGTTGTCTGATTTCTTGTAAGGGCATCCCATGCACGGAGACTTTCCTGAAGATTTACAATTGCCTTTGCATTAAGGGAACTATCGCCTGTATTTGAAGCAATTCTTGAAAGCGTTACACCAAGGTTGTTGCTTGCCTTCATGTACGTATCAACAATGTCACCCTGATCATCGCGAACCTGAGGGAAAAGAATTCCATATTTCTGGCGTTCTCCTTCAAGAATGGAAATAAGGCGTTCATAGTATCCACGTGCAACATAGTTGTCACTGCTGAGGGACAAGGTGTTTGCAAGGGCAAGAAGAAGGTGTATGTCGTTTCCGCTTGTGTCATGGCTCTTGATGAACGATCCGAGGGCCGCTGGATAATTCTGGTTCTGGTACTGGATGTAACCGATTCTGTAGCGAACAGACGATGTATCATACTTGTTGTTTACGGCACTTTCGTAATGCATGAGGGCAGCATCATTGTCTGCCGCAATGAAGTAATCCAGGTCTGCAAGGTCTGCATAGAGCTTTCCTACATTTTCATCACTTTCAAACCTACTTGAGGCATTTTCACGTTCAAAGATGTCGATTCCACGACCATAGAGAGTTTCTGCAGTAAGGTATTCCCTTTCATTGCGCATTTCTTCTCCAAGGAGGCGGTATGAGTTGATGTACTTGTAAGTGTCGCGCTTATTGCGTCTAGTCTGTGCTTCAAAGGAATCAATAGAAGCCTGAAGCAATCTTGCGGCGCTCTTTCCGCTCTTTGTTTCAACAAAGTAACGTCCCATATTATAGAGAGCAACGGCATCTTCTGGTGCAGATTTGAGTGCACGTTCAAGAAGCTTGCGTACATCTTCAATCTGAGAACGAAGGTTTTCTTCCGACGGACGTAGTTTTCCGAACCTCTTGTCCAGCATGTAACCTGAAAGTTCAATTTCATCCGAACTCTGGAGGCCCTTCTTCTGGTTCATGAACATTTCTTTGTAAGCAAGAACCTGACGCAGGTTGTCTGTCCTGATGAAGTACCTCATCTGACGTGAAAGATAAAGATTGTTTGATCCGTAGAGTTCTACAAGAAGATCATAGTTCTGTTTTGCAAGAGGATATTTATCTGTATTGCTGTCGGTTGCCCAATCGAGATAAAGGTCACCTAGTGCAAGAATTGCATCTGCATCGTTGATATGATAGTCAAGGACTTCCCTCTTGAGGATTCTTTCACTTTCCTCGTAATTGTAGAGGTCCTCGGATTCCATTCTTGCCCAATCAAGTCCGGCTTTCTTTTCATGGTCATAGCGCTTGAGAATCGTCTTGTACATCATGCGGCTGCGGTCATACTGCCTGTGATCACGGTAACCTTCTGCATAAGTATAGAACCATTTTTTTACAGGCTTGAAAGTAAGTGCCTGATTGAACCTTTCCTCCGACTGAGGATACTGGCTGTCCTGAAGCAAAGCATAACCCTGTTTGTAAAGGTTTGATGCACGGATAGGTTTATAGATGAATGTATTTGTAAGTGTAAAGATGCAGAATACAAGTACGGCAGCTACTGCTGTCATGATTGCACCAGGAATTATCTTGTTCTTGAGCTGATACTCGATGGACTTTTTGTATGCTTCATATTCTTCTGCTGAACGGCGTTCAAAGTCACGAGGAACATCAAGGGAAATGTCAAGGAGCTTCTCAAGTTCAGTTGCTACCTGGCGTGCAGGAGCTTTTCTGAGAACTTTTTCGAGGACTGCAAAAATTGCATCGTCTGTAAATTCATTCTTTACAACAAAGTCTTCAAGGGCAATGCGCACATTAAGAGGATATGTTGCAAGGTTTTTAAGGAAGCGCTTGTATTCAGCATCAGTGAATGTATTCTTTGGCTTGTCCTTTTCATCTACTTCTGCAGCACCAGAAAAATCAGGAGTTGCAACCTGAGGCTTTTTGTCAAAATTTGCAGTAACTGTATCAGAGAATCCAGGAATGCTGAATTCATCATCACCTTCACCACCGTCAATTGAACCAAGTGCAAAGTCAGAATTTTCTTCACCGCTGAAATCAAGACCATTTATGTCGCTTGTATCAAAAGTTTCATTTGTATCGAAGCTGTCTTCTGGAACTGTTTCTTCCGGTGAAAGAGAGTCTACTGGAGCCGGTGTTGCATCGAAAGAATCCAACGAAGGAATTTCCATTGAATCCGTTCCAAAATCCATTGCAGAATTTGAAGAATCATCTGAGCCAAAGTCAGGAAGGTCATCAAGACCGTCAGTTGAGAATTCATCTGTACTCAGGTTTTCTGTTGCAGGTGCAGCATCAATATCATCAGTACTGAAGTCTTCAGTGCCAAAATCATCTGAAGGAGAATCCGTAAGAGTATCCGCATCCGGAAGGTTGAAATCATTCAGATCGCCAAGAGAATCTACATCGAATGATTCAGCAGAAGTTTCTGTTGCGGCAGGTTCCTCTGCAGGTTCCGGTTCTTCTTCCTGAGGTATGTTTGCAAGGTCAGGAATTTCATTGAACTCAGTAGGAATGTCGTCATTGAGGCTAAGGCTTTCTGATGTCCTGAAGTCATCATTAGGATCTTCAAAGTCAGCATCAAAGGAACCGTTTTCTTCTGCAGCCGGAGCATCTTCCATTGAAATTTCTTCAACTGGAGGAAGGTCAATGGCTTCTTCCAACGGTTCTGTTTCTGCAGTAATCGCATCCATTGCCACAGCATCTTCTGCAGGATCTGCATCAAGAGAAAAATTGAAATCGCCGGCATCAAAGGAATCTCCCTCTGAAACCTCATCATCTGTCGTAAAGGATTCTTCAGTAGAAGTTTCCTCAGGTTCTGCAGGAAGTTCAAAATTAAAGGCATCTTCTGTCGATGGAATTTCTTCCGTCGCCTCTTCAAGAGAAGGAGCTTCTTCAAGCGGATTTTCGGCTTCTGAAACTTCATTAAATTCGCCGATTCCACCGAGGGAACTCATAAGGGAATTTTCATCCAGTTCCGGAAGTGGTTCTGCAGCTTCAGGATTTTCTGCAGGCGGATCAAAGAGAGATTCATCGAAAGCCTGATTTGAAGGTTCCTGAGCACCAGGATTTCCAAAGAGGCTATCTGTTTCCGGTTCTGAAACCTGAGTGTCATCAAAGATGCTTTCGGAAACATCTTCAGTTGGAGTATCAATAGTTTTCTGAGGTCTGTCGGAAGGATCAAAAATTGAAGGTTCTTCTTCCGGTTCTTCTTTTGGAGTTTCTGAGAAAGCAAGGAGGGAATCAAGGTCCATGTCTTCAATGGCAACTTCCTTTGGTTCCGGTTCTTCTTCCGGCTCCGGAGCTTTTTCTTCAAAATCACTTAAGTCAAAATCGCCAAGATCCATGTCTCCACCTGAAGGGAGAAGATCCGACATGTCCGGAACTGCAGCTTCCTGTTTTGGAGCTGACTTTTCCTGCTCTTCTGAACTTTCCTTGTCATCATCAAGGAATTCAGAGAAATCATTTGCCTCGCGTTCCCTTTCTTTCTGAGCAGCATCTGCCTGAGCCTGCTCTTCCTCTGAAAGCATAGGAAGTCCGTTGAGGAATTCGTCTGAATCGTCAATATCCGGAACATCTTTCGGGATACTTACGGTTACAGGTTTTTCGCCACGTGCAGCACGAATTTTTACTTCGTCACCGAGAGTCATTATATCCGAATTAAATTGCTGCAGCTGTTTAAGTCCTGGCATGGGTAAATTATACTCCTCAAACAAACAAGGTTTCAAGATTATATCGGCAGTAAATAAAATCGAGTTTAGGATTTTATGTTGCCGTCGCATGCACATTTATATATGAAAATAACAAAGCAAATTTCTAAAGTGAAACTGAATAAATGCCGAAGAATTATATATGAAAAGAGTTTTAATTTTCCTTGCAGCTTTTTTATTGGCAGGGATGGCATTCGCAGCTGATGCGGGCGGACATTTGACCGACGACCAGCTGGACTATGCAGAAATCGTCAACTCCATAGACTCTGTGGGAGCTCCCTACATCAAGGGAGACTATGTGGTTTTTACTGCGGAACACAATGCACGCCACATAGGAATTGCATTTGACTTTGAGGAATACAAGACAATCCACTCCTTCCAGATCAAGAAATTCATGGACATGGAATACAAAGAATCGGGTTCCCTCTGCTTTTTCATTTCAAAGCTACCGAAGAGCGTCCTTTCGGTAAATTATAGGCTTGTCATTGACGGCCTTTGGACTGTGGATCCATACAATCCTGACACTGTGTACAACAGGGAAGCAAACCTTACCCTTTCCCACGTTGATGCTTCGAGATACATTCCGCCGGTAACGGAAAAACATGATGACGGTCTTGTTCACTTTGTTTACAGGGGAAAATCAGGGGAACAGGTAAGAGTCGGAGGAAGCTTTACCAACTGGGACAGCTGGATTTACAAGATGACGGAAGTTTCCCCTGGCCTCTATGAATTTGCATTGCCACTTCCACCAGGAAAATATGAATACGCCTTCTACACTGGAATCACATCTTTCCCTGACAAAGGAAATCCAGAGAGATGCTACACAGAGGAAGGCAAAATGGCATCGCTTCTTATCGTTAATTAAGCATTAAAAATGGAAGCCCTTAGGCAACTGCATTCCGCCTGGCAATTTCATGTTCTGAAGCTGGCTCATGTCCATTCCGGCAAGCTGGTTCATCATCTTTGCCTGGGCACCGCGGTTGCGGCTGAGCTTCTTCATCGTAAGCTTTGTCTTTTCAAACTGCTTGATGAGTTTGTTTACTTCCTGTACTGAAGTACCGCTACCCTTTGCAATTCTCTTGCGGCGAGCTGGTCCAATGATAAGGTGGTTCAACCTTTCCTTGTATGTCATGCTCTGAATGATTGCCTTCTGATGCTTGATGGCTTCCTGTCCCTGACCAAGCTGTGCTTCACTGATCTGCCCCGCAAGTCCTGGCATCATGTCGATGATCTTTGACATGGAACCCATCTTTTCAACCTGCTCAAACTGTTCAAGCATATCCTGCAGAGTGAATTCGTTTCTCTGCATTTTCTTCTGCATCTTGAGGGCCTGTTCCTGATCAACAGTTTCCTGTGCTTTTTCAACGAGGGAAACAATGTCGCCCATGCCGAGAATACGGCCTGCAATGCGTTCAGGATGGAACTGTTCGAAATCTTCTGTCTTTTCACCTGTACCAATGAAAAGGATTGGCTTTTCTGTGATTGACTTTAATGAAAGAGCTGCACCACCACGGGCATCAGAGTCAAACTTTGTAAGGATTACGCCTGTAAGTCCAAGCTGTTCATCAAATGATTTTGCAATGTCTACGGCATTTTGACCTGTCATTGCATCGGCAACGAGAACTGTTTCAACAGGGTTCATTTCCTTTTTGAGCTGAACAAGTTCTTCCATCATGTCGCCGTCAATCTGAAGACGTCCTGCAGTATCGATGATTACGGTATCAAGACCGTTTTTCTTTGCATAAGTGAGGGCACCATTTGCAACGCGGAGAGCTACCTTTGGATTTGCTTTTCCTGCAGCATCTGCAAGAGCCTGATCATCCTTGTAAACTGGAACATCAATTTTCTGACCGAGGACACAAAGCTGTTCTACGGCTGCTGGACGAACAAGGTCACAGGCAACGAGCAAAGGACGACGGCCGTCTTTCTTGAGTTTTGCAGCAAGCTTGTGGGCGGCGGTAGTCTTACCTGCACCCTGAAGACCAAGCAAAAGAATTACGGACTGAGTATCAGGACCTTTAAGGGCAAGATCTGTCTTTTTGTCGCCAAGCATGGCAGTAAGCTTGTCGTGGATAATCTTAACGAACTGCTGACCTGGATCAACTGCCTTGAGAACTTTTTCACCCTTTGCTTCTTCGATTGTTGAATTAACAAAACGGCGGACAACACGAAGGTTTACGTCCGCTTCAAGAAGAGCCATCTTGATCTGTTCAACTGTCTCTTCAATATTCTTTTCTGTGATGGAAGACTTTCCGCTTAAAGTCTTAACAATGGAGCTGAATGTTCCTGTAATTTTCTCAAGCATTTTTTTATATCCTTAAAAATTTATAAAACTTATAAAATCAGCTCCCGCAAAGAACCGAGCCAAACCTGCTCCGGTGCAGCTTGGCTGCAAGTCGCATTTTGTCCCGAACCTTTGCTCCGCTGATTTTATACATCTCTTATTTTTTATGTGTATCAAGAAATGTGGTTATAAAATTCCAGTAACCTTAATCTCTTCCGAGGGGGGAAATTGATTAGGCGTTCTTAAGAATTTCGTTCAAGCATTCTTCTGCGGTCTTTTCCTTGTTGAGGACTTTGTACAAAGTTTCGCAGATTGGAAGCTTCAAATTCTTTTCCACTATGATCTGATGAACATATTTGCAGGCAATAGCACCTTCAGGGAGATATCCTACTTTCTTTACGTTGGCAATGAGATCATCAAGATCCTTGAACTGGTCAAGAATGTTTGTCTTGATTATGTCCTGACCAAACCTTCTGTTGCGGCCAAATCTTGATTTGCAAGTAACATCCAAATCACCTACACCGCTGATTGAAGAGAAGGTTGCCGAATGAGTTGCACCCATGGCAAAACCAAGCTGCTGGATTTCGCTCAAGCCTGCAGCCATAAGAAGGCTTTCCGTATTGTCACCAAAAATAGGGCTGTTTTCTGCAAGGGCATCCATGCTTCCGTATACAACAGCAACAACATTCTTTACAGCGGCACAAATCTGAACTCCGACTGTATCAAAAGAAGCATAAACCATAAGGTTCGGAGCTGCACGCAAAAGATCGCGCATCTTTACTGCGTTTCTGTGGTGCTGGCTTGCAGAGATGAGGCCTGTAATCTTTCCGCTTGCAACTTCTTCCGCGTGGCTTGGACCTGCAATGTAAACTGTTGCATCCTTATAGCATGGAGGAAGTGCCCTTTCCATTGTTTCAAGAACGAGGGCTGGCAAACCTGATTCCACAGGAACAAATCCCTTTGTAAGGGAACCGATGATTGTAGAACCGTCTGCAATGTTTGGAACATCCACGAATTTCTTTATTGTTGACTCAAGATAAAGGGAAGGACTACCCATGATAAGAAACTGCTTTCCGGTTGCAACTTCCCTGATGTCTCCGGAAGCTGTCATTGTCTCATTGAGTTTATATCCAGGAAGATAGCGCTTGTTTTCATGTTCATTGTTAATAGAAGAAACTACGTCATCTTCCATAGCCCAAAGCTGAACTTTATGACCACCAGCGGCAAGTGCAGTTCCCAAAGCTGTTCCCCAGGCACCGGCACCAATAATTCCTACTTCGAAAGTTTCCATATATAAAAGTCCTTTTTATGAAGTCTATATTTCATTGTTTATTCTTATAATGATACAGCAGACGGAATAAAAACTCAAGGAAAGGTAGAATTATGGGAATTTTGCCGTTTTTTATGCAGTTTTTTCTCCCCTGAAATACATACCTCATTTTTTCATATATAACCTAATCAAAAAAACGACCTATTTAAGGAGAAAATATGAAGAAGCAGCTACTTATTGCAGTAACTTTTGTTTTGGGTATTACCGCCTTTGCAGAACAGAAGACATGGACAAACTATTTGGGCTTTGGACTTAATATTCCTACAAGCAGAACAATTGTTGTCAAAGGAGAACCATCTGACACCAATATTAAGTTCAAGAACGTTGCAGGCTTGAATACCTTTTATATTGGAACCCACGAGAATGGACTTACAGTAAAGGGAGCCTTGGACATCAACGGATCAAAATCTGACATTGCTTTTGGTTCAAAGAAGAACCTTTTTGCAGCAAATGTGGACTTGATTTTTGGCGTTGGTTATGCACCTATCCACGATGACAACTATTATATTGGGCTCTTTGGTACTTTGGGAGCAACCTACTTCGAAACGGAAGAAGTCAGTAAATGCTCTTTTGAATTCTCAAATGCTTTTGTCGGTGTGGATGTTACTGCAGCCTACACTTTCACAAATCATTTTTCTGTTTATGGCTCCCTTGAGTACAACCTTCTCCTGCCTGGAAATTACAAGGCAAGAAACCACTCATCCGATACTACTGTAAAAGATGATACAAAAATGTCATACGCTTTCATTCCGACATTGGGTGTTTGCTGGAAATTTTAAGTCCTTCATACAGAAAAGATTGAATTAAAAAATCAATGTGCCTCCATTGCCTCCGAAAAAATCGGGGGCTTTTTCATAGCTTCATTCTGGAGTCTGCATTAAGCTTCAGTTTTTCAATAAAAGCAGAAACATATTCCATCTGAAAATCTGCAATCCTGTCAGGTTCATGGGCATCAGTTCCAACAAGTATCCTTGCATTTTTGTATTCGCTTACAAACTTCCAGAATTTCTCCGACGGATACCTGATCCTTCCAAAGCCAGTTGTTGACCTGAAAATGTCACTTGTATTTATTTCAAGGTACACTTCATTTTTAACAGCCGCTTCAATTATTGCCCTGAAATATTCCTCCATCTGGGAATCAAAATCTTCCGCCTTAAAACAGCGCATGAAAACATCGGGATGCACCATCTGGTTGAAAAGTCCAGAATCCAAGGCGGTGACGGCATTTTGAACATAGGACGCCACATCCTTTTTTTCAACGCGACGAATACAAAAGTCTTCATGCACCTTGTTGTCCATGAAGTCATAAAGAATTCCATCGGCATAAACATAATGGATTCCAAGATTCATGAAATCAACCTTGGCTTTCATCTGCCTGTAGTAGTCGGCGTCAAACTGATTGTATTCACTTTCAAAACCCGCAAGGACATTGAGCTGATTTTTAAATACTGATTTAGCGTTCTCAACATCATTAAGATATGACTGCAGGTCAGAAAAATCCATTCTAAGTGACAGGGAACCAGAAAGCCTGATGTAGGAAGCAAGGACTTTTTTTGCATTTTCTGAAAGAGGGATGTGATCGGAAATGCCTATTTCCTTAAGGCCAGCCTTTACAGCTTCCTCTGCATATTCAGATAATTCCCCGGAAGCATGACGGCAGTATTTTGAATGTGAATGATAGTTGGCGTTGAACATTTGCAATCAGTATATCATAAATCAGGACGTATGTTATCTTTACTCAAACCAGTTTTCAACAACCAGATTACCAGATACATTCTGAATCAAACCAAAATGCTTAGTGTTTCTTGTTACTAGAATCATTTGATTTGAGATTGCAATGGATGCTATCTGAAGGTCCGCATAATCAACCGCCATACCAGACTTTTTAAGGCGGCTGCGTAAATCACCAAGAATCCATGCACAGTGTGAATCAAAGTTCAATATCGGAAAGGTTTTTTGAACTTCATCAATGAGACGGGAATACAACCAGTCCTTTCTTTTACTTTCCGGCATTATAAGGGCCCCATACAATAATTCATTCCATGTTATTGAAGAAATGGCAGAATGGTTTTCGTTTTCATCTATCTTGTTGATTACTTTTGAATCTGGCGTTCTATAAAATGATTCGGAAATAATATTCGTATCCAGAAGAAAGATTTTTTTCATAACTTATCCTCGCTGAACATGTTTTCTTCAAAGTCCCTGACCATGGGGTGTTCTTCTCTGATGCTTTCATAGTATTTAGAATAGTTGAAATCATCATTTTCCAATCCGTAATCCGCCCGGCTGTTTTGAATTCTTGCAGAGTAGGATTTTTTTATAAGTTCTTTATTTACCTTCTGGTAATCTTCCAGACTCTGAATCACATATGCTGGCTTTCCATGATTTGTTATGAAAATCGGCCCCTGCTCATCAGTAAGATGCAGGTAATATGAAAGCCTGTTCTTTGCCTCGAAAACTGGAATTGCGTTCATGGCCGCCTCCTTGGAGAAAATCTTATAACCAATATAAGATAGAAATAGCTATAAGTCAAATTTATGGCTATTTACATAAAGTTATAAGCAAAAAAAATCCCCGCCAGAAATTAATCCAGCGGGGGTCGCAGTCTGGCGGCTGCTACCGAGTTTCAGTTTCGGCCGCAGTCCGCGTCCGTTTTTACTTCGTAAAAACCAACTGAACTCGCGATAGGATATTTGTTACTTGCTCAAGCGAGCTTCCAAATCATTGAGAAAGGCTTTCGCCTTTCTCTCAAGTTTTGATTCATCCGCAGTCCGCGTCTGTTTTGCTTCGCAAAAACATCAAAACTTGCGGATAATTATGCCTTGTTAAGACGTTCCTCGAGGTCATCCAAAATTCCAGTCAACTCCTTTGGAAGGTGTGAACCGAACTTTGGATAGTGGTTTTCGCGGATGTCCTTAACTTCCTTCTTCCATCCTTCAACATCAACCTTGAGGATTTCTGGGAGAGTCTTCTTGTAGTAGTCTGCGAGACCGTCTGTGTTGAGGGCACCTTCTTTTGGCATGAATCCGATTGGTGTTTCAACTGCATTGTCCTTTCCGTCGCAGCGGTCGAAGATCCAAGCGAGAACACGGCTGTTGTCACCGTATCCTGGCCACATGAATCCACCAGGGAGTTCAGCATTGTTTTCGTCCTTGCGGAACCAGTTAACGTAGAAGATCTTTGGAAGCTTGTCCTGATCCTTTGCTGCTGCACCTACGTTTACCCAGTGCTGGAAGTAGTCACCCATGTTGTATCCACAGAATGGGAGGATAGCGAATGGGTCACGGCGGATTTTACCAACTTCAGCAGCGTTGATTGTAGAAGCAGCAGTGATTTCTGAACCTACGATAGATCCAAGGAATACACCGTGGTTCCAGTTGCGTGACTGGTGTACGAGAGGTACTGTTGATGGGCGGCGTCCACCGAAGAGGATAGCGCTGATAGGTACACCCTTTGGATCTTCCCATTCTGGAGCGATACATGGACACTGTCCTGCTGGTGCTGTGAAGCGTGCGTTTGGATGTGCCATTTCTTCACCCTTAGGAGCCTTGTCCTTAGGGAATGCTGGGCGTGTGTTACCCTTCCAGTCAACGAGGTTACCCTTTGCTGGATATCCGATTCCTTCCCACCAAACATCGCCGTCTTCTGTGAGAGCACAGTTTGTGTAGATTGTATTCTTTTCTGCTGAAACAAGAGCGTTCTTGTTTGATTCTGCAGATGTACCAGGAGCAACACCGAAGAATCCTGCTTCTGGGTTGATAGCGTAGAGACGACCATCTTCGCCGTACTTCATCCATGCGATATCATCACCGATTGTTTCAACCTTCCATCCTGGAATTGTTGGAATGAGCATAGCGAGGTTTGTCTTACCACAAGCTGATGGGAAAGCACCAGTTACGTACTTAACCTTTCCTTCTGGGTTTGTAAGCTTGAGGATGAGCATGTGTTCAGCAAGCCAACCTTCCTTGCGAGCAAGAACTGTAGCAATGCGGAGTGCGAAACACTTCTTTCCGAGAAGAGCGTTTCCGCCGTATCCAGAACCGTAAGACCAGATGAGTCCTTCGTCTGGGAACTGTGTGATGTACTTGTTTTCAACATCTGCACATGGCCAGATTCCACCGTCTGTTTCGCCGTTGTTGAGTGGCTTACCAACTGAGTGGAGACATGGAACGAATTCTGCTTTTGGATCTGCATTGAAGATGTCGAGAACCTTCTTTCCAGCGCGTGTCATGATGTCCATGTTGAGAACAACATATTCAGAGTCTGTAACTTCTACACCATTCTTAGAAATTGGTGATCCGAGTGGACCCATGCAGAATGGGATAACATACATTGTACGACCGTGCATACAACCCTTGTAAAGTCCCTTCATTGTTGCCTTGAGTTCAACTGGGTCGATCCAGTGGTTTGTTGGACCTGCATCTTCTTCCTTAACTGAAGAAATGAATGTACGAGCTTCAACACGAGCTACGTCTGATGGAAGTGAGCGGAAAAGGAAGCTGTGTGGCTTCTTTGCCAATGGAGTTGCAAGACCTGCATCAACACATTTCTGCATCAAGCTGTCGTATTCTTCATTAGATCCGTCAGCAACAACTACGTTGTCAGGTTCACACATAGCAACGCATTCTTCTACCCATGCCTTGATTCCTGGGTGTTTAATGTCATTAAGAGTAAGAGACATAAATAACTCCTGTGGCTTAAAATCAGTTTTTATGAAACATCCTTCATTACAACGTAACCGGCTGTTTTCATAAGGTCTACGCATCAGCTGCAGACTGGCACTGCCTACCGATTTTCACAACATAAATATACAATTTTTGCTTTAATAATTCAATAAATGTAAAGAAAATCTGAAATATGTTAGAATATTTATATGGAAAACAATAGATTCAATTTTTGCCCTGACTGCGGCTCAAAAAAAATTTCCACCGAAATAAACGGAAGAAAATGGAAGTGCCCTGACTGCGGCTTTACCCTTTACAACAATGTGGCTTCTGCCGTTGGACTTGTAATCATAAATTCCAGGGGCGAAATTCTCCTTGAAAAAAGGGCCAAGGAACCTCGCAAAGGGTATCTTGCACTACCTGGAGGATTTGTTGATCCAAATGAAAGTCTTGAAGAAGCAGCACACCGGGAATGCCGTGAAGAAATTGGCGGTGAAGTTTCTTCAATAAAATACATTGCGTCCTTCCCGAACACTTACGAATACAAGAACGTTCTATATAAGACCTGCGATGTATTTTTCGAGGCACAGCTTTCTTCCGATGTTGAACTTAAATACCAGCAGAGTGAAGTTACGGACATTGTATGGATACCCTGCAGCACAAAAGAAGACATCGAAAAGATTCCCTTTGCCTTTGAGTCAGCAAGGAAAACTCTATTGACACGCCTCAAGTAAACTGATAAAGTGGTTATCACTTAAGGCGTCGTACCCAAGTGGTAAGGGACTGGTCTGCAAAACCACTATGCATCGGTTCGATTCCGATCGACGCCTAGCAAAAAAGCCTTCATCAAACGATGAGGGCTTTTTTTTGCCCAACGGCCTTTACAAGCAAAGCTGGAGGCCGATTACATATAGGCCCCTGGCCCACGCCCGGGGCTATCATTCCCGTGCTTGACCCGATAATGACATGTACAGTACGCACTCAAGCATTTTTTTTATTTTGCAATCGTGATATATTTTTATCATGAACATCAATCTAATCGTATGTATTTCAGGCATAGTTTTATGGCTCGTTTCTTTCCTCGTAATGATTTCAAAAATCAACGCACAGAAGAAAAATCTTGCGACAAAAGGCAAGAACATTCCAAAAGCCGAAACTTCCTTCGGTGCAAGTCTTAGCCTAACCATTCTTGTAGAGCTTCTTCCTCTTTTGATCCCAATGAAATTTTTTGCAGAGATGATTGCCTGCGTCTGCGGAGTCCTCGGGACATACATCGTTCTGAACGAAAGACTCATCAACCTTAAGAAAGCAGGCGATTCTGAATAAACATGAATAAGAAAATTCTTTCGGCTGCATTTGTCTTTATTGCAGCCACAAGTTCCCTCTTCTGCAAAGAAAAAATTTTCCATGCAGAAACAAAATTCTTTGACATCATTTTCGACGAAAGTTCCCGCAACAGTGCCATGGAAATTTCAGGATATGCCGATGAAATGCTTGAGGAACTATGCAGTGAATACAAGGTTGAACCCGACTTTAAAATTCCTCTTGTCATTACTCCAAGAACAGAAAACTTCAACGCATATTTTACAAACTACAACTACAACCATCTGGTAATCTATGATACCACGCCGGGTGAATCCATGATGAACTACAGGAACACCCTGAAATCCGTTTTCACCCATGAGCTCGCCCATCTTGTTTCCACAAATGCAAAAAACGGATTCTGGAAAGCCGTCGGAAAAATCTTCGGGGACATCTACAATCCCGGAAACTACATTACAATGACTTCCTTTTTTTCAGAGGGAGCGGCCGTGGCAAAGGAAAGCAAAAACGGAGACGGTAGATTAAACGATGGATTTTTCCTCCACGACCTCAGGCAGGCAAAGCTAAGCGGAAAATTTCCAGGATACACGGACAGTTTTGGAGCAAGAACAATCTATCCTTATGGCTCGGCATCCTATCTTTTCGGAAGTGCCTTCACAGAATACATTATAGAAAAATACGGCATGGACAAGTATGCGGAATTCTGGCACCGGGGAATAAACAGCAACCGCCTTACTCCTGTTGCAGTGTTCAAGAAAACCTACGGCCTTTCCATGAAAAAAGCATGGAAAGATTTTTATAACTCAATTGATGTTGAAGGCCTGGAAAAAGATCCCGATGAAATTGAAGGAATAGAAAAAGCAGATTTCGAAAATAGATCACTTCATCTTTATTCAGTACTAGGAATGAAAGACGGTGAAAAAGTTATTCTGGATGAAACCACCGGAAGCATTTTTGTTGGTCACAGAAAACTTTTTACAAAAACCGGTCTTGTAACGGCAAGGCTTTCGTCCAATGGCAAATACATTGCGGCAATCTTTACGGACCAGAATCATCTTGATGTAAAAATGAGGGCCGGCTTCTTTGAAATTGAAAAGGGTCATTGGAAAAATCTTGAAGGCACCGGAATAAAGCAGCTCTGCATTTTCGAAAAGAACGGCAAGGAATTCATTGCCTGTGTAAAAAATCATTCCCAAGGAAGCATCCTTGAAATAATGAACATGGACAGGGATTTTTCGCTTGTAGCTTCCCTTGATTTTTCTGCAGATGAAATTCCCTACAGTCTCTGCGGCAACGGCAATGGAGATATCTGGTTTTTGCTTAAAGAAGAACTTAACTTTTCTTTGTGCAGGGCAAACTTCAAAAACCTAGACAAACAGATTGAAATAAATAGATTCAGACTGAACAGCATAAAGCCAAAGCACCTTTCTCTTTGTGAAGGTAATGTTGGAAAAACAACACTTTTTTTTTCATACACGGAAGGTAAAAGTTTTCCGCGACTCGCAATGGCAGAATGCAAGGGTAATGAACTTAACCTCAGCCTGCTGGAAAAAAACATTTCTGGCGGAATCTATTCACCTGTTATGAACGGAAATAAAATACTTTATGCGGCAAGGTTCTATACTGAAGGTGCCGTTTACCAGCTGAATTTTGATTTCTTTAAAAGCAATGGTTTTGTTTCCACATCTACAATCAGCGGAACCACAAGACCTGCCCCAGATTTTGCACCTGAAACAAACGACAGTTTTTCTTTTAGCGAATACAAAAAATTTCTCTATCCCGGACAGACTATTGTTCCACTTTCCGTTTTAAGTTCCTACTACATTAGTCCTTCAGTCTATTACACCAACGAGCATGACTGCCTTGGACAAAGTTCTTATTCTTATCTTTTGGGAATGACCGTCATAAAAAACAATCCATGGGATACAAGACATCTGTCATTTACTGCAGGATACAGTCCCGTAAAAAAAGCCGGTGGAATGGGAATGATCTTCATGGGAAAATCTTCCGGCGGCAACATGACCTTTACAGATACTGTCAATTCCATATTCGACAAAACTGGGCTGATGCAGATTAACAATAACTTTACGGGTTCTATTGAATTTAAAACCGGAGATGTTTCAAGAATTATCCTGTCTGAATCCAACTTCATTCTTTACGGCAAAGATGACATGAACGATAATGCAAAAGAAAGGTACGATCTTAAAGACAGTCAGCTGGAAAAGAATTATCTGTATGACAAGAACATAGTCTCTCTGCTCTACAGCACCAAACACAAAACTGGTGCAAGAACCCATGAAATTTCAGGAATCTCCGTCGGCATGAATTTGAAAAATGTTTTTGCAACAGTTGATGCAGAAAAAAAAGATTCCATTTTTAACAGAATGATTCACTATGAAGATGACAGGATTCTCTTTTCCCAGATTTATCCGAGTGCAGAAATTTCTATTCCTGGAATTCTACCTGTTGATTGCAAAGGGCCCTTTACCTACAACATTCCGGTTACTGTTTACGGAAGTCTATTTCAATTTAACGACACCTTCATGACTTTCCTTGCACAGGCGGCAATCTTCTCCTGGGAAATTCAAAAGGGGATGGGGGCTGTTCCTTTATACCTGGGAACCCTCACCTTGAACGGAATCTACCAGCAGGAATATACGACCGGTCTAAACAGAAATATGGAAATTCAATATTTGGATGAAGACTTAAAAAACATAAACCGCATGGGGAAAAACAGATATGCAGGAGGAAGCCTTGTTCTTATTGTAGGCGGAAACACCGGTGCTCTTGCAAATCAGGGAATCAACATGTCAGTTTCCTGCAGGCTTTTGCATTGCCTAGACGGAAGCCACAAAGGAGAAACAAAATTCCTTGTGACTTCTGCACTGAACTTTTCTCTGTTCTAGAATTATTTTTCTAGAATTTTTTTATTTGAAACAACTACAAGAGAAGCAACTACAAGACCAACAAAAGCTCCTGAAAGAACATCCGTCGGGAAATGGTTTCCGCTCAAAATTCTCAAGACCATTGTAAGAAATCCAATTGCAAGGACTGAAGCCATTAGGATTTTTTTTGCAGCCGGTTTTAAGGAACTGCCCATGAGCCACCAGAACAAAAAAGCAACGGCAAGAAAAACAACGGAAGAATGACCGCTTGGCCACGAGCTGATGAAGTCCCCTTCCGCAATGTCCTTCAAACTTGGATTTGGGAAATACATGTATGGACGGAATCTTCCTCCTACAGTTTTTAAAATTCTGTAGAAACCAAAAGTATAGGTCCAGCATTCAATATAGAAAATGAAATCAATAACAACATTTTTGATGGAAGTTCTCTTTTTCAAGGCATTGATTCCCGGAATCAAAAAACAAACGACACAGACAATCATGTGGGCAAGCAGGAAAGCAAGGGTCCCTGCCTTGTCGATTGCTTTGTTGTATGGATGGGCAAAGGCTGCATCAAGAGGATTAACATTTTCCATATTGTAAATTTCACCGTTCCACTCAGGAATCATCCTGTTTTCGCGAAGGACAATGGAAAGACCAAAAATTCCAAAACCCAAAACCATAACGATGGCAAGCAGCATCAGTTTTTTTCTTGAGATTGATTCATTCATATTCATGTCTTGATTTTAATGCAGATACAGGGAAATAATCAAACTCCATTGCAAACTTCCAAAAGCTTAAAAAAATCTATAAAATTAAGGATACAATTTAACTTGGAGTCATTTAATGAAGTTTTTTCGTTCCCTTCTTTTCATTTTGATTTTCTCTGCAGCAAGCGAAGCAGTTTTTTCCCAGACAGGTTCAATAGATTTCTGGACAAACATGCCCAATGAACAGCTGGCAGAAGAACTTACGGACAGAATGGATGACGAAGAACTCCTTGCACAAATCCTCATGTTCGGATGGGCAGGAGCTGAACCAAGCGACCTTTTGAATTCATGGGTAACACAGCGCGGTCTTGGCAGCGTAAAGGTTTTCGGCTGGAACACGGACAACATCCAGAAAGTTGCAAAATCTGTAAGGCAGCTCCAACAGGAAGCAGCAGAACGCCCATTTAAGATTCCGCTTTTTGTTGCAACAGACCAGGAAGGTGGCTGGATTCGTCATGTCAAAGGCGAAACTTCTGACACCCCGGGCAACATGGCCATCGGTGCTTCAGGCTATCCAATCGACGCATATTACTCGGGCTTCTACATAAACAGGGAAATCCGTGCATTGGGAATCAACATGAACTTTGCACCGACAGTGGACCTTTACAGCAACCTTGATTCAAGCGTAATCGGCCCCCGTTCCTTTGGCTCAGAACCGATAAATGCAGGAATTCTTGGGGAAGCATTTTCAAAAGGTTCCATGGATGCAGGCGTAATTCCAACTGCAAAGCATTTCCCTGGACACGGCGACACAAGTTTGGACAGTCATGGAAGGCTTCCACAGATTGAAATCGACGAAAAGACTTTGAACAACCGCGAGCTGATTCCTTTCAAATATCTTATCAAGGCTGACATTCCGGCCATCATGAGCGGACACCTTTCCTTTCCTCAGATTGAAAGTGACGGAACACCGGCAAGTCTTTCAAAGAAAATGCTTACGGAAATTTTGCGCGGTCAGCTTAAATATGAAGGCCTCATCATTACCGACGATATGATGATGAACGGGGCAACTCTGTTTGCAGGTTCCTTTGCAAGAGCCGTTACAATGGCAATCGAAGCCGGAAACGACATCATCATTTCTTCTTCTACTGCAAATCTTTACGACAATCTTTGGACAAACAACATAAAGTATATGGAAAATAATCCGGAATTCAGGGCAAGGGTAAAGGATGCTGCACGAAGGGTAATCCTTGCAAAACTCAGGTACTTCAAAAGCGAAAACCATGCTCCACTTTATCCTGATGAAAATACAATTTACGAACACATTCCGGACAAGGAAGGGCAGAAATTTTTCCTTGAGCAGGCATGCCGTTCCATCAGTGTTTACAAGGCCGGAAACGCAATGCCATTTACCCCTGGTGAAAATGAAAAGGTTCTTGTTGCAGGTCCATTCCTTTCACTCTACAACGAAGCAAGAAGGTGCTATCCAAATGTTTCTACCTTCCACTTCAGCTACGAACTCAGGCGGGATGAAAGCAATTTTGACGAGTGGAATGCAGCACGCCTTACTCAGGTTGCAGACGGATTTGATACGATCATCATCGTTGTTTACGACAAGCACACGGCAAACATTGCAAAAAGACTGCGCTACATGGACAAGAAAGTAATCATCCTTTCAATCATGTCGCCTGTACACATACTCAAGGATTTTGAATGGGCCGACACCATTCTCTGCGGCTACAGCTATTCAAACTATTCTTTTGCGGCCCTGCTCAGTGCGCTTAAAGGTGAATTTGTTCCCAAGGGAAAGATTCCGCTGGATTAAGTAAATTGAATTTTAAAATACTTTAAAAGTGCAATATGAATAGAGGCACAAGTAATAAAACAATGACATTTGTGCCTCTATTTCAAAGTTAAATCTAGGATAAATCAGCGAATTTTAGTTAGAACTAATACTTCTTCTGCCAATGATTCATCCATGATATTTATTTTCCCTTCGGAATCAACCGTACCAATTACAATGGCTCCATCACTCATTCTTAATGCATTGAATGTAACAATTTCATCATCAGTAACACCTAATTTATATACATCATAACCTTCAATCAAAGTTGAATATTCTTTAGTCAAAGGATCTACCTTCTGAATAACAGTTTTATTTGCGTTATTAACACCTATAACATAATAATAATCATCAGAACAAACTCCAAATTTCAATGAAGTCATACCGATTTCATTACAAGAATAAAAACTTGCTTGATTTGTATTTTCATCATAAACAACACCAATACTCTTGTTCAGTTCATTTATTACTAAAATCATTTTTTTATTTTTTACTCTTAAGAAACCACTTTTTTGTGCATACGCATAGGCATTTCCATTACTGCCAGGATAATCTACAAAGTTTACAGAATCATCAGATACCTCTATTCTCTTCACACAAAATGTAGGTTGCATTGCTTGATAATAAAGATTCCCGTCAAACCCAACAAAAAACATTATGTAATAATTAACTGAAGGAATATTTTCATATCCTCCGTTGGCTTTCTTGATCCTATAAACTTCACTATTACTAGAATCTCTTCCATAATATTCAAGATTTCCATGTTTATCGACTGCATAAGCATTAATCGAAACATCTGATCTACTTGAATATAAACTCATTTTTATATCATTTATGTCTGCTACATCAAGTTTATAGATTCCATATTTCAATTGATCTGAATAACCAACAATATATATATTTCCCTGAGAATCAGAATATGTATCTCTTTTAGACCATAATGCATCAATTGAAACAGAAGAAGGCCATTCGTAACAATCCCCTGTTATATTATTTACAAGGTACTGATCGGAAATAAAACTTACCAAAATATAATTCCCATTTAATACTGTTATTGATTTAGGAACAAACGATTCACTGGCTGTTTCTGTTTTGACCTCTGTCTTAGTTTCTTTTTTCGTGTCAACTTTATTCCCTTCTGCATCATAAACCGGAACATCATATTCAATTACATTTGTAACCTCATAAGTATATGTTATCTCTTGAGCATATCCATCTTCTGTAACTTTAAAAAGTTTATTCTCAGTAGAATTATTTCCACCTCTTGTCAAATCCTTAGTCGTCTTTGCAATGTAAAGGTTTGTCGCATCGGAAATATTCAATTTCAGTTTTCTTACAGTACTTTTTACTGTCTCATTTGGAGCATTACTATTAGTACCACCACCAATCCCTCCATTTGGTGCATCTGATGAGGAATCACCACTACCATTTGAACAAGCAATAAATGCACTTGAGAGAAGAATCACGACCGATAAAATTGCAATTGACTTGATGCTATACTTCATTTTTTCACCTCTAATTAAAATTTTGATTTTTACACTCCATAGTGGAATTAAATTCTATTTATCCACTCATTTTAGAGTATATAAATAGAATTATAAGGCACATTCTGCGTGTTATCAACTTCTTGATGCTTAATATAGCGTATCATTAGGCATGGGCAAAACATTTAGGGAAAACCTTCGGGAGGAGTTGGACTATAAAGGAATTTCAGTTAAGCAACTTTCTGATATGACTGGAATTTCAAAAAGAACTCTCGAGAACTATTTAAGCAATAAAGAAACCATCCCACCCGCCGACTACGCCTGCAAAATCGCCGCTGTACTCAATGTGAGTGTTGAATATCTTGTAAACGGATACAAGGCACCTACTACCGAATTGGAAAAATATGATTTTAAAACTCTCTTTCAAGATTTGATAAAACTAGATGAAAATTCAAGAACTGTAATAAAAGCAATGATTCATTCCTTTGCAGAAAAATCTTAAAACAACAAGACTTTTTTATACTTTACATCTATACAGTATCATATAAATAATATATCATTTTGACATTGGAAATGCCTGACTTAATGGCGGTTAACTCCCAAACTCAATCAGCTGTTGCTGAAATTTGACTATGGGAGGATGCTTATGACTTTCGACAGAATCATTGCAGTTGTTGCATGTGTGGCAACTGTAATCTGTACAGTTATAGCAGTACTCTCTTATTTGCAGAATTAAGATGAGTTAAAAAATAAGCCGCCAAGATTGACCCCTCGACGGCTTTTAGCTAAATGTGGAGACAACCGACATAGTCGGGCATTTCCTTTCCATAATATATCATATCGATTGTTCACCGTCAAACTGGCTCAGTAGTTTTCTCAGCGTTGCATAAAGCTGCACGGCTTCTTCTTTACCAAGGTTGATGCAGCCACCGATTTTTGCGGGAACTTCCACGGCTTTTTCACGAAGGGCCATTCCCTTGTCGGTGATGGTTACAACGAGAAACCTTTCGTCTGTCTTTGAACGGACTCTTGTGACAAGTTCCTTTTTTTCCAGGGTTTTAAGGAGTGGCGTAAGGGTTCCGGAATCAAGAAGAAGTTTCTTTCCAAGTTCCTTTACGCTCATCTCCCTATGTTCCCACATTACCATCATCGCAATGTACTGCGTGTAAGTCAGATCAATTTCATTCAAGAATGGAGTGTATCTCCTGACAATTTCCTTTGAAACCGCATACAGGGGAAAACACAGCTGATTGTCCAGCTTCAACACATCATACTTATTGCTCATCTTATGCCTCTTCTTCCAAAGGGGACTTGTAGTTTGGATCTTTTGAAGCAAGGTACCCTGCCCTTACAGCCTTTGCAAGCTGGTCGCTGCATGAAGTCGGTCGTCTCCCGCAGATGATTCCAGACAGTTTTGCTTCAATCTGATCCACAGTCCATCCATCCATAAGCAACGGAATCGTCTTTAAATTTCCATTGCATCCGCCCATGAATTCTATGTTCTTTATGATGTCCCCGTCAATATCCATGCTGATTACTTTTGAGCATGTGTTTTCAGTCAGATAGTCAAAATGAAACATCCTAGAGAATCTCCTTTACCTTTTCGGCAACCTTCTTGATGCTTGCTGTAGGCTCGAACCTTGCAACGATTTCTCCTTCCCTGTTGACGATGATCTTTGTGAAGTTCCACTTGATCTTTCCGTTGTTCTTGTAGTCTTCATCCATCTTCTTTACGATTGGTTTAAGAATTACAGACATAGGTCCACTGAATCCTTCAAACTTTGTATTTTCAGTGATCCACTTGTAAAGCGGAATTGCATTGTCGCCGTTTACTTCAATCTTCGAATACTGGGGGAATGTGATTCCGTATCTTCCAGTGCAGAAGTCGTGGATTTCTTCATCGCTGCCCGGAGCCTGATCTGCAAACTGGTTGCAAGGAAAGTCGAGAACTTCAAGTCCCTTGTCCTTGAGCTCTTCATACATTTCCTGCAGTTCTGAATACTGAGGCGTAAAACCGCAGCCTGTCGCCGTGTTTACAATCACCAGTACCTTTCCTTTGAACTGTGAAAGTTCAACCTTGCTTCCGTCCTGTGCTTCTACTGTGAAATCAAATGCTTTCATAAAATAACCTCCGATAGATTGCACACAACTAAATTACGTTCGATTTATTACAATTAAATTGTATACAATCTAATTTTCAAAGTCAATGAATTTGCTGATTTTTTTCTGCTGCTAACAAAAATTTATTCTGCGATTTCGATTTTGTTCCGGCCGCCGTTCTTTGCCTTGTACAGGGCTGCATCGGCGGAATTAAACCAGTCGGCCTTTTCCATTCCGTCTTTTAAAACAGAAATACCTGCGCTGAAAGAAAATTTTTCTCCGGGAGCAAAATCATAGGATATTGAACAGAATTCATCTTTAATTTCCTGAACACGATTTTTTACAAATTCAAGATCCTCTGTTTCAAAGGCAAGGATAAATTCCTCACCGCCAAATCTAAAGGCATGCCTTCTTCCGCCCATCTTTTCCCTGATCACTCCTGCAAGAGCTATAAGAACTTCATCACCGGCAGCATGACCATACGTGTCATTTACATTTTTAAAATGATCAATATCCATGATCACAACAGTAGGCTTGTAACTGCCCGCAATGAACTTTTTCAGGTAGGCATTCATACAGCCTTCAAGAGCAGCCTTGTTATAAAGTTGCGTCATGGGTTCAATTTTCAATTCCTCAATGAGGGTTTTCTGTTTTCTATAGTTTTTGAAAATATAACGGAATTGAACTTCCTGTGATTTGGCAAGAACATTGCAGACAATGTAGCTTACCACAAGCAATGATCCTAAAACCAGTACAGAAATATTTTTGTGCGTAGGATCAAGATCAGGTCGTTTTATGTAAAATGCTATCGATGAAAGGAAGAATGGAACTGCATTTATGATTGAAATATTTCTTAAAATTTTTCTGTCTCCAAAAATCATGCTTACATAAATCGGAATGGTAATCAGATACATTACGAAAGAAAAATACACATTGCAGATTGCAATACTTGAACAGCAGACCATTACGGAAAAGCAGACCAGGTAGGTTCTTGCAGATTCCGTCAGTTTTTTACTGTGCGCAGCAAAAGAACAGCAGGCGGAAGCCAAGATGACCAGAATGTCCGGCCTTATGACTCCCCTCCACAGATAAAGCGCAATGGAATAATCAATAAGGCCTTTTTTCCAGAATCCATTTGAAAGATACATATAGAAAATTAAAAGCTGTACTGTCAGAGAAAGTCCTGCTCCAATCCAGCAGACTGCCGCTATTCCTTTCTGTATTTTTCTGAAATGCCTGCCACGGTATTCTTCAAAGTTCATGTTTAAAATATAACACCGTTTTTCTGTTTTTACAGTTCTATTTTGGAGACCAGCTTCAATTCAGATGAAGATTTTTGAATTGCCGATTACCGGGGCAGTTCATTGCGACCCTGCATACAATATGGTGAGTCTCTCAGATGTTGCAAAACGTGGATTTTGCTACATACTTAAATTGCTAAAACAAAGTGGCAGCATACCACAAACAAAAGGAGACCCACCATGGAAAGTATAATTTACGTTGGAATCGATGTCCACAAGGACACATATTTTTTAAGTTCATTTTTACCTTCAAAGAACTTAATTTTTGCACAGACTGAAATGAAGGCAGACAGTAAAAATGTCATGAAGTATTTAGACAAAGTTTCAGAAATGAATGAAGGCGCAATTGTTTTGTGCGGATATGAAGCTGGACCTACGGGATTCAAGCTTTGCAGGGATTTGATCAAGCGAAATTACAATTGTGTTGTAATGGCTCCTACATCCATTGCAAAAACAACTCGGGATAAAATGGTGAAAACAGACAAAGCAGATTCTGTTTTATTAGCAAAATCACTGGCGTTTCATTCCTACAAGCAGGTTGTTTTACCGGATGAAAATATCGAAGCATTACGTGAAGTTGTCAGATTACGACATTCTGCACAAAAAGAATGCAAAAGAGCCAAGCAGGCCTTTTTATCTTTTTTACTGTCAAACGGTTTTTCATATCCTTATGGAGGGAAAGAGTCTTATTGGACAAAAAAATTTATGCTTTGGGTTAACACAGTTCATTTTAATTCAGAGTATTTAAACTTCTGCAAGGATGAATATCTGGCAGAGGCTGTAAGAATGATTCAGAAAGTAAAAATGCTTGATAAAAAACTGGAAGAACTTCAAGAAAATGAAGAAATTAAAGATAAAGTAAAAGCACTAAAATGTATCTGTGGAATCAACACCCTGACAGCCATGACTTTGGTTACAGAGGTAGGAGATTTTAACAGATTTAAGACGGCAGGTACTTTTGCCAGCTATACAGGCTTGTGTCCCGGTAGACATTCAAGTGGATTAACTGACAAAAGTACGGGGATTACAAAACAAGGAAACAGAATAATCAGAAGAATATTAATTGAATCGGCAAAATCTTTACGCTGCTCAAAAGCTCAGAAATCATACGGTTTATTAAAACGGCAGCAAGGTGTTTCTTCTGAAATAATCAATTATGCCGACAAGGCTTCCAGCAGGATACGAAGGCGTTTGTATCACTTACACAGTTCTGGACTGAATTACAACAAGGTTTCTGCAGCCTGTGCAAGAGAACTTGCATGTTTTGTATGGGGAATGATGACAGGTCATATTGCTTAATCTTGGTCATTAATAGGAACAGGAGTAGGAGAAATAAGGATCATATAACTATCTACGTTCGAAATGTCAGGGCAGGTTTTATCGTAAGATGACCTGATCCCAGTTTGCATAGAGTAAGAGTTTTTTCGGCGGACCATTGACCTGGGGTAATGCAATTTGTTAAATCCCCGAATATCATAGTGGTCAAAACCGGTTAAACTCCGAAACTGTTCTTTTTTGTTCTTTGATAATTGACAAGAGACTCACCATATCATTTCAATGTATTTGCCGGTTTCATTTTTTACGTACACATAGTTGTAGTCTGTTATTACTTTGCCAGCCTGGAACAGGTCTAAAAGCACACATCCGCTGAACATTGCTGCAGATAAAATAACTAAAAATGCTGCAAATACTCCTTTTTTAAAGTTTTTTTTCTCCATAAAAATCTCCAGATAATTAGATTTAGCAGTGACCATTTAAAGTATTGCTACTGGTATTTAACAAATTTTATGCCAGAAACAGCACTATTTACGGGCAAAGCTATAAAAAATTACATATATTTTACTATCTGTTACTGAATTTATTCTTAAGTGGGTATATTTTTAATTTTTTTCTTCTATATATACGTGATGAATCTGCAAAAAAATTGAAAAAAAATCAAAAATTCTTAAAAAAAAATTAAAATTTTCCTAAAGTTAAAAAATGCATCTCCGA
>JAKSLX010000025.1 GCA_024400915.1 Treponema sp.
GAATCCGAATGCTAATTTGTGTGATACGAAAAATATTAAAGAATCCTTTCGGAAAATAAAAAAATACGTGCTTGTTGATAATGAATACAATCTGATATTCTATGCTTCAACAGAATATAATCAGTATTTTTATTATGCTTTTAAATGTGATAATACGAAAGAAGACATAGAAGAAGTAAATAAAAAAATCAGCCATATTACAGAAGACTCACCATGCTATGATTTATTCTGGAAAGTTTTTCCTGAATTAAAGGGGCAACATAATAATGGATATTTTTATAAACTGGAATATTCTCAGTATTATGATTATTCTATTCTTAATGAAGAATTAGAAAGAATTCAAAATAAAATTAATTTTTTAAATTATGATAATGCCCTTGAAAAAAGCCTTGAGTCTGTTTTAGCAAATATGGACTATTACATTGATTCATATGATGAAAACGCTTGGGATCAGCTGCATGAAATAAGTAGAAGTCTTTCGGAAATTGATTTCTTAAATGATATGGATTTTCTAATAATTTCAAAGAATGATAAAATAAGAAATTGGTATAAATTTTACTTAGATGGATGTTCATTCGTAAGCGTAAACTCATTGCAGCTGGGTAAATAGGTTTTCTAATGTAAAATCGATGGGGAATATATCACATAACATGCAGTTAAACAATTTGCGGGCAAGTCGCAAATTGTTTAACTGCATGTTATGTTGATGCATCACTGGTGCACGAGAAGGGAAAAAAAGTATGAAGAAAACAATTTTTTTAATTACATTAAATCTGGTCTGTATTTTAAATTTATTTTCTATAACTCCACATATTAATAAAGGTAAATTAGAGCCAATTTCTATGGAACAGGCATGTCAGGAAATGAAAATTTCGGCAGCGGAAATCAAAGATTTAAATAAGAAATTTTATGGATATTTTGAATCATTTGATTTTTTTCCGGAACTTGAAGAACTTGTCGATGATACAAACTATGAAATATACAGACAAAGCTTTTCAGAGACGAATGAAGTTTTATACAGGGTGTTATTTTATACTCATGATATTTATAATAAAGAAAAACTAAATCTCTTTCAAAAAATATACTACTCAAACAAAACAGACAAGGCAAACCTGCTTTTCGCTGACTATTATGATGGTCTTGTTGATTACCTTGCCAGTTCGTATTCTAAAGTTCAACTGAATACAAATCTAATGCCAATAATAAGAAATCATAAAATTTCCGGCATCATGATTTATGGAATTGAATCTTACACGAGCTATAAGCACACAGACGAATATGAATCACCTGATGAGATCTCAAATGAAAAAACAACGCATAGAGCAAATGTATTCTGGAGTAATAATTTTGCAACAATGGATTTAACATACAGAAAAGATCCTGATGTGATAATTAGTTGTTCCAAACCATTGCTGGATGAAAAAGATGTGTTTAAATATACAATTCAAAATGCCTTTGATAAAAATCCTGCAACAAGCTATGTAGAAGATACATACAACGATATGATGGACATAAATATTGGTGTAGCTGGAGAATTACAGAAAGTTGCAATAATCAACGGCTATGCAGCTAATGAAAGTTTATATAGATCCAACAACAGTATAAAACAAGTGCTGTTTAGTAACTGGCTAACAAAGGAAGTAAAAAGAGTTTTTGATGAACAATGTATTTTAAAAGAGAATACTTTGACTTATCAGTTTATTGAAAGAAAAAACACAAAAGATAAAGAAGCTGGAACAAGCTTTAAGGTTGTTGATGTTTATAGGGGAACTAGATATTCAGATACTTGTATTGCAGAATTAGACTACTACATTGATTCTAATGGTTGGTTATTTGGAGATATAGATGAGTAACAGAAATCTTGAACTGGCTGGTGCTACGGCGGATATCTGGAATGAGTTTGGCACATAACAAAATCTTCAAAATTCGACAGGTAGTCAAGCTTCCTGCGGTTTGAAACAATGGTATGTGGATTTATCACTGGCTCACGGATTTTAATTATCATAATTTGAGGTTTTTTATTATGTTTTTTTTAAGAAAAGAGAAAAAAAAAGATCCGAAAAATAACGAAAAAAATAATGTAGAAGAAATGCTAAATTATTTGGATGAAAAATATATTAAGATAAAGAAAAAAGAAGTTATTATAAGAGGAAATGATTGTTACTGTTCCAGTGATGGGTTAAAGTGGATTGTGTCAAAATATAAGGATAGCTATTGCTTATTTATAGGTTATTACGAGGATAAAGAAAATATTTATTTATCAACAGATGGATATTTTGGGTTGCTTTGTAATACTTTGGAAGAACTAAGAAATTTGACGGTAAAAGAAATTGAAGGTCATGCTTATAACATTTATATGTCATTTGCACATTAGGATTTATGTTTATTGGAACACAGCTAAGTGTAGCTGACATTAATTCATTTCACTGCGAAAATACATGGTCTATGTCCTTTATGCAAATTTAAATCTGTGGTATTATTTTCAATAGAAATAATTTTTTGAATTATATATAGAGATGATTTTATGAATTCCAATTTAGTTACATTGCCATCAGTACTGAAAGGCGTTAAATTTCATTTTGTCGGAATCAAGGGAACAGGTATGGTTGCTCTTGTCGAAATCCTCAATGCCCGCGGTGCCGTAATTTCAGGCTCAGATGTCAGCGAAAGATTCTATACTGATGAAGTCTTAGAAAAACTTGGCATCCGCGCAAAGGAATTTTCTGCTGACAATGTAACAAAGGACATTCAGTTTGTAGTTTATTCAAGCGCTTATAATCCAGAAAAAAATCCAGACCTTAAAAGAGCGGTGGAACTTGGTATTCCAATGATGCTTTATTCAGAAGCTCTTGGTGCCATTTCAAGGACAGCTTTCAGTGCTGGCATCTGTGGTGTACACGGAAAGACAACGACAACAGGACTTGCTGGAACCATCCTCAAGCATCTTCCTCTTAATTCTCAAATTCTTGCAGGCAGTATAATTTCTTCTTTTGGAAATTCATGTACTTTGAACAATGCAAATTCAGGTAATCCATATTTTGTTGCGGAAACCTGTGAATACCAGCGCCATTTTATGGCTTACAGTCCTTCAAAAATCATCCTTACATCTGTAGAAAGCGACCATCAGGATTATTATCCAACTTTTAAAGATATCCAAAATGCTTTTGTTGATTATGCATGTTTGCTCCCAGAAAATGGACAGTTGATTTATTGTGCAGATGATGATGGTGCTGTTGAAACAGCCAAAATTGCAAAAGAAAAACGACCGGACATTAGTCTTATTCCCTATGGAATAAAGGCTGAAGGTGATTACAAACTATCGTTTGGTAGGGTCGAAAAGGGCCGTCAGTACTTTACCTTACAGTCGTTAGGCGAATGTGCTCTTGCTGTTCCAGGTGAGCATAATGTCCGTAATTCCTGTGCAGCCATTGCACTTGCCGTTGAATTGCTCAAGACAGAAGGAAAAAATCCAAAAGATTTTTACGGCAACATTAAAGAAGGTCTTCTTTCTTTTGCAGGCGGAAAAAGAAGAAGTGAAATTGTTGGTCGTGGAAAAAACAAGGCTGGCAATGAAATTCTTTTCCTTGATGATTATGGACATCATCCGACAGCTATAAAGACTACGCTTGCAGGTTACAGGGAATTCTACAAAGGTCATAAGATCATCGTAGACTTCATGAGCCATACCTATACGAGAACAGCAGCATTGCTTGAAGAATTTGCTTCAAGCTTTGAAAGTGCAGATGTTGTACTCCTTAATAAAATTTATGGAAGTGCACGTGAAAATGCTGAGGCTGCCAATGTAACAGGAAAGACTCTTGCTGATCATGCCTCAAAATATCACGGACATGTCATCTATGCAGAAGAATTTGACGAAGCTGCGGAAAAGGGCCTTGAGCTGCTGGAACAGCCTCTGGATTCAAAATATCCTGATGGTTATCTTTTTGTAACTATGGGAGCTGGTGACAACTGGAAAGTAGGCAGAAAGATTATTGATGCACTTTGTAGAAGTTGAGGGTAAGCAAAAATCCTGCCACAAAACCTGCCGTCATGGATAAAAGAAATAATCCAAATCCCTGTCCTACAAAGGCTACGCTTGTCATTATGCTTGGAAAGGCAAATGAAAGACATCTTGTTCCCGCATAACCTGTCAAGGCTCCTCCGATTGTGCCACCGACGCAACCAAAAATCATTGGCTTTACCCTTGGCAGATTTACTGCATATAAAGCGGGCTCAGTAACGCCAAGACAGGCTGTAAAGCAGCTCTGGAAAGCAACTGTTTTCTTTTCTTTTATTTTTTCCTTTAAACCTACAGCAAGGGCGGCTCCTGCCTGTCCATAGACGGCTCCTGCAAGCAACGGCATGATTATGTCGTATCCATGGTCCGCGATGTTGTTCAAGGCTACAGGGACAATTGCCCAGTGGGCACCTATGGCAACCAAAGGCTGGATTATGGCTCCCATGAAAGCTCCTGCCGCAATTGGATTGAAATTGTATATGGCAAAGAAAGCCTTTGTCAGTATTGATCCTATCCATGTTCCTGCAGGACCAAAAACAAGGAATGTAAATGGAAGGACGATTATCATGGAAAGAATCGGTTTCATAAATCCTTTTATGGCATCAGGAATCCATCTGTCACAAGGTATTTCTATAAAGTGAAGGAATCCTATGGCAAGAACAACTGGAATTACGCTTGAGTGATATACTGCTGAAGGAACTGTAAAACAAAGGAAATCAAAGGTCTTTCCGTTTTCAAGGATATCTCCTATTGCAGGGTAAAGGCAGGCAAAGGGAATCATCATGGCGATGAAGGGATCTGCCTTAAATTGCTTTGCGGAAGTTATTGCCAGCATGAAAGGCATGAAGAAGAATACACCGTCGGAAACGGCGAAAAAGATTCTGTATGTTCCACCATCCTTTGAAAGAAAGTTTCCAGCAGCAAGAAGAATCAGTATGCTTTTTATTATGCTTGCAGCGGTAATTAGGTTTATGATTGGTAAAAAAATGCCTGAGATTGCATCTACGATCTTTTTTCCAGTTGTGTTAGAGTTCATGAATAAATACTAATGCATTAAAGTCTATTCGGCAATAACCAGGAAATTTCTTTTTCGTATGGAGCCTGTTGAATCTGTTAGTGTAAGTGTGTGCTGTCCAGGTTTTGGGCTTGCAGTAAACTTGTGTTCTTTTTGGGTTGAGCCAAGGTATTCTCCGTCCATATCCCAGTAAATTATTGTACCTGGATTGTTTGCGGCTGCTTCAAAGATTACGCTTCCTTTTTTACCGTCAAGTTCAATTGGAACTATGATCTGGGAATTTTCCTGAGGAAATTCTATGTGTATGTTGTTCTCTGAATTTTCTTTATGCCATGGAACAAAGGGAGGTAGTGACCTGTAGCTTAGGTTCTGCTTTTTGTACCAGTATTCTACATAAGGTGGTAGGACGAACCTGTTTTCTGTTGCCGGCATCTGACCTTTATATTGATTGATCATGTCTTCTACAGTAACTTGATATTCCATGTCTGGAGTAAAAGCATAGGTCCTGCAATAAGGGCAGCTTTTTGTCTGAGGAGTACCGTGGGTTTTCAGTTCAGTTTTCGTTTCACTGCAATATGGACCTGCAATAAATCCTGATTGAGTGCAGATTGTAATTTCGTCATATTCCATCTCGGGGCGTAAAGGCCATGAAGTCTGTGGCAAAATGGAAAATATTTCAAACATGAGTGGTGCTGCCGTTGATGCACTTGTAAGCATTTTGTTTCCAGTGCCGACAGAATTTCCAACCCAGACAGCTACTGTATATTCCGGAGTAGTTCCAATGCACCATGCATCGCGGTTGCCGCTGGAAGTACCTGTTTTCCATGCGATTTTTTTTCTACGGGAATAAAGCCGCCAGTTTTCAAGATCCTGAGGTCTTACGCCATCAGAAAGTATGCTGCAGGTCGTCCATGCTGTTCCGTAGCTTACAGGAACATTGGATTTTCTTCCGCAAGCTTTGTTCATAAGTTCTGCGTAAGCGCACGCAATTTCCCTCATTTTAACTTCACCGCCGCCAAGAATGAGTGGAATGCCGTAATAGTCTGCATCATGGTTCAATGTTGTAATGCCGTATTTTGATAGAAGAGAAAGAAACTGGGTTATTCCAAATTGCCTTAGCTCCCTTACGGCTGGAATGTTGAGAGATCTGGTCAATGCCTGATCTGCCTGGATTGCACCTGTGTATTTGTTTGTGTTGTTTTTGGGTATGTAGTTTCCCATTCTTGTTGGAATGTCATATACAATGTGACTTGGCAAAAGCATTCCGTTGTCAATCATAGCAGAAAAAAGGAAGGGTTTTAAAAGACTTCCCGAGCTTCTCTGTGCTTCAACCATGTCTACGGAACTGTTTATGTTACCGACATAGGCAATAGGATCCTTTGTTTTTGTATCCACTACGAGAAGTGCTGCGTTTTCAATTCCTGTTTGACTGAAAATTCTTGACCAATTGAAGATTATTCGGTTTGCATTTTCCTGGAGTGAATAGTCCAATGTTGTTGTGAAACTGGTCTTCTTTCTTAAGTTTTTGTCTGCCTTAATTTTTTCAAGGTAGTGTGGTGCCAATGAAGGCAGGTTGTATGGTTTACCTGGTAGCCTTTCCTGAAGTGAAAGTTCCAATGTTTCCTTGTCTATCACTTTATTTGAGTACAGCTTCATCAGCAGGCTGTTTCTTTTATCACGAAGGGCATCTTGATTTTTACCAGGGCGTACAAGTGAAGGCTGGTTTGGTAGAACTGCAAGGGTTGCATATTCAGCCCAGCTTAAGGAATTTGAAGGTCTGTTGTAGTATCTCCAGCTGGCGGCTTCAAGGCCTATGACATTTCCCCCAAAAGGTGCAGACGAGGAATAGATGGAAAGTATCTGGTTTTTTGAATATTTGATTTCAATACATATTGCAACAAATATTTCATAGATTTTTTGAAAATACGTTCTCTTTTGATTTCCAAGAAGGATTCGTGCAGTCTGCATTGTCAGTGTTGATCCACCAGAGACAATTCTTCTGTCTTTAAGGTTCAGAACGAATGCCCTTCCTATGGCAATAGGGTCAACGCCAAAGTGGAAGTAGAATCTTGAATCCTCGTAGTTGAGAATGCATTTCTTGAATTTTTCCGGAACTGTAGAATTTTCAAAATGCCACTGTCCATCATTAGAAGTACTTGCTCCCAAAAGAATTCCGTTGCGATCATAGATGACCGTGGAATAGGGGAACTGTTTTGGCGAAAAATGAAAGGCAAGGGCAGCAACAAAGACATAGGCTGCAGTAAAAATGATTGCTGCCCTTACAATTCTATTTTTTTCTTGCATCAACATAAAGCCCGCTTACAAGTGCATTCTTTGTATTGTCGTACATTGCTTCTGCGCTTACGGCAGGAATCCAATAAGCTCCTGAATATGCGCAGGTAACATTGAAATTGTATTCGTGCTTGCTTGATGAAGATTTCAGGTCAAGGTAAATAAGAATCTTGTCATCCTTGATGTCCATATAGGTGTAAGAACCGTTACCTGATTCATAGCCACCGATTCTGTCATTGCTTACTTCCCATCCTGTAGGAATAGGAATAGTAAGCGCAACATTTTCAATGTTTTCATTTGTCTTGTTTTTAATGGAAACATGCATTACAAAATTGTCGCCATGAGCAATGTTTCTTGGCCTGATGGAATTTCCATTTTCCTTTGTGTAGGTTACTTCAAGAGCAATTCCGTTTGAACAGGCTGTTTCGCTACCTGGATTTAATATACCAGTAGCGGTCAAAGATCCGTAAAGGTTTTTGTTTCCTGTGTTTTTTACAGTAACGGTCTGATAGTGGTAGTTTATTGCAGTAAGATCCATCTTGTCAAAGGTCTTGCTGAACTTTGAAGAAAGTTCAACCCGATTTGCGGTTGCAGTATAGCTGTTTTCCTTTGTTTCATTTTTGTTGTAGTAGGCAAAGAGTGAAAGGAGGGACCATGCTGTTTCCTGTGTGCTCATCCAGTTTTTTGAAGAAAGATTTTCGATTACCTTCTTTGAATATTTTGAGCGGAGTACTGAATTGTCAAGATTGACTGCTGCAAGAAGTCTTATGCTGTCGTTTCTAACAGATGAAGAGAAGTTTCCTCCTGTTGATCTAAAGAATGCAAGTGTGCTTGTGGATTTTTTAAGAAGCTTTTCTGCCTTCTGCCTGTTACCTGTAATTGAGTATGCAGAAGAAAGAAGTGCTTCCGAAGATTCGCTTAGATCATTTGAGTCAGCAAGTCTATTCATTGTTCCAAGGTCAGATTTTCCTGCAAGTGCAAGTACATAGAGTCTGTATGTTTCAAGTTCTGAATCTTCTGTGCTTGATCTTGTCCAGTTGATTGATTTTTCGTATACATAATCTAACGCTGGGTTGTAGATGTTTTCTGGAACGGTCCATCCCTTACGTTTTGCTTCTGTCATGAAGTGGAGGGCATAGCATGTACCCCATTCGTTTGGATGTTCATTTCCTGGCCAATATGCAAAGGCTCCCTTTGTTACCTGGTATGTGGAATACCTTTTGAATACGCTTGAAACATTGTACTGGATTTCTTGAATCTTTTCTTCTGAAAGGTTGAGGAAGTCTGCAAGGTAAAGCTGTGGGAAACCTCCTGATGTAATCTGTTCAATGCATCCATGAGGATATGTCAAAAGGTAATCAAGTCTCTGCTCAAGATTGATTGAAGGTACTTCTGACACTGAAAGGGCAAGCTCTCCAGTTCCATCCTCAAAAGGACTTTCGACCTTTACATTTTCAGAAGCTCCAGCTTTAACGGAGAAGTCTGTTGTATAAGAGAATTTAGTACCTCTTGAATTGATTAAAATGTCATAATTCTGTGAAACAGTCTTTTTTGAACTGCTTGTTGCCTTGAATGTGAAGTCAGCTTTTCCTGCAGAGTTTGTTTCAATATTGAAGTAGACGATGCCGTCGCTGTTTGGTTCAAGAGTGATTTCCTTCGTTTCGGAGATTGCAACGGCACCTTCGGTAGTAAATTCAACAGTGATTTTTTCCTTTTTTGCTGTTCCATTGAACAAAGTAACAGGTATATCAATGTTTTCGTGAGCACCTAGGGTTCTTGGAAGAGAACTCTGAAGCATAAGGTCAGCCTTTACTACAGTAGTTTTTTCTGCTACGCCATAAGCTGCATTTTTTCCAGCAATAACAAATGTACGCACGGCACCAATGTAGTGTGGCATCTGGAATGTGGTAGATTTCTTTTCACCAGCCTTAAGCTCAAACGGACCAAAGTATTTTACGACTGGGGCAAATCTATTTGTCTTTCCGCTGTTGCCATCACCCATGTCATCGCCACCGCCGACTGCAAGGAGTGTTTCAAGGTTTCCTGTATATGCATTTATTACATCAGAGTAAATATCCCATGATTTAAGCTGTGATGCTTCCTTCTTGTAGAATTCATCATGAGGATTTGGTGCCTTGAAAGATGTAAGTCCAAGAAGCCCTTCGTCTACGACAGCAAGGGTATATGTCATTGGCTTTCCGTTCTTTTCTGATACAGAAATTACAGTTTCTTTTCCAGGTTCAAACTGGGATGCGCATGTAATGATTGGTTCAAGTACAGATTCAGGATTTTCCACATAAACTGGGATGATTCCATAAAGCCTGATTGGAAGGCTGTTAGCAGTCTGAAGGTGAGGCTGTACAAGGGTTACATGGACATAGATGTTAGGAGCCATTTCTGGTGTAACCTTGAATTTGTAGACAGTAGTCTCAGCTGCTGTTTCAATCCATTCCTGCTTAGCGATGGTTCCGTTCTTTTCAATCGTTACAAGAGCACGGGCACCCTTTGATGATGCGAATGATATCGATGCAGCTTCTCCTGCATTATAGGATTTTTTGTCCGCAGTGAGGGCAACCATTGAAGAGCTTCCGCTTGATCCCTGTGTGCTTCTTCCAGCCCATCCTGGCCAGTCGATGTAAGTAATCTTTCCTGCGCTATGTCCATAGCTTCCGTCAGATACAATAACGATGTAGCGTCCCCATGACGGATATTTTACTTCAAAGTTGAATGTTCCCTTACCATCCTGTATTTCAATATCACCAGACGAGATTGAACTGTAGTTAACGTCTTCAACATATCCTGCGTTGGTGTAGGCATCTTTTTCCCACCACCATTTCCATTCTATCTTGTAAAGATTCCAGCGGAGAGTAGCATTCTTTGTCGGAGTTCCGTCTGCCTCATAGCAGACAACTTCTGCAGTATGTTTTGTGTCTGTCAAAAGCATGTTGCGTGCGGCATCGCCTTTTGGAAGCTTAAGTCCAACATAGCGGCTGTAAGGACTGAATTTCATTGTTGTATATTCAGTAGAGAATGCACCTGAAGGCTCATAAATTCTAGACTGGAAATTTGCATCCATAAATCCTGGTGCATGGGAATCTGCTTCAAGATATGCATTGATATCAACGTATGAATTTGCGTTGAGATTGCCGTCAAAAACCCGTTCTTTTCTGCCTGAAATTATATTCAAAGGATTTGAGAAAGTATAATCGTCAGAAACCTTGAATCCAGCCTTTGCTGGTGAATAGCTGACGGAAACATCCGCCCTGTATCCTGCAGCTGGTGCTCCATGGAGCCATGAGCCTTCAAGTCTGAGGCTGTTGTTTCCATTGAAAAGCATTTTTTTGTCGGATGTAAGCTTTACGTTAAGCTTATTAGGTACGATGGTTTCTACACGAAGACCCTTTGTCCATGTGTTGCCACCGATAGTAACCTTTGCTGTGTAAAGTCCCGTTTCACCGTTTTCTGATGTCCTAGTCTCTATAGGATAGAAGCCGTCAACATGGTCCTTAAGGTTTCTTTTTTCAATGCTTCTTCCAAGCGGATCAACCAGTTCAAAAATTACAGGAATGTCATCAGGCAAAGCCTTGTTGTTATTCTGCAGAATGTAGGTAAGGTAAATCTTATCACCAGGTCTCCAGACTCCACGTTCTCCATAGATAAATCCCTTTGTTCCATCAGAAGAAATTTCTCCACCTGTTTCAAAATGGCTGATGCTGAGTTCCGAGCCGCTTGAAATCTTAAGGTATGTTGTCTGATTGTTGATGGTGCCAGTGATGAACTTTATGTTTTCATCGTAGTCAAGAAGTGCAATGCCATTGCCGTCAGTTTTTTCTTCTGAAATCTTATTTCCAATGAAACTGTATGCAGTGATTACCGCATTCTTTGCAGGCTGAGTATCCTTCAGATTTGATGCAGTGACATAAAGCTTTCCGCTTGCATCTTTTTTGGCAGAAAGGGCAATGTCGCTTACGATAATGTTCTGTCTTGCAACGATTGCAGAATGATAGTTTTCAAGATAGAAAGCTGGATGACAAGGATCTTCGTTGTAGTCCCAGTAGGTTCTTCTATCCCTGTAGTCCATGTCGTTTGTAAAATCCCAGAAGCTGCTTTCCCTGTCTGCGGAATCTTCCTTGATTTTGTCTTCTGGTCCAGGAAGGTCACTGAAGTCCCTGTGCCCATTGTTGCAGACATATTTGATGTCCTTCTTTCGGAACGACACCCTTACCTGATACATGCCGCTGTTGTGTTTTTTTGTAAGCTCGCTGATGTCTATTCCGTGGTAAATGTATTTATTCTGCATGCTGTCGTCCCAAGTAAGGGAAACTCTTTTTTCAAAGATAGGTTCTCCGACGCGGTACAGATTTCTTTTTTCGTTGAGTTCATTGTCCTGGAGAAAGTGA
Source organism: Treponema sp. (assembly GCA_024400915.1). Classification (GTDB taxonomy): domain Bacteria; phylum Spirochaetota; class Spirochaetia; order Treponematales; family Treponemataceae; genus Treponema_D. The sequence goes on from JAKSLX010000025.1 coordinate 11,726, forward strand.
TACATTGTTCTGTTAGGAACGCCATAAATCTGAACCAAAAGTCCAGTAAGGTTCTTTGTCTTAAGGATGACCTTTGATCCCTGTGTCGTTGGAAGTATGACTCCATTGTTTGCAAATTGAACTTCAGGAATTTCCCAGCTGCCAGAAAGGGAAATGTTTGAGGAATTTCCAAGATGGAAGCCGTCTGCAGATCTGATTCCTTCTGAGATTTCTACTGAATCAATTTCTTCAAAATTATTGTCGCTGAAAACAGTAAGGATATTTCCTCTGATTGAGGCGTTTGTTATTTGAATTCTCTGTCCCGACTTGTTGAATGCCTTTACATAGCCTGCAAGATTCTGTGTGCTGTCAAGAATTTTGGAAAAGCTTATGAGGATGGAATTCTTCTTTGAAGTGTTGATGTCGATTACATCAAGGATGTCATCTGATGGAATTTTAAAGACCTTTGAACCACAAAGCTCATTGTCCATCTTTTTTGAAAAACCTATGGATTTTCCACTCCATGTGAGTATAAGGTTTCTATTCTTTTTTGGAACCTTGATTCCACTGACTTCAAAATCAAAGCAGTCTGAAACCTCAGAAGTCGATTTCCAGTTGATTTCTGTTTTGCAACCCTTGTAATCAGCCGTAAGGATTTTTTTAGCCTTTTTTAGGGAAACTGGGATATCGGTAGTAATGGTTCCCATGAGGTAGAATTGATTCAAGGTTTCATCAAGTTCAATTTCGTTAAAACTTACCTTGTACCATCCCTTGTCTGTCACAAAGGGGTGGGTGAATTTTCCTGATTCTGTTCCTTTGAAAAGCTTTTCGCAGTCTGCTGTGAGGGTGAATTCGCTGTTCTGCTTGTAAGGTTTATCAGGTGTAAAAACAAAAGTCCTCTTATCGTCAAGGACTGTCCAAGATCCTTTCTGCCTTGGAGAGAATGACAATGCATCCTCTGGTTTACATTCGGTTTCTTTTGTAAAAGTAATTCTTATTTCAGAATTTCGTGGGATGAATGTTGGAGAGATTTCTTCAACAAGAGCGTCATTTTCTGAATTGTAAGTGATTTCATTGCTTTTAGAGCATCCAAATACTATTGGCAAAACCAAGACTGATAAAACAAAACTTTTGATATTTTTCATATTTTCATATTATTGAATTTTGTAATAGTTTACAATAAAGTATGTATAATTCAATTAAAGCTTATAAAGAGGTGTCGGATTTATGAACAGCATGACAGGTTACGGCTTCAAGGAAGAAGTTGTAGAAAATACTCAAATCAGCGTTGAAATTAAATCCGTCAATTCCCGTTTTCTGGACCTTTATATAAACCTGCCGTCTTTTCTTAATCCAATTGAATCAAAGTTAAGAAAGCTTGTTACGGAAAAAATTGTCCGTGGAAAAATTGAGCTTTCCATTAGGGTAAAGGACAACAACTGCAATTCAACTGTCTCTGTTGATACTGCAGCCGCCAAAATGTACAGCGATGCAATTATCTCTGTTGCCAAGGCATTGGGAAAATCTGAATCTGATGTTCCTCTTTCTCTCATAATCAATCAGGAAGGGGTTTTGAACATTTCCCATCAGTATGACGCTGAAGAGTATTGGAAAAAAATTGAATTGGTTTTCAATCCTGTTTTTGAGCAGTTTATTGCAGATAGAAAAAGGGAAGGTGAAAACCTTAAGGCTGACCTTCTTGAAAAAATTTCAGTTCTTGAAGAATGTGCATCGTTTTTTAAGGATTGGCAGCCAAAGATGGAACAGAAATTCCGTGACCAGCTTTACTCCCGCTTTAAGGAGCTTCTTGAAGACAAGGTTGATGAAAACCGCATCATGACGGAAACTGCTGCCATGCTTGTAAAATATACAATCAATGAAGAAATCATCCGCCTGCACAGCCATTTAAAAGCCATGAAGGATGAAATTGAAAACAATCCAATTCCTGGAAAGAAACTTGATTTCATCTGTCAGGAAGCAAATCGTGAAATCAATACAATCGGAAGCAAAAATCAATTTACTGAAGTCGGTGCAAAGGTCATTGCGGCAAAGGATGCTCTGGAAAACATTCGTGAGCAGTCAAAGAACGTAGAATAGTAATTATATACTTTCAAGGAGATTTATATGGCATTCAAGATCAAAAACGGAAAGGAGCTTCGCATTGCAATTTCTGGAAAATCAGGTTGCGGCAATACAACTGTAAGTACATTGCTTTCTGAAATGCTTGGGATCAAACTCATCAACTATACCTTCCGTACATTGGCTCAGGAACGCGGAATGACTTTGGCTGAAGTAATTGAGAATGCAAAAACTGATGACAGCTATGATAAGTATACGGATACCCACCAGGTAGAACTTGCAAAGGCAGAATCCTGCGTTCTTGGAAGCCGTCTTGCAATATGGATGCTTAAGGAAGCAGACATAAAGGTTTATCTTAAGCTTGATGAAGATACCCGTGCAAAAAGAATTCTCAATCGCGAAGGTGGAGATCTTGATGCAATAAAGAAATTTACCCAGATGCGCGATGCTGAAGATACAAGGCGCTACAAGGAACTTTACGGCATTGATAATGAAAAGTACGATTTTGTTGATGTTGAAATTGATACAGGTGCCAACAATCCTGAACAGGTTGCTGCAATCATCTTGAACAAGTTGAATGACATGGGGCTTGTGGAAGAAGTATAGTTTTGATACGGATAATTTACGGTGGTTGAATCAACAGACTACCACCGTATGTAATGTAAATCCTTGCTATTCCAGATATGTCAGATCATTCCAATCTATATCTTCAACGGAAGCTGCTTCTTTTGCCAGAGGCAGCTTTTTGTTTTTTCTAAGGAATATGCAGATTTCATCAAGAGCAATATGGATGTAACAGTGTCCTCTGCCCATGATTTTTTCTTCCGCAACATCTGATCCTTTAAAACGAATTAATTTCATTTCTTCAGGCAAATAGACATGGCGGCCAGTAGCGTTCTGCTCATAGATTGGAGCTATCATGATTGAGTCTCCTATGAGAAGCTGATCCTCACATCTTCTGGCATCTTCATCTTCAGTCCAGATCAAACCAAGAGGTGATCCATACATGTCGTTGTTCTTTACGGATGCAATAAAACTTTCGTAAAGGTATGGAAGCAATCTGTAGCGAAGATTGAGTATCCCGCGGAATTTATCCAGTGCCTTGAACTGATAAGGTTCCTGTTCACGGGTTCCAAGACAGCTGTGGTTTCTGAAAAGAGGCAGGAATATTCCGAGAGCGTACCATCGAAGCAGAAGGTCTTCTGTTGTATTGCTGCCAAAGCCTCCAAGGTCTGCTCCTGTATAGATGAATCCACACATATTCAAGGAAGGAATCATTTTAAGGTTTAGTAGAATGTGTGACCACCAGGACTTGTTGTCTCCCATCCAGATACCTGACGAGCGGTGCATTCCGATGTAGGAAGCCCGAGAGAACAAAAGGTATTTTTCTTTTCCTAAAATTTCTTTTAATGAATTTGAAGCAGATTCAGTCATTTTGTAGCCGTATAGATTGTGGACGTCTGCATGACAGATTTTGCCTTTTTCTGTTTCATGGTAAAAACTTTTGTAATCTTCTATGTTGTTAGCCATGAAGTTAACGGCATCCTTCATTGCAAAATTGGCGTATAACCCAACGTTGGTATCCTTGTATTCTGCCAGGTGTTCAAAAACTTTCTGCTTGTTCTTTTCTGAATAGAATAGGGCAGGTTCATTCATGTCATTCCAGAAGCCTTCGATTCCCATATCTGTAAGAACCTTGTATTTGTCGCCGAACCATTTTGAAGCATCCTTGTTCAAAAAGTCAGGCAGGACACTTTTACCTGGCCATACGCCAACAATGAATTCTTTTCCATCCTTGTCCTTACAGAAATATCCGTTTTTCATTCCTTCATCATAAACATCATATCCATCTTCTACTTTTACACCAGCATCGATAATTGGAATTACACGGATGTCATCTTCTTTAAGTTTTGAAATTGTAGTTTTGAAATCCTTGTACTTGTTTGAATCAACTGTGAAATCCTTGAAATTGTCCATATAATCAATGTCAAGGTAGATCATATCGAGGGGAAGCTTGTTCTTTCTGTAGCCTTCCTGAACCTTAAGAAGGTCTTGTTCACTTCCATACCCCCAGCGGGATTGACCGATTCCAAAAGCCCATTTTGGCGGAATGTAGCTTTCACCGATAAGCTTTCGGAACTCCTTTATGATTGAAATTACGGAATCATTTTCAATAAGGTAAATTTCATAATCCTTGTTTTCGATAGTGATGAGGATTTTCTCATATTCGTTGTCGCCGATGTCAAAGGTAACGCGACCTGGACAGTCAATGAAAACGCCGAGTTTTCTATATCCGTCAATTATGAAGAAATTATGTGCTCCGTAGAGACTGTTTTTTTCTTCCGAATGTTCAAACTCATCGGAACACCAGCTTACATAGGTATGTCCCCGTTTGTTCATCCCGCGGACATTTTCACCAAGCCCCCAGACAATATCATTGTCATCCATGGAGCAGGAAAGGATATTTTCTTTTTTTTCAAAATAAGGTAGTTTGCAATTTTCTGCCGTTGGTTTATTAAGGACAGCTTCAGTATCAAATGGATTTCCGTAGGTGAATCTTCTGATCATTTTTTTTCCTCTAATATATTACACAAATTTTTTGAGCAGGGATTTTGCCTTTTATGAATCCGTTTTTAACTTTGAATTTAAGGCTCCATGCTTTATCATTAAATTTTCCGTCATTCAGTTTTGTTTTGAAATTGACTTCCTTTTCAGTTTCTGTAGGATTTATTATGACAAGACCTCTATTTCCTCTGCTGATAAATAGAAGCCCATTTTCATCATTCAGGAACATATTGTTTTCATTCTTCATTTCCATTCTGAAAAAATTCAAAGCCCTGATTTCTGGACTAAAATATTCGTCGTTGCCTTCATCACCGATTTTACTTTCTCCGGGAAATTGAACACTTTCCTTGCCCTTGGGCCTGCTGAAAAACAATGGAGTTCCTTCTTTCCTTGCTGCAATTACTGCCCAAGCCGAGCGGATTTCAAAATTTGAAAGATTTGCTGATTCTCCCTTGTTTGCATATGTATCGTGGCTTTCAACCCAAGTGATAAGATTTGGGCTTGCTTTGTTCAGCATGTTGATAATTCCTTTTGCAGGAAATTTTTTGTTTTTTGCGGCGCTTCTAAGGAGCCTTCCGTAGTTTGATGCAGTTACTGCTATGTATTTGCCATATTCTTCCTCGCGGCTATTTGCATCTTGAAGAACTTCGCCGTATATGAATTGGCTTCTGTCACTTGTAATAAAATCATAGAAGTTATTTGGTAGTTCAGGATTGTCTTGTGGGTCATCTTTCAATGCAATGTGTTTTGCACAGTCTATTCTGTAGCCGTCAGCACCACATTCTTTTAAGTCTATGAGAAATTTTCCGAAATACTCCTGAAATTTTGGATTTTCCGTATTGATGTCAGGAAGTCCGCCGTTTTTGGAATTTACAATTGCACCCCGAATTCCGGAAGCAGTTCCCTTATGATAGAAATTTTCTAGTCCTCCACAATATTCGATCATCTCCTTTGAGACTTCATCGATCATTGGGGTAGTGTGGTTTGGAACAATGTCAACGATAACTGCAATTCCATTTTCATGAGCGGTCTTGCACATGGAAATGAATTCGTCTCTAGAACCAAGCTGATAGTTTCCGATTTTAAAATCCGTTGGCTGATAATGATAATACCATTTTCCGCTGGAAGAACTCATGAGTTCCAGTCCGCCTTTTTCTCCGACAAGACATGTATTGACGGGACTTGTCTGTATTGATGTAAATCCAGCCTCTTTGATTTTTGAAATGTTCTTTTCAATGGTTTTGAAGGACCAGCACCAGCAGTGAAGAATGGTACCGGACATGATGTTGGATTTTGCATCAGCAAAGGAAAATAATGAGGAATATAAAATAAGGATGGTACTTAAAAACAGTCTTTTCATTATGAATTAAATGTAGAACTGAGTAGTATAAAAGTCAATATTTTTATAAAAAATAGGTTAAATGTATTAGATTGTAATAATAAAAAGATACTTTTGTTTTATTTATGCTAAGTCCACAGAAGGTATTGCTTCCCACTTGCCAGGAAACTTTTTCTACGGACTTAGCATAAAAATTATACGGTAAACTGATTGATCTGAGTACCGATTTTTAAAATGTTGTTCTGCATTTCTTTTGAAATGTCGTTCAAGGCTGAACCAGTTGCATTTATTGTAGAAGCTCCTGTTTCCATTTTTTTCATGCAGTCTTCCATTGCACCAGTTGAATCCTGAAGGTTTTTGATTTCTTCAAGAATTGCTTTGTTTCCTACTGACATTTCCTGAGAAGCCGTGCGTACTTCAAGGGTACTGTCATTCATTGAATGCAACGCATCTGTAATCTGATGTGAACCAACTTCCTGTTCTTCCATAGAACTTTTAATCTGACGTACAAGTTCGTCTGTTTCTGAAATCCTTGAAGCAACGTCAGAGAAAGCTTTGTTGGATAAAGACGATGCTTCTACCATGTTTTCGATTGATTCACGGATAAAATTCAATTGGTCACCGATTGTTTTTGACTGTTCTGTTGAAGTAACTGAAAGTTTTCTGATTTCATCAGCAACAACACTGAATCCCTTTCCGGCTTCTCCTGCGTGAGCTGCTTCGATGGCGGCATTCATGGCAAGAAGGTTTGTCTGTTCTGCAATGGCTGCAATGGCAAGGTTTGCTTCATGGAGTGTTTCACTCTGGTTCTTGATCTGATTGATCTTATCACCGACATTTGCCTGTAATGAAGTTCCTTCCTTTACGCTGTTTTCAAGACGGCTGAAGGATTCTGCCATTTTGTCAACAGAACGATTTACAGAAGTAATGTTTCCGATCATCTGTTCAACTGCAGAACTTGCCTCAGAAACGCTTGAACTCTGGCTTTCAATCATTCTGTCAAGAGATTCTATGTTTGAAGCAATTTCGTTTACGGCTCCTGCAGTCTGAGAAACGCTGTTTCCCTGAGTATTGATTTGAGCGTGAATAGAATCAATAGTTGAAATAATCTGTGTAATGGCTGTAGATGTATTGTCAGTTGTTTCCTTCAATTCTGCTCCCACAGAATCAAGCATGTCGTTTGATGCCTTTACGTTTTTTACAATCTTCTGCAGGTTAGTTGAGAAATTATTGAAACCGTCAACAATGTCACCAATTTCATCGTTTGAGGCTTTTTGAAGTCTATGTGTTAAATCTGCGTTTCCGCTGCCAATTTCAACGATTGCTTTCTTTACGGTATTAAGTGGCTTGAACAGCATTGAAATCAAAATGAAACCAAGTATACAGGCAACAACAATGGAGACGATAAGGGCAACGATGATGCCGTATTTGATCTTTACAATGTCCTGATAGAAAATAGTTGATGGTACAACGCAAAGAACTGTCCATGGTGCTGTGTTACCGATTGGCTTGTAGCACACGAGCATTGTTGATTTGCTTTTTGAGTCCTTGAAATTAGTTGTATCGGAAGCTCCTGTATTTATATCTGAAAGGATTTTCTGATAGGTGTTATTCTGGTTAAGAGATGCTTCTGAAACATCATTCTTGTCATCATTTGGATTTGCAATTGTTGTGGATGAAGCACGGTCAATAATTGAAGGATGATAGTTATCTCCAATGTCAATGCTTCGTGCAACACTTGTGATTCTGTCTCCGTAGAGGATTGCTACAACGACACCTGTAATTCTGCTGTCTGTATAGACTGGAACAGAATAAATCTGCAAAGTTTTTTTACCAACATCACTGTAGAATGGGTTGCATACAAATTCCTTGCCTTTGATTGCAGCCTGGAAATAATCTTTATGTGCAGAACTGTGGCGAACACCTGCAGCACTGATTCCATTTCCGTCCCTGTCGTAGTAGGTAATATTTTCATATTTTGATTTGTCTGCTTCTACCAAAGGTTTCAACTGACTTACTTTTTCATCAAGTGGAACTGATTCATCCTGAAGTATAGGAAGCTTTGCAATTGCCCTGATCATTGCAAATTCCTTTTCATTCATATCCTCAATTTCAAGGGCTACTTTGTCGGATATTGCTGAAAGACGGCTGTTTACGGAACGAATAAGGGCTTGACTTGAGGTATTGTAGGAAATAAGTCCTAAGCTTAACGTTGCTGCTGCAATGATAGCAAGCATAAGTGAAATAAGTTTGATTTTCAGATTAATACGCATGATAAACTCCGGATAAAATTATTGATAATATTTTAACGCAAAAAATGCAGTTTCCAAGTAAATATGCGTGTGAATAAAAAAAAAGGCCTCCAGTTTTCTGGAAGCCTTTTGTCTAATCTAGTTTAATTCTAGTATTTCTTGTCTGCATATCCGATCCAGCCTTCGTTTTCAATGAGGGCCTTTTCGAATCCTTCAAGTTTGAATACATAACTCTTAGAAAGGGAACCGGCAATAAGCTTTACCTTCCAAGTTCCGTCTTCCTTTTCTTCGATCTTGCATTCTGTGTCCTTGTCTGCGAATGTGTGGAACATGTCATCGATGTCCTTTCTGTTCATGTCTAAAGCAAGGAGACCACAGTTGTACATGTTCTGGCGGAAAATGCGTGCAAAGTTCTGTGCGATTACAACATAGATTCCGTTAACTTCAAGTGCCCAAGGAGCATGTTCACGGCTAGATCCACAACCGAAGTTTTCGCGTGTGATGATTACCTTCTTGCCAGCGATGTCGCGCTTTGGATTGAATCCATCAAGCTTAAGATCTTCAAGAAGATATGGCTGAAGTGCCTGTTTTGTATTTTCTGTAAGGTATTTTGCCGGAATGATTTCGTCAGTATTGATATCACTGCGATCCAAAAACAAAACCTGACCACCAAACTGTTTCATAATTGTCCCCTTATTACTTTATGAAGCTTTTGCTGAGCATCAGCTTCTTATAATATAATTCAATTTTAAAAAAAATGTTACAGAAAGAGACGAATTTTAACAAAAATTCATCTCTTTAATTTTTTAGCCCTTGTAAAGTTCAGAGTTAACGATTGTACCTGCAATTGCTGTTGCTGCTGCTGTTGCAGGGCTCATAAGGTGAACCATTCCGCCTTTACCCATGCGTCCGTTGAAGTTGCGGTTTGTTGTAGAAGCACAAACTTCACCTTCTGCAAGAACACCGTTAGACATACCGAGACATGCACCGCAAGTTGGGTTTGTTACACAGAAACCTGCGTCCATGAAAATTTCGATGAGTCCTTCCTGAAGAGCCATCTTGTAGATGAGTGGTGTAGCAGGGGATACGATTCCGCGAACACCGTCTGCAATCTTGTGACCCTTAAGGATCTGTGCTGCAACGCGAAGGTCGCTGATACGGCCGTTTGTACAAGAACCGATGTATACCTGGTTAACCTTTGTTCCCTTCATTTCTGAAACTTTCTTGATCTGGTCTGGCTTGTATTCAACAGTACAAACTGGTTCAAGAGTTGAAAGGTCGTATGTGTAAACCTTTTCGTATTCTGCATCTGGATCTGAAACCCACTTTGAGTATTCCTTAAGGGCATCTTCCTTGCTTGCGAATTCATCCTTGATGAATGGCCAGAGGTATTCAACTGTTGTCATGTCTGGGAAACAGATTCCGCTTGTAGCACCAGCTTCAACAGCCATGTTACAGATTGTCATGCGTTCTTCCATAGACATTGCGTCTACAACTGGACCTGTAAATTCTGTTACGCAGTTTGTAGCTCCGTTAACACCGATCTGTCCAATGAGGAAGAGGATAACATCCTTTGCGTATACTCCTTCCTTAAGCTTTCCGTTCAATACGAACTTGATTGCCTTTGGCTCGCGGAATGAACAAACACCCTTGAGGATACCAACTTCAAGGTCAGTTGTTCCGACACCTGCTGCGAATGCACCGAATGCACCGTGTGTACAAGTGTGGCTGTCACCCATGATTACAGTAAAGCCTGGGCGAACAAATCCCTTTTCCGGGAAGATTGCGTGACATACGCCGTTTGCACCGATGTCAAAGAAGTCCTTGATGTCGTTGCGGTTTGCCCATTCACGGAGGATTTTTTCCTGCATTGCACACTTAGAGTCCTTTGCAGGTGTAACATGGTCGATTACAGCCTTAATCTTTGTTGCGTCAAATACACGATCCTTGCCGCGTTCAACAAGGTCATTGATGGCGATAGGTGTTGTAATTTCATGGCAGAATACTCTGTCGAGCTTTAGGATATTTGTACCTTCAAATGGCTTTTCAACCATGTGTGATTCGAAAATTTTCTGAGCAATAGTCTTTCCCATAACTTTTCTCCTGTGTGTGATTCTTAAGTATTGTTAAAGTATATTTAATAATACTTAAAAAATCAAGTATTTTAAACATAAAAAAAGCGGTATCGCAAATGTAATACCGCTTCAGTTTCTTAGCTTACAACGTTCTGAGGTTTTCCGTCAGTCCAGCATTTAAGGTTTTCTACCACAATGTCCAGCAACCTTTGCCTTGTTTCAACGGCTGCCCATGCAATGTGTGGTGTTATGATGGAATTCTTTGCAGTCAGAAGAGGATTGTCGTCCTTCATTGGTTCTTCGCTGACAACATCTGCTGCATACCCTGCAATTGTTCCATTGTTAAGGGCTTCTGCAAGATCCTTTTCGTTTACAAGAAGGCCTCTTGCTGTATTTATGAGGTATGCTGATTTTTTCATCAGAGGAAGAGTTGTTTTATTGATTACTTCCCTTGTTTTGTCAGTTAAAGGTGCGTGGAGGGTAATGAAATCAGACTCATTGAGTAAGGTGGAAAAATCTACAGGATTTTCAATGTCTGTTTTTGGAGTTCTTGTGCAGACAATGACTTTCATGCCGAATGCTTTTGCAATCTGTGCAACTCGGCGGCCAATAGAACCGTATCCGTAGATTCCAAGAGTTTTTCCTTCAAGTTCAATGAGGGGTGTTTTCCAGTAGCAGAAATCAGGACACTTGACCCAGTCTCCCTTCTTTACGCTTTCATTATGGAGGGCAGGACGGCTTGCAAATTCCGTAATGTATGCAAAAACCATCTGTGCAACACCAGCTGTAGAATAACTAGGAACATTGGTTACGGTAACATTGTGTTTCCTGCAGGCTTCAAGGTCGATTACGTTATAGCCTGTAGCCTGAACGCCAATGTACTTCAGATTTGGACATTTTGAAAGAACTTCTTCCGTAATGTTAATCTTATTGAGAAGGATGACATCGCTGTCACCGATTCTGGAAACTACATCTTCCTGTGCCGTGCGCGGATAAACAGTAAGATCACCGAATTTTTCAACAGGAGCCCAAGAAAGGTCTCCAGGATTGAGAGCATTGCCATCTAAAATTGTGATTTTCATTTTTTTAAGAAAAGAATCAGCCTAAAGCCATCACGCCAGTTGAGTTGATTGCGTTGTTGATTGCATCTTCGATTCCGGCTGTTCCTTCATCAAAATCAACGCAAACCTGACATTTTGCTGCAGAAGAAACGCAGCCGGTAACACCTGCTACAGCTTTTACTGCTGCATCTACCTTTGCTGCTGTTGCATCATCGTCCATTCCAGTCACATATATTTTCTTCTGCATACATAATCTCCTGAACATTAGGTAAAGTTTATAGTTTGAGTATAAACTTTGTTATTAAATAATTCAAGAATTTTTTGTTTTAAAGTTCTGTTACTTTATTGAAATAATCTTAAGTTTAAGATTGAATTTGCGACCTACCAAGCTGTCCGCAGGCTCCGCCGATTTTTTCACCGCGACGTGTTCTTAAGTTTACATTAAGGTTTGCATTCTCAAGCATTCTGACAAAGGATTTGACTTCATCATTCGATGGTGTTGTAAACTCAAGGCCAGGAACTGGATTCCACGGAATAAGGTTGATGTATACATCAAGACCCCTTGCAAAATCTATTAATCTATCAGCACTTTCTTTACCGGTATTCTTTCCTGAAAGGAGGGCAGCTTCAAGAGTAACTCTTTTCCCCGTTTTTTCAATGAAGTAACCTATTGACTTTTTTAGTTCTGAAAGAGGATTGCCGGAAGTTACAGGCATAAGTTCTTTTCGTAAATCTTCATCTGCCGTTGTTAGTGAAATTGCAAGCCTCATTTTTGGACCGTTGTTAGCAAGTTCATAGATTCCCTTTATGAGGCCACAGGTACTCAAGGTTATTCTTCTGCTGCTTAATGCTCTTCCTTTAGGATCAGTCAAAATTGCAACTGCCTTTCGGATGGCTTCCAGGTTTTGCATCGGTTCGCCCATACCCATGAAAACAATGTTGTCAAGTTTTCCGGCTTCCTTTTCCATGAAGAGGAATTCTTCTACTATTTCGCCTGCAGTCAGATTGCGACCAAGTCCAAGTTGTCCTGTCTGGCAAAAGGCACATTTCATTGCACAGCCTGCCTGACAGCTTACACATGCCGTTTTTCTTCCTTCCTTGTCTGTAAGGAGTACTGTTTCTATGGCTCTTCCGTCATTTAGGGTAATCTGCAGTTTTATTGTTCCGTCCGGATCCTTTAGTACTTGCGAGACTGTGGATGAACGTAGAATTGCAGTTTCTGAAAGCTTTTCCCTCGTTGCCTTGTCAATGTTGCTCATCTGTTCAAAGGAATCTGCGCCTTTAGCTATCCACTCATAAATTTGTTTTGCTCTGAAAGCCGGCTTCAGCTGAAGGCTTGTAGAAATTTCTTCCGGTGTTAGACCTGTAAGGACTGTTTTTTCTGACATGCTTATTTTATATCAGAAAAAAGCCGTTTGTTCTACAAACACCTGAGTATAGAAAACTAAAAAAATCCCCGATGTCATTCCATCGGGGGTAAGCATTACATTGCCTTTATCTGCTCTGCATATTCGTTTATGGTCTGGTTCCTTATTCCAAGGCGCTGGAAGTCTGCTATGATTTCAAGGGCCTTTTGCTTTTTGTTCATCTTTACATAACAATCGGCAAGGTCAATGTACAGACGGAAATTCTTCTGGTCATCACGCACAAGCCTTGAAAGACGTTCAATGGCTTCTTCGTATCTTCCTTCTCCTTTGCAGATGAGGGCAAGACCAAGGGCAGCATAAACATCAAAATCAATGTCCATTGCACGATTGTAGTAATCAGTTGCCGTAGAGTAGTCGCCTGTGTTTCTGTAGGCATCTCCGGTACGGGTAAGAATGACTTTGTTTTTAGGATCGATTTCAAGAATCCTGTTCCAGTATTCGATGGAACGGAACTGCTGATTCATTCCGCGGTAGCAGTCTGCAATACCGAAAAGTGCATAGAAATTGCGCGGATCCTTGTCCAATGCTTTTTCAAAGTATGGAAGTCCCTTTTCAAAAGTCTTGAGCTTTCTATGGCAGTTTCCGATTGAGGTAAGAACGCGGATGTCTACATGTTCAGGGTTTACATCTACCATGCGGGTCCAGTAGAAGAGGGCATCTTTATATTCCTTGAAGTCGTAGTGAAGGTGTCCAAGTCCAATGAGGGCATAGGCGTTGTTTTCTTCCATCTCAAGAACACGAAGGTAAAGAGTTTTTGATTTCTTGAAGTCGCGGATTTTACGGTAAGCATCAGCCACACGAGTAAGTACAGTAATGTTCCTGTCGTCATGGACAAGATACTGTTCCCAAATTTCAATTGCCTTGTGATACTGGTTGATGGCTTTGTAGCAGTCTGCAAGACCAAAAAGCGCATAGTTGTTGCCAGGATGATAGGAAAGACATTTTGAGTAGTATTCGATAGCATCCTTAAAACGGAATCTCTTTCTTTCGCTATCACCAAGACCAACAAGGGCATAGTTGTTGTTTTCTTCAAGAGTCAGGATTTTCTTGAAGGCCTCTACGGCATCTTCAGTCCTGTTTTCCTTTAGAAGCTGGTAACCTTTTTTTGAGAGCTCGCTAATCTCCGATGTAGAATCGTCTGTCTTTGGAACAACAAAATCCTGTTCCGGTGCTACATCGAATTCCTCACTTTTTACTAAATCCGACATTTAAATTATCCTCTTTCCGACAAGTAATTATTTTTAATTGTTTTTTAACATAACAGACACAGTCTGTGAAATTTTTTCTATCAAAGGTTCGCTCTTTCTCTTGTTATGGGCCAGCATGTATAACTTGAGGGCTTTAAAATACAGATTTTTTTCTGCATACTTATCGCCGACACGAGTCAAACCATCTGAGTATCCTGTAGTAATGAAGATTCTTTCAGCCATTTCAAATTTCCCTTCGTTGAAAAGTGCATTGGCTTTTCTGTTTAGGGCAACTTTCTGCTGATCCGACAGACCCTGAACCGGGTTATCTGTAACCTTGATGAATCTGTATTCATCCTGTTTATCATCGATCTGCTTTTTTAAATCTTCAGTCATGACTACCTACCAATATTGTAAACTCACTTTAACATTTGTCAAGAAATATTTAATTTATCTTAAAAATGAGCGGAAATTCATCATTTCTGAAAGTTGAAATTTCAGCTTCCGCTACAATATATATCGGTAGGAATCAATTCTGTTCAGTAGTTTTTTCTTCCGGCGCTGTTTTGTAGGCATAGAAATTGACTATGGATCTTCCGTATATTCTTTTGTCTACGAGGACAAGATTTCCGATTTCGTCGGGGAGGGCATCTTCTTCCGGATAATGAATCATGAGCCTTCCATTTTCCTTGAGCATCTGTCTTGTTCCGGATGTTTCAATGAGTTCCTTCCTGAATTTGTATGGAAATGGTGGGTCCATGAAAATGTAGTCATATTTTTCTCTGCATCTTTTAAGGTAGAGTTCGACAGCCATAAAATGGCATTTGATTCTTACGCCGACTTCTTCCGCCATCTTTACATTTTGAAAAACAATCTTTGCTTTTGATTTATCCATTTCGCAAAGGGAAACATCTGTTGCTCCGTGAGATACGGCTTCAAGGGCAATGGTCCCAGACCCTGAAAATAAATCGAGAAAAGATTTTCCTTCAAGGACTGGATCCAGAATTGCAAAAACGGATTCACGCATTTTGTCCATGGCAGGTCTGATTGCCATTTTTCCGTATGGGGTTTCAGTAAACCTGCCTTTTAGTTTTCCGCCTGTTATTCTCATTTTTTACTTTGCGTTATTAAGAGTCCAGAATGTATTGTCCTGTGGCAATTTTCTGTTGTTCTTTGCGTAGTCAAAGGCAGACATTCCCTTGTCGTTCATGAGGGATGGGTCTGCTCCTGCATCAAGAAGCTGCTGGATTACATCTGTCGTAGAACTGTACTGGGCTGCATACATCAAAGGTGTCTGGCCTTTCCAAAGTCTGTTGAGAGGTATGTTCATGTCAAGAAAAAGCTTAATCTTTGCAGCACGAACGTGGCTTGAACTTGTTTTTCCTGTAATGGTGAAAATAAATGCCCTGAACACTTCGTCTTCTGCAACAGTTCTGTTCTTGAGAAGAACTGCAAGAATTTCAGGGTTCTTTGAGTAGTCTGCAGCCATAAGGAGTGGTGTAGCGTTGAACTTGTTTCTTACTCTTACGTGTGCACCCTTTTCAATGAGCATGTTCACGATGTTAAGGCTGTTCTGGTAGCGGGCAGCATACATGAGTGCTGTCCATCCGTCCTTGTCGCGGAGGTTAACGTCTGCACCGCTTGAAAGGAGAGTGCGGACATCCCAGTCGTTTCCTGATTTTGCTGCCTTCATGAGGAGGGTAACACCGTTCTTGTCTGCAAGGTCTGGATTTTCAATTTTTATTGTCTTCTGTTCCACAGTTTCTTCTTGTGGTTCTTCTGCATAGTCAAGAAGGAAAGCACTAGCATATGTTTCAACTTCCTGCTTTTTAAGGTCAGGTTTTGGAGTTTCTACAGGAGCAGGTTCTTCAATGAGGGCAACTACTTCCGGTTCATCTGCAACTTCTGCTTCAGGTTCCTCCTTTTTATCCGCAACTACAGGTGGAACAATAATAGGTGCGACAGCTACAGGAGCTGGTGCTTCAACGACTGGTGCTGGCTCCTTGTAAGACATGGCCTCAAGCTCAGCTGCTTCCCTTGCAAGTTCTGCTTCCAGAGCAGCAATGTCGTCAAGGCCGTCTGTCCCTGCACCAGTATAAACTGAATCGCCTTCATACACATTTGGATCTTCTGCGAATTTGCAAAGTTTTGCATAAACTGATTCCGTAGGATTTTCCTTTGCATAGTGGAAAGAATTTTTCCCGTATTTGTCAGTATGCAGGATTCTGTTTCTTTTTCTTGAGGCCGTAAGGGCATCAGCCTTTACAAGCATTTCAACTACTTTTGGATCCGAAGAATATTCTGCGGCATATGAGAGAACATTGCGGCCATCACTGGTCTTTGCATTAACGTCAGATTCGTAGTCAATGCACATTTTGATGACAGAGTATGGTCTGTTGTTTTTAAGGCAGAGGTGGAGGAAAGTTTCCTTGTTGTCATAGTATGACTTGTAGAAGAGGGAACGTTCTGATCTGTATGCGCTCTTGATTTCTTTTTCTGTTGCAGAAGCTGCAAGTTTATTATAGTCAACAGCGACTTTTTTAGCTGTCACTGGAATAATAAGTGACATGGCGAGTATTGATGCAAGGATGTATTTTCTCATACATTTCATTATACGGGGGAAATTTAAAAAAAACAAGTTTTCTATATATTATATTCTTTGACTTTTATATTTTATCATGATAAAATTCAAAAAATTTTTGTAGACACTTTTATTATAAAATTGGCTGCAGAATAAAACTATTGAAGGAAAACTACTATGGAATTCGGACATTTTGATGACCAGAACAGGGAATTTGTAATTACAAATCCAGCAACACCTTGGCCTTGGATCAACTACCTTGGCAACGAGGATTTCTTCTCGCTCATTTCTAATACAGCGGGCGGTTATTCATTCTACAAGGACGCTAAGTTCCGCCGCATTACACGTTACCGCTACAACGGCGTACCAATGGATAACGGTGGACGTTATTTCTACATCAACGATAACGGAACAGTATGGAATCCTGGATGGAAGCCATGCAAGACTGAACTCGACAGTTATGAATGCCGCCACGGTATGAACTATACACGCATCACAGGCAGCAAGAACGGAATCGAAGCATCAGTTCTTTTCTTTGTTCCTCTCAAGACATGGGCAGAAGTTCAGAAGGTGACACTCAAGAACACAACAAACGCAACAAAGAAGATCAAGCTCTTCTCATTTGCTGAATGGTGTCTCTGGAATGCTGCAACAGATATGGAAAACTTCCAGCGCAACTGGTCTACAGGTGAAGTTGAAATCGACGGTTCTACAATCTACCACAAGACTGAATACAAGGAACGCCGCAACCACTACGCATACTACTCACTTACAAACGCAAAGATTGACGGATACGATACAGACCGCGAATCATTCATCGGTCTTTACAATGAATTCGCTGATCCACAGTGCGTAATGGCAGGAAAGCCAAGCAACTCACTTGCCCACGGTTGGTCTCCAATCGCTTCACACTATGTAGAAGTTGAACTTAAGGCCGGTGAAAGCAAGGACTACATCTTTGTCCTCGGCTATGTTGAAAACGCACAGGAAGAAAAATTCTCTGAAGCAGACATCCAGCGCAAGAAGAACGGAACTCTCATTTCTTCACAGGACAGCGATGTTACTCTCGTAAACAAGGCAAAGGCAGAAGCCCTCATCAAGAAATTCTCTACAGTTGAAGCTGTAGACGCTGCATACAATGAACTCCGCTCTATGTGGGATGCTCTCCTTGACAAGTATGTTGTTAAGAGCGACGACGAAAAGCTTAACCGCATGGTTAACATCTGGAGCCAGTACCAGTGTATGATCACATTCAACTTCTCACGCTCAGCATCATTCTTCGAAAGTGGTGTAGGACGTGGAATGGGATTCCGTGATTCTAACCAGGACCTTGTTGGATTCGTTCACCAGGTTCCTTCCCGCGCACGCGAAAGAATCATCGACATTGCATCTACACAGTTCCCAGACGGCGGATGCTATCACCAGTATCAGCCACTTACAAAGCATGGTAACAACGACATCGGCGGTGGATTCAACGACGATCCATGCTGGCTCATCTTCGGTACTGTTGCATACGTTAAGGAAACTGGAGACTTCTCGATCCTCGATGAACCAGTTCCATTCGACAACAAGGCTGGAACAGAAGTTTCACTCATGGAACACCTTAAGATTTCTTTCAACCACGTTGTTGAAAATCTCGGACCACACATGCTTCCACTTATCGGACGTGCAGACTGGAACGACTGTCTCAACCTCAACTGTTTCTCTTGGGATCCAAACGAATCATTCCAGACAACAGAAAACAACTCTGAAGGTTCAAAGGCTGAATCTCTCATGATTGCAGGTCTCTTTGTTGTTACAGGTAAGGACTATATTGAACTCTGTAAGCAGGTTGGAAAAGACGACGAAGCTGCACGTGCTCAGAAGTGCGTTGACAGCATGATCGAAGCAGTAAAGAAGCACGGTTGGGACGGTGAATGGTACCTCCGCGCATACGACTTCTACGGAAACAAGATCGGTTCAAACGAATGCGAAGAAGGAAAGATTTTCATCGAATCACAGGGCTTCTGTACAATGGCTGGAATCGGTCTTGAAGACGGAATGGTTGACAAGGCCATCGACTCTTGTAAGAAGTACCTTGACTGTGAACACGGTATGGTTCTCAACAACCCTGCATATACAAAGTACCATGTTGAAATGGGTGAAATCTCTTCTTATCCAGCTGGATACAAAGAGAACGCAGGTATCTTCTGCCACAACAACCCATGGGTTATCATCGGTGAAACAGTTGCAGGCCGCGGTAACGACGCCTGGGAACTCTTCCGCAAGATTTCTCCAATGTACCTTAAGGACCAGCAGCTCCACAAGGTTGAACCTTATGTAAACTGTCAGATGGTTGCAGGTAAGGATGCGGCAAAGCCTGGTGAAGGTAAGAACTCTTGGCTTACAGGTACAGCAGCATGGATGTGGCTTACAGTTAGCCAGCACCTCCTTGGTATTAAGCCATCTTACAAGGGAATCGTAATCGATCCATGTCTCCCAACAGACGTTAAGGGATACAAGGTTACACGCAAGTTCCGCGATGCTACATACAACATCGAGATCGTAAACAATGGTTCTCAGAAGGGAATCAAGGAGCTTTACATCAACGGTGCTAAGGCAGAAGGAAATCTTGTTCCTATGGCAAAGGCTGGAGAAACAGTTGAAGTTAAGGCTGTGATGTAATTTATAGCTTAATTAAAACACAGAATCCCGGCAGGGCAGTGATGCATTTCATTGTTCTGCTGGGATTTTTTTTGAAAATATCAAAATTTTTCAATTTTTTTTTGATATTGCTATTGACACTTTTTCGAAGTTTCTATATAGTATTGAACATCAGCAACGCACTAGCGAAGTTGATAAAAATTAAGCCGCTGTAGCTCAGCTGGTAGAGCGCGTGATTTGTAATCTCGAGGTCCTGGGTCCGAATCCCTGCGGCGGCTTTCCCAATTAGGGAATGGGGAGTTTCCCGAGTGGTCAAAGGGGGCAGACTGTAAATCTGTTGGTTTTCCTTCGTAGGTCCGAATCCTACACTCCCCAAT
>JAKSLX010000026.1 GCA_024400915.1 Treponema sp.
AATTATGAATTATGAATTATGAATTATGAATTATGAATTATGAATTATGAATTATTCTGTTTCTATTTGTAGAAACAATTTGACAAGAGTTGATTTCTGTTGTATGATGTTACTATCAATAGAAACATAAGGTTTCGGAGGTATTTATGTCAGAAGAAATTCAGAATGAAAATGAAGAAAAGAGAGTAATGAAGGGTGAAGAAAAAAAAGGCCTTTCTATTCGCGAACTTGTACTCATCGCAATTTTGCTTGCAGCAGGTGCAGTACTTAAATTTTTTGTAGGAAGCTTTGTAAACTTCTTTGGTATGAAGCCTAACTTCATCATCGCCATGTACTGTATGGCAATTGTTCTCATCAGACCACGCGTATTTGAAGCAATCATTATCGGTATTCTTGCAGGTGCTATCTGCCAGTTCTTCCCTGGAACTCCATGGCTCAACTTCCTTTCTGAATTCTTTGGTGCTCTTGTAATGTGCCTTCTCGTTAAGGTTCCAATGCCAAAGATCGGTAAGGTTGAAATCATGCCTGCTGTCGCAACATTTGTAAGCACTGTTGTTTCAGGCGGAATCTACGCAACATTCCTTCTTGTTGTAATCAAGTCTGATCCTGCCGCTCTTGCTGCATTTGTTCCTATCGTTGGGTTTACAGCCTTGTTCAACGCAATCATCGTACAGGTACTTTACTATCCACTTAAGGCAACATTGAAATGATCAAGATACAGAACCTCAGTTTTTCATACGTAGACGCAAAGGAAAAGGCACTTTCAAAAATAAGTCTGGAAGTTGAAGACGGTGAATTCCTTGGAATCATCGGTTCAAGCGGTGCGGGCAAAACAACATTATCCTATGCCATTAACGGAATAATTCCACATCACTACAAGGGTGATTATTACGGAAAAGTTCTTGTAAATGACAAGGATGTTTTTGACACTGATCCATGCCAGCTTGCCCTGGAAATAGGTTCAGTTTTTCAGGACATTGACAGCCAGATGACTTCTGCAACTGTAGAAGATGAAATCCTTTTTGGTATGGAAAACTTTGGTTTTGAAAAGCAGGAAATCTATGAGCGCCTTGAGTGGGTGCTTAAGGAAATGCAGATAGAATTCCTGCGTGATCGTGACATTTCAAGTTTGAGCGGAGGACAAAAACAGAAGGTTGCTATTGCCGCTATTCTTGCCCTGCGCCCCAAAATCCTTGTTCTTGATGAACCTACAGGAGAACTTGATCCTGCAGCAAGCCGTAACATCTTCCGCATCATTAAGGAACTAAATGAAAAATACGGACTTACGGTTATTGTCATAGAACAGAAAATCCGCCTTCTTTGCGAGTATGCAAAAAAGCTTGCTGTACTTAAGCATGGGGAGCTTACTTTCCACGGAACTGTAGAAGAAGTTCTTTCCCATCGCGATGAACTTGCCGACCTTGGTTTGAACCATGATCGCGTAGGAAAGATCCTTGATCAGATTGTAGCTGATTCAAACAGAAAAAATGTTGGCAATGAATCAGAAAAGAAAACTTTATCTGACTATGAAAAATATACATCCAATGCAGAACCTATTGTTGAAGTTGAAAAAATGTCCTTTGGTTATGATGTGAATTACCTTATAAGGGATATTGACTTCAAGGTTTACAGGGGAGACTTCCTTGCCTTGACCGGCGAAAATGGTTCGGGCAAATCTACCTTGAGCAAACTCATTGGCGGAATCTTAAAGCCTGCCAGCGGAAGCATAAAAATCTGCGGCCTTGAAAGCAAAAAGACAAAGAACAGCGTCCTTGCACGACACATTGGTTTCTTGTTCCAGAATCCAGACAGACAGCTTTGCTGCTATACAATCCTTGATGAAATTGCATTCGGCTTAAAGGCCCTTAGACTTCCTGAACCGGAAAAGCACGCAAAGGAAATTGTAGACCGCTTTGGCTTTGATCCTGCCATGGCACCTTTTGCCTTGAGCCGTGGACAGCGTCAGCAGCTTGCCTTGGCTTCAATCATTGCAGTTCATCCGGAAGTAATGATTCTTGATGAACCTACAACGGGCCTTGATTACAAGGAATGCATGGACCTTATGAATGCTGTCAAGGAACTGAACGAAAACGGGACAACCGTAATCATGGTCTGCCACGATATGGAACTTGTCCGTGATTTTGCAAAGCGCATGGTTGTTGTTGCAAAGGGTGCGATTGTAGCCGATGGCTATCCAAAGGAACTTGTTCCAGTCATGGAAGAAAATTCCCTGGGACTCAAACAGTTTGACGGAGAATAAAAATGAAAGGACTTTTAGACTATATTCCGGGTAATTCAGTTTTTCACAAAATGAATCCCGTTACAAAATTGTTTTTTGCCTTTGTAATCTGTATCTGCTGTTTCATTTCTAGCAATGCCTATTTCCTCATCGGGCTTCTTGTCCTTGATGTTGTAATCGGCCTTATGTGTGGCATTCAGAAAAGAACTTTTACATTGCTCAAGGGACTGATAAAGATTTCAATTTTCCTTTTCATTCTTCAGGTTCTCTGCATCAGAAGCGGAAATATTGTTTACGAATATAAGTTCATAAAGATTACTGACAACGGAATCATGAATGCCTTCCGCCTTGTAATGAGGTTGAGCTGTGCAACTCTTCCTTTGGCCCTTATGCTTAGCGTTACAAAACTCGGGGACCTTTCAAATTCCCTTGTTGAAAAACTTCACATTCCATTCAAGTATGCTTTTACAATGACAACTGCAATTCGTTTCATTCCAGTTTTTGCATCTGAAATGGCCGGAATCATGGAAGCCCAAACTTCCCGTGGAATTGAACTTGATACAAGAAATCCCTTCAAGAAGGTTGCATTGATTCTTCCATTGTGTGCACCATTGCTTGTCTCTTCCGTACGAAAAACCCAGAGTCTTGCCATTGCCGCAGATTTGCGCGGATTCAAATTCAGAAAGAAGGGCAGCTGTCTTAAGAATTACGGATACAAGGCCCGTGACATTCTCTGCTATCTTTTTAGCATCATTCTCCTTGGCGGAACAATTTTTGAGGTTGTGCTTCACTGAAATTAACGATTAAAGCCCAAAGAGATTTTCAACATCGGCATCGTCATAGACGCGTGGTGTGATGTTTTCTGCATTTGCCAGAAGATTTTCCAGCCTGTTGTCTATGGCTTTTGCAACAAGGCTGTTCATGTCGATTCCCCTAAGCTTAAAAAAGAGGAGGGGGTCGTCATCAAGTTTTGCTCCTACAGCATATAAAACCGAAGCAACATGCTTGCACATCTTGGCGCTGTCTGGGCACATGCAGAAAAAATGAATTTCCTTTGGTGATGGAAAAAGTCCGTCTTCCTGAAAGAAAAGGTCTTCCATTTCAGGTGGAAATTCTCCCTTTACAAGGCTTTCCACATTATGGATTTTTTTGGAGCATTGCCATGATATGTCCACAGCCTTTACTTCGTTGATCGGGTCGATTTCAATTTCAAGAATGTAAGGCTTTTTTGCAGTACCCATTACAAGAGCCTGGATTTTTCCCGCTTCAATCTTAAGGTCTATTACGTTTCCATTCTTGCAGTAGCTTTTCCCGCGTGGAAGGCGGTTTGCGTAGTCAGAGTAGCGTTCAAGGTTTTTGCACCACATGAGGCCCCACCATTTTTCCGCAATCTTGTTTCCGGCAATTACAACGGGATTAAAGACAATTCCCTTTGCAGCCATTTTTTTTACATATTCTTCAGCCTTGTTTTTTCTATCTGCCACGCTTTCGTATTTTGGCTTGTTGAAATTGTATCTTTCATAATCGTATTCGTAATCATCGTAGTATGCCATAAACTATTCCATCCTCAAGGCTTCAATGAGTTCGTGGTCGGACATTTTTGTAAGTAGGTTTTCCCCAGTGTCTCCGATTCCACCGATTACGCTTTTGGCAAGCCGTGTCTTTGAGATGAGCATTTCGTTGATCTTTTCTTCGATAGTGTCCTTGCAGACAAATTTGTGCACGAATACGTTTTTCTTCTGCCCGATGCGGAATGCTCTGTCCGTTGCCTGTGCTTCTATGGCTGGATTCCACCAGCGGTCAAAGTGAATTACATGGTTTGCCTTTACAAGATTTAGACCAACTCCAGCGGCTTTAAGCGACAGTACCATGAATGGAATGTATTCATCACCGTTGAATTTCTGAACATATTCTGTTCTGGTAGTTGCCTTTGTACTTCCGTCAATGGTTAAACCTTTTGCGTGGAAAATGCCTTCAAGGAATTTTTCGAGAGGCTCTATCATTTCCTTGAACTGAGTAAATACAAGAACTCTTTCGCGCTTTTCGTAAATGGTTTCGCAGATTTCCTGTATCATTTCAAATTTGCCGCTGCCACTTGGTGCAAATTCTTCCTGTCCCAGATACTGGTCTGGATGGTTGCAGATCTGCTTAAGGCGGATAAGGACTTCGAACATGAGGCCGTTTCTTTTAACAGGATCTCGGTCTTCTTCATCTCCGATTTTTTCAAGGCGTTTTGTAAAATCATCAACAGCTTTTGTATATAAAGTTTTCTGTTTTTTGTTGAGGGTAATGTAGTCCGTTGTCTCGATTTTTTCTGGAAGATCAGAAATGATTCTCTTGTCTGTCTTTAATCGGCGCAAAAAGAACGGCGCAATCATGGCTCGGAGTTTTGTGTTCTTTTCTGGATTTTCGTTGAGTTCTGTCTGGAATTTTTTGAATTCGGAAGAAGAACCAAGAAGGCCCTTGTTTGCAAAGTCAAAAATTGACCAGAGGTTCGTCAGGTTGTTTTCAATTGGCGTACCTGTCATTGCAATCTTTTTTTCGGCAGGAATTTTCTTGATGATCTGGGTCTGCTTGGAGGCTGGATTTTTGATTGCCTGTGCCTCATCCAAAATTATGCAGTCCCAGTTTACCATCTGAAGGGCTGGAATTTTTGTTGCCATTCCGTATGTTGTAATGTTGAGAAATTGCAAATCGCTAACAGCTTCCGCCTGCAGCTTTGCCGCAGGTTTCCCGTGGAGTACTTTTATTGTTATAAGCGGTGTAAATTTTTTTGATTCAGCCTGCCAGTTGCCGATCAAAGAAGCAGGTACAATCAAAAGGATTTTTTTCTTTGATCCGCCTTTGCCGCTGCGGATTGATTCCATGAAGGTAAGGGTCTGCAAAGTTTTTCCAAGGCCCATGTCGTCTGCAAGGCAGGCACCGAAACCGTATCTGTACATGCCTGCAAGCCAACTGTATCCTGCTTTCTGGTATGGCCTCAATGTTGCATTTACATTCTCAGGGACTTCAATGTCTTCATTTGTTGCGGCAGCCCTCATGTTGCTCAGGAAAGTCTTTAGCCAGTCTCCGTTGGTAATGATTATGTCGCCGTCAACATTTACTTCTTTTCGTTCTTCTGATTCCTCGTTTTTTTCTTTTTTGTCCTTGTCAAAAATGTTTCCGTGGAGGGCATCAAGGAGTGAAATTTTCTGGTCGCTTTCCAATATGCGCTGGAATTCTGCAAGAAGGGCAGCAAGCTTGTCCTTGTTTACCTCAACCCATTTGCCTTTAAGGAGGGCAAGTCCTTCTGTCATTTCCAGGAGGCTTTCAACTTCTTCAACTGTAATTACTTCACCGTCAAGTACAAATTCAGGTTTTACGGAAAGTACTGTCTGGAATCCTATGAACTTCTGTGATTTTTCACCAAGTTTTATGTTTAGCCTGATGCTGGCGGACTTTTTCTTCCACCAGATCGGGATGCGGCAAAGAATTCCTGTGGCTTCGATTTCAGGGATTGCCTTTAGAAAACTGTAGGTTTCCTGTGGTGTAAGTTTAAGTGTATGAAATATTTCGCCGCTTTCAACAATTTCGTCTACGAATTTTGAAACGTCTGCAGCTTTGTTCAGGCAGGCAAGAAGGGCAAGCAGCTTGTCTTTGTTGTCCTTGTATTCTGCCAGGGCAAACTTCAACGGTTTGTGAGTTACTGTTTTGTCTGGATTCTGGACAGCATAAGTTGCAATGAATGCAAAGGGAAAATCAATCTGCTCCTGTTCCGTCTTGGCCTTGTTTTCTACAAGATGAAAGAAAATGCGTTCCGGCGTGTGGAGGCTTTGCGTTTTTTCTGAAAAATATTTTTCTACGGTTCCGTCGTATTCTGCTATTTCGGCCTTGAAAACTTTAAGAAGATTTCTGACAACACCTTCAAGCCATTCTGAATCAACGAATTCACTTCCGACTGAAAACGGTACGCATTCTGCAAGGTAAAGGTACTGTTCTGCAGATAAGTCCATTTTTAGGTTTTCGCGCTGGAATTCAATTTCACTTGCGGAACTCAGTGCCTTTAAAAATACATCGGAAATCTGCCAGAGGAAAATATATGAGCAGTCTGAATCCAGTGGCCGTTCTGTCCATCCTAAATCATAGAGAGCCTTGAATTTATTTGAGTCAAATTTGTTCTTGATCTCCACATCAGAATCTGAGTCAAAGGCGTTCAGTTCAATGTAGAAATCATTCTGAGTGAAAATTGCCTGCATTTGTTTTAAGCGTTAAATGATGGTGTAATTTTTTTTCCGCTTAAATCTGAATGCCTGAATTCATGGATGACACAGGCAATGGCAGTAACGAAGGCAAGTACATCAGATGTTGGTCCAACCCAGAAAAGTCCATTGATTCCATAGATCATTGGAAGGACAAAAAGAATCGGGATAAAGAAGATTACCTGTCTTGTCAAAGAAAGTAGTGCACCCTTTACGGATTTGCCGATGGAAGCAAATAGGTTTGATGAAAGCATCTGGACTGCACCTAGAGGAAGGGCACAGAGGAAACACTTCATGAACTTTACGGAGAATTCCACGTAGAGCCCGTCTTCCTTACCGAATATGGAAAGTATGTATTCTGGGAATAGCTGAAAGCAGATTACTGCAAGGATTGTGATTGCAAGTTCGCATTCTATGGCAAGGAAATAAGTTTTCTTTACGCGGTCATATTGCCTTGCTCCGTAGTTGAAACCGATGATAGGCTGCATTCCCTGGCTGATTCCGATAAGAACTGCAATGACGATGGCATTTACCTTCATTACGATTCCGCTTGATGCCAAAGGAATTTCAGCTCCGTAGATAGAAAGTGAGCCGTAGTGAACCATGGTTCTGTTCATGCAGACCATAACAAGGCACATGGCGCACTGTGTAAGGCCTTGAGACATTCCGTATTTGATGGTGATCAGAGTCTGCTTCAGGTTCAGCCTGAAATATTCTTTTTTTAGTGTTACGCGCTTAAAGCGTTTCAGGTATGCAACGCAGATTGCAAAGGAAATTATCTGCGCAATGACTGTAGCCCATGCAGCACCTGCAACTCCAAGATGGAATACAAAGATAAAGATTGGATCAAGGATTGTATTGATTATTCCGCCAGTTACCATGCATATCATGGAATATTTTGGAGAACCGTCTGCCATGGCAATGTGGCTGATTACATTCATGACAACGATGAAAGGAAGTCCAATGTTGGTGATGCTTGTGTACTGGTAAGCATACCTGAACACTTCATCTGTTGCTCCAAAGGCATAGAGCATCTGCTTGAGGAAAATGAAGACAAAGGCTGCGTAGAAAAGACCGAAGGCTACGGCTGCAGTAACGGCAATTCCTACAACTTTTGCTGCATCTTCAGTTCTTTTTTCACCAAGATAAATGGAGTATCGTGTTGCGCCACCGACTCCAAGAGAAAGAAAAACGGCAACGGCAATTACTGTAACTGGAAAAGCAACGTTTGTTGCAGCGTTTCCAAGATATCCGACGCCCTGGCCGATGAAAATCTGATCTACAATGTTATATATGGAATTTACAAGCATTGCTATGATGCCTGGAACTGCGAATTTTCTTAAAAGTACTGAAATTTTTTCATATCCCAATGGATTTTCTGCTGAATTTTCTGACATGTCGCAAAGTTTAACAAATTTTTCTAAGAAATTCATCAGGTTTGCCGAAAATTTTACATAAGGTGGTATATTATGGGCGTAAAGGGTATTTCAGGAATGGCAGTTACAGGAACTCTTGGTGATGCAACTGCAGCAAGGGATTCTTCAAACCTTCAGAAAGAAGCAGTGAAATTTTCAGAATTGGTTAAGGAAATGCAGCGAAATACTGCCATGGGACTTGCCGAAAAGAAGGGTAATACTGTTTCTGGTGTTTCTTCAAGCCAGATTGCTAAAAATCACAGGTTGAACGGCGATTATACACAGGGATTCTACGGAGCATTTACAAGCGAAGCTGACAAGAATTCTGCTCCTAAAGGTCTTGCGGCAAATGTAAAGGGATCTAACGGAAAAATTCCTACCATTGATAAGACTTCCGATCTTTATGCACAGTCCATGGAAATGGAAAATTATATGGTAAAAATGATGCTTTCAAGCATGAGGAATACCATACAGCATACAAGTCTTTCAGGTGAAAACAATGAATACGCCCGCAAGATGTACGACGACATGATGTATGACAACATGGCAGAAGCAATGACAAAGAATTCTTCTTTTGGTCTTGCAGATCAGATCTACATCGAACTTTCCGGTCAGAGAAAGTAATTTTTGCCTTTTTTTCGCCGATTAAAAACCTGGTGCAGGAATGCATCAGGTTTTACTGTTTTTAGGGGTCTGTCCCCGTTGTTGGGGGAATAACGGATGCTTAGTTTTTTTATTTATTTTGGCAACCGGTTGCCATTCTGTGGTTTAGGGTATATAATCTAAATATTAAATTTCTACTATATATATTTCCATTTTGGAGGAATTCTATGAAAACTGTTGCTGGCATCGACCTTGGAACACAGAGTATGAAAGTCGTAATCTATGATTACGAAAAAAAGGAAATCATTGAAAAGGCTTCGTGCCCAATGGATTTGATTTCAGAAGCAGACGGAACCCGCGAGCAGACAACTGAATGGTTCGACAAGGGACTTGAAGTTTGTTTCGGAAAGCTTTCTGCAGAAAACAAAAAGACAATCGAAGCTATCGGTGTTTCTGGACAGCAGCACGGTTTTGTACCTCTTGATAAGGATGGAAAGCCTTTATATAACATCAAGCTTTGGTGCGATACATCAACAGCCGAAGAATGCAAGATTATTACAGAAGCTGCAGGTGGCGATGCTGCCGTAGTTGATGCCCTTGGCAACCTTATGCTTACAGGTTTTACAGCTCCAAAGATCCTCTGGCTTAAGAGAAATAAGCCTGATGCATTCAAGGCACTCACATACATCATGCTTCCACACGATTACCTTAACTGGAAGCTTACTGGTGAATACGTAATGGAATACGGTGATTCATCTGGAACAGCATTGTTCGATTCAAAGAACCGCTGCTGGTCAAAGAAAATCTGTGACATCATCGATCCTTCATTGATGGACAAGCTTCCAAAGCTCATTGAAGCACATGAAGCTGCAGGAAAAGTTTCTGCTGAAGCTGCAAAGGCTTATGGAATCCCAGAAGGCATTCCAGTTTCTGCTGGTGGTGGAGACAACATGATGGGTGCTGTCGGTACAGGTACTGTTGCAGACGGCTTCCTTACAATGTCTATGGGTACATCTGGTACACTTTATGGATATTCAGACAAGCCGATCGCTGACCCTGCAAACGGTCTTTCTGGTTTCTGTTCTTCTACAGGCGGATGGCTTCCACTTCTTTGTACAATGAACTGTACAGTTTCTACAGAATTCATCCGTGGTCTTTTCGGCCTTGAAGTAAAGGAACTTGATGGAGTTGCATCTAAGGCTCCATGCGGATCAGAAGGAGTTCTTGTAATTCCATTCTTCAACGGTGAAAGAACTCCAAACCTTCCAAACGGTCGTGCAAGCATCACTGGCATGACAACAGCTAATACAAGCCGCGAAAACATCTGCCGTGCCGCAATGGAATCTTCTGTGTTTGCAATGCGCGGTGGTCTTGATGCATTCCGCAAGCTTGGTTTCCAGCCAAAGGAAATCCGTCTTATTGGTGGTGGTTCAAAGTCAGCACTCTGGCGTCAGATTGCAGCAGATGTCATGAATCTTCCAATCCGTGTTCCTGCTCTTGATGAAGCTGCCGCCCTTGGTGGAGCAGTTCAGGCTTTGTGGTGCCTTAAGAGCATGAATGGAAAGTCTGACATTGCAGCCCTCTGTGCAGAACACATCAAGCTTGACGAATCAAAGAACGCAGATCCAATCGCTGAAAATGTTGCAGCTTACGATAAGGCTTATGCTGAATACCAGAAGATGGTAGATACAGTTGCACCACTGTACAAATAAGTTTTCATTTGATTTGAAATAATTACTGGGGCTGTTCAGAATGGACAGCTCCTTTTTTTTACCGAATCTGTTAGTTTTTTTCATCAAAATAAATTTATATTGAAAATTTTCCCCCGATTTTAATTGATTTTGTGGACGTCAAAAAAGATTATTTTTTATCTTTTGTTCCATGGGAAAAAGAATTGATTTCATAATTTCAGTTTTAATATTCTACTGTTTTTCAATTGAAACTGTTTTTACACAGCAGTTGAATTTAGGCTTTGGATCTGCAATCGAAAAAGGACAGATGCGTCTGGAGCAATATTTGCAGAAGGCTGATGTTCTCCGGGAAACCCAACGTTGGCAGGATATGGCAAAGGAAGGTGTTTCTGTTGCCATGTGCGAATGGGAAAAATACAGTTATCTTGCAGAAGATTCAATTTTAAAAGAAGAGGCATTGGAATATTTTAATTCCCAGGTTGAACAAAGGTTCAGCGAATTTTTGGAAAGAAAATTCAACGAAGAAAAGTATTCTGAATTCTATGTTTCCATAAGAGAAGAACTGGAAAAGCTTTCAAAGGAACTTGAAGAAAAAAACAGAGGCAGCGAAATTACTGCAGAGGAAGCAAAGGTTCAATGGAATAGGGCAGCCCAAGAACTTATTGATTCCTATCTTCAGGCAAATGAAAATGAAAATAATTCAACTTTGATTTTTAATGCAAAAATTGCAGCTGAGTCCATAGGAAATACCCTTATACTTAATGAACTGTTTGATCGGGAATCTCTTAAAGTAATGTCTGATGCGGATTCTGCTTCTGTTATAGCAAATGAACTTGCGGAATCCATCCAAAAAAAGACTGATTCAATAGTTGAAAATTTATTTGCTGGCATTGAAAGAGACATTTCAGTAGATGAAAAAGAAACTATGAAATTTGTTGATGAAAACTGGATTGGCAAATTTGAAAACGAAATGGGGAAAGCTCTTGTGTCCTGGGAAGAAGCGGAAAAACAGTTTCTTGAAAAAATGGTGGTCTGGGAAGAAAATGCACGGGAGACTTATTCTTCAGGAATTGAAAAGTGGCAGAGTGCCTATGAAGAATTTCTATTGAAAAAAGAAAACTGGAAAAAAGATATTTCGGCAAGAATTGAAAATGCTCGGACAGAAATAATTTCCATTGGTCATGGATATATGGATGAAGTTGCATCCAGTCTGATGGAGTACGAAGATTTTCTTAATAAAAAAAATGACTCCTATTATGAAATCTATAATCTTCAGAAAGAAACTTATACACAGGTCAGAGAGCTTATAAAGTTCTACAAGGAAAATGCAGAGAGCTGGATTTCCATCTGGAAGGATCAGTTTATGGAATTTTACCAGTATTGCAGAAATAAAAATCCGTCGGAAAACTATTATGATTTATATGAACTGATAAACAATGATAAAATTGATGCAGGAAAAATAGACAGCAATTATGTTTCAAAAATTTCAGATCAGATAAATAAAATGAATACACTTGCCTCAGACTATGATGCCATTGAAAAAATAGAGGCAGGCGGAAAAGATATTGTTTATTTCTTAAACGGAATAGCTGCAAATAAAAATACTGAAAAATACATGTCCGGTGAAATTCTCTCTCTTTCTGAAAAAATCCTTGAGGATTATTACACTCAGGAGGATCTGGAACTGAGCAAGGCAAAATTTCATCTTGATGAAATAAAACGGGAATATGAAATTGCCCTTGCTGTTTACAATTATGCTTTAAGTACGGGGAACCAGACTGAAAATGCAATGGACAGTGAACTGAATCTTAAGTCTGCCCTTGAAGAACTTGAGTTAGCCCAAAAAATCCATGAAAAAAAAGCTTTGGAATTGGAACAGGAATTCAAGAAAAAAACTGAAAGCATAAAAAAAGAAATTGAAAACAATTCATCGGACTTGGATTATGTTTCTCAGAAACTTGAAGAACTTTCTCTGCTTAATGTTAATCATTCAAAGGCGATTAAGGAACTTAATGACGAAAATGTAAGGCTTGAAAAATTAAGACTCAATGTTAGGAAGTCAGAAGCAATATATGATTTTGGAACAAGTATTTACCTTGATAAAGAGGATGCTTTTAAAAATCTTATGGAAGTTAAGGATGAACTTGAATCTGCAGAAAATTCTGTACGCATTCTTGAAGAAAAAAAGAAAAACAGTGCTAACCTTGAGGCTGATGCAGCGATTGTCAAAATCCAGGAATTGAAGGAAAGGGAAGAATTGTATATAGCTTCCTCAATGATTCTTGAGACTGCCTTGGAAAAACTTGAGTCCTACAAAATTAATGTTTGCGATGTTGAAAATGAAATTTTTGTAAAACGACATGAACTAGTTGGTGCTGTAAGATCTGCACCTGAATTTTCTGGAAAATATGAACTAGTTAGAATTTCATCAGATGAAAATGGAAATTTCATTATTGGCCTTGACCTGAACGGCATGTCAGGTTATGACCTAAAAAGAATTACAGAATTTTTTGAGGCTGCTGATGTTGTAAAGGAAAATTCAGTCAGGGAAAATGACTTCTATTCTCATGCAGAAGAAGATCTTTTCCAATGGACTTCAAAAATGCTTTCTCATTTGGATTACTTTGATGATGTGGTCCTAGCAGCTTTATATTATGTAAGTCTTAATGGATACCTTGATGATGTTGATGGACAAAATATAAACCCATTGAATCGAAACAATACAAAATATGTCCTTGAAAATGTTGATCCAGATGACACTTTGGGCTCCATTGGTTTATACAATAGTTACAGAAGGGAAAGTCTTGAAGAAGCCGTTAGAAGAGTTCAAAGTCATTCCGGATGGGAAAGTGATGTTGCCCGCTGCATTCTCTATAAAGATACAGACAGCCTTCTTGGAAAATACATTGACCGTATAGAAACTTATGCAATGAACATTGTTGCATACGACAAAATGTATGATGAATATGAATACAAAAGAGATGACCATACATTTTTTCCAGGTTTTTTTGGACATAAATTCATGGACAGTGACGGTAAGCTTGCAGACTCCTGCATGGATAAAATGTCTGATTTAAAAAGCCAGGCGGAGTTAAACCTTAAGGATATAAAAAATAAGATGCAGGAAGAATATATGGCTTATGAGGCTGTCATTGATGCATTGAATTCCCCTTTGTGTCTGCTGAATGAGTTTTTATATAACAGTAAAGAACCACTTTCTGAATCTTTAAGTCCAAAAGATTTTAAAATTCTTGCGGAAAGAATTTATGCAGGCTCCGGCGGAAAAGTTGATGAAGCAATATTCAATAGTATTGTGAAGAAATATTCTAATACCATTTCAGGTTCCAATATTATCGCCGCATTGAATGAAATTAATGAAAGTGTCCTTGAGCAAAAGCAAAAATCGTACGATGAAGTTTTAAAATTTTCAGAAACTGATGAACATATTTTAGAGTCAGCAATTCAAATGTATGGAGAGTTGATTTCTAAAAATTCAGATAAAATTGATTACAATAAATCATTGGAAGGTTTTTATGGAAATCTTTTTGATTCTCTTGCCGGTGTCGTCATAAGTGAATCCAAAAAAGTTTCAGAATCACAATATGCTGATTATTCCAATGAGCTAGATGAAACAATAAAAGCTCTTGAACGTAATCTCTACAGAAAATATGAAGAGGTTTGCAGGATAGAAAAGTATTCCGAGGATAAATGGAAAAAAGCTGATGAAAATTTTATGTCTGAATGGAATCTTTGGGTTAGAAATTTTCAGGATGAATATGATGATAAACTTTCCCTTTGGAATGAAACTTACAGTAAGTTTATAGAAGACAGGCAAGATTACATTTCAAGAAATTATCTTGAACAAACAACAACGGCTTTGAATTCTCAAATGACAGTTGCAGATATTAAGTACATGGGTGATTATGCAGATTATTATGGATGCAATGAAAAAATTCAGAAAGCAATTGATTCTTTTAATCTTGCTACCAATGCTTTTTCCATAAGTGACAGGAGAAACTATGACAATGATTACCTTATTGAGACTGAAATCCTTCAGAATAAAATTCTTGCAGAACAAAAGGATGTGGCAGCAAAACAGTCGGCTTATACTGCATATAATTTGCTTGAAAAACAAAAAAAGGAAGGCCTTGATAAAATAATAGAATTGAATTTAGCCCAAAGAGAATGGGAAATTGAGCTTGTAAGAAATAAAGGCTATTCTGTGACTGGAAACGAAATCAACCGAAGGGTAACAAAAGGCTGCACTCTATTTAGTGTCCTTTATCAAAATCAGTCCGTTCACATGTATAGGGATTTTACACCTGAAGAATTTCTGCTTACGGTAAATCTTTCTTCCGTAAACAATTTGAGTGAAGAAGCAGTTAAAAATTTAATCGCTTCGGCTTATGAAGAATATATGCAATGGGAAAAGAAAATTTTCGGTACGGAAAATTCAGATGGAGATTTTCAAAAATATCTTGGTGATGTCCCTGAGCTTAAATCTGATGTGGATATAAATAATGACAGTAAGGAAAATAGTTTTTCGTTTATAAATAAAGGAGAAATTACTTTGATCCTTATGGATCTTCAATGGAACAGCCTTGAAGAAAGGGCTGGATATGAAGATTTTAACAAGCCTGCCTGGGATCAGAAAATTTCAGATGCGTCTTGGGCACCGACTCTAAGGACAACAACTACAATTGCAGCGGCTGTTGCGGCTTCCGTTGCTTCCTGCGGTGCACTTTCTGCAGGTGCCTCCGTTTATACTGCGGCTGCTTTATCCAGTGCTGTAACCTTGTCCAATGAAATTAGTTTTGCAGCTTTGGATCTTTATGGTGGCTACAAAAGTCCAGTAGAAATTGGAAAATCCCTTGCATCCTCAGCAGTTTCCAGCGCCATAGGGATAGCGACTGCTGGAGTTGGTGACAAGATTTCTTCTATTGAGTCCGCCGCTGGAAAAATTGGAGCTTCCGCCTTGTATCAGGGAGGTAAGGTTGCTTTAAATATTTCTGCTGATGCTTATATCAAGAATGATTTTAATTTTGATGATACCTTGGATTCCATAATGGAAAAAGCTGCCTATGCTAAAACTATTGCAGGCATTATATATGGTTCCATTTCTACTGGACTTGATGAATTCAATCTTGATTATAATGGACAGAAAGTAAGTGGATTTAGTTCGGACAACATTTCAAGTATCAGGAGTTTTGATTCCTTTGTAGGGGAAACTGCATCCACAATTTTTGAGTATGGATATACAGGGGAAACAAGTTTGAATCTTGCATCAATAAATGGTGTTGGGCTTTGGGAATTAAAAATAAGTGACGATGGATTTGAAGGTCAGGTAGGAATGAACGGGCAGAATGTTGGTCTTAATCGAATTGCTTCTGCTGTTTCTGGACTAAAGGATATAAAGGAAAATTATAAAATTGAAAATTTTTCTAAGGACAATTCGAATCTTGCTTCTGCTTTGCGAATGCAGTATGGCTTTGGAAATGAGGAAGCAAAAAAACAGCTGCAAGATATTCTTGATGGACAGGTTCTCCTTAAGGCTTCTGAAAGCGGCTATGAAAATCAGGTTGCAAAATCAATTTTAGAAAATGGAAAGAAAGTTATAGAAGTAGGTTTGGATTCACTGGAATCAGATTATAAGAATCTAGGTTTCGTACTTCAGCATGAGGCCATGCGAAACGGTATAGATGACGGTTTTGAAAAACAGATTATAGAAACGGTTTCAAGTGTTTTAAGTCACACAGCAATGGTTAAGGTAATGGCAAATGATCCTCTCTATGCAGAAGAAATCTCTGAGTTCATAAAGTGCAACGGAAATATTTCTAAAGACATAGGTGCTCTTGAAAATCTAATGGATTATGGACTTTTAGGTTATACAGATTATGTTTTTGAAAACTATGATGTTTCCCAGGATTATTGGAGACTCACTTGGAACGGTCAGCTGATAAATGATGGCCAGGGATATCTTAAGGATGAAAACGGGCTCTATGTAAACAGCGATGGTACTCACACTGAGCAATTGACTTCAAAAACTCTTGGATCAAATGGGATTGAATCAGGTCTTTTGAACATCATAGCTAATTCCAGCAACAGGGCTTATTCCAGCTTTAGTGATGAAGAAGTTCATGTAGCCCAAAAACTTATGATGGATTCTGGAATGACTCCTTCCAATCCGCAAAGTTACTTCAGGGAGTACAATTGGGGAACGAATTATAAGGGTCAAAAACTCAACATGTATGATTTTATGGGTGCTGCCGGAAAAAAAGTTAATGATGAAATCTTTAATCTGAGGTATAATAATTTTGCTGATCTAGTTCTTGCCCAAAGATATGGAGTTGACCTTGGGTATACTAAAGATGCAGCGGATCTTGCCATTCCGGGAGAACTTCTTGGAAAATTTGTGGATCTTGTTAATACTCATGGAAGGGAAACAAAAAATGGGCAGGAACTGATTGAAAAATATAAATTTGAAATTGAGAATTCAGATGGCTCCGTAACATCCCTTTATAAAATTACAAAGGATAATCCTTATCTTGGAAAACTTCTTGGGCAGCATGATTTTAACAGTTATTATAATGCCCAAAATGATTATTATATAAATGATGTTATTGACGGATCTGGTTGTAATTTTATGTCAACCATTGCAATTCCACAGCTTTTGACCGGAAATATTTTTGATAAGAATGATGTCATTGATATATGGGAAGATGCAATCAATACAAATATTAGTGGTAAAGATGATAGTTTTATTAGTTTAGTTGATCCTTTAAAAGCCTATGTCGAAGATAGGAATAAACTTGTACAAAAGGCAATGGAAAAGCTTAACCTGGATTCTTTCTATACGACCTACTATCCTTTAAGAAAAAGTGACGTGTATGTCAATGACAGGATAGGTTTTTATAAAAAGAAGGCTAACGGAGATCTTTATCCCTATCACTTTACGGTTGGAGATAAAGAAGGAAATGTTGTGTTCAATCCAGGCTATGGTCTTACGGACATAAAGAAAATGGATAAAATATTTGTAGGAGAAAAAAAATGAAAAAAAGTGTTATGTGTCTGTTCCTGCTGTTTATTGCTGGAATCCTATTAGCGGAAGAGGATATTTTTAAGGACAATGGAAAGCTCCTTGAAAGAACTGAAAGCGGAGATCAGATAACGGAATTGAGAAAATTTGAAATTAGAAATTTCAAGGCTGGAGATAACTTGGCCGGAAGAAGCAATATATATGAAAGCCATAATAAAAATAAAATTATAGGTCAATTAAAATGGTATGAGGAATTGATTAATGTTCATAAAATATATGTAGTAAAAGATGTTAAAAATGCTGGAAATAAAAGGAATGGACCAAAGGGAGAATTGTGGTTTGAAATATCATCAAAATCCATAAAGGGATGGCTTTGCTATTCTTCACGAAACTACTGGGATTTTTTCAAAAATGAAAACTACACATATCTTGAAACTATAAAAAAGGGCGATAAAGACTGGACTATAAAAAAACTAGAACAGCGCATTGCCTATATGGTTGATTACATAACTGTAATGGATGCTCCTGGCATTGTTGGAAAAATCATAGGATCCATTAATGGACGGGAGGGTTCCTCAGATACCATGTATGCCATTACTGAAGAAAGAGAAAAAGTAGACGGGGATACAGACCATTGGATAAAAATTCGCTATGATAAAGATAATAATAAGTACGGCTGGATACACGGTTCTAAAGTTTATGTGGAACGCGGTGGACCTAAATATTTAAGGCCTGAAGATGAAATAGAATTCTTGCTGGGGGATCAGGCTTAAGGCTTTTCTTCCTGCAAAATGAACATAAGGAATGGAGTTACTTTTTATGAAACACAAGTTTTATATTTTTGCTTTCCTTGCAATTCTTTTTGCTGGATGTACTACAACAAAAGCAGCAGTAAATACAGAAATTGCCATTGTTTATACAAACGATGTTCATACCTACATAAACAATATAAAAAAAGTAGACGGAAACAATGTGGCTGGACTCAGGTTTTCAAAGATTTCCAGAATGGTAAAGGACATGAAGGCAAGCGGAAAAGAAGTTCTCCTTGTTGATGCCGGTGATGAAATTCAAGGTACCAGTTACGGTTCCATTGATGAAGGAGAATCTGTAATAAATATCATGAATGCTGCAGGTTATGATATTGCCTCTTTCGGAAACCATGAATTTAATTATGGTGCTGACCATTTCTACAGGCTTTCTAAAAAAGCAAAGTTTCCTTATGTTTCCTGCAACTTCCACTACATAGGTGGCGACGGAAAGAAAAAGGATTTTGCATCCTATAAAATTTTCAATGTGGGCGGTAAAAAGATTGCCTTCATTGGAATTTCTACTCCAGAAACCTTGACTTCTTCCAGTCCCGTAAACTTTCAGAATGAAAAAGGGGAATTCCTCTACAGTGTTGACGGAAGTATTCGTCCAGAAGATCTGTACGATGCAGTTCAGAAAACAATTGACATGGTAAAGGACAAGGTTGATTATTGCATTGCTCTTGGTCATCTTGGAGTAAGCCTTGGAGAAGTAAAAGACAAAACCAGTTCCCTGGATGTCATTGCTAATACACGGGGACTTGATGCTTTCATTGGGGGACATTCCCATACTGTCATCGAAAGGGATTTTGTTTCTGATGCTGACGGAAGAAAAGTTCTTTCTACACAGACCGGTTCCTATCTTTCTTTTGCTGGAATCATGACAATTGATGTCAATGGAAATTTCAAAACTGAATTCATCCAGGATTATGAAAGGGCAGACGAAAAGGTTGAAAAACTTGAAAATAATCTTGTTTCCCGTGTTGAATCGGAATATGGAAAACAGATTGCCGTATTCGGATCAAAATTATCTGTTAGCGCTCCTGACAATGATAGGCAAAGGCTCATTCGTGCCCAAGAGATGAACATAGGTGATTTTACGGCGGACAGCGTTTACTGGTATTTTAATGAATCAAAGAAATTACAGTGTGATGCAGTGGTTGTAAATGGCGGTGGAATAAGAACTTCCATTAATGATGGTATTGTAACAGTCAACGACTTGAAAAACGTTCAGCCTTTCGGAAACATGATTTGCATCATCAGTGCAACAGGCCAGCAGATTATGGATGCTCTTGAAATGGGCGTTACCGTTACGGGTGAGTGGGATGCAGAATGGAATTCACCTGCTGAAAATGGAGGTTTCCTTCATGTTGCAGGTCTCAGGTATAAAATTGATTCTACATATCCAAGCTCCGTTAAAAAAGACGGCAACGGTATGTTTGTTTCTGTTGATGGAAAATATCGTGTAAAGAATGTGGAAATCTACAACAAAAAAACTGGTTCCTATGAACCTTTGGAGGTGAATAGAAATTACAGGCTTGCCGGAATCAATTATATCCTTAGAAACAGTGGAAACGGCCTTTCCATGTTCAGAGAATGTCCTATTGTTGTTGATTATGCAGGACTTGACTATGAAGTCATGGTGGAATACTGCAAGAGTTTCAGAAAAGAAGGGGCCTATCCAGTCATCAGAACAAAAAACGGAAAACTAGCATCATACAAGGGATATATGGTTGACTACGAGAATCCCTACGGTTCAGGTAGAATTTCAATCATAAAAAAATAAGTTTTATTACTATGTCCATACAGAACTGTCTGTAAAACTTGAGTTACAGACAGTTTTTTTATTTTCAATTTTGATGTGGTAAAACCAAAAATAAAACAAAAGTTACAAATTTTTATGAATATTTCGTAATAACTTTGCAATTATAAAAAAAAATTTGACAATAAAATTAAACGGGCTTATTCTCTAAATAAATGGAAACGTTTCCGATAACGTTTCCAAAAACCAGGTTATTTTTATGATTTTTTTCATTAGGAGGATAAAAATGAAAAAAGTAGTAGCAGGTACACTCGCTGCATTGACAATGGCTGCATCAGTATTCGCAGCACCAAAAAAGGGTCAGGTTCGCTATTTGAACTTCAAGCCGGAAGTTGCTTCAGTTTATCAGGAATTGGCTGCAGCTTATGAAAAGGAAACAGGCGTAAAAGTAATCGTTGAAACAGCTGCAAACAATTCTTACGAATCAACACTTACTTCAAAGATGGCTACAAAGCAGGCTCCAACATTGTTCCAGATCAACGGACCACGCGGTTATGCAAACTGGAAGAACTATTGCGCTGACCTTTCTGGAACAGACCTCTACAAGCACCTTTCTGACAAGTCTCTCTGTGTAACAGCTGGAAACAAGGTTTACGGTATTCCTTATGTTGTTGAAGGATACGGAATCATTTACAACTCAAAGATTACAGATGCATACTTTGCTCTTTCTTCAAAGGCAACAAAGTACAAGAGCATGGACGAAGTAAAGAGCTTTGCAGCCCTCAAGGAAATTGCTGATGACATGCAGAAGAACGCTCAGGTTCTCGGAATCAAGGGTGTATTCGCTTCTACATCACTTAAGGCTGGTGAAGACTGGAGATGGCAGACTCACCTTGCAAATGTTCCTGTTTACTACGAATTCAAGAACAACAAGATTGACCTTGCTTCAGATGCAACAAAGAAGATCAAGTTCCAGTACGAAAAGGAATTCAAGAACATCTTCGACCTTTATTTGAACGACTCGGTAATCCCTGCAAAGAATGTTGGTGTTAAGACAGTTGACAACTCAATGGCAGAATTCGCTCTTGAAGAATGTGCAATGGTTCAGAACGGTAACTGGGCTTGGGGTCAGATTGCTGGTGTTACAGGAAACAAGGTTAAGGCAGAAAACGTTAAGTATCTTCCAATCTACACTGGTGTTGCTGGTGAAGAAGGACAGGGACTCTGTATCGGTACAGAAAACTTCTACTGCATCAACAAGAAGGCTTCTAAGGAAGATCAGAAGGCAACTGCTGACTTCATCTACTGGTTGTACTCTTCAAAGACTGGTAAGAACTATGTAACAAACAAACTCGGCTTCATCGCTCCATTCGACACATTCGATGACAACGAAAAGCCAACAGACCCACTCGCACAGGAAATCATCAAGTGGATGTCTAAGCCTGGAATCACATCTGTAGCATGGAACTTCACATTGTTCCCATCACAGACATTCAAGGATAACTTCGGTGCTTCTTTGCTCCGCTATGCACAGGGTTCAAAAACTTGGGCAGATGTTAAGACAAGCGTAGTTAAGGACTGGGCTAACGAATCTGATATGTAAGCTGCTGCATAGCTTAGATATAAAAGCTTCAACTTAATGTTGAAACTCTGCGGTATCCTGAAAATGCACCTCTTCAGGATGCCTTGCAAAAACAAATCTGGCAGGCATTCTCCTATTAGGCCTGCCAGATTCTTTAATCTAATCCGGAGGAAAAGTATGAAAAAGGATCGTGATCCATTAAAAAAGTATTTTCCAATTTTCGTTCTGCCGACATTGATCTGTTTCATTTTGTTCTTTGTTGTTCCTTTCATTATGGGCATTGGTTTGTCCTTCACAAAGTTTACAACCGTAACAGACATTACAGCATTCGTAGGTTTCAAAAACTATATCAAGGCATTTACAGCAGACAATGAGTTTGTTCATGCTTTAGGGTTTACATCACTTTTTACAATTGTTTCAGTTGTAACTGTAAACGTTTTTGCTTTTGCTCTTTCATTGATACTTACAAAAGGAATCAGGGGAACAAACTTCTTCCGTTCCA
This sequence comes from Treponema sp., assembly GCA_024400915.1. Lineage (GTDB taxonomy): Bacteria > Spirochaetota > Spirochaetia > Treponematales > Treponemataceae > Treponema_D. The sequence goes on from JAKSLX010000026.1 coordinate 21,875, forward strand.
TTTTCTTTATGCCTAACCTTATTGGCGGCATCGTTTTAGGTTACATTTGGAACCTTCTTATCAACGGTGTCCTTCTCCGTTACTTTGGCGAAGACATCACATTCAAGACTCAGTATGGTTTCTGGGGACTTGTAGTTCTTACTAACTGGCAGCTCATCGGTTACATGATGGTAATCTACATTGCAGGATTGCAGAACATTCCGACAGATGTTCTTGAGGCTGCTCAGATTGATGGTTCTTCCTCTATGAGAACCTTGTTTAAAATCAAAATTCCAATGGTAATGCCATCAATTACAATCTGTACATTCCTGACATTATCAAACTCTTTCAAGATGTTTGACCAGAACCTTGCACTTACGGCAGGTGCTCCTGAAAAAACAACTGAAATGCTTGCATTGAATATTTATCAGACTTTCTATAATAGAAATGCCAACTGGCATGGTGTTGCTCAGGCAAAGGCAGTCGTATTCTTCCTCATTGTTGCACTGATTGCTTTCTTGCAGTTGAAAATTACAAACTCAAAGGAGATTGAACAATAATGGTAGAATTGAATAAAGACAATGGCGTTAGTGCCAGATTAAGAACACTTGTTCTTATAGTTCTTACAGCGGTTTTCATTTTCCCAATTTTGCTTGTTGTAATGAACTCATTCAAATCAAGATTGTATGTTTCAACAGTTCCGTTCTCATGGCCTGTAAAGGAAATGTTTGTAGGTTTTGAAAACTATATAAACGGGTTGTCTACTTCTGGTTTTTTCCTGGCATTCTTACGTTCGGTTTGGGTAAGCATTATGGGAGTAGGAGTCATCATTCTCTGTACATCAATGGCAGCATGGTACATTGTCCGTGTTAAAGATAAGTTTACAAAAACTCTGTATTACATTTTTGTATTCAGCATGATCGTACCTTTCCAGATGGTAATGTTTACTTTGACTTTCGTAGTTACCGGCGTTTATTTTGACAACATTGTCGGTATCGTTCTTGTATACCTTGGCTTTGGTGCAGGACTTGCCGTATTCATGTTCTGTGGATTTGTAAAAAGCATTCCCCTGGAAGTTGAAGAAGCTGCTACCATTGACGGATGTAATCCATTGCAGACTTACTTCCTCATTGTATTTCCAATGCTTAAGCCTACAGCAATTACAGTTGCTATCCTTCAGGCAATGTGGATCTGGAACGATTATCTGCTTCCATACCTTATCCTCGGATCAGACCACAAGACAGTTCCTGTTGCAATTCAGCTTGCAATGCAGGGTGCCTATGGTTCAACAGATTACGGTGGATTCATGGCTATGCTTGTTGTTTCAATAATTCCGATTATTGCATTCTACATCAGCTCACAAAAGTATATAATCAAGGGCGTAATTGCCGGTGCCGTAAAAGGCTGATGTCATTAAATCCTGTTGTTGCATGAGACCTCTGAAAAATTCCATGCAGCAACGGATTAACTGTATGGCAGGCACAATGCTTGGTTTTCTGGCTGATGGAGGTTATAAAAAATGACAATCAAGGATATTGCCAGAGAATGCGGCTGTGGTATAGGAACTGTTTCAAGGGTTTTAAATGATCATCCTGATGTAAGTGACAAAACTCGCGAGAAGGTTCTTGAAATTGTTCACAAGCATGGATTTGTTTTAAATTCCAATGCAAAACAGCTTAAGGCACAGGAAAGGAAAAATATCGTTGTCATTGTAAAAGGTTCTTCCAGCCCTTTATTAAATGCACTTCTAGAATTACTTCAAAAAAAATTCGAAACTTTACCTTATACAGTAGGCGTTGTTGTTCTTGATGAAAATGATGACGAATCTACCAGCGCCGTACGCCTGTATTATGAACAGAAACCAGTTGGTTTTGTTTTTCTTGGCGGTAGTCCAGACAAATATACTGAAGATTTTGACAAAGTAAAGGTTCCCTGCGTTTTGATTTCCAATGATGCAGTTTCAGTAAAGAGTGAAAATCTTTCAAGCGTAAGCATCGACAACTTCCAGGCTGCCTATGTTGCGACAAAATTTCTTATAGACAATGGCCACAAAAAAATTGGTGTTATTGGCGGTAGCCTTGATTCGGAAGTTTCAAAGTCCCGTTACGATGGATTTTTAAAAGCATTGAAGGAAAGCCACCTCGATTTTGATTTTGACAAATCCTATGAAATTTCAAAGTATTCCATGGAAGGTGGATTCAAGGCTGCTGAAATACTCATGCAAAATAATGCAGACATTACTGCAATCTATACAATGTCAGATGTAATGGCTATCGGTGCCTGCAGAAAACTGAATGAACTTGGACTGAATGTCCCTGAAAAAATTTCTGTCATAGGTTTTGATGGAATTAACCTTGGATCCTATTTTTGTCCAAGACTTACAACCATCAGACAGTTGGAAAATGAACTTATTGAAAAGGGAATTTCAGTTTTCCTTGATTGCATAGAAAGAAAGCAGACGGCCGTTCACCTGCATGTTCCTTTTGAATTTATTAAAGGAGAAAGCGTAAAAAAAATCTGACAATTTATGATATTCGATTATATTGTTTTATATGATAAAGCAAATCGGAAAAGTTTTGGAAGATGTAAGGGCTCTTGTTTCTGAAGGCTCAATTGAAAAAAATTACGAGAAAGTAGGGACCGAATTCCTGAGCAGGCTGAATGAACAGTTCTATACTTATGCCTGTCTTTGCACTTATGCCGTTGTAAATGATATGGAATATGAGCAGGCAAATAAGCTTTACAAAGAATATGTGTATGAAAAGAATTATGGAAGCTGGGATTCCGTAAAAAAATATTTTCTCACAGGAAAAAGTGAATATCTAAATAGGCCAGTAGAATGAAAACAGAAAACATAAGAATTATTATGAATATTGAATTGCTTAAGGAAAAATTCGGCTTTCCTTTAATTTATACGCCGGAAGATACTGACGAACCCATGAGGGAAACAATGGTTCTGTCAGAAGATAAAACTATAGAACTTTACAACGGGTATCTTTCCGAAAACTATGAATCCTTGAGCCACATAATGCTTAAACTGGACAGGGATCTGGATAAACTTTTTGACAGTAACTTTGAGCTTGAAAAAGAAGAAAGACCTGGAATTAATTTTATTGGCGATGAAAAATTCCTTGAATCTTGTTCTCTTGAAAAATTATTTAGACTTGAAAGTCAGTGTCATGATGGAAAAATTCAGAGTGCCATTGGATACCGATTCTATGCTGGAATTGGTGTTCAGCAGTCTTACGAAAATGCCTTGTTCTGGTTTGAAAAAGCTGAAGAACACTCGGATTTTGATGCAAGGTATTATCTTGGTGTCATGTATGATCTTGGACTTGGAGTTCAGCAAGATCTGGCAAAGGCAAGGGATTACTATTATCCAGTTGTTCCAGAACAGGGTGAAAAGGTTAGCGAAATTATTGGTGCAATGTATTTTGAAGATGTCGGATGCCCGGAAAATTATCCTGATACAATTTCTGAAACTATAGCTATGTCCGAAAAAGGAAACATTTATGTTCAGTATAAGCTTGCAACTTTATACCGGAATGGTTTTGGCCTTGAAAAAAATAAAGACAAAGCAATGGAATTATATTCAAAAGCAGCTGCTGCAGGATTGAAGGAAGCTAAGGATGAGCTTGAAAAAATGAAAAAGGACAATAAGTTTTAACTTTATTTTTCTTATAATTATGAAAACATGAAGATGGCTGTTCAATGGACAGCCTTTTTTTATTGCTGGGAAAAAAGAAAATATAATTATGACAAAAATAGAAATGAAACTATATTAAACTGTGTGAGGTTTTATATGGACTTTTTTATTTCTCATTATGCATTTACATTTTGTCTGGTTGCTTGTCTTGCGGGAACTTTTATAAGCTGCATTTCTCCTTATTTTGCCCAGGAAGTTCTGACTGTAGATGGAAGATGTTTTAATCTTGGAATATTAGGTTCTTCCATTTATGTGCACGAAAACTTTCTTCATTTTGTAATATCATTTCTATTTGCTCTTCCTGGAATTTTTATCTGCGAATTCTGCTATGGGGAATGGCTTACGCTTCTTGCAGTTGTTGTAGCAGGAATTTACGAAGGGTTTCTTGGGTTAATTTTTGGAAAATCCTGTCAGGGATTTACCGGTGTAGCTGTCCTTTTAGGTGCCATGGCCTGCATCTATAATCTGAATTGGCTCAGTATTTTTTTTGGCATACTTGTTCTTATTTTTGCAATTGCCATGGATTCGTTATCAGAGTCAAACAACATTCATTTTCTTAGCCTGATTGGCGGTGTTCTGTTTGTTTTTGCCTTTGCAAAACCAATGAAGCTGTATGAAAAACCAGTTGAAATCAAAACCTATGCTGATTACATGATTCCACTTAAATGTAAATATTCTTTGTCTTCAGATTATGGTTTGCGTGTAGATCCAATTTCAGGCAATTCATCATTTCATAAGGGAATAGATTTAGCCTGTGCAGAAGGTAGTGGTGTTTTTGCTAGTCGTGGGGGAACAGTTGAATCTGTTGGCTACGATAATGTTTACGGTAATTATATTGTGATTAATCACGGTGACGGTTACAAAACAAAATACGCACATCTTTCAAAAATCCTTTCACAGAAAAACTCTGAGGTTATGCAGGGAGAAAAAATAGGAAAGGCAGGATCTACCGGATATTCGACAGGATCACATCTTCATTTTATGGTCATTAAAAATGGTAAGACAGTAAATCCTAAAAGTTTGTTAAAGAAATAGTTCTAAAAAATTTAGCAACTGAAAAAACGGTACTATATTAGAAAGGCATAGTTTAATTATGTATGACTGTTTTTATTGGAGGGTTTTATGAGTATAGAGCAGAACATTATTGATGCAGTTGAAATTTCAAAGATGTCTAGAATTCCTGTCCTCTTTATGTCGAATCCTGGACTTGGTAAAACCACTATATTAAAGCGTTATGCTGCACGTTATGGCTATCATCTTGAAACCCTTATTGGAAGCCGTTTTACTCCGGAAGAAATTTCAGGTTACCAGGTAAATAATGGTGGTGACCATCTTCAGCACATGAACCCGGAATGGTTCAACAGAATTCTTGAAATGTCAAAGCAGGGTAAAAGAACACTTCTGTTTGTAGACGAACTTTCAACTTGTTCAGAATTTGTTCAGGGGGCACTTTTAAGCCTGATTTTTGACCGTACCATTGGCAATGAAAAATTTCTTCCAAAGGATTGCTTTATCATTGCCGCTGCAAACTATGCAAAGAATCTTCCTTCATCAATGAACATGATGGCGCCTACTTTAAACCGCTTCATCATCATTAACCTAAATGAAAACTATAATGCCCTGGACATGATGGATGAATTCTTGAATCCTCCAAAGCCCCCTAAATATCCGTCAAAGGTTATGGCCATCAATGAAAAACAGGTAGCAAATTTCCGCAGTAATTTCCAGGAGATTTGGAAAGAAATATTCATCAAATATTCTGACCCAACTTCAGCCCTCGGAATTCTTGATATTGAAAACCATGTTCTTGATGGTCTTTACAGTGATTCAGAAAAATCAGTCTATAATTTCATTTCCGGCAGATCTTTAAGCTATCTGTTCAGAACTATGCTTTGCTATGTTTCTCTAGGAATTTCCAATTTGGATCTTCTTAATAAAATGGTTGATGGTCTTGTAGGAGCTGGAACCTGCCTCTTTAAAAATGAAGTGCAGGCCAGAAAATACAGGATGTTTGTTCAAAGCAGCATGGCAAGTCTTGTTTTTGTTCCAAATGAAGATTCCTCAAAATTTTTGAAAATGGAAAACGATTTGAGCAAGGATTCAGCTAATATCATTACTAACCTTGATAATCCAGGATATAAAACCAACGATGCCTACTGCCAGATCCTTCACTACGCAAAGGAAATTGAAACATATTTTTCTCCTAATAGTCTTTTTCTCAATTGCCAGAATCCAAAGGAAATCGCAAAATTTATTAGTGCCTATGAGGCAATGGGGGAGTTGAGAAAAAAGATCAGTTCTAATCCTTATTTTGCAAATTATACAAAACAGATTTTAAATAAGGAATATGAATATTATGGATATTACTGTGCATTCACTAAAACTGTATGCAATTATGCTCGCCATTTTGGCCTTATGAGTTCTGACATTACCAATGTCGTTTTCATAAAGGATACCAATTCAAGAGTTCCGAATTATTACTGTACTGTTCTTAGAAAAAATTACAGTCAATCCACATATTACGAAGTTAAGGACGGGGAACTTCTTTCGGATTTTAACATTAGAAATGCAAACGTCTTTAAAAATAGTCCTGAACTAAGAGTAATTGCGTATTCAAACAAAAAACTTCAGCTGGTTGGTTTAAATGCTTTTGCCTCCGGTTCATACTAAGCACGGAAATTATGGAGGTCTTCTCATGGTGCCAAAGAATTATGATGAAATAAAGGAGCAAATGTCCCAGCTTCTCTGTAACTATGATTATCGGCCAGATATTTTCAGTCCTTCCATTGCTTATACTTATACGGTGAATTCTTCTACACTTGGAATCATCAATCATATTTGCATCAATAATCAAAATCCTGAACTTGAAAAATTCCTTTTTGTTCACGAAGCTGGGCATGTTCTTTTTGGACACAATCGACCAAAGGAAGACAGGATCAACACCTATCTTGAATCAAAGCTTCAGGGGGCTTATTCCAGACTTGCAGTTTATTTTGGAAATGACATCAATTATTTTTTTGAAATCTTCACCAATTATTTTCTGAATCTGGTAATGGATTTTGAAGTAAATTCAAGACTGTTTACCTATCAGGAATTCTGCTATATGTCCAATATGGTAAAACAGTTTTTGCAGAGTGATGAAGGTTGTGATGTATGGCCGGAATATTACGGACTACCTGCAGGCAAAACCTGGAACGAATATCTTACAATCATTCTTCTTGAACCGGAAATCTATTTCCATCGGTTAAGGCTGGCTGAAATGATAAAAAACTACAAAAAAAGAAAAGCTCAAATGTTTGCTGAAGCTGGATTGGCATTTGACGGAAATTTGAGCGAACAGGAATATTTTGCAATTCAGCAGAATGCAATGAGTGCCCTTAGCAAAAATGAAAAAGAAAGTATGAAAAAAATTGCTCAGAATCATAGTGATGGAAAATTCAGCATACCCACAGGAATCATGCGTGGATGTTCAAAAACAGGCGGAAATGCCTGCCACATTGCATTCACAAAATACGTGAGCATGCCTGATCTTGTAGACAAAATGAAAAAGATTCTTTTCGTCAAGAAAGCGGGTTATACCATGCGCAACCAGATGTACAATGTCAATCGCCGCAAATACAGTTCTTCCGTAATTATTCCAAAGACGGTAAAGAACACCAGCTTGAAAAAGCCTGATTTGTACCTTCTGTTTGATGTTTCTGGCTCCATAGATTCAAAGTCAGTCCATGATTTTATAGAAACTTTCAGAAAGTTTAAGGATGAATTCAAGTACACGAAAATTGTATATTGGACAACCAGTCTGGTCTGCGAAACGGATTTATGTGATCCTCTTCCGAATTTGTATGGCGGAGGAACACACATGGCAAAAGGTATAGATTACATCAATATAAAATATAACCTTAAGGAAAAGGATGTCTTTTTTATGATCAGTGACTTCTGTGACAATATGAATGAATGGAAAAACGAACTTGAAAAATTGCACTGTAGAAAACTTGCCATAGACTGGACTACAAGTTTTAACAACATAAATCCCGGCTTTGAAACCATCCTAAAAAATGATATGGATAAAAAAAAAGGCTGCAAATCTTTAAAAAGGGAGAAGTGCAATTTATTCACTAAAATTTGTCTACAAAAATAGACAGTCTTATAAAAAATCGTAAAATATTTCGATTTGACTTTAATCTCAGTTAAGGTTATTCTATATACTATGGCGATTGAAGTTACAGCACAGGTCCTCAACCGATTCTATGACAATTATAAAAATACAGAAATTACTTTTTCTAAGGAAATAATTCGTGCCCTTAGAATGGATCCCCGCCAGATTTATGTCAGATGCGGAGGTTTACAATGGCCATGCATAGCCAGCAGCACTTCTTTTACATCTGCAAAAATCATAATTGGAACCAAAAGCGGTGCATATGGAGAACTTTCTAAAAAAGAAGCCCCTCTTGTCAGCCTTAGATTTAGTTTCTATCAGCCTGATGGTCAGCTTTTTGGTTTCTTTATTTCTGCGAGAGTACAAAGCTGCCAGCCTTATATGGGCAGTTCTGATCTTGTCATAGTTGAACTTCTGTTTACCCAGCGTCCGCCTGATGATCTTATTCAGATGGTAGGAAATCTCCTTGATGCAAATGTCAATGCCGTAAAGCGTAAGGAAGAAAGAATTCCTATAAATCAGGAAACCATGAGAAAGCTTGGGCTTGCAAAAAAAGAAATCCTTGCCTCAATTCAGAATGTTCCGCGCAATTGTATCCTTCAGAATCTTTCGTTCAACGGGGCAAAATTAGTTCTTATGGGACTTGCTCAGTTTGTTCTAAAAAAAGAAGTTCAGCTTCAGCTTGAATTTGATGATCCTCATGAGATTCTTACTCTTGCAGGAGTTGTTGTTGGAACAGGAATGATAGAAGGTCGTCAGGACATAATTATTGCCAATATAATGTTTGCAGAAGCCTCCATCAGCATGGAATATAAGGTTCGCATAAACAAATATATTACTTCTATCCGCAAGAACGAACTGGATACCAAATTTGCCGGTGATACGCCGGAAACCCTGTCCTCAACTGAAAGTGAATGAATTATTGTATGAAGATAATGTAAATTTAATAGATTTATTTAAGATTTTGATATAATATCTGCAAACTGGTAAATAATTTAGGCTATGTCCGTAGAAAGTGTTGCTGCGCCGATTGAGCTTGTCGAAATCAAGCAGTTCAAACTAAACATGCGGTAGTTTCGACAGGCTCAACCACCGCATCCAGTATAGCAACACAATTTACGGACACAGCCATAATTTATATACACCCATTAAAGAGATCTGGTCTAGTTTTTCAATTTATTTTCTGTAATTGTTGGGAGTTTTTCCGTAAAGCTTTTTGAAGGTTCGGATAAAATAAGAAAAATTTCTAAAGCCGCAGTTTTCAGCAATCTGTGAAACAGAAAGATTTGATGTTCGGAGCAGTGAAGGGGATATGTGCGAAGAAAGTCCGGAATCTTTCCCATATAAACAATGTAAGGGAAAT
>JAKSLX010000027.1 GCA_024400915.1 Treponema sp.
ACCACTGGATTAAAATCCCTACCTCTTGTGTGTCCTTGACATGGGGTACATTTCAAAGACTGGAATTCAGATGAATCTTTCTGCGGAGCAAATTTCGAAACTTTCGGGTCTTTCGCTTTCTGAAGTTGAATCAATGATGCCTATGTAAAAAAAACAGCCCTCCGATGATCGCAAAATCAGAGGGCTGCGTTCTTTTAAAGAATCAAATCAACTTACATTCTTTCGTTTTCAACTGTAACAGCATTCTTGCCCATGTAGGCAACGATCTTGCTGCCGTCCTTAAGCATTGATACAGGAACAACTGCTGCTTCAAGCTTCTTTCCGTCTACTTCGATGTATTCGATACCCTTGTTAACGTGCTGTGGGTTCTTTACTTCGATGTGGAGGTTCATTCCTCTCCAGCGGCGGTCTGCTGTAAAGCCGTCCCAGTCTGCCTTTAGACATGGATCAAGCAGGAGTCCATCATACTGTGGTCTGATACCGAGCATGTATTGTGTGATTGAGTAGTAGTTCCATGTTGCAGCACCTGAAAGCCAAGATACTCTTGTATTGCCGGCGCGTGGGCTTACAGAAGAATATGTTGTCTGACCGATTACATATGGTTCGTTCTGGCGAACTTCTGCCTTTGTGTTGTATGCGGCAGGAAGGGCAGCCTTAAGGTATTCGTAAGCCTGGTCTCCGTTTCCGCGCATGATTTCTGCGATAACGCCCCAACCCTGTGTATGGTTGAAAATACCTGCATTTTCCTTAATACCTGCAGGATATACAACAGATGTCATGATGTTGCGGCTTGCATAGATGAATGGTGGAGCACAAAGCATGAGTCCATAAGGTGTTGCAAGCTTTTCCTTTACGCTTGCAAGACAGTCGCGTACCTGGTCAGGTGTTGCAGCTCCAGAAAGAACCGACCAAACCTGTGTATTGAAGTAAATCTGTCCTTCGTCGATAGAGTGTGTTCCGTAAACTGTTCCGTCTTCTGCAATTGCCCAAACGAACCACTTTCCGTCCCAGCACTTTTTCTGGATGTTTGCATCGAGCTTGTCGCGTTCTGCCATTGCCCACTTTGCTTCGTCTTCCTTTCCAAGGCGCTTAGAAATGTCAGCGTATGTTGTAAGTCCAAGGCGGAGCTGGAATGCAACGAAGAGGGATTCTCCGTGGTATCCAAGCTTGAGACAGTCGTTCCAGTCAGCAAGAAGTCCGCAAGGAAGTCCGTTTGCACCCATTCTTTCAAGGTTGAAAAGGAGTGCCTGCTTAAGGTGTCCGTATACTGTTGCTTCACCCTGGTCTGCGTAAGGAACCACGCGGTTGTAGAAGTCAAACTTGCCTGTTTCTGCAACGAAACATGGGATTGCATTGAAGAACCACTGGCAGTCGTCTGAACGGAATTCTTCTGCCGGAATCATCTTCTGTTTTCCTGCAACAAAGTCCTTTGAAATAACTGGGAGGGCACCGCCGTTTGCAAACTGTCCGCTCAAGAGGCGAACAAGGCGTTCTTCTGCTTCTTCTGGAATTGCTGCTGAAACACCGAGGATGTCCTGAACTGAGTCACGGTAACCAAGACCGTCGCGTTCTCCGTTGTAAACGAGGGAAGCTGCGCGAGACCATGCAAATGTAATGAGACAGTTGTAAAGTCCCCAGACATTTACTGTGTGGTTGATGTCTTCATCTGGAGTCTTAACATTGAGGCTTCCGAGTTTTGCGTGCCATGCCTTAACAAGCTTGTCGAATTCTTCGTCACACTTTGCGATGGAGCCGAATTCCTTTACAGCCTTTTCGCCTTCAACGTTTGCATCGCCGATGCCAAGAAGAACTACAAGTTCCTTTGTTTCGCCTGGTGCAAGTTCGATGTCAGACTGCATTGAACCACAGATGTTGTCGCCGTAAGCGTTTGAGTTCTTGCATTCTCCGTTGATAACAGAATCAGGTTCCTTGTAGCTTCCGTATGTGCCGATGAATGACTGGCGGTCTGTATCGTAGCCTGTCATTGGCTGTCCAACGAGGGCCATCCATTCGCTCATGTAGTCGCCGATAGCTGGGTTCTTCTGATGCTGGAGGTAAAGGTTTTCGTGGATAGAATAGCGGAGCATGTTCTCCTTTGCCTTTTCTCCCTTACAGATGAAGATTGAGTACTGGAGGTTAACCTGGTCCTGTGTTGTGTTCCACTGGTTGGAGAATTCACAGTAAGTGAATGCGCGGAGCTTTCTTGCCTTTGAACCTGTGTTTGTTACCTTGAGTCTCCAGTATTCAAAAGTCTGTCCAAGAGGAACAAAGTACTTTGCTTCAGACTTGATGCCTTCATATTCTGTTTCAAAAATAGAGTAAGCAGTACCGTGGCGGCAGATGCTCTTGTATTTGTCGAGAGGCTTTCCTACAGGCTGCCATGAAGCCGACCAGTAGTCCTTGCTTTCCATGTCGCGGAGGTAGAAATATCTACCAGGCTGATCCATCGGGATTGAGTTGAATCTGAGGCGCATGAATCTTCCCTGTGCACCAGATTTGTAAAATCCGTAACCGCCTGCGTTGTTTGTGATGACAGCACCGTATTCTGTGGAACCAAGATAGTTGCTCCAAGATGTAGGTGTGTCAGGGCGTGTTACAACATATTCCATTGCTTCATCGTCAAAATAGCCGTACTGCATTCTGAACTCCTTTCATTGTTTTATTCTTTTCAATATACAGAAAATTTTCCATTTGTCTACATTTCCGTAATAAAATGCAGGCATTTTGTAAAAAATAGCAATATGGATTGTATTCTTCTATTTAAAAAATTTGAAATCTTATGAATTTTTATGGATTTTCTGACATTTGGCAATAAATTGAAGAATTTTCACTTGCGAATGGTAATTTTGGTAAGAATTTGTTTGACAATTTGATACCGTGGACTTATACTAATATTTGAAACCGGTTGCCTGTTTGGTTTGCCGGGTTTTAAATTTTAACCCTCGGGTTCCTAATTAAAAATTTAAAAAAAGTGGAGTCCGATGTAATATTTTCATATGCATAACTAATAGGAGGAACGTATGAAGAAATTGGTTGCAGTAGCTGCTGCAGTAGCATGTGCATCACTTGCACTCGTAGGATGTGCAAAGAAGGAATCAGCATCAGCTGGTAAGGATGCAAACAATAAGCTCGTTGTTTGGTCATTCACAGATGAATTGGACGGAATGATCACAAAGTATTTCCAGGAAGATGGTCGCTTCAAGGGTAAGTATGAAATCGAATACTCACTCACACCAACAGACCAGTTCCCAAACAAGCTTGACCCAGTTCTCGCATCTGGTTCAGGATGTCCAGACGTTTTCGCTCTCGAAGACGCATTCGTTCGCAAGTATGTTGAATCAGGACTTCTCCTTGATCTTACAGACGTATACAACGAAATCAAAGACAAGATGATTGCTTACCCAGCAGAAGTTGGTACATACAATGGAAAGGTTTACGGTCTCTCATGGCAGGTAACACCAGGTGCTGTATTCTACCGCCGCTCACTCGCAAAGAAGTACCTCGGAACAGATGATCCAGCAGAAGTTCAGAAGTCTCTTGCTAACTGGGACAAGTTCCTTGAAACAGCAGAACTCCTCAAGACAAAGTCAAACGGAAACTGCTACATCGTATCTTCAACAGGTGACCTCAACAAGCCATTCCTTTCTGGACGCAAGGATCCATGGGTAGTAAACAACAAGCTCGTTGTAGATCCAAAGGCAATCGAATACATGGAAATGTGTAAGACACTTAAGGACCGTGGTCTTGAAGGTCGTGTTGGTCAGTGGTCAGAAGGTTGGTTCGCTGGTATGAAGGGTGTTCTCGCTGATGAATCAGGAAACACAAAGGAAGTATTCTCTTACTTCCTCCCAACATGGGGTCTCCACTACGTTCTTAAGACAAACGCTCCAGACACAGCAGGTGACTGGGCAATGTGTGCTGGTCCAGTTGGATACCGCTGGGGTGGTACATGGGTAGGTGCATGGGCAAAGACAAAGAACCCAAATGCAGCTAAGGAACTCATCAAGTACGTTGCTACAGACGATACATTCCTTGAAAGCTGGGCACGTGACACAGGTGACGTTGTTTCTAACGCTAAGGTTGTTGCAAAGGTTAAGGACAACTTCTCTGAAGCATTCCTTGGTGGACAGAACCACTACGCAGAATTTGCTGAAATGGCAAAGGCTGTTAACGGAAAGCTCTCACAGGGTACAGACCAGGCTGTTGAAGGAATCTTCGGCGAAGCTGTAGGTGCTTACGTAAACGGTGAAAAGACTATGGATCAGGCAATCGCTGACTTTAAGGAACAGTGTGCCGCACAGCTTTCACTTGCTAACTAATTTGATTAGTGTTTAATACCTGATATGGTCGCCTGGGAACAGGCGATCATATTAGGTTTTTTTTTGTCCGGTTTCTGCCGGAATTTGTGAGGTGCTTTGATGAAGAAAAAATCCGGAATAGAAACAAGAATGAATAGAGCAGGATACTTCTTTGTTCTGCCATTCGTCCTAGTTTATGCAGCTTTCCAGTTTTGGCCTGTAATCTATACCCTTATGCTCGGTTTCAGCGACATAAAGGGATTCAAGACAGATATGGGCTTTGTTGGTCTTGAAAACTTTAAGAGACTTGTTACAGACAAGTACTTCTGGGATTCAGTTTACAATACTTTCTGTATGTGGGGACTTAACTTTGCTCCACAGCTTAGTATTGCTCTTATTTTTGCAATCTGGTTCACAGATTTGCGTTTGAATTTGAAATGTAAAGGTACATTCAGAGCCGTATTCTACATGCCAAACTTGCTTACAACAGCATCTATTGCTATTTTGTTCCGCAGTTTGTTTGCATATCCAATCGGTCCTGTTAACCAGTTCCTTACTGGTACTTTGAATATATGGGCTACTGAAATTGTTGATGGTCAGGAAGTTCTCCGTGGTTTCAACTTTTTCCGTATGAATGTAACACCAGATAAGGATTACCTTATTGACTGGGTTCCAAGAATCATCGTTGCATTCATCCAGTGGTGGATGTGGTGTGGACATACTTTGATCATGCTTATGGCTGGTATCACAAGTATTTCTCCTTCACTTTACGAAGCTGCAATCGTTGACGGTGCAAACCAGAGACAGCAGACTTGGTTGATCACAATTCCATTGCTTCGTCCAATGATGCTTTACCTCCTCGTTACATCAATGATTGGTGGTATGCAGCTCTTCGAAATTCCATTCCTTCTTACAGATATGCGCGGTGGTCCTCGCTATGCTATCAGAACAATGGGTGTTTACCTCTATAACATGGGCTTCCAGGGAACAACAGACTATGCTTACGCAGCAGCAATTGCTATTGGCGTATTCATAATCACAATTCTCCTTGCAACAATGATCAACCAGATGATTAAGGAACGCAAGTTCAACCAGTGGTGGTATCTCTTGCTTATGTTGATCTTCATTATTGTAGGCTTCGCATTCTACATGGTTACAAGAATGTTTATCTTCATGCTTGGCTTCGGTTATATTGGTGTTGCTGCAGTAGCATTGCACCATCACATGTATGAAAAAAGGAGGACAAATAGATGAAAAGCGATAGAGCTACCCTTACCGCCAAGAGATCAATAATTTATGTTCTCATGATTCTCTTTACAGTTATTGCGGTTGTACCAATTTATTTGATGCTTATCAACGCTACACGTTCGAATGCACAGATTAACGAAGGACTTTCGTTCCTTCCTGGCGGAAACACAATGACAAACTGGAGGAACCTTACTAGCCGTAACTTCCAGATTTGGCAGGGTTTCAGCAACAGTGCTTTCATTTCTGTTTGTAGTACAGTGCTCGGTGTATACTTCTCTACACTTACAGCTTATGCACTTCATGTTTACAAGTTCAAGGGTCGCAATTTCCTCTGGGCATTCATCCTTGTTGTTATCATGATTCCAGGTACACTTTCATTCATCGGTTTCTACCAGTTCATGGCTAAGTGTCACCTTACAAACAGCTTTATTCCTTTGATCGTTCCAACAATTGCATCTGCAGGTACTGTATTGTTCATCAAGCAGTATATGGAATCAATCCTTTCATTTGAACTTATCGATGCTGGACGTATCGACGGTGCAGGTGAATTCATGATTTTCAACATCGTTATTCTTCCAATCATGGTTCCAGCTCTTGCAGCACAGTGTATCTTCGCTTTCGTTGGTTCATGGAACAACTTCATGACACCATTCGTTCTCCTTTCGGATCAGAAGAAGTATACACTCCCTATGCTTGTTCAGACACTTCGTGGTGATATCTACCGTACAGAATACGGTTCAATCTACCTTGGTGTTGCGATTTCCCTTATCCCAATCCTCGTATTCTACGCTTTGATGTCTAGATACATCATTTCCGGAATTACAATGGGTTCTGTAAAGGAATAGTCCTAATTTTGCAGCAGGGTTTCCGGACTGGGAACCCTGCTTTTTTTTTATTGAAATATTTTTTTGGAGATAAACAATGAAGATTTACAATCCAATTCTTTCTGGTTTTCATGCAGATCCTTCAATCGTTAATGCAAACGGCGAATGCTATATTGCAAATTCAACCTTTGAGTGGTTTCCTGGCGTAGAATTACATCGCTCTAAAGATTTGAAAAATTGGCAACCGGTTGCCTCACCGTTACAGACAAAGACTCTTCTTGATATGGCTGGAAACAAAGCTTCCTGCGGAATTTGGGCACCATGCCTTACATACTGTGAATCAGAAAAACTTTTTTATTTGATCTACACAAATGTTCGCAGCTGGAACGATGGTCCTTGGAAGGATTGTCCTAATTATCTTACAACAGCTCCTTCAATTGAAGGTCCATGGTCAGATCCTGTATTCATGAATGCAAGCGGCTTTGATGCTTCCATGTTCCACGATGATGATGGAAAGCACTGGTACATCAATATGGAATGGGATTATCGCCAGACAGGTCCACGTCAGTTCTCTGGAATCCTTCTTCAGGAATACGATGCAAAGCAGAAGAAGCTTGTAGGCCCTGTACACAAGATTTTCCGCGGAACAGACATTGGTCTTGTTGAAGGTCCTCATCTTTATAAAAGAGACGGATACTATTACATCTTTGCTGCTGAAGGCGGAACATGTTATGAACACGCAATCAGCTGTGGAAGGTCAAAATCTATTACAGGACCTTATGAAGTACATCCTTGCAATCCATTGATTTCTTCTTACGGTCATGACGAAATCTGGTTGCAGCGCGCAGGACACGGTGCAATGTGCAAGAGTCCAGACGGAAAGAAAGACTATCTTGTTTACCTTTGCGGTCGTCCGGTAGAAGGAACAGAACGCTGTATCCTTGGTCGCGAAACAGGTATTGCAGAACTTGAATGGAAGGATGGATGGCCATTCGTAAAGCAGCCTGATGGTTCACTTCAGAATTTCCCACCGGAATACATTGAGGTGGAAGGGGAAGGTGAAATTCTTCCAGGCCACGGTGCAATTCATCCTGCTGAAAAATATACTTTCAACAACGATGACTGGAAACTTGATTTCAAGACACTCCGCATCCCGATGACAGAAGAAAGATTCAGCACAAAGGAAAGACCAGGTTGGCTTAGAATTCACGGTGGACAGTCACCAGTTTCAACATTTGAACAGGGACTTGTTGCCCGCCGCCAGACAGACTTTAACTTTGAAGCAGAAACAAAGCTTGAATTCAATCCGACAAACTTCCAGCATTTTGCAGGAATGGTATACCGCTACGACGAGCAGACTCAGTACCTCTGTGTTGTTACTCACGATGAAAAACTGGGCAAGGTTCTCAATGTAATGACAATCATGCCTGAAGGTTTCATCCGTGAAGTTGAAATTCCAATCGAAGATAACAAACCTGTATGGATCAAGCTCAAGGTAAGCGGAAAGAAGGGATTCTTCTGGTGGTCACAGGACGGCGTAAACTTCCGTCAGATGAGGCCATTGCTTGATGCTACAAAGCTTTCGGACGAATACGGTGGACAGGGATTCACAGGAGCTTTTGTTGGAATGTACTGCGCTGATATGGTTCAGTATACAAATCCTTGTGATTTTGAATATTTCATATACAAAAGAGTATAAGAAAAATGGTAACGATTTATGATATTGCCAAGGAAACGGGATATTCGGCTCCTACAATTTCCAAGGCACTGAATGGAACCGGAGGCTTAAGCGTAAAGACCAGGGATAAGATCCTTAAGGCTGCAGAAGCCCTCGGTTACAAACCGAACATGGCTGCACGTTCTCTTACTACAAAAAAATCATACCTTGTTGGCGTGATTTTTGAAGATGCCGACATGCAGCGCGGTTTTGAACATCCACTCTTTGGCGGTATCATGAATACAATCAGGACCGAGATGGAAAATTCCGGTTATGACCTGATTTTTCTTTCCCGGTCACTTCTTGCAAAAAAACGTTCTTATCTTGAACACTGTCACCATAGGAATGTTGATGCAGTGATGATCATCAATCCTCTCAGTGTTGATGAAGAGCTGATGGAACTTGCAAATTCCGACATACCTTGTGTTTCCATAAACTATATTATTCCTGGTGTTCCATCCGTAGTTACGGCAAATAGTGATGCTGGCTACAGGGCTGGTAAGTATTTCATAGAAAAAAATCATAAGAAGATAGGTTATATTTCCGGATCATTTACTGAATTCAACCTTGCTGCAAAGGAAAGGCTTGAAGGACTTAAAAAAGCAGTCTCGGAAGCTGGCATTGAATTCACTGAAAACAACATCGAATACTGTGCTAAATGGACGAGAGAGTCCGGATATGAAGCCATGAAAAAATTGCATCAGAAAAATCCGGAACTTACAGCCCTTTTTGTTGCAAACGACAACATGGCTTTTGGCGCAATGGAATATCTTGAATCAATAGGCGTAAAAATGCCTGATGAAATTTCAATCATCGGTTTTGATGATGAACAGGCTTCGGAATTCATCACGCCCTCTTTGACTACTTTCAAGCAGAACAGAATTACAATCGGCAAGCTTTCTTCGGAAATGCTCATGAACCGCCTTGTTGGAATTCCCGTTCATGATTGCGTCAGGGTTCTTGCGGAACTCGTGGAACGTGAATCTGTTAAAGACCTGGGAAAATAAACATCAAATCAAAAAAACTGGTTCAGTTCATCTGGAAATTTATCCTCCTCTTTAGACAAAACCTTTTGTTTACAACTGTTATTTTGCCGTGTTATAATAAATGAATATTAAAGTTTCGGGAGTATACCAATGGCATACGAAGATGACGACCAGTCTTTTGAAGCCCTATTTTCTCAGGCAGAATCAAACAGTACTGCATACGAACCTCAGGATGTAACAGATTTAATGAGTTCTTCTTCAAACAGGGATTTCAGCCGTTTTGTTGAAGAGCAGGAAAGTTCTGCGGGGAAACCAAAAATGCTTGGATGTATTCCGGAAGTTGACCTTAACATTAAGGAATTCCGTCCAATCGAAAAATATTTCAATGATGAACCAAATCAGGTTTATGACGATCCTTCTTACTATAAAAAATGCCTTACTGGTGAAGGTCAAAGTTCACAGCGTCTTCACGGTCTTCTTGTAAAATACTTGAACTGTCAGGATAAGAAAGACAAGACTGTTTACCGCCAGCAGATTGTAACTGCATATTGGGAATTCTTGAGGACTCTTGCACCAAAAATGGCAAGTGCAGGAATTCCAGATTGCAAAAGGATGGCAATGAGATTTGGAATTCTTCTTCCTTCTCTTGCTACACCAGAGCAGAAAACCATGTTTGCAAAATCCATCGACAGGAACAACACTTATGAACCTGTTCTTTATATGGATGAATGGATCAAAAGTATTGCCCTCGGTCACATGAAACCTTCTGCAACAGATGAAGCCCCTGTTAAGGGTGCCAATAAAGGACCTGGCGCTGAACAGGCAAGGCTTCAGCAGCTTAAGAGCAAGAACAGCGGAAAGATTCAGACATCTGAAAGTCTTTTGAATGCAAAAGAGTCAGAAAGGCAGACTCTTGAAGCTCAGGTTAAAAACCGAATGGAGGAACTTTTTGTACATGAACCTCTCATAGGTTTTGAACCCCACAAAGCTCCCTATACAGACCTGCAGAGGAAAATGTTCAGCGACATTACAAACCTTTTCCGCTCACTCCAGAAAGTAGATAAGGAACTTTCAAACTACCTTAATGAATTTAAGGAAGCAAAGGGAATCGAAGACAGCCTGAATGCCAAGTCAAACGAAATAGTCGAAGAAGTAAGCGTTGGCAAGGAAGAAATTCTTGGTGAAATGAATACATTGAGACAGATGCAGAAGATGACTTGTGGTCGCCAGGGTAACCAGTTCCCTGTATTTACAAGGGAATTCTTCCACTGTATCGATAAGTTTACAGGGTTCCGTGAAAATGTAATCCGCGAACTTCAGTGGATTGAATCAATTGACCCACAGTGTTTCTGCCGCATCCACAAAAACATTCCTCACAGAATTGTTCCTTATACACTTCTTGTACCGTCGTATGGTGATTCAGGATTCTGTTGGGAACCATTTGACAGATTCAACAGACTTTCCAGCCGCGGAAGAATCTGTATTCCGATGTATCCTCGTGATTTGAAAACAGCATGTCTTACTGCTGTTGCCGATTTGCGCTGGCAGGTTGCAAAGGAAAAGGCATCCTTTGACTGGATGAGCGATGGTCTTACGGGACATTACTATCAGTACCTTGAAGAACACAAGATGAAGGGTGATATCAAACAGTTCTTCATTGATGACTACATCCTTTGGATGACGAAAGAAGCCAATGGTACACAGAAGCTTGATAAGGAAGTGCGTGCAATTTTCTGGAGATACCTTCCATTCCCACAGGAACTTAAGGAAGAACTCAAGAAGAGAAGCCTTGCATATGCAGAACTCTTCCAGAGAGACATTAACCGCAGCATGAGCGACGGTTATTGATTCGTGCTGAAATTTAATACGAAAAAGCCCTCACTTGCGTGAGGACTTTTTTATTTTGTATTGTGTGCAATCTGTAATAGCAAATGGATGCTGAAAGGAATTCAGCATGATACTAGATTTTTATTCTTCTTCAACAAAATCGAAATCGTTGTTTCTCATTTTTGCAAGGTCAAGGAGACCAAGCTTGAAGATGGTGCTTCGGTTTCTTCCGTGCTCCTTTGAATAATAGAGGGCCAGGTCTGCCTTCTTGAAAATGATTCTAGGTTCAAGGTTTTCGTGGTAGTCGATGATTACTCCTCCAATGCTGACAGTAACTTTCAAAGGAGTATTATTTTCGTAGATTACCATATCTTCGATAGCCATTCTGATTCGTTCGGCAACCTTAAAAACTGATTCCTGTGTACACTGGGAAAGTAAAACAGAAAATTCTTCGCCTCCAAACCTGGCAATGCAGTCTTCGTTTCTGAGGGTCTTTTTTAAAGTGTTGGCGATGGAAACAAGAACTTTGTCTCCCAAAAGATGTCCCCAAGTGTCGTTGAATTTCTTAAAGAAATCTATGTCCAGAATAAGGACAGCAGCAGATTGCTTGTATCTTTTTACTGAAGAAAGGGTTGCATTAAGATGCTGGAAGAAAAAATCATTGGTGTAAAGGCCTGTCTTTGAATCAGTGATGGAAGATTCGTAGTGGAGACCATTCTGCATTGTGATTGAAAGAATGGAAAATATTCTGCTGATATAGGAAATCTGAGAATCAGTATATTCGCTATCAGTAATCTTGTTAGAAATGAAAACTATTCCGTAGGTTCCGCCAATACCGATAAGAGGAATAACAAAATATGGATTGATTTCCGAAATGGTTTCTTCAGTAACTTCTACAGGAAGGCTGTCCTTGATGTTGCTGAATATATGTACTGCACCGGACTGTTCCTGGTTAAGGTTTTCGTCAAAATAATCCTTAAGATATGAAAAGCAATCGGTTGAAACGCATTCGTCTGATTTTACGAGCCTGCGGTAAACATACTGCCTCAAATGCTTTTTTCTCGGAGGCTGAAAAAGAAATACAAGCCTGTCAGGAATGAAATATTCAAGAAAGCGTGAACACAGGAAATCAATCATGGAATCAACCTGAGTAAGGGAAATCAGGTGGGAAATGTCATTGACAATGCGTATGAGATCAGTATTTTCCTTCTTGAGGTTTTCAACAGAAGAAAGCATTCCCGACTGCTGAAGGTTCTGAAACTGAGTCAAAATATTCATTGTTGATTCATGTTTTGTTTCTTCCATGTATACCTCCTATGATAACACAGGTTTTTGAATAAGTAAAAAATTATGGGATGTGGATGATTTCACGAGGCTTGGATCCGTTTGCAGGGCCTACAATTCCCCTTTCTTCCATAAGTTCAACAAGGCGGGCTGCACGGTTGTATCCGATGCTCAATCTTCTCTGGATGTAGCTGGCGCTTGCCTTGCCTGCCTGAACAACAATGTCCAAGGCCTTGTCGTAAAGTGGGTCATCAGCACCGTCGTTGAACAAAGACATCTGTCCGTTTGTTTCGTCTTCCTCATCATCAACGAAAATTTCATCGTCAATGTATTCAGGCTCTCCCCATTCCTTTACGGCTTCAACAACATCTTCTACTTCTTGGTCAGTGACCAAAGTACCCTGGATACGCACTGGGAAAGGATCTGTTGCACTTGCATAAAGCATGTCACCTTTGCCCAAAAGCTTTTCTGCACCAACCTGATCGATGATGATGCGGCTGTCTGTTTTGGCGGCAACCATGAAGGCAACGCGGCTTGGGATGTTTGCCTTAATCAAACCAGTGATGACATCAACTGAAGGACGCTGTGTTGCAAGAACAAGGTGAATGCCGACAGCACGGGACATGGCACAGAGGCGGGCTACAACACCTTCAAGCTGTTTGCCTGTTGTTGCCATAAGGTCTGCAAATTCATCGATGATTACGATGAGGTACGGAAGCTTTTCCGTTGCAATGTGCTGATCAATAATCTTCTTGTTGTAGCTTGAAATGTCACGGCAACCAAGGCTGTCCAGGACCGCATATCGGCGTTCCATTTCACAGAGACAGTACTGGAGAGCCTGCATTGCTTTCTTTGGTTCTGTAATGACAGGAGTAAGCAAATGAGGAATGTTATTGTAAAGCTTGAGTTCAACAACCTTAGGGTCAATGAGGATCATCTTTACGTCGCTTGGGCTTCTCTTGTAGAGGATGGAAAGAATCATTGTGTTTACGCAGACAGACTTACCGGCACCTGTAGAACCTGCAATCAAAAGGTGAGGTGTCTTAACAAGGTCCATGATCTGTGTTTCACCCTGAATGTCTTTTCCGAGGATTACAGGTACTGCCATCTTTTTCCATTCGGGACGGTTTTGTTCGATGCATTCGCGGAAAGAAACTATGGCCCTTTCCCTGTTAGGAATTTCAATACCTACGGCACGCTTTCCTGGAATTGGAGCAACGATGCGGACTGCCTTTGCTGCAAGGCGGAGTGCTATGTTATCTGCAAGACCAACAATTTTTGAAAGCTTAACGCCAGGGGCAGGAAGAATTTCAAACATGGTAACTACCGGACCCTTACGGATGCCAGTGATTTCAGCCTGGATGCTGAATTCCTTCAAGGTTTCCTGAAGGTTCAAAGATGCCTGCTTTGTTTCTTCATCAATGATCCAATATTCGTTTTCATCGTACTCTGTAAGTAGATCCGTAGAAATTTTGTAATTGCCAAGCTTCTTTTTCTTTTTTGGAACTGCAGGCTCTGAAATGATTTTTCCTGTTGAAGAAGAATTTACGGCAATTGGATTTCCGTTGGAATCAACTATGGAAGGAGCAAGAGGATCTACATTTTCCTCTGAGTTTCCTTCAACCACCTGCCTTGCGTCCTGCTCCATCTGGGAAAAAATGTCACCAAGTCCTGTTGCATCGGGATTGAAATTTGCTGTCCTGTCATTGTTCTGGATGCCAGTTACTATCTGATCTTCCATAAAAGATTCGTCAATGCTTTCTTCATCCTGAACTTCAACTTCATCAGCTACAGGTTCTTCTTCGGCATAGAAAAAATCTTCGGAAAATTCTTCCTGATCTTCTTCCGGTTCTGCAGATTCAGCCGGGTCTTCAAACTCCATGTCGTATTGGATTTCTTCTTCGGCTTCATCTTCAGTAATGAAATCATCAATGCCGGCCGTAAGGTTTTCCGATTCACGTTCAAACTGATCGATTATGTCTATATCATCCATAAGGACTTCTTCAACAGCTTCTTCCTGTTCCGTTTCAAAGACCTGGGATTCTACATTTTCAGCAGTAATTTCTTCATCCGCAAATTCATCAAGTTCTTCATCGGAAGGAATCTGAATTGTATCTGGCTCTGAAGGTTCCTCTTCGATTGTTTCAGGTAGAACTTCGGTTTTTCCTGAATTCTTTATGTTGCCTTCATCATCAATTGACCAGTTGAATGAAATCTTTTTTTCAGGTTCTTTTGCTGGAATCTCAGTTTTCTCTGCAGGAACATTTTCTTCCTTTGCTGGAATTTCTTCATCTTCTTCAAGAGGCTTTTTCTTGTTGGCAAAGGAAATTTTGCGTACGAAAAGATGCTTGAGGTTTGAAGGCTTGTTTTTGAGGAATGAAAGTGCCTTTTTTTCAGTGGCTCCATCTTCCTTTTTTTTCTCATCAATTTCCACCGGTTCATAAAGTTCCCCGTTATCTTCATAATCCTTTGGATCGGCCTTTGGAATGTCGTATTGTGGACCCCATTCGATTTCATCAACTTTAGGCTGGGTTCTGGCAGGCTTTTCCTTAGGCTGTTCCGGAGTTGCCTTGAGTTTATTTTCAATGAAGGAAGCAAGGGTAACTGCAAGAAGGTATTCCAGAACGACGAGAAGAAGAGCAATTATGATGATGGATGAAATCTTTACGAAAGCAAGGGGGCTTGTATCCATGTCAGAAATCTTAAGGGATGTTCTTTCTGCGATTACAAGGGTAAAGAAAGGCACAATGCTTACGAGGAGTATGAAAGCCCTCTGTATGTTCCATTTTGCGCTGAGGCAGAAGGATCCGGCAACAAAAAAGAAGGCAGGAATAAGGATTGAGCAAAGGCCATATACGGAAAGCAGCATCTGCCCCAGTGAAGGCAAAAACCTGCTGTTGGTTGAACCGAAATCTAGGAGACCAAGAAGAAGTCCAATGGAAAACAATGCTGCCACGCAGAAAAGTGCAATACCAGTTAAAGTTGCGGCAATACGTTCCTTTTTTGTCATTGTAATAAGCTCCGAAATAAACAGAAATTCCCTTAGATTATCGGCATTGGGAAAACGATTTTTAGCAGGAAAGTTGCAAAAAAATACTCATGGTTGTATACTATACTTGTGTCAGAATTGTATATTGTAGCCACGCCTATAGGAAATTTGGGTGACATTACTTACAGGGCTTTGGAAACTTTCAAGAGTGTGGATGTTATTGCTGCGGAAGACACCCGCCATACGCTCCAGCTTTTGACTCATTTTGAGATAAGAAAACCCTTGATAAGTTGCCGTTCCCAGAACGAACAGTTTGCTTCTGAAAAGATCATTAAGATGCTTGATGAAGGTCAGACTGTTGCCTATGCCAGTGATGCGGGGACGCCGGGGATAAGTGATCCCGGGGCTATCCTTGCGGGACTTGCAAGAAAGGCGGGGCACAAGGTCATACCGATTCCTGGTGCAAGTGCCTTTGCATCTCTTGCTAGCGTGGCAGGTGCCGGCGGAAAAACCCTCATATTTGAAGGATTTCTGTCGCCAAAACCGGGCAGAAGGAGAAGCAGGCTCAGGGAACTTATGGCAACGGGTGATGCCGTAATTATTTACGAAAGTCCCTTCAGAATTGTTAAACTTTTGACGGATATTGCCGATATTGAAGAAGGGAGAAGGGTTGTTGTTGGTCGTGAGCTGACGAAGCTTCATGAAGAAATAACTGAAGGAACCGCGAGAGAGGTTCTTGAAGATTATGGCTCCAGGACGAAGGTCCAGGGCGAGTTTGCAATTTTTATTTCTGGTAATAAAAATGCTAAACTTTTAGACGAATCTTCCGATAATATAAGCGAGGCTTAGTATGATGATAGACAAAGTTAATTATGTATCGCCTGTGAACAACCTTCAGAGCACAAAGCGCTCTAGCAATGTTGCAAATTCACAGAGAGCATCTGATGAAATCAGTGTTTCAGAAGAAGCAAAGGCTGCTGCAGAAGCAATGTACTTGAAGCAGGTTGCTGATGAAACTCCTGATATCCGTCAGGACTTGGTGGAAGAGATTAAGCTTAAGATTCAGGATCCAGATTTTTTCAGCGATGCAACTATCGCTGCAACAGCTGACCAGATTCTTAGCGCATACGGACTCTAATTAGAATTCCGTAGTCGTTTTAAGGGGATAAATAAGGGCGGAATAACTTTTCCGCTCTTTTTTTTTGCAGACAAGAAGAAAAAGGAATAGATAATGGCAGACTTTATTTTCAAAATATCACCTAACATTGTGCTTGGTTCATATACGGCAAACAGGCTTGGACAGTATGCTCTTGAATACGGGCAGAATTTCATGGTCATAATGGACCCTGTCCTCAAGGAGTCGGGAACTTCAGAAAAGGTTTTGAATTCGCTCAATGAGAAGAAGGTTGAATATTTTGTCTTTGATGAAGTTGCAAACAGCGCAGATACAGAGACCCTTGCAAGCGCCCTCAAGCTGGCACAGGATGCAAAGGTTCACGGCATAATTGCGGTGGGTGGCGGAAGAATCCTTTCCCTTGCAAAGGCTGTATGCGCAATTTTCTATGAAAGTGGAAGCGTCTACGATTTCATTGACGATCAGCTGGTTCCTGGAAAAAAGATGCTTCCTTTGATCTGTGTTCCTACAACGAACCGCGATTCTTTCCTTTTTACGGACAGGACGATGATTACTGATTCCCGTTCTTCTAAGGCAAAGCTCATCAAGACTCAGAACGGACTTTGCCGCCTTGTGGTGTGGGATCCAAACCTTCAGATAGCCCTTACTGAAAAGCAGGTGGAAGTTATGGCTGTTGAAGCCCTTGGTTTTGCAGTCGAAGGCTATTTGAGCCAGAAAGCAACTTTCTTCAGCGACATGATTATTGAAAAGGCTGTTCAGCTTTTGAGCTATGCCTTGGATGGGGCACCTTCCCTTTCCATTACAACACCGCAGGAAGTTCTCCTTGCACAGGGTGGCTGCATGGCATCCCTTGGTGCGGCTTCAAGTTCTTACGGGGCTGCAAACCTTCTTTCCGTTGCCATCAATTCGCGCTACAAGATTTCCCGTTCTCTTTCAACGGCAATCCTCCTTCCATATATTATTGAAGATGCTGCAACTTTCCGTGCAGACAAACTTGCTGTCCTTGCAAAGCTTTTGCGTGCATGCGAACAGGATGCTACCCCTGCAGAAGCAAGTGCAGCCCTTGCGGAATATGTTCGTCAGAAGATTGCAAAGGTTAATATTCCGGCCCGACTCAAGGACCTTTCCCTTTCAATCGAACAGCTGGCCCTTGCTGCAGAAGATGCAGGTGAACTTGACCTCATCAACAACCTTCAGCGCAGCATGACAACTGACGATCTCTTTGAAATCATTAAGAAAGCATACTGATGATTGATCCAAACAAACTTTATCAGCTTCAGCCAGGGCAAAAAAGGCGAAAGCTTGCCTTGACTTTCGGTGAGCTTGAAAGAGACATTGCGGGAATCCCTGAACCTGGAATGGAATACAACTTTACCCGCATGACACGTCAGGAATACACAAAAACTGTATGCCGTATTGTCCTTGAAGACCCACAGCTGCCTGAAGACACAGCTGCAGAACTCAAAAAACTTATAGAATCTCCAGAATTTGACGAGCGTCGTGTGTGCAATTTTGCCCGCAATGCCCTCCTTGCTCTCATAGGGACTTTCCCGGCTGAGTGGGATCTGGTCATAGCTCCTCATTCATCAGACAAGCTTACAGTTGAAAAAAGGAATTTCTTTAAGGGTGTCTGCGTTTATGCGGAAGACCTCCGTTCGCCATTCAATATTGGATCCGTTTTCAGGACAGCGGAGGCCATGGGATGCGAGAAAGTTTACATTTCACCAAACTGTACGGATCCTGCACAGACAAAAGCAGTAAGAAGTTCCATGGGATGCATTGATACTTTGGGTTACACAAGGTGCAGCCTTGACGAGCTCCCGGAAGATGTTCCCGTTTTTGTTCTTGAAACTGGCGGAACCCCAATAGACAAATTTGAATTTCCTAGGGAAGGAATAGTAATAATAGGCTCCGAAGAACTTGGAGTAAGTCCCGAAGCTTTAAAAAGGGCAACCTACGGTCGTGTTACCATTCCCATGACAGGACTTAAGGCAAGCCTTAATGTTGGGGTTGCTTTTGGAATCCTCATGCAGAAATGGAATGAAGCCCTAAGGGGTGAGTGAAAGTTTTTTTCGATTAGCGTTTGAAGGAACTTGCCAGCCGGTCTGCAATGCCTTGCAGCTGTTCTTCCGTTGAAATGTTAAAATATTCAAGTATTTCAGAATCTATCTGTGCAAAATCAATGAGACCTTCGCTGTAATGGGCCATCATGTCGGCAAGGTAAATTACGTTGCAAAGTTCCTTCGATGATTCCGGGGCGCATTCCGGATTGTGATGGTAACGGAGGACATCGATGAGAATCTGCGGAAAGTTCCATTTTTCTGCGATGCAAGCTCCGATTTCCCCGTGGTTGCACCCTGCAATGAGGTTTTCAAAAATTTCCTTTGATATGTGTTTCTTCTTGCAGATATCTTCCAGTTTAGAAGAAATGTTAGGGCGTGCATTTTCAAAGACGATCTTACCCATATCGTGAAGAAGACCGCAGACATAGCTGTCTTCAATGTTGGACCTATCCTTCTTACAGAAATTGCGTGCAAGGTTATAGGCGTAGAAACCAACCTGATAGCTGTGGTCCCAAAGCTTCTTGCTCTTTTCCGAAGAACTTGAAACAAGGTTTTCCATGGATCCGATGGAAAAAAGAAGGTTCTTTATTCCGCGCAAACCGGCATATTTTACGGCTTCCTCAATATTCTGGCATGGATGTGGCAGCATGTAGGCGGCAGAATTGACCATTTTGAGCAATTCACCAGTAAGGGCAACATCGTTGGAAATTCTCCTTGCAATGTCGCTCATCTTGCTTGTAGGTGAATTGATGAGGTTGTTGATTTGAGTAATGTTTTCCGGGAACTCAGGAAGACTGTCAACAAGGTTTGCAAATTCCCTTGAAATTGTGTTTATGTTTTCTTCAAGAGTCTTATCAAGGGGAATGATAATCCTGTTTATGGTCTCATTCTTTTCGCTCAAAACCTGGTAGTTGTCTTCTGTAAGCCCGAATTTCCTGAGGATGAGGATCATGATTACAAGACCGAGTCCTGCACCTTCCGATTCATCCAGAAGCTGGCTTATTCCTTCTTCGATGGAAGTATACTGGTGTGCACGGGTAATTTTGTCGTGGATTCTCTTGTATTCAAAAACGGTAAGGGCTGCGCGGTTACGGATTTCTACCTTTATTTTATTGTTGCGCATCTGGAAAATTGTCTTGATGAAATAGCCCTGCTTTCTCTGCTCTTCAAGATAATAGTTGATGTTGGTAATGGTATCCATCTTGAAGTTCTGCATGCCCCTGTCATAGTCATCGATATTGTTGATGTTCAGACCTTTTCCGGCAAAATAAATGCGTTTTGTATTGGCTTTCTTTGCGTTGTTTACAAGTTCCTTTACGCAATAGGCAAGCCCTTCGTAGTAGGAATCCATATTAAGAAGCTTAAGAAACACTGAGAGAATGTCGGTAATGTATCCTTCCATTTCAATAGGCAGGGTGTAGGTAGTGACCGTGAGAGGAATGCCTGTCTGAATTGCCAGATTTACTTTCTCTTTATCAACTTTAATTTTTTTAATCTGTGCCATAACTCACTTCTTATTCCAAAACATTATAATGTTGCATAATCCTTTTTTCAAGAAGAATGGAGATTTTAGTAATTTTGAACCATATCGCAAAAAAAAAAGAAATAGTTTAGAATAGATTCATGACAAATCAGATACAGGCTGAACTTTTGATTCTTGCTCTCATTCTCCTTGGAAGTACGAGATTTCTATTTGTAAGCCACACAAGAAAAGATTCCCTTTCCGTTGTTCCCTTGATTGGACTGTTCATATCCATAGTCAACATATTTGTTTTTGGCCTGTCTGCAAGGGAGATAATAATCCTTGTATTTGCACTTTGGGCAACCCTTTGGAATTTCCGTGCCATTTTGAGGCTTCTTTCTGATGTTGTAGTCGACCACTATGACCTCAGGCTTGTCATAATCAGCACAATAAATGCCATTGCCAGTGGTTTTCTCATTTTCTTTGTATTCATGTTCATGCCAGCCTCTCCAAACGCAGAAAAAATGGGAATTACTGAAACCGTAAAGATATGTGGCGGAAATTTTGAACAGGGGTTTTCGGAAATCAAGGAACCCTTCAGGTTGACCAACGCAAAAATCTGGAATTTTGAAAGTAAAGTTCAGAATGTGCCGGGAAGGACCATAGTTATTTTTGTACCGCCTAAAACAGCCACTGTGGACATCTACAGGGTATTCCTCCAGAAGCTTGCAAAAAACGGCTATTCAGTTTATGCAGGCGACTTTTACCTAAGGGACGGCAAATGGTTCAATAAATTCCTGGACATGATTTTTGCAAGGCGCTTTTCATTCCTTCTGACTTACATGAATGACATTGAAAAGTATAAAGCCCTGCATCTCGAAAATAAAAATACACTTGTGCAGGAATACAGCTGTCTTCTTAAGGAAGCAAATCCCCAGGAAAATGACATGGTGTTCCTTTTAACGGAAGATGATGTTGCAGACACGATGAAAACTGTCCGCGAACTCAACATGTCTGTAATAAAAGGAACCTTTGACCTTACATACATTGAAGACAATCCTACAAAGGGATACGGTCCTGTTGAAAATACGGATCCTGCTCTTGCCTGGCACCTTGGAGTAGAGCCTGACCGCAGCGGTTACATTTCAAGCCATCTTGCCGTAGATGTTACGGACTTCATAAGCCGTCAGATTATCGGTGTTTCGGAATAAATAATTTCTCAAAAAAAGCAGATTGAAAACAATAATGAAGATCTGAAATGCTCCAAATTTTGCAAAAATAGAAGAACTGTGTAAGGTAGAAAAATTCTCCGGCGAAAAAAGCAATCATATTGGATTTTGCTGTTGAAAAGAACATGACATAACTATCCCCTTAAGTGTCACAGCTTAAAACTATATTGAAAACATAAGCAGTGATGCTAAGGGGGCTTTTATGAATGAATTGAATGCAGAAAGAATTTATTTCAACGAACTTGGAAATTATGGACTTCTTTCAAAGGAAGAAATTTTAAAGCTTGCAGAAAAGTCCATTCGCGGTGATATAGCTGCAAGAAATAAAATTGTAACTGCAAACCTTAAACTTGTGGTAACAATTGCAAAAAATTATTCTCTAAAATACTGTGCAAGCCTTGAAGATTTGATTGCTGCTGGAAATGTTGGACTTGTAATTGCTGCACAGAAATTCAATCCGGCTTTCAATACATGTTTTTCAACTTATGCCCAGTTCTGGATCCGTGATGAAATCAGGAAATTCCTTAATGGAAACCATGATATAGTGCTTCCCAAAAAGAGGGCGGCTGTTCTTTCAAAAGAATACAACACTTATGCAGAATCAATCGACGATGAAAATTTTTCTGAAAAAAATATTTCTTCTGAATTTTCTGTAGAAGAAGAAGTTGAAAAAAAAGTTGCAGCAGAAACTGTTAGAAATTTCATTCAGACTTTGCCTGTAAATGAAAAAAATATAATCTCAATGCATTATGGAATAGGAACTGAAAAAAGAACGATGGAAGAAATCGGAAAATTTTTCATGAAGGACAAGCAGTGGGTCTTTAGAAAAATAAAGAAAGTGCTGGACAACGCACATAGATGCTCAAAATATCAGTACCTTAATTTTTGCTGTTAGGTATGGTAGGATGTATGAAGATGAAAACAAGAAGCACACGAATCGATGTTCAGACAAAAATCAACAGGATCATTGAACTCATGCAGCGTCCTCAGGGAGCCAGCGTAAAGGAAATCTGTGCGGAGCTTGAATGTGCGGAAAAAACTTTTTACCGGTATCTGGAAAAACTTGCGGTTCAGAATGTTCCCTATATCACACGCCCAGATCCTGACGGTAAAACAAATTCCGTCCGTTACTACATAATTAAGTCCGCAATAAAAGGTTCAAGTGTTTTCCTGTCTGCATCAGAAAAAGCATTGCTTCGCATGGTTCTTCAAAATTCAAAAACAAAACTTTCTGCTCAGAAAGAAAATAAAGAACTTGCAGAATCACTTTTAAAAAAACTCAATGATGGTGTAATTCATGATACACGGGAAAGTGAAATAAAACTCATAACTGATTCTTTCTCTTCTGAAAATGTCTGGGATTATGATGAAAATTTTATCCGTATTTCCGAAGCTTTGGAATTAAAGCAGAGCATCACTTTTAAATCAATTCACAATCCTGAGTATGGAAAAAGAAAATATGTTCTCGAAAATCCATTGGAGAATACTCCTTTTAAACTGCTCGGCTATGAGTTTAAATTCAGTGCAATCGAAAATGATTCAATTTTTCAAGTTTATTCAATAATAAATAAAGAAGGGCAATTCTGGGCTTTGGGTAAAGTTGTGCCTTTACGGTTTCTTGAAGATAATGAAAAACTTCCTGCTGAAATTCGCAGAGTAAAAATTCAGGAACTTAAGGATATAAAAATTCTCAAGCAGTATCCTTATTTAATTCCAGAAGATTATGATTTTGATTATTGGTACAAATTTTACTGGGGCAGTAATAAAAATTCTTTTGTCATTCATCTTTCTATGAACAAAAGTTGTTTGTATACATTGTGGCATGAAAGTGGATTTGAACCGAAAGCAGTTTATATTTATGGCGGACAAATTCATCTGATTATTGAAACTCAGGATTTTCTAAGTATTGAACGATATGTGTTAGGTTTAGGTCCGAGCGTGCAGGTAATTTCTCCAAAGTTTTTTGCTGATGAAATAAAATCTAAATCAAAAGAAATAATTGAACTTTATAAAACATCTCTTCCTGAAAATTTTTCTGAAATGCAGGAATTAAAAATTCAATTAAAGAGTATTGATAAAAGCTCTGATCCAATATTGTTAAGGTCAAATATTTTCAGAAGCTGGTGGCGTAACGATTTAGATTTGCGGCAAAAGGAGATGGGAAAATCTGTAAGTCACAGTCTTTATTGCTTTGATGTTCCCGGATTAAAGAAAATTGTTGCGGTTGTAAAAAATCATGCAAATGATAATTTGTATAAAAGCAGCTTTAAAACTAAAAAACTAGAGATACCGTTCAGTACTATTTTTTATGAAGACACAATTGCTTATGAAATTTCTTTTATTGACTCAATTGACAGAAATATAAATTTCTTTTTGCCTGTATTAAAAAAATATTGCGCTCAGAATCTGCCGGAAAATTTTGAGCGGCTGATTGCAGAAAATAAAAGCTTGGACGAAAAGACAAAAAAAGAAATCTTAAAGCGCAAAGAAAAATATGCTCAGAACAAACCGATGCTTTTGCTTACAGGAATCGACAGAATAAAACCTGAATGGGCGGAAGAGATTTTGCAGAAAGGAACTTTCCATGGAATTCCAGCTCATGCGGTTCTGTTGAAAGAAGAATGCAGCGAAGACGGCACACTGAACATTACAGCCTATAAGTATTGATCTAGTCATTCCCGTGTTGAAGCCCGGGAATCCCTTCTTTCATCGACTGTCTGGTCGTGCAGATAGGAGAAAGCAGAAATGGAAGAAAAAGAATACATAGAAAAACTCATCAAACTTTTAATTCATGTCGGTGCGGAGCTGGCGTTTCTTCTTGTAATTCCAAGGAATGAATCGCTGATTAAGTATTGCAGTCAGGATGCTGTTTCAAAGATTCTGCAGGATCAGAGTGATTCAGCGTTGAAAAGTTTTTTGAACCATATTCCTTCTTATGAAAAAGCTCTGCAGGAAGTTTCTGCTTTTGAAATCGCAGCTTTAAATGATTTTGAATTATTGAGCAGGAACATGGATGCTCTGACTTCAAACATTAAGGATATTAAAACTCTTTACGATAAAAATCAGTTGCATTTTAAGAGATATGAACAGAATCCAGAAATGCAGCGTGCAATGAATTTTCTGAAAAAAATTGTGGACGGACTTACGAAAACCGTAGGAAATGTTGTGGAAAAAAAAGTCAGAATTTAAAAAATAAATGAAAACTATTTCTGCCTTCGACCTATATTGTTTTATGTAACGCATGAGGAACTGCCACTGACGCGTGGTTTTTATAGGAGGTGACCTATGATCGACACAATAACAATCAATCTAAATTTAGAAAAAACGGCTGAAGAAATTTTCCGCCAGAAAAAGATTTTGCATGACCTGCTGAGTTCTTATTTACCGGAATCATATCTGTCGGAAGAAGAAAAGAAAGATTGCCTTGAGGACATGAAGGCGAAATTTTATGAGGAAGAAAATCTTTCCACTCTCCACGAAAAGTTTCTGCTCAATGATGAACTGGTTGAGGTGGCGAACAAGATTGCGGCGGTTGACCGCGATTCATACAGAAAGATCGCTTATTCCGACTGGGACTGCATTTTTGAAGGAAAGGTTTTTGAGTTTCCGGATCTTGTGCTTCTTGATGACAGAGGCTTCCAGAAGGTTTTGCGCTATGTTTCCATGGAGACAATTGCAGTTTCGATGATTGGTGAAAGTCATGCTGTAAAAGATAAATTTTACAGGAATGTTTCCAAACGTGTTGCATCAGATATTAAAAAACTGATGTTCAAAAAAATGAATGTTGTGGAACAGAAGCATGTCCTTGAAAAACAGGGTTTGATTCTGAAGGCTGTCCACAAACTCTTAAAAGCTGGGGAAATCTGCAACCCGGGAGAAATGAACTATGATTGCTGAACTTATTCAAACTGTAAAAGAAGAAAAAAAATTGCTGGCTTCTGTAATTGCTGATTCCAAGGACTTGAGCAAAAAAGACAAAGTTCTTTCCCGATACGGACTTTCAGAAAATCAGATAGAAGATTTTGATTACGGTTCAAAAGTGGATGAGCAGCTGAATCAGTTCTGTCAGAAGAAAATCATTGAGAACACAACAGAAGAAGAACGCTTCATGTCCGCCTGGGAAAAACTGGGGTTTGTAGAAAGAAATCTTCTGGTGAAGAAACTTGGGTCTCTTGGAGAAGCGGATCTTGCACAAAGACTTTCAGAAAAAATTGTCATGTTCTCTGATATCTTGAAACTTCCGGACAGCGTCATAAAAAATCTTCTGAAAAAAACTGATCGTGCTGTTTTGAAACGTTCTCTGTGCAGCATTCATGCAGACAGTCTTTTTCCTTTTGAGCTGGAGAAAATCAGAGGAAAGATTTATTCCAACATGGAACATTCAAAAGTGGAAGTTTTAAAGGAGGACTTGTATTTCATGGGGCCTGTAAGAAAAAGGGATATTCTTGAAGCAAGAAGAGAAGTGTGCAGGTTGCTGGAAAATTTTGTCATTTAGCAAACTTTTCAAAAATCTCTTCCAGATTGCGGCAGCCGGTTTTGTCCAGAATGCGGGAAACGTAGTTGTCTACCGTGCGCGGTACAATGTTGAATTCATCTGCGATCTGGGACTTTGATTTTTGCTCAAGTATTTTTGTGAAGATCCGCTGCTCCTGTTTTGTAAGGCCGTCATACATGGTCTTGTATGTAAACAGGGGTGAGATAAGATTCTGCTGGACGTAGGTTTCGCCGTTCAGGATGTTCTTTATTGCAGTTATGAGGATTGATTCCGGTGCTGATTTATCTACAAATCCGTGCGCTCCCTGTTCCAGCGTGATGGAAAGAATTCCAGGTTTGCTGTACATGGAATATATAAGAACTTTTACAGAAGGATATTTTTCCCTGATGATTTTCAGAAGTTCAATTCCGCTTTCTTTTCCAAGGTAAAGATCAAGAATGATGATATCTGGTAGCCTGGTAAGTTCTGCAAGTTTTTCTTCTGCTTCGGGTTTTGTAAAGGCTGATCCAAGGCATTCAGTTCCAGTTTTTTCCTGTATGAGGGCCTTGAGTCCTATGTTTGTAACAGTGTGGTCTTCTATTATAAAAAATGTTTTCTTCTGCATAATGTTCCTTTTTTATTCATAGTTGATTGTAAGTCTATTTTTTCAATGTCACCTTCGGGCGTGAGCCGGAGGTCTCCTTATAAGATAGATTATCGGATCACGTCCGATAATGACAGCTTATGATTTCAGCCTCATTTACCGTCTTTTAATAATACTGATTTGGGTTCCTTCGCCAGGCGTTGAATCTATGTTCAAGGTTGCTCCGATCAGACTGGCTCTTTTTTTCATTCCCTGAATGCCGTAGTGTTTTCGGCTGTCTATGTTTTCTGTGTCAAAACCAAGACCATCATCACTGATGTAAATGTAAAGACCTTCCACTTCTTCTTCATTATTGTTGCGTATCATTATTACAGCTTCTTCTGCTTTTGCGTGTTTTATGATATTTGTCAAAGCTTCCTGTACTATTCTATAAAGATTTAGGATTTCATCTTTTGAAAGAAATGAAGCATCTGTTTTTTCAATGATACTAAGTCTTATGGAAAAATTTCTTACCTCATTGAATTCTTCGCACAGGTTTTTAATACAGAACAGAAAATCTTTTTTTGTAATGTCCGGAGGCGAAAGGTTGTAGCTCATGGATCTTACTTCCACAAGTGATTTTGAAAGAACGTCAGATAGTTTTTTTAAATCTTTTGTGGAACTGTTCTCGCATAGGCTTTTGCAGTATCGAAGGTTCTGTGCGATTGTGTCGTGAAGTTCCCGGGCAATTCTCTCCCGTTCTTCTTCCTGTCCGTGGATAGTGTAGAGCAGAAATTCATTTGAGTCCTTGAGGTGCTTTCTTGATTTTATGAATCTGATTGCAAGAACGATTCCAAAAACCAGCAGTGCAAAAAATACGATGTCGAAGATCAAAAAGAAAATCGTATAGTTCTGTATGATGCTTTCAAGTTCGGCAATTTTTTCCGCATCAGTCATGGAATATTCCTTTGGTGAATTTCTGGATCAGACGATAGATTCCAAATCCGGCGAAAGTTGTTATCAGCCTGTCCGTGAAGGAAATTGGAATCTGCGCAAGAATGCAGGATGCAAGCAGACTGAATTTCTGGCGGACAAAAGAATCTGTGAATTTTTTTATGGGATTCATCTGTTCCATCATATCGTAATTTGTGTACTGAAAATAATCAATCAATCCGCCTGCGATTATTGTACAGAAAGAAGAAACAAGCGCGATCAGAATAAGATAGAGGATTGTAACCACCGGTGAGAATCTGAATTCCTCTTTTTTGCGTGAAAACATCCATGTGGAAAAAACAATCAAGATTCCGCAGATTGAATAGAGAAATGCAAAGTTTCCTGCTCCACTTTTTAAGACCCACACGAGATAGTTCAGAATGTTGTAGCCGACAGCAACGCAAAGTCCTGGAACAAGTCCAAGCCAGAATACAACTGCTACCGTCCAGATTGTGTCAAAGAAAAAGGGCAGCTTGAGGATATTGAAGAATAATGAGGCGGTCAGAAAATTCAAAATGATTGCAGCAATGCAGATTAAAGTTTTTTTCATAGGTTATAAGATTATTATTTATCTTAAAGCCCATTATTGCAATGAGTATGACTCACAAGAAAACGTGAAAAATTCACAAAAAAACGTGAAAAACAACTCATTACATATCGATGTCAGCGACCTATACTATTTTTAAATGTTGTTGATGGAGGAAGGAATGATGAAAGAAGAGTTGAAAAAGCAGATTGATTTTTTTATTAGGAAAACAAAATTTAATGAGGAATTTGAAAAGTATCGTGAAAAAAATTCTTCAGTAGATGAGTTGGAAACAGCTATAAAATTTTCAATTGATTGTGCTTATGGAACTGCAAAAAGAACTTTTAAGAATGTAAAAAAATCTGAATCCGCAAAAAGTAACCTTAAAGATAAGGCTTTAAAGTATTTTAAATCTGAAATTTTTCCTGATACACAAAAAGTTTTTGACGAAAAACATGGAGAAATGTGTGAAGCTTGGAGAAACGGTCTTGGAAAAGATGAAAGCGATAATAATCGAACGTATGGAAAAGCGCAGAAAGTAGTGAATATGATGTTTAAATATATGTATTGTTGCAGGCATTTAAATAAAATTAGTATTCCAGAAGAGGCTTTTAAATATTGTCATATGACATTGGATTCTTACACATTAAAGTGGATTTCTGATGTATGGGAAAAAGGGGTAGGTAAGAAAGCCAAAATAATTAAGTCAGATACAACATGGAGTAAGCTTGATGATGACAAATATAAAAAAATAGTTGGACTCATAGAAGATAAAATAAAGAACCCGAAAACAAATGAATATGATTTTACGGGATACAAAAAAATCGAGTCAGAATTTTTTATCTGGGATTATGAAAAATTTATTGAAGCATTAAAGTATATGAAAAAAATAATGGTTTCATACAAAGATCATAAAGATGAAGATCTCAAGAGTCTAGGTGAAGCTTCTGGAGAATTGGTAAAAACAGCAAAAGAAATAATAGAAAAGCAAACAATCAAAATAATTCCTGACTTTGATGATGAAAAAGATAATGATTCTTTTCTTAAATAAATTATTTATAAACAGGAGACTTCAAAATGAAAGAAATCAAATTATCACCTCTCGAAAAATTCAGATATGAAAACTGCTGGGACATCCGTTTTTTTGATAAGACCGGAAATGCTGATGTCAAAATGG
>JAKSLX010000028.1 GCA_024400915.1 Treponema sp.
TAATTCTTTATCTTTATTCAAAAGGTTATAGAAACTTTCTTTTTTTTGTAAATTTGAGTCAGGTCGTAAAAAAGACAGTAGATAACTTTTTAAATCCTGCCAGTTCTAAATATCTATTTGCCCAGGAAATCAACATTGATGGAAAAACTGTTCACATCAATCAGGTTTCAAATTTTCAGGAATGTAATCCTGATGATATAAACATTCTTTTTGATACAACGGCAGGACTTCATTCTGACATGACTCTTATCAAAGAAAATTCAGTCAGCATTGAAGATTTTCTTACAGATAAAACAGTTTTAATCGCAGATGAAGCACATCACTTGAATACTTCAACATTAAGCGCATCCGAACAAGAAGATGAACATTCCTGGGAAATTACAATAAAGAAAATCCGGGAATCCAATATTCAAAATATTATGCTGGAATTTACTGCAACCTGTGATATTGGAAATCCTTTAATCAAAGAAAAATACGAAGATAAAATAATTTTTGATTACAACCTTGCAAAGTTCAGGGCAGATAAATATTCAAAAGATATTTTTACCCTTCGCAGTGATTTTGATCAGACAAAAAATGGTCGTTTATATCGTTCCTTGCAGGCGATGATTGTCAGCCAATACAAGTTAAAACGCTTTCAGGAATTAAAACTAAATGTAAAACCTGTAATTCTTTTTAAATCAAAAACAATAAAAGAAAGTATGCAGAATAAGACAGATATACTTGAGTTTTTGAAAAATCTATCTGAAGAAGATATAGAACAAATCCGACTTTCTTCAACTGGCAGTGAACTGATGAAATCTATTTTTGCTTATTTTACTGAGAAAAATATTTCAGGCAGTGCCCTTGTTTCAGAATTAAAACTCTCTTTCAATGAAGATGTCTGCATCGATGTAAATGATAATGCTCAGGCTGATAGCAATCAGTTGCTGGTAAATTCTCTGGAGGATGAACAGAATCCTTATAGAATGCTGTTTGAAGTTAAAAAACTTGATGAAGGCTGGGACTGTCTTAATCTTTTTGATATTGTTCGTCTGTACGAAACAAACGATTCAAAAAATATGAAACCTGGAAAGGATACTACAAGTGAAGCCCAGTTGATTGGTCGTGGAGCACGATATTATCCTTTTGAATTTGAAGGTCGCGAAAAATATCAGCGAAAATTTGATAGTGATGTAGACAATCCATTTAGAATTTGCGAGCAGCTTCATTACCACTGCGAAAATGATTCAAGATATATTTCCGTTTTAAATGCTGCATTAAAAGAATATGGAATTACAGATGCCGATGAAGACCAGAAACGAAAAGTTCACAATGAAATAAAAAAAGAATTTCTTACTGATGATTTTTATCTGAATGGTTATGTGTTTCAAAATAGAATTGTAAATAAAACTCACTCTACAATTTCAGATATTTCAGAAATTAAGGATGAATATTTTTTTGATTTCACAACAAACGGAATTCAAATCTCTGGAGTATTTAATGACAATATAAGAGACTTCTCTTTGGAATTAAAATCAACATCGACAGTAAAAAAATCAATAAAAGAACTTGTTGCTGAATTTGGATATAACTTTGTTCATTCGCAAATGGCCTATTTTCCGGCTTTCACATTCGATTCAATTAGTAAATTATTCCCAGATGTAAAATCTGTAAAGGAATTTGTAACTGATGTCAGGTATTTAGGCAACAAAAAAATAAGTGTAACTGCTTATGCTTTTGAAAATAAAATATGGAATTTCGCTATAAAAAATGCATTGGCACAAATAGCAATCCAATTATCTGTAGAAAAAAATACGTGCAATGGATCTAAGGTTTTTACTGCTGTTAAATTGAAAGATATTTTTACACCAGAAGGTACTTTTAGAAATTATCCGCTTAATTCTTCTGAAGGCGATGGAATTCCTCAATCTACATGCAGCGATTCTGATTTGCGTTTTGATCTGACGGATAAAAACTGGTATGTATACAAAGACAATTATGGAACAACAGAAGAGAAACGCTTTGTAAAATATTTTGCCGAAAGTTGTATTCCTGATCTTGAGAAAAAATATTCGGATATTAAGTTAATCAGAAATGAATGTCAGGTTTCCATATTTGATTTTAATAATGGAAGAAGATTTGAACCTGATTTTCTTTTGTTCCTTAAAAATAAAGATTCCGGTGAATATGAATACACACAGGTATTTATAGAACCCAAAGGAAAACACTTATTGGAAAATGATAAGTGGAAAGAAGAATTCTTGCTGCAGCTTGAACAGA
Organism: Treponema sp.; assembly: GCA_024400915.1. GTDB lineage: Bacteria > Spirochaetota > Spirochaetia > Treponematales > Treponemataceae > Treponema_D. The sequence goes on from JAKSLX010000028.1 coordinate 2,263, forward strand.
AATCAATCCCAACAGTTGAATTTAAGACTGATGGAAAATATAAAATATGGGGACTTCATTTCTATTCCCATGGAATGCGCGACAAAGAATTTAGGGAAGACATGGAAAAATTAAGTAAATAAATACTATATCTCTATACAGTAATCAATTATATGGGTATAATGATACTATTGGAAGTGCCTGAACAGGCGGCGTCTCCCAAACTCAATCAGCCGGTTACAATGTAACTTTCTGAAATTTGAATATGGGAGGCTTGCTAATGAATATAGACAGAATTATAGCAATTGTGGCATGTGTCGCAACTGTTGTCTGTATGATTATAGCAGTACTCACCTACCTTTTTAGATAGAAAAAATAAAGCCGCCCAAGAATTCGAAGCGTGGACGGCTTTTAGTTCAACGTGGAGATGACCAAATGTTTGGACACTTCCTTTTTTAATTTATCATAATATACCGATGTCGTCAAACTTCTTTGACTTAGGAAACATAGCTTTCATCCCCTCTGTTTTCATGCAGTAGCGATAGTAGCCCCTTTAGTTGTCTGCGGTGGTTGAGCGCTTTGCTTTTCCAGGTCAGCTTTAATTTTTCAAAAAAGAAACTGCTGGCGGTCAATCCAGCTGAACTGTTCCGTGTCCTTGATCACATCTTCCGGCATAAGTTCTCTCAGTAAAAATGGAGAATCGGGATTGTGTCTTTTCATGTTTTCCATGACAAGGCGGGCATCTGTATTGGCGTAGCAGTATCTGCAAAAATGGCCCCAGCCACTAAACATTATTCATTCATCAACCATTCCGCAATATCCCAAACGGCAATTCCTTCATACTGATACTGCGGATGTTTTGTTCTTGCAATTATCATTTTAGGGTAGGCATCTTTTATGCTTAAAAGTGGTGCGGTTTCTCTTTCCATTGTTTCTGGGCGGGAAATGTCATCGCTTACCTGAATGTAGATTTTTTCGTCACGCTTGATGGCTACAAAATCAATTTCTTTTTGATAAAGAACTCCTGTGTAAACTTCATAACCACGGCGTAGAAGTTCCATACAGACTATATTTTCATAAATTTTTCCGTAATCCAGGTTTTTAGTTCCGTGCTTTGCATATTTAAAAGAATGGTCTGCAAGATAGTATTTGTCCTGACTTGCAAGATATTTTTTTCCTTTTATGTCATAGCGGCGGATTTTGTAGAATGCGTAAGAAGAACAAAGATATTTGATGTAAGATGAAATTGTTTTATCGTCTGTTTTGCTTCCTTTTGATGTAAGCGTGTTTGCAACGCTTCTTGCTGAAACTTCCGACGAAATATTGTCCACAAGAAAATCATTTAATGTGTCCAAAAGCGAAACATTTTTTATTTTATATTTCTGCTGAATATCCCGGACAATCAGGGTTTCAAAAACTTCATTTAAGTAATTGTATTTGTCGTCAATTGATTCATATAAATAGGAACCTGACATCCCGCCTTCCATTGCAAATCGGTCAAAGGCCTGCTGTAAATCCTGGCATTCAAAATACGAGACAAACTCTTTAAAACTGAAAGGAAAAACTTCTACAGAAAAAGTTCTTCCTGTAAACAATGTTGCCAGATCATTTGAAAGTAAAAACGCATTTGAGCCAGTTATGTAGATATGATATTTTTCTGACGCATGAAACGAATTTATTGCCTGTTCAAAATCTTTGCAAAGCTGAACTTCATCAATCAAGAGGAAATTTTCTTTTTCTGGTGAATAGAGATTTTCAACATATTCATTCAGTGCAACGGCATTTTTTAGTGTTGAAAATTGAAAAAGGTTGTAATTGATATGAATGATATTGGCATCGGCAATGTTGCTTTTAAGATATTCAATGAACATTTCCAGAAGTTTTGATTTTCCACTTCGCCGAATTCCTGTAATGACTTTGATGTCAGGTGTATTTATGGAATTTATCAGTTTTTGTAAAAATTGCTTTCTTTCCAGTACTTTCATGGGTTTATTATACAATTCTTATTCCGCATTTTCAAGAAAATTTCAATTTTGCGGAATAAAAAACTAAAATCTATTCCGCATTTTTAATATTTTTTCAATTTTGCGGAACAGTTGATTTTAGAGAAGATATGTGCACTAGGGGTCTGTCCCCTCTGTTTTCATGCAGTAGCGATAGTAGCCCCTTTAGTTGTCTGCGGTGGTTGAGCGCTTTGCTTTTCCAAGTCAGCTTTAATTTTTCAAAAAAGAAACTGCTGACGGTCAATCCAGCTGAACTGTTCCGCGTCCTTGATTTCATCTTCCGGCATAAGTTCCCCCAGTAAAAAAGGAGAATCAGGATTGTGCTTTTTCATGTTTTCCATGACAAGACGGGCATCCGTATTGGCGTAGCAGTATCTGCAAAGATGGCCGCAGGTATCGTAGGCGCCGATGTCCGAACCTAAAATGCACCCGCAGGCTCCCTTCCGTTGTGTTCCCGTTCCTTTTGGTATATTCAGGTGTGCATGAAGAGCTGTTTCAAAAGTTGCCTGAGTCATACAACCGGAACAATCGGCTCCAAATTGAGCAAGGTCTGTCCCCTCTGCACAGGGTTTTATGACCATGCCATTTTCACAGGCAATCCTGATGCATTCTTTTCCAAGATGAAGCCTGTCTTCCGTACTTACTTCTTTTGCCTCAGGAAAATTCCGTTCCACCTTTTTGTACAGGTCAATGAAACTTATGACGCAGGTCTTGGTGTAGCCTGAAAGGTTTTTTGCCATCTGCTCAAACTGTGAAAGATGCCATTCCACTGTATGTTTTTCATCAATGAAAATCGGATCGTAGCGCCAGCCCATGGAATCCACGCCCACGATTTCCGACAGCCGCTTGAAGTCTTCCATTACTTTTTCTTTGGGCGGAACATTTGGCTCTATGTCTTTTCCGTAAGCTGTGATCGTGACGAACCAGTACTGCCCGAATGGTTCAAGCAATTTCATGTGTTGCAGCATGGGGGCGGGATTTTTTGTACAGAATGCAATTAAATCAACCACGGACGGATCTAGGCGGAACTTTGTAACTGCCTGGGGATTGTAAGGATTTCGTACCAGAACAAAACCTGCTTTAATTCTATTTATAAACCATTTTGAGTAAAATGCCGGAATGTCTGTTCTGTTGCCTGTGTGGATGATCATGCTTACATTCTACAGATTTTTTTATGAACGGAAAGGCGCTTTAGGAATGAAATTTGGCTAAAATGTTGGCTAACTTTATTTTTTGTTGACTATATAGATTTTATGTAATACATTTCATTTGAAGACCAGTTTAATTTAATCGGAGGTGCCTATGTGTACAACATCAATTTATGAAGCTAGGAATAATTTTTCAAATCTGGTTGCACTGGCAGAAAGCGGTGAGCCTGTGGAATTGACCCGCTATAACAAACCGGTGGCAGTCATCATCAGCTATGATGAGTATGAGCAGCGGAAAGCAGCAAAAGGTCCAAGCTGGCTTTCAAAATGGCGTGAAAAATATGCAGATGTTCTGGATGATGAAGGAATTCCATTGCGTCCTAAGATCTATCCGGATCCAAACAGAAAGATTTTTGAAGACTAAAAGGGTGGGGAAAAGTCGATTTATGAACAAAGTATATTTGCTGGACACAAACATTGTTTCGGAATTTTCCAAAGAAAATCCAAATTCAAATGTAATTGAATTTTACGAGTACAGAAAAGATCAATGCGCAATATCTTCAATAACATGGCAGGAACTGGTTTACGGAGCTTCAAGACTTCCTGAGGGGAAGAGAAAAAATACAATTGAAAATTTCATTCAGAATTTAAAACAGAATATAGAAATCATCCCTTACGACACTTTCTCTGCAGAAATCTGCGGAAACTTTACCGGAGTGTGTGAAAAAAAAGGAAGAACTCTTCCATATTCAGACAGTCAGATTGCCGCCACTGCAATTTCCAACGGCATGGTTTTAGTGACACACAACACCGCAGACTTTGCTCCAATCGCCGAAACAAATTATCTTAAAATGGAAGACTGGTTTGAGCAATAAAAAAGGCAGCCTTCTTTTTAAAAGCTGCCTTTGCAAACATTGCTATTCTTCTACATCGTAGCAGTTAATGTGTAAATCCTTAAGCTGCTGCTCATCTACAGGAGCTGGACATTCATCCATTGGAGATGCAGCAAGATTATTCTTAGGGAATGCAATAACTTCGTGGATTGATTCTTCGTGGCGCATCAACATGATGAGGCGGTCCAATCCTGGTGCGATTCCTCCGTGTGGTGGAGCACCAAACTTGAATGCCTGAACGAGGAAGCCGAATGCCTTTTCTGCGCGTTCGTTGCTGTATCCTACGATCTTGAAGATTCTCTGCTGGAGTTCAGGGTCGTTGATACGCATTGAACCTGAAGCAAGTTCGTATCCGTTGAGAACCAGGTCATAAAGGTCACCCTTTACTGCACCCGGATCAGATTCAAGTGTATCCCAGTACTGCTTCTGTGGCAGTGTGAACATGTGGTGTTCTGTTTCCCAAGAATTTGTTTCTTCATTGAAAGCAAAGTATGGGAAGTCGATGATCCATGCAAAGTGGAATTCGTCGGCTGGGTTGTAGAGGTTAAGGTCCTTACCCAGCTGCTTGCGTACTGCACCGAGGGCTGTACATGCAAGCTGCCAGTTTTCGTCGCTTACAAAAAGGAGAAGGTCATTCTTTTCTGCTCCAAGCTTTGCGCATACTTCAGCTTCCTTTCCAGCGTAGAACTTTGAGATTCCGCCTTCAAAAACGCCTTCTGCGTTAACCTTCATCCATGCAAGACCCTTTGCCTTGTATGTCTTTGCAACAGCTTCAAGGGCTTCAACCTGCTTGCGGCTGTATTTGTCTGCAACATTCTTTACAACGAGGGCCTTGAGTCCGGAACGCTTGTGGCGCTGAACATCACGGCCAGAGGCAGCGGCACCTGCCTTGAATGCGTTGAAGTCTGCAAGGTCTGCCATGAAAGTTGCGTCCTGCATCTTCATGTCAAAGCGAAGGTCCGGCTTGTCAGATCCGTAAAGGTCAAATGCGTCTTCCCATGCAATGCGGTCAAACTTTGCAGGAAGATCATAGTTCAATGTTGACTTGAAGATGTGCTGCATCATTCCTTCAGTTGTAGAAAGAACTTCTTCGCGGTTTGTGAAAGAAAGTTCCATATCAATCTGTGTGAATTCAGGCTGACGGTCACCGCGTGCATCTTCATCACGGTAGCAGCGTGCAATCTGGAAGTACTTGTCGAATCCTGAAACCATCAAAAGCTGCTTGTAAAGCTGTGGTGACTGTGGGAGAGAGTAGAACTTTCCCGGGTGTACGCGTGAAGGAACCAAATAGTCGCGTGCTCCTTCCGGTGTAGACTTGATGAAAGTTGGTGTTTCGATTTCAAGGAATCCCTTTGAAGTCAAATATTCGCGGGTTGCAAATGTTACCTTTGAGCGGAGGATGATGTTCTGCTGCATTGGCTCACGGCGGAGGTCAAGGTAGCGGTACTTGAGGCGGAGGTCTTCATTTGGAAGAACGATTGATCCGTCCTTCTGACGAACTTCTTCAATTGAGAAAGGAAGTTCCTGTGAAGTTGTGAAGATTTCGATGTCTGTTGCTTCAACTTCGATTTCACCGGTTGCCATGTCCTTGTTTACGTCTTTGTCTGCGCGGGCTGCAACAACGCCTTCAACGGCGATACAATATTCTGATTTAAGAGATGATGCGATTTTCTTTACTTCATCCGAAGCATTGTCTCCAACCATTACCTGTGTGATTCCGTAGCGGTCACGGAGGCGGATGAATACAAGGCCACCAAGGTCGCGTGTGCGGCTTACCCAACCGTTCAAAACAACTTTCTTGCCGACATCAGCCTTTGTAAGCTCGCCGCAAGTTACTGTTCTTTTTGTGTTTTCCATAATATTTTCCCTAAACTAAGATAAATAAAATTTTCAAAGTTCAAATTTTACGAATTTACATGCTATTTTATTGTTTTTTTTATTTTTGCTCAATCAAATATATATAATGAAGGAAGTTGAATATCGCCAAAAATATTAAAAAGTATTGATTTTTTGGTTTTTAAAAGTGACACTTTCTGTGGAATCGAGTGTCTTATTCAGTAACGGAGTTGATAAGATGGGTACAATTACAAATCGTGACTTCGGAGAGCTCTATAAAAAATATGGACCGATGGTTTTGCGTCGATGCCGGTTTTTGCTGCACGACGAGGATATGGCCTTGGATGCCATGCAGGATGTTTTTGTAAAAATTATTGAAAACAACTGCAAGATCAAGGATGCATGTTCCAGCCTTTTTTATGTTACAGCAACCAGAGTGTGCCTTAACATCATAAGGGCAAACAAAATCAGAACGGGGCCAGATTTTGATGAAATATCAGAGTTGATGGCGGATGAGTTTTCTGAAATCGAAGTTGAAAAAATAGAAGCAAGGGATGTTCTTGATAATATTTTTTCAAAAAGGGATGAAAAGGATTCAATGATTGCAACACTGCATTTTATTGATGGCCTTACCCTGGAAGAAACAGCAGAACAAGTCGGCATGTCGGTATCCGGTATCAGAAAAAGAATTTCTGAATTAAAAAAGTATTCGACTTCGTGCATTAAATAAGGAGTTAACATGATTCCACAGTTACTTTTAGAAGAAATCAATCTTGGTGAAAAGAATGCCAGTGATTACTATGATAAATACGGAAAGGAAGAACTTGAAAAAGCCCTTGAATATTTAAGGAAATCCGATGAAGAAATTTTCAGATCTTATCCTGTAAACAACATGCAGGAAAAGTTTGCTGCAAAAACAGCTTCAAAAGAAAAGAAGAAAGTATATTCTTTCAAGACCTACAGAATATGGACACTGTCAGCAGCTGCAATTCTTGCCGTCACCTTATGCACGCCGTTGATGTATAATTCAATCAGGAAAAATCAGGGTGCAAATGAAATCCGCCTTAAAGGAAACGATTCTTCCCGCAATCAGCTCAGACTTTACAGACAGAATGGTTCTGAAATCCGTAAGCTTTCAAGCGGTGATAAGGCAAAGGAAAACGATGTAATTCAAATTACATACATTCCGGGCAACAAAAATTACGGCGTAATTTTTAGTCTTGACGGAAACGGGAACCTTACAAGACACTTTCCGGAAGACAACTGGAATGCAGGAAAACTTGAAAATAAGGGAGAGGAAATACCGCTTTCCTTTTCATATAAACTTGATGATGCTCCTGAGTACGAACTCTTTGTTTTTGTTGCTTCAATGAATGAGTTCAGTCTTGAGGAACTGGAAGACTTTGCAAACGGTAAGAAAGAGCTTAAGCCTGATTATTTAAAAGACGGCAAACACTTTCCGAAAAATTCAGAGGCAACCTTCTTTGTCCTTAAGAAATAATTTTAGGAACGGGTGAGAAAAATGAAAAAATCTTATATAAAGTTTTTTGTTCTGTCGGCAATTCTTGCAATGGCAGTAGATATTGGATTTTCATCAGAAAAAAATTCCGACGCTTCTACCGTTGAACGTTATGCAATCTATATTGGATCAAACGTTGGCGGAAACAACAGGAAGCTCCTGTATGCTGGAACCGATGCAACTTCATTTCAGAATACAATGGCAGACATTGGGGGAATAAGAAAGGCAAACAGCATTCTTCTTCTTGATCCTGCAAAGGATGATGTTGACAACGCCATGGAATACATTTCTTCGTTGATCAACAAAAACAAGGAGAATGCAAAGCGTTCTGAATTTATTTTTTATTATTCGGGACATTCAGATGAAAATGCACTGCTCCTTGGAAAAAGTATCTATGACTATTCAAACCTAAAGGCAGCCATTTCAAAAGTTCCAAGTGATGTTCATGTTGTAATCCTTGATTCCTGCTATTCGGGTAATTTCATCAGGACAAAGGGTGGACAAAAACAGAAGCCTTTCCTTGTAGATGATTCTTCCGTAATCAAGGGACATGCATATCTTTCTTCAAGTTCGTCACAGGAGTCTTCTCAGGAATCTGATGAAATTGGATCTTCCTTTTTTACGAATGCAATGATTACAGGCTTAAGAGGAGCGGCAGACAGTTCAGGTGACAAGAAGGTTACTTTGAATGAACTGTATTCCTATGCCTTCAATGAAACCATTTCCAAGACGGAAAACAGTTCTGCGGGGCCTCAGCATCCAAACTACAACATTACTCTTGTCGGTTCAGGGGATCTGGTGCTTTCAGACATTTCCGAGTCAGACTGTCTTCTTACATTGAAAAAGGAATTGAATGGACGCGTAATCATCAGGGACAAAACGGGAAAACTGATTTCTGAAATCAATAAGACTCCGGCGGGTCCAATCTATCTTGCAATGGAAGCCGGTGAGTACGGTGTAACCGTTATCAGTGAAACGGTTACACTGCAGGGAAATTTTGAGCTTGGTAAAAAGAAAAATCATATCCTTGGTGCAGAAAATCTTTCTCCGGTCATGAGAAAATCCAATGTGATTCGCGGAGAAGATTCTGTTGTAAATCCAACAGATGAAAATGCAAGCGAAAAGGAAGATACTGTTCTGGAAGCCATTGACTTTACCTTTATTGGCAGCGATTTGAACAATGACAAAAAACTGGTTACAAATCTTTCCATGGGTCTTCTCCGTGCAGGGACTTACAGGACAGACGGACTGATGCTTTCAATTGCAGGAAACCAGTCCACAACTGTAAACGGTGCTCAGATTTCCTATATTTTCAATACGACGGAAATATTGAACGGTGCCCAGATTTCAGGCATCTTCAACCGTGCCGGAACTGTAAACGGTGCACAGCTGTCAGGCTGCGTGAATGTTGCAGGCACTGTTAAATACTGTCAGGGTGCAGGTATTGTAAATGTAGCAGAAGGAGACATTACTGGAGCTCAGGGTGCCGGAGTCTTCAACTATGCCGGCGATATTGACGGAGCCCAGGGGGCAGGCGTAGGTAACTTCAGCAAGGGAAACATAGACGGAGTTCAGGGAGCTGGTGTCTTTAACATTGCAAAAGGAAATATTGATGGCGTTCAGGGAGCTGGAGTTTTTAATATTGCAGCAGGCAGTGTAGACGGTGTGCAGGGTGCAGCAGTTGCTAACTATGCCGGTGATGTTGACGGGCTTCAGATTGGTCTTGTAAACATATGTTCCGGTGATGTTGATGGCCTTCAGTTTGGTTTCATAAACTTCTGCAGGAATGGAATCTTTGAATTTGGTGTTTCCTGTACAACGGAAAATGAAATGCGCTTTACACTGAGTTCCGGAAACAAGAAGCTTTACACCGTTATTGGCTATATGGCAGATTACGAAACCTTGCGTTCGGAGCGTTCCGAAGAAAATGATTCTGCCCACATTCTTTTTGGCTTGGGACACAGGTATGATTTTGGAATCGCCAACTTTGATTTTGAACTGATTGCAAATGAAATTCTTACAAAGGACGATGCAGCGGAAAATGACGAAGAAAAAATAAAATCTGACTTTTATCCTTCCGCAAGGCTTGCTTTGGGAATCAATCCTGCAAAGCACGTGCAGTTTTTTGCAGGTGCCATGGTTTCCTTCGAGTGCAAGAAAAATTCAGATGCATTTGCCGGAAGAAAAAACAATATTGTAATCGATACATCTAATCCAGATATTAAATTCCATCCGGAATTTGAATTAGGAGTTAAATTCCGCCTTTAAAAATTGAGGAAATAAAATTTAAGTGACATTTTTCTTCTTTTCAGGTGTCTTAATGATAACGAGGAGAAAAATGAAAAAAGTAATTTCACTTATTGTTCTTTCGGGTTTGTTTATCTCGGAGATGTTTTCAGGGGAAGTAAGACTTTCTGTAATTGATGCTGATCTTGAAATTCCGCTGGAAGGTGTAAAGGTTTATGCAGGAGAAAAATCAAAGGAAGCTGCATACACTGATGAAAACGGACAGGCTTCAATTGAAGTTTCAGATGAAAATCTGCCAGAATCAATTGTAGCCCGTCTTCCCGGTTACAAAGATGAAATCGTAACCGTAAAATCAGGCGAAACGGAAATCGAAATCCGCATGACCCTTGCAGATGTAATTGAAGGCAAGGAACTTATCGTAAACAGGGCAACCCCTGAAACCAGTCAGGAAAAAGTCGGCGTTTCTACTGTCATGTCAAAAGAAAAAATGCATTCCACTGCAACAATGGGAATCATAGAAGACTGCATGGCTTCTGTAAGGACCTTGCCTGGTGTTTCCTACAGTGGTGCCTGGGGCAGCGAGCCTTCCGTTAGAGGTGGTTCTCCAAGGGAACTTGCAGTAACACTCGATGGCATGTATACGATTTTCCCTTGGCACTGGGGCGGTGGAAATTCAATTCTGAATCCTTCCATGATTGAATCTGTAAAACTTTCCAACGGAATTTTTTCTGCCCGTTATGGAAAAGCTTCATCAGGCTTGTTAGAGGCCACAACGTTAAAACCTGATTTTGAAAAGCCTCATTTGAACGCATCCGTTTCGACAATGAGTGCAGATGTTTTTGCTCAGGTTCCTTTTGGAAAAAATGTTGGCGGAATGATTTTTGGAACTCACCTTACTTATCTTGAACCGCTCTTTGCAATGTATAACGCAGCAGGAAGTGATGCCCTTGATATGATAAAGCGTCCTCCGTACATCCGTGACTTTTTCCTTAAGACAAATTTCAAGCCAAGTTCTATTCTTGATGTTTCCCTGATGGGATTCTTTGGTAGCGATGGGCTGTCCATTGACAGTGAGGAAACAAAGGATGGGTTCAGAAGGAATGTAGTCATGGACTATGATATCTATCAGGGACTTGCAGGAGTGAATGTAAAATATCTTCCGACTGACAACCTTCAGCTTCATGCTCTCCTTAGCTACAACGGAATGTATGAAGATCTGACTCAGAAATCCAGTGAAAACGGAAAAATTAAATATACGGAAGAGTTTGCAAAAAAGTATTCTGGAATGAATGGTGTTGCAGCCGGGAATTCCTATACGCTGAACGGCATAAACAATCAGTATGAAGAAAAAATCACTTCTCATCTGGTCAATGGAAAAATTGAATCGGAAATTGAACTGAATGATAAAAATTACATCTGCACAGGTTTTGAAGAAATCATTGCAATCTGTGATTCCAAGGAGAATATAAGCAGCTGGAGGGACATTCAGATAGGCAATGACTGGCGTTTTGTAAAGACTGACTGGCAGAATGATGTTGAGGGAAACTGGATATACAACACTGCAGGTTTCTGTTCCTGGACTTACGGAAATGACACCAGCCTTATTAATTCAGAACTGGGGGTTAGGGCAGAGTTCATGAGCCTTAACAACAGAAAGAAAAATTACAATCTGAATCTGGTTCCACAGGTTTGCCCAAGAGCTTCCCTTACATTTACTCCATGGCGTGAAATTGGAAACATAAGGAAAGCTTCCATTATAACAGGAACAGGTATTTTCGTTTCTACTCCTCGTGAAACAATGATCATTTCCGATGAATGCGGCGTAGAAAATTATGACCTTAAACCAAACTCTGCATTGCTTGCCGTTCTTGGCGGTGACGTTGAACTTGAAAACGACTGGAAGTTTAAGCTTGAAACCTATTACAAGCATTACCTTTCAAGAATGTACATGTATACGGTTTCTGATGCTTCAACGGGTTACAGTCAGGATTCTCTGAAGGTAAAGTCAGACGGCAAGGGTCATGTGTTTGGAATTGATGCCATGATTGAAAAAAATGTAGGCAAGGCATGGGACGGATATCTTTCATATTCATTCGTTTATACAAGGTTTAAGAATCCTGCTGGAATAGGGGAAGGGCAGAAGGCTTCATCTTTCAGCGATGTTCTTGATGAATGGTTTTATCCTTCGTACCACCGTTTTAACACTATTAATCTTGTAAGCAACTGGCATTTTGGAGAAGGATGGACATTCACCCTTAAGGGAACTCTTGCAACAGGTACTCCAAAAGAAGATGTGGGAGGCTTAACCTGCTATGCCGTAACCATGGCCGACGGAACTGTGGTTCAGCGCTATACAAGAAGTTCCTTCTACAGTGATACTTTGAGGAATCAGATTTCCTGCCCGGTAGACATCCGCATTTCAAAGGAATGGCTGTCTCATGGTGGAAAGGCAAAGTGGGAATTCTATTTTGCAGTGCAGGATATTTTTGTAAACCTTTATGCTCCAAAGGGAAACAAGTCTTATGACAGTTACACCGGTGAAATGAGCGAGGCTCCTGAATCCGTTGACTTCAATATCGGTGTTCCCCTTCCTTCGGTTGGAATAAAAGTAAGGTTCTAGAAAAAAAGAGTGACACTTTCGGACTGCGGAAGTGTCTTATATTTACAAGAAAAACAAATGGAGAAAATAAAAATGGAAAAAGGTTTCAGTCTGATTGAACTATTCAAGCTTGGAGGTCCGTTCATGTGGGTTCTTCTTGCATTTTCTGTGGCAACAGTAGCAATCATTATAGAAAGATTGATTTACATTTCCTGGCACGACTGCAAGGTTGCGCCATTGAGTAAAAAGATTACGGAATTCCTTAGGGAAGGAAAAAAAGAAGAGGCTGAAAAACTTTTGGCTTCTTGCTCCCACAAGCAGACAGTGGCATCGATTTTTCTTGCCCTTTTGCAGAATGCAAAATTCGGTGAAAAGAGAATGGAGCGCGCCGCAGAAAGCGAAGCTCAGGAAAGGTTAAGGAGAATGGAAAACGGCTTCAATTATCTTACAGCCCTTTCTTCCCTTGCGCCTCTTACAGGATTCCTTGGAACTGTATCGGGAATGATCGGTGCCTTCCAGCAGATTGCAACGGCAACGGATGTCAACGCACAGCTGGTTGCAGGCGGAATTTACGAAGCCCTGATCACAACGGTTTTCGGACTTATCATTGCTATTGCAGCTCTTGTAGCCTACAACCTTTTGATTCAGAAAGTTGATACTTTTGCTGCAGAAACTTCAAAGGCCATCAACGATCTTGTACCGGAATTGATTTAAGGTTTAGTCATGATAAAAAGATTTGTAAGGCATAAAGTTGATGATGCCGGAAGTTCAGGTTCCTTGAATGACCTTTCTTTTCTGCTCATCATATTTTTTATCGTAATTGCAGGCTTCAATGTTAACAAAGGATTTCTTTTAAATCTTCCGTCCAAGGATAAGCCCATCGTGGTAAACACTCAGGACATTTTGAAATGTTCTCTTTCCCGCGATGGAAAATTGTTTCTTGACGGAAGTGAAATTGAACTCGGAGACCTTTCAAAAAAAGTTTCGGAAAAACTTGTTACATGGCCAAACATGACTTTTCTTTTGACCATTGACCCAGATGCCTCCTATCAGAATGTTGTTGATGTGATTTCCGTAATCAGAAAACTGAAGGTGGAAAATTTTTCCTTCAGGATGAACAGGGAGTAAGAGATGCTTAACCTTAAACCAAAAAGAAGAAATCCTTCCATTACGACTTCGTCCATGTCTGACATTGGTTTTCTTCTCCTGATTTTCATCATGCTCATTTCATTAATGAATCAGCGCTATGAAGAAAAAATCAATTATTCGGAAAGTGCTGTCCTCGAAAAAACTCAGGCAGACAAGAATTTTGAAATCTGGATTCAGAAAAATGGAATCATTTCTGCAGACGGGAATGTACTGAACGAAAAGACTCTGGAAGCTGCGGTTATAAATGCAATAACAGAAAATCCGGGTGTAAGGATTCACATAATTGCTGACAAGGATACGCCCTATAAATATGTAAATGAAGCGGTTACAGTTCTTCAGTCATTGCAGCATCGGGTTGTAAGTTTTGTTGTAAAGGAACAGTAAAAATGAATGTAGAAAAGTTTTCAAAGTATTCTGGTTGCATTCGCCCGGTACTTTTTATTTTTGTTCTTGCAGTTCACGCAGTCGTAATCTGTATGTTCAATTTTAGAAGTGACGGTACGGCTGTAGAAACCGTTGATTTTAGGGAAGCAGAAATTTTCAAACTTGTGGATGTTCAGGAATTTGTTCCGCCGCCACCGGAAGTAAGGGAAGTTAAGGAAACCGTAAAAGTTTCAAGACAACCGGAAGCTTCGGAAAACATTACTGAAACAGAAAAAAAAGTTGAAGAAGAAAAGGAAGAAATAGTGTACCTTCCGCAACATAAAATTTCTTCCATACCCGTAATTCCTGCAAGGGAAATCCTTTCAAGGATAGAATATCCTCCAATGGCCTTGAAGCAGGGAATAGAAGCTGTCGTTTATCTGGAACTTTTCATAGACAGTACAGGTAAAATAAGAAACATAAAAGTTCTAAAAGATCCTGGCCACGGATTTGCTCAGGCTGCAGTAAAGGCTTTTGAAGGAATCACCTGCATTCCTGCCATTGCCAACGGGAAGGCCTGTGCCGTTAAATACAGATATCCAGTAAAATTTACCTTGAACTGAAAGTTTAGCCCTCACTCGCAGCGCATATAGAAAGTTGCCCTTGAGGCTCCCTGTTTTTTAAGCTTTTCCTTTTGGCAAAGTGATCGGAGGGTTCGTTCAATGGTAATTTCGCCAATGTCGGGAAAGTATTCAAGTATTTCCTTTTTGGTGATTTTTTCACTGGCGGACAAAATGTATTCCTCTATTAATTGGGGTTTTGATTTTCCGTTGTGCCAGAGGTGGCCTATGCGCCTTTCAAAGGTTTCGTATGCTTCCAGCAAAACAGAAAGAAACCAGCAGATGAAAGGCTCGTAGTTGCTGCCGTTTTCATGCCAGCCTTCGCTTGAATCCAAAAAAGCCTCGTTGAATTCTTTCCAGTGTCTTTCCATTATTTTTTCCAGGCTTATGTATTTTCCAAGGGTAAAGCCATGTTTGCAGCAGGCAAGTATGGCAAGAAGCCTGCTCATTCTGTAGGTTGCATCAGTGAACGGGTGAATACAGAGAAAATCCAGCAGCATCATGGGAATCAGTATAAGGGGGTCTGTCCCCTCTGTTTCAAAGGCTGAATCATAGCTGTCAAAAAGATCGTCCATAGCCCTTTCTGTATCATTTGCTCTTACTGGGCGGAAAGGTCCCTTGGGTGTCCTGTCAAAAACTTTGTACTGTCCGCCGTCTTTTGTCCTGCATAGGGAATAAAGATCCCTGTGGAGCTGTAATATATAGTAGGGTTTGCATGGTATGTAATCGTGGTTTTGCAGAATTGATGAAAGAACCTTGTAATAGCCTGCAATTTCTTCTTCACTAAGGTTTTTTGGTTCGGCTTCTCCGTTAACAAGGTCATTTAGGCGTGTATCGGTCGCTGTGATGCCGCTCATCCGGTTCGAAATCATGGTGCTCTGGATTTTTGCTGATTTTTCGAAACATTCAAGCTCATTTCCTATCATCTGGATAAAAAGATCCTGCCGACCTTTGAGCTGATAGATTTTTGCCAGCAGGGCCATGATTTTGGGAGTAAAATACTGCTTGTGTTCTTCGTAAAGGTTGAATTTATGCATTCTGATAAAATATGAATATTTATTGCATCATTTTACATATTATGATGCAATAAAACAATAAATATTTGCAGACAGACAGAAAATTTACTGACATCGCCCTGTTTTTCCTATACTATTTTGCCTGTTGCCGTCTTTTTACGGCTTTTTTTGGAGGAAATTATAATGAAAGACATTTCAAAATTGCTCGATTTTAGACCAAGCATCAAGGTTGTAGATGCAACATTGCGCGACGGTGGTCTTGTTAATGACTTCTATTTTACAGAAGAATTCGTAAAGGACCTTTACGAAACAAATGTTAAAGCTGGCGTAGACTACATGGAATTGGGATATAAGGCAGACAAGGAACAGTTTGATGTAAGCAAGTTCGGTCCATGGAAGTTCTGTAACGATGATGATATCCGCAAGGTAGTTGGAGACAACGATACAAACCTTAAGCTCGCCGTAATGGCAGATGTTGGCCGCTGTAACTACAAGGAAGACATTCGTCCAAAGAGCGACAGTCCTGTTGATCTTATCCGCGTTGCAACATACATCAAGACAATCCCTGCTGCCATCGACATGATCGAAGATGCAAAGAACAAGGGATACGAAGTAAGCTGCAACATCATGGCAATCTCAACAAGCCAGGAATCGGATATCAAGGCAGCATTGGACCTTCTCGGAAAATCACCTGTTGATGTTATCTACATCGTAGACAGCTACGGTTCAATCTACCCAGAAGAAATGGCTCGCGTTGCTGACATCTACACAGCAGCAGGAAAAAAATATGGAAAGAAAATCGGTATCCACGCACACAACAACATGCAGCTTGCTTTTGCAAACACAATCGAATGTTGCGGTGATGGCGTAGACTACCTTGATGCTACATACGGTGAAATGGGTCGCGGTGCAGGTAACTGCGCTATGGAACTCCTCCTTGGATTCCTCAAGAACCCTAAGTACAGCACATTCCCTGTATACCAGTTCCTTGAAAAGCACATCAACAAGCTCAAGGCAGACGGCGTAGTTTGGGGATACGATCATCCATACTTGCTTACTGGACAGCTCAATCAGCATCCACGCACAGCCATTGCCTACACAAAGGAACAGCGCAAGAACCTGGTTGAATTCTATAAGGAAATCAGCGGACAGGACTAATGACATCAGAAAGTTTCTTAAAGCTGTACGAAATTACAAAAAAGCTTAGGAGTGAGGATGGTTGTCCCTGGGATAAAAAGCAGACGCCTTCCACACTCCGCGAAACTTTCATCGAAGAAACTTTTGAAGTAATCGATGCCATAACGGAAGGCGACCCAATGCATGCCAAAGAGGAGCTTGGGGACGCCTTTTTTAATATAGTTTTGATTTCCTACTGCTACGAGCAGGCGGGGGATTTTACCATCTCAGAAGTTCTTGATGAAATAAGCGAAAAGCTTGTGCGCCGTCATCCCCATGTTTTTGGAGATGTTCAGGCAGACACGGCGGCAAAAGTAATAAAGCAGTGGGACAAAATCAAGGAAGAAGTAGAAGGACGCAAATCGGATTCCGTTCTGGATAGCGTTCCAAATGGATTCCCTCCTCTTTTAAAGGCCTATAAGATGCTCAAGAAGGCGGCAAAGAAAGGTTTTGACTGGCGTTCGGTGGAGCAGGCAGAAAGCAAGGTTTGCGAAGAACTGGAAGAAATTTCCGGGGCAGTCATGGAAAACAATCGGGAACATCTTGAGGAAGAGGTCGGGGACATGCTCCTTGCAGCAGTTAATTATTGCCGCAAGCTTGGTATCGACCCGAATGTGGCTCTGGAAAAGGCCACAAAGAAGTTTTCCTCTAGATTCCGTTATGTGGAAAAGGAAATGAAGGAACGGCACCTTGAAATGACCGAATCCAATGACAATCAGATGCTCGCCCTGTGGAAAGAAGCCAAAAAACGCTAAGCCCTTAGGTTTTTGTTGCCTATCGGCACTTTTTTGTATATATTTTAAGGGTCAAAAGATGGATTTCCACTTATGAAATGAGCATGAATGTACTTTTTTCTTACCGTACATTCAATTTTGGGAGAAACAATGAACAGAATTATGAACATTCGCCTTGAAGACGAACAGAAGGAAGAAAAGAAGCCAGAAATGGCAGATCCACTTGCAGAAAAATTCCTTAAGACAAGACAGATTTTGATGAGCGGTGAAGTAAGCGAAGAGCTTGCAGATAAAATTTGCCGCCAGCTTTTGATACTTGAGGCAGACAACGACAAGCCAATCTACCTTTACATCGACAGCCCAGGCGGTGATGTTTACGCAGGTTTTGCAATCTTTGACACAATTCGTTTCATCAACGCACCTGTTTATATCATCGGTATGGGACTCATTGCCAGTGCCGCTGCCCTTATTCTTCTTGCAGCTCCAAAAGAGCGCCGTTTTGGTTTTGCAAATTCAAGCTACCTCATTCACCAGCCATCAAGCGGAATGAAGGGTGTAGCAACAGATATCGAAATCCATGCCGCTGAACTTGCCAAGACCCGTGCAAAGATCAATGAAATCATTGCAGAAGAAACAGGCACAGCACTTGAAAAGGTTTCAAAGGATACAGACCGCGATTACTGGCTCAATGCAGAAGAATCAATTGAATACGGTCTCATCAGCAAGATCATTACAAAGCGTTCTGACCTTGAAAAATAAATGACCTTTTCTCTTACCGATTCCCTAAAAGACAGAATTCTCTTTGCCATGGAAGATCAGAACTCCGTTTATTGCGTGGATGCAGCAAACGGGGAACTTAGGCTTTTGTCTTCCGACAATATGGACATGGTGGATTCAAATGGAGATGAGGAAGAGATAGAGGTTGATGAAGAAAACTATTATTCGATTCCGTCATGGGATAGCGATGACGGTTTTGAAATGATGGAAAATTTTACTGCAGGGCTCCATAATCCTAATGCCTATAAGGAACTTAGAAGATGCCTTGCAAACAGAAGGGGGGTATTCAGGAACTTTAAATCAATCTTAAAATCGTACCCGGAAGTGGAGCAGAAATGGTATGCCTTCAAGGACAAGACCATGCATGCAAAAATCACCGAATGGTACAATGTACTTTGCGAGTCCTGGGGTTTGGAAGGTCTTGAGGAAAATCCGGAATCTTTTGATACGGAATATCTTGTTCAGGATGATTTTGAATTTACCAAATACGATTCTCTTAAGGACAAGGAATGCGTTGATCGTGAAGTCATTAATATTGCAGAAGAATACAGAGAAAAACATGAAGGAAATCTAGGTGATGCTGTTGCAGACATTTTCAAATCTCAGTCGGCAGCCGTTTCAGGGGATGATAAATTCGGTTATGCATGTTATTCCCAGGATCATGAATTCCTTGGCTGTTCCCTTGTTTCTTACTGTCCGTCCTCAGCAAAAAAATCAGTTGCTTTTACAGATTTTTTTGTGATTCAGAATTACCGTGGTCTTGGCATAGGCAAAGAGCTTTTGAATAGATGCCTGGCAGATTTTAAAGACAGCGGAATTCAGTGGGTTATTTTATCAACAAAAATCATGCCTGAATCAATGGAAAATTTATTGTTTGAATTTTCATTTAAAAAGTCAGAATTCGGGTTCATTTTGAATTTACAGGAGTAAAAAATGGCATACAACAACAATCGTGAAGGTTTTTCAATCAACGAAGAACAGGTAGCAGCTTTTTTGGCAGATGCAGTAAAGAGAGTAGAATCTTCAAGTGATTCAGACATCGAAGCTTTGAAGACACTTAAGAAGCTTTTCAAGAAGAATGTTCCATTCTCACGCAGAGGCTATGTAGCAGCATTGCTCATCAAGAATGCAACATCAGGTTTCAGAAGCAACCGCTTTAACCGTGACAACAACAAGAATGATCGTTTTGCAAACAAGCGCGAAGAACGCTTTAACCGCAACGAACGCATATCAGAAAGAAAGACAGAAGAACATACAGAGAAGGCACCTCGCGTAACAATTGCTCCAGAAGCAGCAGGTACAATTTTCATCGGCGTAGGAAGAAGCCGTGGCGTATTCCCTCGTGACCTTGTTGGTCTTCTCGTAAGCGTTGCAGGTTTTGACCGCTCAAGAATCGGTGAAATCCGTGTTCTTTCAAACTACTCTTTTATCCAGCTTTTTGCAGAAGACTGCGATAAAGCAATTTCAGCCCTCGACGGTTATGAATACCGCGGAAGAAAGCTTTCTGTAAGCTACAGCCGCAAGAAGGAAGAAGGTGAAAATACACCAGCTGCAGATGCACAGGATGAAGTTATTCCAGCAAATGTGTCAAATGAAGGACACGCTGATACATCTGTGAACACAGAAGCAGCAAAGCTTGCAGCAGAACAGTCGGCATTCGCAGCTTCTATGGACAATGCTCCTGCAGAAGAACCAAAGGCAGAACCAGCTCCTGCACCAGTTGAAGAAAAGACATACTTTGAAACAACAGATGACGGTCAGGTTAAGTCTCACTTTGTAAACAACTAAAAGAAATATAAATGCTCTCGCAGAGAACCGCGCCAAGCCTGCTCCGATGAAACTTCGTTTCAAGTCGCAGTTTGTCGCGAACCTCTGCTACGCATTTAGCTATCTTAGAGGTTACAAATCAATTTTAACCTGGACTAGGATAGGGAAATAGGGCGGCGGCGAAAGCTGCCGTTTTTTTTATACGGAGGAAATATGGACATTCACTGCATTCAGACTGGGATATTTAGGGTAAATACTTATATTGTTCCGATTGGGGTCGGGAAGTGTTTCATTGTTGATCCTGCGGCCTGCAAGTTTACCCGTGACACGGAAAAATTTTCGGTATACCTTGATTCCCTAGGACTGACTCCTTCTGCAATAGTATTGACCCATGGACATTTTGACCATGTTTCTGGTCTTAAGTTTCTCCGCGAAAAGAATCCAGATATTCCAATCTACATTCACAAAGAAGATTCTCCAATGATCGGTGTAAACTCTGGAGAAGTACAGGGCAGAGGTCTTGAGGCCATGGGATACGAGGTTTTCATTCCTTCAGTTTCGGAGCTTCCAGAGGCAACAGATTTTCTTTTCGACGGCAAAGTTATTTTTGACCAATGGAAGGTAATGCATACTCCAGGCCACACAAGGGGTAGCTGCTGCCTTTACAATGAGAAAGAAGGTGTGCTCATAAGTGGAGATACGCTTTTTTATGGAACCTGGGGTCGCACGGACTTTGAAGGCGGTAGTGAAGTCCAGATGATGCAAAGTCTTTCACGCATAAGGGAAAAAATACCAGGCGGCACATTGGTCTACCCAGGTCATGATTATTTTGGATTTGAATTAAAGGAAGGAATGTAAAAAAAGCCCCTGAAGTTGCTTCAGGGACTTTTGATTTTATGGGAGTGAAGAAAGATTCTCTTTATTCAGAAACCTTCTTTGCTTTTTTGGGAGCTGTTTTTGTCTTCTTCTCAGCCGGCTCTTTCTTTTCTGCTGCCTTTTTTCCCGAAGGTTCCTTTGATGTTGCAGGCTTGGCTTCCTTTTCAGCCTTTACAAGCTCAAGGAATTCCTTGCCTTCGATTGTTTCTTTTTCCTTCAGTAAGTTTGCAATTGTTTCAAGAAGATTCTTGTGTGCCTTAAGAAGTTTAAGAACATACTTGTATCTTTCGTCCATGATGCGTGCAATTTCAACATCAATATACTTCTGTGTTTCTTCAGAGAATTCGCGGACAAGAGTTGGTTCTCCGCCAGCGTTTCCAAGAACACCCTTGCCCAAAGTCATGTTGCGGAATTTGTCGCTCATACCGAAGTCAACGATCATTCTCTTGATGATTTCTGTTGCACGGGCAATGTCATTTGATGCACCCGTAGAAACATCTCCAAGCATAACTTCTTCTGCAGCACGACCACCAAGAAGTGTATCGATTTCTGCGATGATGTCCTTCTTTGTCTGGAAGTGCTTTTCTTCTTCTTCGCGGTACTGGGTAAATCCGCCAACGCCGTGACTGCGAGGAACAACAGTAATCTTGTTCACAGGAGGATAGTCAGGAGTAAAGGCACCAACAAGGGCGTGACCTGTTTCGTGGATTGAAACAAGGCGCATGTCCTTTTCGTTGTCTTTGCGTGACTTCTTCTTGAGACCGATGCTTACCTTGTCGATGGCATCGTTCATGTCAGACATTGAAACCTTTGTGTGTCCGTTGCGTACTGCAAGGAGGGCAGCTTCGTTTACAACATTGGCAAGGTCTGCACCTGCAAAACCAGTTGTTCCGTGAGCTACGGATTCAAAGTCTACATCGTCATCAAGCTTAACGTTCTTTGCGTGAATCCTGAGGATTTCTTCGCGACCCTTAACATCAGGTTTTTCAACAGGAACCTGACGGTCAAAGCGGCCTGGACGGAGAAGGGCTGGATCAAGAATGTCTGCGCGGTTTGTTGCGGCAAGGATGATGAGACCCTTTTCGTTGTCAAAGCCGTCCATCTCAACAAGGAGCTGATTGAGTGTCTGTTCTCGTTCATCATTGCTTCCGCCGTAGTTGTTTACGCGGCTCTTACCGATGGCATCGATTTCGTCGATGAAGATGATGCATGGAGCCTTTTCCCTTGCATTGCGGAAAAGGTCGCGTACGCGGGATGCACCAACGCCGACAAACATTTCAACAAAATCAGAACCTGAGATCCTAAAGAACGGAACGCCAGCTTCACCAGCAACTGCGCGGGCAAGCAAAGTCTTACCTGTTCCTGGTGGTCCAACAAGGAGAACACCCTTTGGAATCTTTCCGCCGATTTCCGTATACTTTTTTGGTTCCTTAAGGAAGTCTACAACTTCCACAAGTTCATCCTTAGCTTCATCAACACCTGCAACATCGCTGAAGCGGGTTTTGACCTTTCCTTCATCAATGGCCTTTGATTTGCCACCTCCGATTCCAAACATGGAACCAGACATGCCACCGCCCATCTTCCTGAAAATAAAGAAGTACACGAGGAATATGAGGAGAACCGGAACTGCGATGTTCACGAGAATCTGCAGGAGGATGTTGTTCTGCCTTTCAATGAATTTGTATTCAACGCCCTTGTCATCCAGCAGCTGAATGAAGCTCTGCATGAGAACACCGGTGGTCCTGTAAATTCCAGTTGGTTGAGGATTATTCAAAGGACGGAGGAAACCGATTTTCTTCTGCTGGTTTGCATTTGCACTGGCATCAGCCGTATAGCCTGTAAAGTAATGCTCTCCAAGTTCAACCCTTACAATCTGTCCCTGTTCCACAAGATTGCGGAATTCAGAGTAGTCAATAAGATCATTGGTCTTTGGAGAAAGGAACATGTTGAAAACAAAGAGGATTGCGGCCACTGTAAGCAGCACGCCAAAAAAAGGAATGCCTTTCTTAGGCTTGTTGTTCTTTGGGTCGTCTCCCCTGTCTTCATTGTCTATCTGAAGCTTGAAAAAATCGTAGGGATCATTTTCATTCTTCTTGTTCTTATCGTCGTTTTTTTCTGACATCTAATACCTCAAATTATGTGCTATATATAATATAGAAAAAAATGTGAAATTTGTCATTGGGCGAAGCTTAGGAATGCAGAGGCATCATAGACCAATGAATTTTTCACTCCAATGCCATACCGGTTTGGCTAGACTGTTGCTGAAAGGCTGGGTTCTGTTGAAGTCTGGCAGCCAACTGGTATCGTCGCTCAAATCTTGATAGAAAAGGTATTCAAAATCATAGCTGTCGATTAGTTCTCTCAAGGTCTTGTCCTCTTCAGTATTTATGAGGCGGTTCTGGAAAGCACCGAGGGATTTTTTTCTCCACTCAAGTTCTTCAGCAGAACCTTCAAAAGGAACGGGAGTATACTGGGACATAAGGGAAATGCAGGATTTTCCGTCGCAGGTTTTCTTGAGCCAATCCAACGTAAGCTTTGTATCTTCAATTCTTCCCGGAAGAACCAGATGGCGCACGATGGTTCCCTTCATCATCTTTTCGCGCTTTTCGCCGTTTTTTTCAACTTCAACGATTTCCATTGGAGTATTGTTTACCATCCAGCGAATTGCCTTTTTAGCAACTGACGGATAATCTTCCGCCGCAAAAAGTTCCTTGCTCATGATGGAATTTACTGTCTTGTAGTCTGGGAGCCAGATGTCGACAATGCCGCGCAAAAGCTCAAGGCTTTCAATACTTTCGTAGCCGCTGGAATTCCATGTGATCGGAATGCTGAGGCCTGAAGTTTTTGCAGCTCCTAAGAATTTTGCAAGCTTTGGAATGTGGTGGCTGCCCGTGACTATGTTGATGTTTTCAGCTCCAAGGGACTGAAGCTTAAGGCACATCTCAACGAATTCTTCTTTGCTTACGGCGCTTCCCATTCCCTGCTGGCTTATCTGATAGTTCTGGCAGAAGGAACATCGCAGTGTGCATCCAGTGATGAAAATAGTTCCGCTTCCACCAAAAACCGTGATGAGAGGTTCCTCGCCAAAATGAAGGCAGGCAGTTGCAATTTTCAGGTCCTCGTTTTCTCTGCAGAAACCGCACTTTCCGTTGCTTCTGTCTATGCTGCAGTTTCTTGGACACTGGGTGCAACTAGAGTACAGATTGTTTTCCATAGTTAGCAGGCCTGGTGGTCAACAAAGATAATCATGATGTCGTTGAGGAATTCCAGAGGAAGATCATCAGCCTCGTAATTTGTAAGGTCGCAAAGTTCCTTCCAGTCTTCCTGTGTAAGTTCCGTAATCTGTTCAGGATCATTGTCGATCAAAGCTTGAATGGAACCAAGCACCTGAAGATGCTGTTCTGTAGGTTCGTTTTCCATTTCCGCAGAATTCATGATATAGGTGTCGTACCAGTAGTCGGCATAGGAAAGGGCAAGGGATTTTACATGGCCGTTGTTGCGTCCGAAAAGTTCCTTGATCTGACCGCATACTTCACCACCGTCATAGTTGTTGTGTTCCGCGCGGTAGTGCTTCTTTAATCTCTGTGCATCTGCATAAAATTTTGAAATGTTGTCCATGCTTATATAGTAAACGGAAAAACAAAAATGTTAAAGAAGAGACAATCTTTATGTAGTTGAATAAACTTGCTCACGGCGAAAACCTTCCGCGTGCTCCGACGGTTGAGGCCTAAAGGTATCGGACTCCCTTCAGTCGCCGGCCTCAAAGTCTGCGCATCGGAAGAACTTCGCCTCCGCAAGTTTATTCAGCGGAAGAAGTTTGCTGAAGTTCTTTAAGGTCATGTTTTTCCGGTGGGTATGATGGACTGTCATTGTAAAAAAAGTTCCGGGAAAGGAAGGAGGCTGCTCACGGCGAAAACCTTCCGCTGCTTCGACGGTTGATTTCTTTTTTGATTTTTACTACTTTAGTTCTGTAAACGGTTGTAGCTGGTTCTTTTAGCTTCCCAATATTTTTATTATGACTGATTGAATCTTTGTGATTCTTTTACCAGCTATACGAGTTTTACCACACGTCTTCAGGATTGGGACTGAAGGACTAAGACACAGTAGTGTCTTTATTCCAATTTCAGGAGACGTGTATGGCATTAACTTATAGACCATCTCGTGATGCACTTTTAAATCCTTGTGCAGATCCAACCTTCAAAATTATTTTTACGGATGATTCTGATGAATCTCGCGATGCTTTGACCTGTTTTCTATCCGACATTCTGGAAAAACAGGTTACAGATGTGGTTCTTCAACCTAATGAACTTTCGGGAGAAGCTTTGGATGACAAGCAGTCTGAATTCGACATCAACTGCAAAATTGACGGCAAGGCGGTAAATATCGAAATGATATGGTGAGTCTCTTGTCAATTATAAAAAAAACAAAAAAGAACAGTTTCGG
>JAKSLX010000029.1 GCA_024400915.1 Treponema sp.
CCGGGAAACAGCACCGTAGCAGGTGCGTGCGGTGCTGGGGCTGCCGGCTTTTTTTATTTTAAACCTGAAAAGTTACAACGAGCCGGAAAGACAACCAGACCGCTTTCGCAGGGACTGCGAATCCGGGAAACAGCACCGTAGCAGGTGCGTGCGGTGCTGGGGCTGCCGGCTTTTTTTATTTTAAACCTGAAAAGTTACAACGATCCGGAAAGACAACCAGACCGCTTTCGCAGGGACTGCGAATCCGGGAATAAGCCGCGACCAGGCGGGAGTGGCGCACCCCACCGTAGCAGGTGCGTGCGGTGCTGGGGCTGCCGGCTTTTTTTATTTTAAGCACAGATTAATGGACGGGTCTGCCCCCTTTATTCTATTTTTTAGTTGCCATTTTGAATATTTTTACTATGTTGTTATTGGCCATAAGGCACCTCCTGTAGCCTTCCCGAGTTTAGCTCTTCTCGGGAAGGCTTTTTTGTAAATCGTCTGTAGCGATTCAAATTGGTTCTACACAGCACATTTGCTGTTCTTTGATAAGGATCACTAATCTAATAAAATTTTGCTCTTAGAAGGCCTGTATATGGCTATAAAGGGTAGTTTATTTGTATTTAAAGCCTCCCAGTTTGACCTTTATAAGGAGGCTAAGAGATGAAAAAGACTCTTATCGCAGTAGCTGCAGCAGCAGCATTGACAACATCTGCTTTCGCAGAAATCACATTCGGTTCATGGCTCCGCGTGCTTACAGCACCAGTTGCAAGCAACGGAAAGGACACAATCGCAGTAACAAGCAACTCATGGGGTGGAAATGACTGGGGTTCTCCAGCTCGTGTTGCTCGTCTTGATGTTCACGCAGCAGCAGAAGACGGAAAAGTAGGATTTGAAATGGGCGTTTGGAACGACATGAAGTCTGGTCTTGGCGCTGGTGATGATGCATACATCTGGGCAAAGCCAGTAGATGCAGTAAAGGTTTCAGTTGGTAACTTTGATGCACCAACACCACTTCGTGGTGACTTCTGCTACGGTTCATGGAACTGGCTCCGCCCTGTATCTTCTTGGATTGCAGAAGACGAAGGTCTCTTGATGTCTGGAAGACAGAACAACGGTCTTAAGGTTGAAATCACACCAATGGATGGACTCTATGTTCTCGTGATGGCTCCAATTTCAACAACAGCAAAAAAGGCTGAAGATGTATATAAGAACCTTCAGACAGGTTTCGCATACAACATCGAAGGTGTTGGTAAGATCAAGGCTCAGTTGATGCTCAAGAACACAGAAAAACTTGAAGCAGATAAGGCTGCAACATACAAGATTAAGTCTGTAGCTGCAGATGGTACAGTAACAGCAGAAGTTGATGAAAAGGCAGAAACAAAGCATGATGCATACCTCGACAAGACAGTTGAAGTTGCATTCGACCTCACATCAGTTGAAAACCTCTACGTAGGTGTTGGTTTCCAGATGGTAATGCTCGACAAGATGGAAGATCGTGGTCTCCAGGCAAACCAGAAGATGAAGATCGCTCTCGCAGCTGGATACCAGGTTAACGATGAACTCAAGGTATCTGCTTCAGGTGCTTACTTTATGTACCAGAAGTCAGGTGACGAAGGTGCAGACGGTCGCTTCCAGGCTGGTGTTGGTGTTGACTACAACCTCGGTGACGGTATGAACCTCTCAGCAGACGTTCGCTACCTCTCAAAGGCTAAGGTTGGTGGAACTGAAATCGACAAGTCTGACAAGATGGCATTCTCTGTAGGCGTTACAAAGGGTATCTCTTCTAACGGTTACATGGGAGTTGCTTTCCAGGCACAGACAAACGGTGGAAAGTGGGCAAACGGTGCTTTCGCAGCTACAGAAGCTGACAAGCTCACATGGTGTGTACCTGTAGCAATCTCTTGCTGGTTCTAATTTAGACCAACATGCAAATGCTTAACTTAATTACGAATGTGATTTTATAAAGCAGGCCCCTGGCTCATCACCAGGGGTTTCTTATTTTTAAAGTGAAAGCAAAAAAATAGCCCGCTTTCGCGGGCACAAATAAAATTCTCGCAATAGCTGAGTTTTACTCAGTTTCTGTTTTTAATTCGTCTGCCAGTTTATCCACTTCCTCCACGGAAAGCCCTGTCCCCATAGCAATCTGTTCGTGAGAAAGAATATTCATTATCAGGAATTTTTTTGCGGCTTCAAGGGCGTTTTCCTTGCGACCTTCGGATTTTCCTTCAGCTTTACCGGCATCGTAGCCCATTTCGTATTTTACGCGCATGTCGGTTTTGTATGAATATTTTGCACAAAGCATGTTTATTACCTCTCTTGATTTTCTTTTAAGGTAATCGGAAAGGA
This sequence comes from Treponema sp., assembly GCA_024400915.1. Lineage (GTDB taxonomy): Bacteria > Spirochaetota > Spirochaetia > Treponematales > Treponemataceae > Treponema_D. Next base: position 2,329 of record JAKSLX010000029.1, read on the forward strand.
TACCTTTTTTTATGCACTCATCAATTGCCTTTCTGAAGGCTTTCTGAGATTTCTTATATACAGCAAGTTGGCGTTCCACTGTCTCAACAAAAATACAGTACTCTTTCAAGATAGCACAGTTTTTGCGTACTGGCAATTCTGAAGAATCGGTGCAGTTCTTTACGTTGATGGTAAGCTCAAGCTTTGGATTACCTCCGTTGTAAAAGGCATCGGAAAGTCTTAGAGTTTTTTCGTGGGAATATTTTTTCTTGCCGTTATAGATTACATAAAAGTCAGGGGTAGGTATTTTATACACCCGTTCATCGTACCGCCTGTCAGGGGGAACAATCCCTTCATAAATCCTTGTAACATACTCAAGGCACCTTAGGGGCATGTTTTCGTTGATGGTTGACTGGTGTTCCACAAGGACTATCAGTTTTCCGTCAATGAGCATGCTTACATCGTTGTTGAATGTCCTGTAAAGGGTCTGGTCTATTACCTTGCGCTCGATTTCCGTGTCTTCGTAAACATAGTCGCTGCCGCTCAGTGCATTGTAAAGTTCAAGAAAATTCCGTTTGCCGTTAATGTCCGACCCAAAAAGATCCGAGAACACCGAATCCTTGTACTTCCTGTTGAAAAATTTCATGAAGTTTCTCCATTTCTTTTAATTTCCTCCCGTATATTTAATAACCGAAAAAAATATAAAAAGTGAAAAAAAATCAGGAAATTTTGTGAAGATTTTTAAAATAAAGACCCCCTGGGGATGAGCCAGGTGACTTAACTATGATTTTTTTTATTCTTCCGCGTAATCTGCAGTCCTTTCCTCGTTTTTGCTGCTGTGTTCTCCGTACCCAGCCCCATCTTCTGTGTAATCATCATCATTAGCGACTTCATTCACGATTGAAGCCATTCCATTTGAAATCGTTTCTTCGGAAAGGGCTTCTGCAAGATCGCCTGCCTGAGAGCGATTGAAATAGAGCAGTGCTCCGGAATATTCAGGCGTGATGCCGTCGTGGCTTTCCTCTGATTTTATTGAACGGACCCTTATTGCGAAGTATGGTGATTTTCCGGCAAAGATGTAGCCAAATTCCGCCTTTGGATGTGCCTTTGTATTGTAGGTAAATGCACCCCAGTCAACGCGCATCCTTGCCTGTCCGTAGGCGTTTTCAAATTTTGTTTTTTTCCGGTTTAAATTTTTTGCATCATAGTCTGCTAAATATGCTTTATATGCATCTATGAATGCCTTTCGCCCGTCAGCATCAAATATAAGCCTTTCTTTTAATCCAAGTTTTTTATAGTGCAGGCTGGCAGTATTTTTCCTAGGATTGAACTTTACAATAAAATCCTGTGCATTGAGTTCTGCCCCCGTAAGTTTTTTTGTCTTTAGGCTTCCGGAACCCGTCTCAAACTCATCGTAGGAGCCGAGCTTAGTTTCCGTAATGTGGTCCTTGAGTCCTTTTTTTGCAGCAAATCCTGAGCAAAATGCTGCGGCCAAAATAAGTGTTGCAATGATTTTCTTCATGATTTACTCCAGATTATAAAATAAAAACCCCTGGGGATGAGCCAGGGGTCTGCCTTATCAACAGAATGTCAATTCAGCATTTAACAACGGTAAATTAGAGTCCGAGTGTGATAACAACTGGAACTGCCCACTGTGTAGACTTTGATGTTGTGTCAGCCTTGTAGTTCTTGATTCCACAAAGACCGTTAGCCTGACCGTATACGTTTGTTTCCATTTCGAAACCAACCAATACGTTAGCAGCACCAACAGACTTGTTGATACCAGCAAGAGCGAATACCTTTGATTCGTTAAGCTTTGCATCACCGCACTTGCGTTCTGCAAGGTAGCTAACTTCTGCTGTGAAGCTGAGGCCGTCTTCGATCTTGTAGTTTGCACCTACACCAAACTGCATTCCAGGCTTGATTGCTTCGTCGCCTGTGTTTTCCTTCTTGTAGTTCTGAGCAAGGAGAACCTTTCCGTTAGCCATAACTGAGAGTTCGTCAGATACCTTGTAAGAAGCACCGAGACCGATCTTCATATCTGTACCAGCTTTAATACCATTAGCATCTGCACCACCAAGATCCTTGTCCATGATTGGGAATGTTACACCAACACCAACCCAGAGGTTTTCAACTGCTGTGAGGTCGAAAGAAGCTTCGAGGTCACCTGTGTACTTCTTCTTGCTGCCAGCAACATCTGTTTCTGTGTTCTTACCGATGAACTGAGCCTTTACAACACCAACACCGTCGATCTTGTAGCCTAAACCAGCCTGTGTTCTTGCATAAACGTTAGAAGCCTGATCATCTGTCTTGTCTTCTTCTGCTGAGCGGAAGTCAGCTGTAAGTGGAACACCTACGAATACTGTGAGTTCGTCTGTTGGGTTAGCAACAACGAGAGCACCTGTAGCTGCGTAGTTCTTGAAGAGAAGATCTTCACCAATTGCAAATGAAGAACGGATTGCATCCCAACCTGGGAGGCATGCGTTTCCGCGGAGGCCGTTGTATTCTACCTTACCAGCGTAAACTGTTACTGCATCAACTGGCTTAATCCAGTAGTGTGCATTTTCACCAGTTTCTGCTCCACCGTTTGTGTTGTTACGGTATGCCATGCTGAAACCAGACTTTCCGTCTGCATCTGCACCGTTAATGTCCATACCTGTAGTACGTCCCCAGCCACCCCATGACTGATCCTGACCTGCTACAGTCTTGTCACCGTTGTTAGCGATAGGAACGAGAATTGCGCGTCCCCATGAACCGAATGTGATTTCTGCGAAAGCAGATGTTGTCAATGCTGCTGCTGCAGCTACTGCGATAAGAGTCTTTTTCATCTCTTAGCCTCCTTATGAAATGGAGAACTGCGGAAATTTGATTTAACTCTTCATTTATGCTAATTTCACACTTAAGAATTACCCCAGGTGTATCCTAATGGCCTCCTTGGGACATAGAGCCCGTAAATAAGACCAGGAACCCTGCTGTGGCAGTTTGCCATGGCTGTGGTAATTCTTATTTTTTTTGAGGAAAATTCATGTTTATCGTAGGAATTGATATAGCAAAGAAAAGCCATCAAGCTGTCATAATTGATTCAGAAGGAAATCAAAAAAGCAAGAACTTCAGGTTTGCAAATTCACTGGAAGGATTCAACCTTCTGCTAAATAAAATTGAAGAAATTGACCTGAACTATTCGAATTTTGAAATCGGGATGGAAGCAACGGGGCATTACTGGATAAATCTATATACTCGGCTTATGGACAAAGGCTTTAAAGTCCATGTAATCAATCCTCTCCAGTCTGATGCCCTGAGAAACCTTTACTTGAGAAAAACAAAAACAGACTCTGTTGATTCAAAACTCATAGCAAATGTAATCCGATTTGGTCAGTATACGGAAACCAGGCTTACGGATGACAAACTTTTAACAGTGAGGGAACTTTCACGACAAAGATTCTATCTTGTGGATATGAATTCCGATTTAAAGAGAAAAGTTGTAGTAATAATGGTAATAATGGACAAAATATTTCCCGAGTTTCAGGGGATATTTTCCGATATGTTCGGTAAAACTGCCTGTGCAATTTTAAAAAGATGTCCCTCTTCCCAAGAAGTTATGGAAATTCAGTTTGATGAATTTTCCGCCCTCATAAAAAAGGCAAGCCGAAGCAAGTTCAACATTGCAAAGGCAAAGGAAATAAAGCTTGCAGCAAGAGATTCCTTCAGCGCTTTGATAGATCCATCTCCTCTTTCTTTTCTTGTAAAACAGATGGTGGTACAGATTGAACTAATTGAAAAGCAGGTTCTTGACCTTGAAAAGGAGATAGAGGAGATATTCAGCTGTTTCAATTCCAAAATAACCACAATTCCTGGAATCGGCCCTATTCTTGGTGCCGTAATTTTAAGTGAAATCGGGGACATCAATAGGTTCAGTTCTTCAAAAAAACTGGTTGCTTTTGCAGGCATAGATCCTTCAATAAAACAGTCGGGCGAATTTACCAGTTCTGAGAACCACATGTCAAAAAGGGGATCCCCGTATTTAAGGCGGGCATTATGGATAGCAAGTTTTGTAAACATCAACCACAATAAGGAAATGATCAGTTTATATGGGAAAAAAACAAGCAATGGTAAGGGACATTACAAGACTATGGGTTTTCTTTGCCACAAGTTGCTGAATGTTGTTTATGCCGTCTTGAAAAACAATTCCGACTATGTTCCGTACGCCTGGAAAGAAATGAAAATCTGCTCGTGACGGCTCCCAGATAAAAGCGTTTTTCTTCCGGTTGCTTTAGGGAAATTTACATTATATAATGGAAGAAAGAGGCATTTTATTGTACACAAGAGAAATAAGCGAAACTCCCGAAGTCCTTGTAAAAAATTATAAGCCTGTGTTCGGGACTTTCAGGGGGCATCCTAAAAGATTTGACATCCGTGGTGTTTTCAAACCTTATGGAACTGTTCCGCTTCCAACATTCATAACAAATCTCCGCATAAAAAGCCGCCTTACTTTCTCTTTTGACATCGGTGACTACATTGGCAGGATTACTTTTGTTGATGCCAAAATCATCGGTTATTCAGAAGTGATTTTCTGGAACAAGAACACTAGCCAAAAGTTCGTCTATCATTCCGTCATGAGCATGAGAAAGCGCTTTGTTCCTCATGACCTGGAATTTGCTTCCACTACAAGCTATTCAAGGAAAAGATACACAAGAATCAGCTGGGACAGAAAGCACGGAAAACTGTCCGTTGTTTTTGACCTTAACGGTGATTCAGTAAGGCCAACTGCCCATGGAGCTATTTCTGCGGATTTTACGGATGAGCAGTTTGCTGAACTTACCTGTTCAAGACCCAATCCAACATCAAGAAGATGTTCTGCATTATATAACTGTACCCTTCCTGCCCATGGAACTTTGTCCCTTGCCTATAAAAATGGTGAAACTAAAACAATGTCGGACAGTACAGGCGTTTCCAGTTTCAATATATCAAGAACATACATGAAATTCCGCTCCCACGGTGAATTTGTAGAATGCTTTTCGACGATGAAAGGCAAAAACATTGCGTTCCGAATAGCTGCAGAATCTCATGATGCTTCAAATACGGACAAATACAACCTGAATATGCTTTTTTATGATGGAAAGGCAACTCCTCTTCCGCCTGTTGTAATCACCCACAATATGGGTATTAACGGTCCTTGGGTCATTCAGGATACGGAGAATATGGTTGACCTTACATTTACGCCGGTTTCTTCAAACGTTAAAAAAATCAGTGCCATCATCCTGCGTACTGTATATAGAAGTATATACGGAACTTTTGAAGGCACTTTGGTAACGGCAGATGGTGAGAAAATAACATTCAAATCATTGCCTGGTTTAGCCGAAAATTACTTGATAAGGCTATAAAACTTTTTCAGTTTCCAGGAGGATTACATGTCAGACCAGACTTCGCCTAAACGAACCCTAGAACCGGGAACACTTGATAAGACAAGAAAAAATATTGGTCCAATAGATGATGCAGAAGCTGCAGCAATGCAGAAAATTCTTGGCGGCGAAATTCTTAAGGAAAGGTCTGTTCCCATGGATACTTCCAACATGCCCAAAAGGAAAAGCCATCATGAACCTGTTGTCAGGGCTTCAGGAAAAATGTCATCGGACATTTCATCAGCAAGCGCTAGTTTTGGATCATCATCTTCTTCTGCTTTCGTAGGCGGAAGACCAGTCGGGGGTAAGAAAGTGAAAACTGATGAAGATTTACCGGAAATTTCGGCTCGTGAATTGAAGCTTATGGACCGTTGCATGATGTCTGCGGCCTACAATATCAAACCGGATTTTGGTTTGTTCAATTTTCTTTTCAGGATGTCTGCCAAGAACAAGGAAAAGGTTCAGAAAAACATCGGAGATTATCTTATAAAGCGCCATGTTGATCACATTCAGGCTTTTGTAACGACAATCAAGACTTTCATTCAGATTTCTCCTGATCCATACAAAGCAAAGATTGCTACAGAAACAGACCTTAAGTTCAAATTCCTGAGGACAATCGGAAAATGGCAGATAAAGGATCTTAAGGCCCTCTCTTTTGAGCTGGAAGATTCTGCCGACATTCTTACGGTTCCAATGCTTATCCCTGTTGTGCGTGCAATCTATCGCCTTCTCCTTACTGTTTACTATATCGGTGATCAGCAGGTTTCTGCCCTTATACGCGAAATTTACACTGACCTTGGTACATACACAAATGCAGACAAGGCAAAACTTCAGGGACTGGCCAAGCAGGGACTTACTGAATGGCTCTATCTTCACGACCAGATCATCAAGGGATTCTATCCGCTTCTTATGAGAATGTGTTCAACAGAATATGTTGAGTTCCCAGATTTCTTTAAAGTAAAGATTGCAGAAATCCTAAAGTTCCTCAGCATCTCAAAGTTCGACCTTCTTCTCCCTGAAAAGAAAAAGCCGGAAGAAAAGAAAGCCGAAGAGAAAAAGGAAGAAAAGAAAAAGGAACCCCGTAGAATTGCCGGAGAAAAAAATGAGGTTGTAACAATGGGATTGAGAATTCTCGATCAGTTGTTCCCTGATGCCGGTTTCCTTCACCTTGAAAATCATCCTGACCTTTATCCTTATTTCCAGCCAATATACAATTTTGTCGATGGCTTTAATGTGGTTCATCCGGAAAATCCTCTTCAGGTGACAATGGTCTTGATTCTGATTATCGAAGATCTCTTCAAGGGATGCCGCAACATAAAGTTCAACATTGAAGCTGATGAAGTTCTTGGTGCGATTCCAGACAGGCTTGATGCCGTAATGGGTGACTGGGTTTCTTATTATGAAGACCTTTTCGGAAAGAAGCTCGGCGACTATCTGCGCACCTATGTAAACACCCTGTATTCTCAGAAAGATTATGCCCAGACAAATTTCGGAAAGGAAAACCTGAACAACATTCTCTGGAGGATGAAATATTTCTTCCTTCCGAATTTTAAATTCAATGCACCTGTTTTGCAGAAGCCTATAAATGATACAAAATACAAACCTTTCTATGGCAGAACAGATTACATGCGTACCGTATTCACGACTTTGACAAGAAGAATTGATGAAAATTCTGCTGCAAAAAAGACTGTTCTTGGAGTTATGAATCCATGGGAAAAATATATCTTTGATCTTCCAAATCCGGTTTCAAAAAGAATCGATGTTCTTCTTGGTGCAAAAAGGGATGCCTCGGTTTCAGCAGCTACAAATGCAAACCTCATTAAATATACTTACTGCATAATGTCTGTTCTTGACTGGTGGGTAAACAATCCTTCGAGCCCTGCATATGCAACTGATGCAATGAAACTTTACCGCATTAATCCTACGGACGGAGCGCCTCAGTTCTCGGTTGAGTTAAGGACAGACCAGAACCAGCTTTTTGCAGACGGTGTAAAGAAAGCCATTGAAGCAAAAAAGAATAAATAGTAAATATTCATAGACTGGAAGTCCTGTTGCAGAAAAAGCTACAGGACTTTTTAATTTGCCTTTTTAAAAAAGTGACCTTATAATTATTCCATGTATTTAATTAAAAATCTGGTAGAATATTATGACGAACTGTTTCCTGTAACGGAAACGAAAAAAAGTTTTTTTCTGGAGTTTACAAAATCATTCAAGCCTCCAGTTCATTTTCTCTCAATTCAATGCGGAACGGGACTTTTGGAAAATCTTCTTTCCCGTCAGGGGCACGATGTGACCGGTATTGAAAATGCAGAGGAACTTCTTCAAGCAGCAAACCTTCGCCGAAGAAGTCAGCTCATGTTCATCCGCTTTTTCAAAATGCTCATTCCGGACATGACGAAATTTCTTGGAAAAGCTTTCTACAATGTAATCTATGTCCTTAACAACCGCCTCATGTTTTTCCCTAATGCAGAATCAATACTTGCTTTCATGGTTGATGCAAAAAAACTCCTTGCCCAGGATGGAGTCCTTGTTTTTGAGGTTGCCAATTTTGAAAAGCATGGGGATGCAAAGATGATTACATTGCCAACAAGGGAAAGCGTCAGGACAAAACTGTTTACGGAAATTCTGACTGATGAAAAAGGTCACAGGACGGTAAACATAAACCTTGAGAACAGTTCTGAAAAAATAATTCCAATCCTTAATGGTCATCCGGTCTATGCAGTAACGGCTACCGAGATTGAAGAATTTGCAGAGAAAGTAGGGTTTACTAGCGCCGAATTCTATGCCGACTTTGAAAGGACTCCATTCACCGGAAACGAAGACTATTACGTGGTTGTAATCAAATAAGCCAAGCAGTCATTGTGCTTATTTCTTTTACATTAGTTTATCTTCCAGCGGTTTCCGTCACGGGAAAATCTTCTTGCATTGACTTCAAGAATTCTTCCGTCTTCTCCAGACATTTTTACCATGGAAGTAATCGGATTGACTTCTGTTACACGGAAGTTTGTATCATCGTAGTAAAGTCTTATGCCTTCATTAGGAAGTCTTTTCCTTGCTTCTGAATACCAGTCGTATTCGTAGCTTAGGCAGCACAAAAGCCTTCCGCACTGTCCGCTGATTTTCATGGAGTTAAGGCTCAGGTTCTGGTCTTTTGCCATCCTTATGCTTACAGGCCTGAGTTTGTCACTGATACAGTTGCAGCAATATGGTCTTCCGCAGACACCAAGTCCACCAGTAATGCGGCTTTCATCGCGAACGCCAATCTGACGGAGTTCAATCCTCATCTTGAAAATTGAAACCAAGTCCTTGACCAGGTCACGGAAATCTACGCGATTTTCACTTGAAAAGAAGAAGAGAGCTTTCTGTTCTCCAACAAGAAAGTGAACGGTAATAAGCTTCATGTCCAGCTTGTGGAAAGCAACTTTTTCCTTGAATTTTGCAAAGGCATCCTTTTCTGTTTCTACAAGGTGAGCTGCCTTTTCAAGATCTTCTTTTGTTGCAACCCTTGAAATCTCCACCACATCAGATGGCTTTATGCCGACGGGTGATTTCGAAAGACCGAGGTTTTTTGCAAGGTCAAGACCATAGCGGGTCGGAATGATTACGTCATCACCTTCCTTGATTGTCATTCCCTGAGGAACTGTGGCGTAGATGCCTTCAAAAGAATATGCAAGCCTTAACTTGTAAAGTTCCTTAGGGAAAACATATTCCTCATTGTTTGTATCCTGGGCAATGTTGTCTTCAAGAGAAGAAAGATCTTCTGTTTCCTTATATATATCGTTTTCAAAAATATCTGACATTATTATATCCTGTGAATATATTTTATCATTCAAGAGGCATAAAGGTCTACCAAAAGTCCCTTAAGCTCGTTTATTCTTTCAAGCATTCCAAGTGTTTTTCTGTGGATGTCATTGGCAGGATTTATAAGCCACCTTGCCATTTCATCAAGCTTTGCATTTATGATGTTTATCTGGCAGTGGGGCTCTCGCTGAACACCTCTCCTGTAGGACCTGTTTTTCTTTTTGAATTCCATATTGTGCTTTACAACATACTTCATGAAGTTGGTAACTTTCTTCCTGTAGTCTGCAAACACATCTGGAGTCTGATGATCCTTGAGAACATCTGCCGCAGAATCTGCCTGGTCACGAAGCCAGATAGCCGCTTCTTCGATTTCCATTTCTGCAATTTCAATGGGAAAGCCATCCTGAGTAAGCTGAACCTGAGTCTGAGCCTTTTCAAAGAGTGAGGCAAAAATGCTTTTCTTGGGAGATGTCTTTTCCGTCTTCTTGTCTTTTGATGTTTTTGCTGCCTGCTGTGTTGCTGCCGATTGAGCTGCCTGAAAATATATGGATGAAGAATTGATTCCGTCTACAGCCATCTTAAATCCTGACAGACATGGAACTGATGGCCTTTACATTTTCCCAATCTGAAACTGCCTTTTCGTAGTCTGCCGTTTCAAGCCTTGAGATGCAGTGGCCGTGAACGATTACATTTTCTTCCGAATAGAATTTCTTAGTCTGGATGTCGCCGATAACAACACTTGTAGATAGAAGGCGAATGAATTCAGGGGCAACAATATTGCCAAGTACAATTCCGCCAATGACAGTAACTGAACGGCCGGTTACATTGCCCCGGATCCTTGCATTTTCCCCGATGATAATGTTTCCAGCTGCCTCAAGGTTTCCGTCAATGTCACCGTCGATTCTTGCAAAGCCATTGATCTTTACATCACCTTTAACAGAAGAGCCGCCTCCAAGAATGCTGTTGATGGAAATATTGTCTGTAAGTGCCATTTGTTTATTTAACGTTGATGTATTTTGCCGGGTCTACAACATCTGAACCGATGTGAACTTCATAGTGAAGGTGAGGTCCAGTTGAGATACCTGTGTTACCGATGGTACCGATGATCTGACGCTGATTTACAATGTCACCTTTCTTAACGCGTGTTGTTGCAAGGTGAGCATAGCGGGTGTAGATACCGTGCTTGTGCTTTATGATGATGAAGTTACCGAAGTCATCAGAGTAACCTACAGTAACAATCTGTCCGTTTGCCGTTGCAATGATAGGGTCACCGCTTCTCCATGTTGAAAAGTCGAGTCCCTTGTGGATATACCACTGCTGTGTAATCGGATGAACGTTCTGTCCAAATTCCATGGAAATGTGTCCGATACCGTTCTTGATTGGCCAAACGTTTGGAATGTCAGAGAAAAGTGTTCCCTGGTTTTCGAGCATCTTTCCAATCTGTTCTACAGGACGAACTGCATTTTCAAGATATGATGTAAGCTGACGGATGTCGGAAGTTTCCTTGAGGGAACCTGACGTAATGTCCTGTGTATCAAACAATGAAGAAAGGTCTGAATTCTTTCCTGTTGATTTTGATGTCTGTGTGCTCTGGTTGATTCCAAGGAGTGAAAGGGACTGGCTCAAAGAAGACTGGAATCTTTTTGCTGTCTGAAGAAGGTTGTTGTTCTCGTCACGAAGCTCATCAAGGCTTGCGAGGGTTTCGCGGTTTTCTTCCCTAAGCCGTGAAATTTCCGCCCCGGAAGAATTGTTTCTGTGGTTGAAGTAGACGAAGGAAAAAGCAACTCCGCAAGTTACTGCAAGGCCAAGGACAAGGGCAAACACATTTGTCTGTACACTTATAACTTTTCCGTTGGAATGAGGCACGATCATGAGCGTAAGTTTTCCGTCAAAGAATTTTACTATGCGGATGAAAATTCTTCCCACCGATGCAAAAAAAGCACCGAATGCATGAACAATGCGTGAGACTAAATTCTTTTCCAGCCTTTTGAATCTGCGTGTATGAGCCACGAAATACCTCAATTATGTCATTATATCAAACACTCGTTAGTTTTTTCAAGTGAATTCAGGCATTGCCCCTTATAAGAAAAGGTTTGACTTGAAAATACTACTATGATATCCTTTAACTATTATCGGTTAATCAACTCGTAATGTAATGGAATTCTGGAAGGGTTTCCTTTCAGAATTTTTTTTATCTATCTAAATTAAGGAAAAGCCATGCAATTATTTGATACTCATGCCCACATCGGATTGATTTACAATGATCCGATCAGACAAATCAGTGTTATTCAGCAGGCAAAGCTTGCAGGTGTTGCACGCATTATCAGCATAAATAACAGCCTCTATGACTTTAAGAAGGAATATCCGTTTCTGAAATCCCAGAAGGGAATCTATCATGCAGTCGGTGTTGCCCCTTCGGAAATTATGGCACCTGGAAAAGACTGGATTAAAACCATAGAAGAAAGTGCAGAACTTCCTAATGTGGTGGCAATCGGTGAAACTGGCCTTGATTACTGCAAGAAGTATGGTGACAAGAGAACTCAGATTGAATTCTTCATCACCCAGCTTGATCTTGCACAGAAGCATAACAAGCCTGTCATCATCCATAACCGTGATGCCGGCAAGGATATTCTTGAAATCCTTAAGGACAGGATTCCGTCCAAGGGTGCAGTATTCCACTGTTACAGCGAAAATGCAGCATATGCCATGGAATGTCTCGAAGCAGGCCTTAACGTATATTTCTCATTTGCAGGAAACCTTACATACCGCAATGCAAGGAACCTTCACGAGACTATTTTTGCCCTCAAGGATGCAGGTGCAACTGACAGGATTCTCATTGAAACAGAAAGTCCATTCATGGCTCCTGCAGCAAAGAAAGACGAAAGGACAATGCCGGCTTTCCTTCCATATACAGCAAAGTTCCTTGCAGAAATGCTTGAAATGGATATAGATTCCCTTGCTGCAATGCTTTGGACAAACAGCTGCAAGTTCTTTGGTTTACCGGAAGGCAAGAACCATTAGGAAAAAACGCATCCTTCGTTATGAATGATTTATATCATCCCGTAGACATAGGTTCTCTCCATCTTGAAGGAAACCTCTTCCTTGCTCCCATTGCGGGGTACAGCGACAGGGCGTTCCGTAGTCTTTGCGTTGATTGCGGGGCTTCTTTCTGTACTACTGAAATGGTCAGTGCAGAAGCCCTTACCCGCGGAAACATAAAGACTGCTGACCTTATGGCTCGCGCACCGAACGAAAAAAGCTATGCCGTTCAGATTTTTGGCGGCAATGCTGAAGTTATGTTTGATGCAACGAAAATCGTACTTGAAAAGACTACCTGCGAGAGCATAGACATCAATGGTGGATGTCCGGTTCCAAAGATTGTCAAGTCTGGAGCAGGCAGCATGCTCACGAAAGAAACTGAAAGGCTGTTTTCAATCGTAAGTGCCGTTAAAAAGGCATCATCTGAATATTCAAGGGAACATCCTGAAAGGGGTATTGTTCCGGTGACTATAAAAATCCGCAGCGGTTGGGACAGTGAGCACATGACATGGAGCGAAAATCTTGAAGCTGCCATAGAAGCCGGTGCCGATGCTCTCACCATCCATGCAAGGACAAGGGCTCAGGGGTATGCCGGAAAGGCTGACTGGGAACTTCAATCAAGACTAGTAGAACAGGCAAAAAAACGCATTCCGATTTTCGGCAGTGGTGATGCTTTTACACCGGAGACTGCCCAGCAGATGCTTAGGGAAACAGGCTGCGATGGAGTAATGTTTGCCCGCGGTGCCATGGGCGACCCCTTCCTTTTCCGCAGGACCATACAATACCTCACTGAAGGGAGTTATATAGAAGAAACCGTGGCAGAGCGCATCGCTGCAGGCTTCAGGGAGCTTGCCGTCAACATTGACCAGTTTGGCGAAAAGGGTGCCTGCCTTCAGATGCGCAAGAAATTCTGCGCCTATTCAAGCGGAATCAGGGGCGGCGCACAGATTCGTGCCAAGCTGGTCCGTGCAGAAACGGAAAAGGATTACCGGGACATCCTTTCCGAATACTGCTAATACTTGTTATCATTATTCCAAGTCGGTATAATTAAAAAGTTATGAGTCTTCTGCAGAAAATTTCAGATTTTCTTCAATCCTTGTTTTCTCCAAATTCGCCTGAATCAATTCAGCGACAGGCAGTAAAAAGGATAGAAAACGATTTGAGGGTTCTTGCACCCAACCTTTACAAGGGCGGACTCATTCAGCCAAGTTTTGCAGAGACACTGAGGATCCTTTTCCAGAATACGGAACCTATCCTTGACCTCCTTTCCCAGACCCTTTGCTCCAATGACCTTGAAGTTTCAAGAAAATTCGAAGAGCAGCTTTTGCTTACGGGATTTTCTGAGGAAGCAAAGGTAACTCTTGAAGAATTTGCCTATGAAAAGAGAAAATCAGGTGCAATGGAAGCAGAGTCCATAACCAGATATTTTGAAGGCGAACACAGAAAGCTTGAAAAGGTAATCCGCGAGCTCAATTCCCAGGAATTCATCAGGATTGATACGACCTTGGACAGAATCAAGCAGCTTAATGATATTTGCCGTTTCAGCTATGTTACGGCTCTCAAGATTTTTGACAACGGTTTCAGTACGAAACTGGATTATGTTCCTGATTTCCAGCCTCTGCCTCCAGATCTTCTTGAAAGCAGCCTTCTTGACCTCTACTTTGTCATGGCAGATATGGATATTACAAATTCCGTATACAATGCTGTTCTTGCCCTGGCAAAACTTACTAAGGGTGGATCAGTTTCCGATTCCTATGCTTCAAACCTTAAGGACAACTTCAAGAAAATTCAGAGCATCGTAAAGCATGTTCTTACAAAGGAAGTCCTCATGGGGCTTATCCGCATAGCAAAGAAAAACTGCGAGTTCATTCCGGATCGTTCAGTTTACAAGGGAAACTGCAGGCAGAAATATGCGGACTATCTTGAAAACAGGTTCCGTGTAGATGAGGCTCGCCTCAAGAGTGAAATTCAGGATGCTACAATCAGCAATGAAATAAACCAGATTTTCGGTCAGATTCAGCTTGTTCCGGTAAACGGCTACAGCAAGGAACTTGACAATCAGCTCCGTCAGAGTACGCCATGTTCATTCCTCTGGATTACTCCTATGCAGCTTCTCAAGAACTTCGTGAAGTTTTACTTCATTGAACATGTAAAGCCACTCCTCAACGATATTGTCATAGAAGGCTTTTTCATGAATCAGTCTTACAAATCTGAATTTTCTTCTGCTGTTTTTGCCCTCAACGATGTTGCTGACCGTCTGGAAGCTTTTGAAGCAAAATTCAAGCGCGGTGCCGTTTATGACGAGGCAAACATCACTTCCCTCATCCGTGACAGCCACAAGGATTCTTCATTTGAATCTACCCTCAAGGATATGGTGGACAGGGTTAACAAGACTGCAAAAGAAGTCGTTCAGACTGAGACTACCAATGTTTTCCAGCTTTATAAAAAAATCAATGATATTCTTGTTGAATCCAAGAAACCAAGTTCAGACGTGATTCAGAATCTTAAGGTCCTGATGATATCTTCCAGAAACCGCGACAACTCTGACTTTATGGAAAGCCAGTATGGCCAATGGAAGGTTTTTCTTGAAATAATGAAGAATTATGTTATAATTGGTACGATAGAGAAAAAATAAATGGCTACAAAAGCTAAGAAAAAGGGGACTGTCAGGAAATCAGCTGCCAGCAGTTCTACAGAAAAAAAAGAAAACGAAGTTATCGCAGAATTTGAAAAGCACATCTATGATCTTCAGCAGATGCTAGAAATTTCACGTTCTTTCTGTACGACAATTGAACTTAATCCTCTTGTAGAATCTATCCTGTACATTGCCATGGCTCAGATGCGCGTTACCGGTGCCGGTATTTTCGTTATAAATGAGCTGAACGATGAGAACGGATATGTTCTTTCCGACCACTATAGCGGTATTGCCATCGATCCTACCATTGAATACAAGATTCCTGTAAATTCAAAGCTTGTTGAATTCTTTACCCAGTCAAACAATGTATTTACCCTTCCGGAGTTGAAGGAATATGTACCTGATGCTGCCAAAGAATTTTCAATGCTTGAATCCCTCAGTCCATCACTTGTTGTTCCGCTCATCCTTAAGAACCGCCTCAACGGCATTCTTGTAATGGGAGAACGAATTTTCATCGACGGAATGGAATCAGCCTATACAAACTACGAAAGGGATGAAATTCAGACCATAGCATCCCTTGCTTCCGTTGCCGTTCACAATGCTTCCCTCATCGAACAGGCTTCAACCGACATGATGACGCACCTTAAGCTTAAGTTCTTCTTCTTTAATATTCTTGAAGACAAGCTTGATAATGCCTTTGCTCAAAACGAAAAACTCAGCATCCTCATGTTTGACATCGATTTTTTCAAGAAGTTCAACGATACATACGGACATGCCTGCGGTGATTATGTTCTTCAGCATGTTGCAAAGATCATCAAGGACAGCATTCGCGACGAAGACATGGCCTGCCGTTACGGTGGTGAAGAGTTCACTGTAATGCTCTGCAATACTGATGTGGAAGGCGCCTATCGTGTTGCCGAAAGAATCCGCACAAGAATAGAAGAAACTGAACTTGTTTACGAAAACAACAGGATGAACCTTACTATTTCCGGTGGAATTTCCGTATTCTCTGTTGACGATAATCCTGTACGCTCGGCTAGAATTCTTGTAGATCAGGCAGATAAGGCCCTTTATGTTTCAAAAGCAAACGGAAGAAACCGCGTTTCCGTTGCAGACGGCGAAGAAATCAAATAAAATACAGGTAAATGAATTTACTTAAGAGACCTTTTCGCTACGTGTTCCTGAATGCCACCATGGCACTTATTTTCATCAACATTGCAGCCCTTTTCCTCATTCAGATGATGCCTCGTTCTTCCCTTTACCTTGGGCTTTCCTTTGCGGGGCTAAAGTGCCATTATTTCTGGCAGCCACTTACCTATCTTTTTGTCCATGGCGGATGGCGTCATATCCTTTTCAATATGATAGCCCTGTTTTTTTTCGGGATACCTTTTGAGAAGGCTGTAGGTACAAAAGAATTCCTTTTGTTTTATTTTGTGTGCGGAATCCTTGACGGACTCATGTGCATGGCAATCTACTGGTTCTTTGGAATGAATGTTCTCCTCATAGGTGCCAGTGGTGCCATTTATGCAGTTCTTTTTGCCTATGCGGTTGTTTTCCCACGCAATGTAATCTATATATGGGGAATTATCCCTGTTCAGGCCCCCATCCTTGTTCTTGTTTATGCGGTAATCGAATTTTTGAGTCAGTTTACAGGCAGAGGCGGAATTTCCCATGTAGCACACCTTAGCGGACTGTTACTTGCCTGGCTTTATTTTGTTATAAGGATGGGAGTACATCCGCTGAAGGTATGGCGTGACAACCTGTAGGAAACTTATGAACAGAAGGTTACTTTACATCCTGATTTCCATTTTCCTCCTGATTTTTTCACCTTTGGCTTTGGTTGCCCAGGTACAGGAACAGAGCGAACAGCTCAGGATTCTTGTATGGGCAGATCTGGATGCTTTTCCCGGCAAATTCGAAGAGACTGAGGAGGCAGAAGTAAAACTCGAAAAGGATGAATCAAAGGACCAGTTCCACAGAATGTTTGATTTTGCCATTGAGCGTTCCAAACAGGTGGCGCCATTTTTGCTTAACGGCATGATCAACGGCTGGAAATTCGAATATACTCCTTATGATAAGCGCCGCGGAGTAAAGGAATACTGGGAATTCGACGAGATAAAGCCCTTTGACAAGACAATGAATCCAATTGAATTCCACGATCCAGAAGCGGTGGAAGGTAAGCTTTTGAGCCGTGTCTACTGCAACAGGACAAAACAGCAACAGCTTGAATACAAGAGATGGTGTTCCATTGTTCATCCCCACATAAAGGGTATTGGCAGAGGATCAGTAGAAAAAGGGTTTGACGGGATAAAGGAAGCCTGCAGTATGGCATTGAAAGATGCTGTACGTGAATACTGGAGGACATTGGAAAAGAACAAGCCCAAGGAAATTTCGGGTACAGTTCTTCTCATCAGGGATCCAAGGATCTATGTCAGGAACGGCCAATATGTGGTCGACCTTGATTTTTTCCTTGAAACTGATAGAATAATTAAATACACACAATTTTAATGTGTTCTAACAAAGGAGGAATCACATGAAAAAGATATTTACACTCGCTGCAGTAGCATTGTTTGCTCTCGGTTCAATTTTTGCACAGGATGCAGATGCAATCCTCGCAGAAGTAGCTGCAGAAGATTCAAAGGACGATCCTAACGCTACACAGATCATCATGCTTGAAGACAACGATCTTTACAAGGAACTTCACCCAAAGGCAAAGAACGTAACACTTCGCATTGACTACACACCACTTACTGGCGAAGCAATCTTCCAGTATACATGTATCCGTTCATCTTATGAAAAGGGAGAAGCAATGAATGTTGCTATGGCTGTATACCAGGATTTTGCTGTCGAACACAAGTACAAGCACTATCGCTATGCTGACTACAAGAAGGGAACTTTCGGCGTAGAAAAGCATTACAAGGAAGGAAAGATTCCTTACGTTACTTATTCTTCAAGAGTAATCTTTACAAAGTAACATCTTTCCTTGCATTTAATTAAAACTCTACAGGGCTCCTGAAAATGTCATATCGACAGGCTCAATGACCGCCTATTTTTCAGGGGCCTTTGTATAAATTTATTCAGGCAGAACAAAAAAATGGCAGACTTAAAATCATTCATCAAAAACCTTCATCCACTTGAGACAAAGATTCTCCTTCATTACAGCCTAAAGGATGAACTCACATCAACAAGACTTGAAACAGAACTCGGATTCAAGGCGGGCCACGCAAACCAGGCATTCAGCTGGCTTAGCGGAAAGAAACTTTTGGCAGAAACATCCCGCACACCACATACATATTTTGAACTTACAGACTTTGGACGCAAGATCCTCAAGGAAGGTTTTGCTGAAGAAAGGATCATAAACTTCCTTAAAGATAATGGACCACATACACTTCCAGAAATCGCAACAAAGCTTGCTCTTGAAAACAAGGATGTAGGTTCAGCATTCGGTTCATTGAGCAAGGACAATGTTCTTGGCATGACAGAAGACAAGAGGGCAGAATATAAGGGCGGAGAACTTCCTGCTCGTTTTGCCCTTGCAAAAGCACTCATTGAAAAGGCAAGCAAGGCAGAAAATTCAACTCTTGATGCCGCTAACCTTTCAAAAGAAGAAATCGAAACAATGGGCGGTCTCACAAAGAAGCGCGGTATTTCTGAAACACCTTTCAAGACTATCGAGCGCGAGACTGTTGCATATAAACTTACGGAAGCTTTCACTGCAGTTGCGGAAGCACTCAAGAGTGCTGGAATTACAGGAAACGAAATCGGAGAAATCACTCCTTCACTCATCACATCAGGTGACTGGAAGAAGGGAACATTCCGCGGATACAACATTACGATTCCTCCTGCACGCATCATTCCTGGACGCACAAATCCATACGTTCAGTTCCTTGAAAGCGTAAAGGACAAGCTCTGTTCACTTGGTTTCCAGGAATTCGACGGACCTCTCGTAGAAACAGAATTCTGGAACGGTGATGCACTCTTCATGCCTCAGTTCCACGCAGCACGCGACATCCACGACGTATACCGCATCAAGACACCAACACACGCAAAGTCAATTGAAGAACCATATTTGAGCAATGTTGCAGCAGTTCACCGCGACGGTGGAAACACAGGCAGCCGCGGCTGGAACTACAGCTTTGACAACGAATTCACACGCCGCCTCATCATGAGAAGCCAGGGTACAGTTCTTTCTGCACACCAGCTTCACAAGGCAGAAGTCCCAGGCAAGTACTTCGGTATTGCACGCTGCTTCCGCTACGACAAGGTAGACGCAACACACCTTTCTGACTTCTATCAGACGGAAGGTATCGTTCTTGGAGAAGAAGCAAACCTCAAGACACTCCTCGGCTTCCTTGAGATGTTTGCCGTAGAAATCGCGGGAGCAACAGATGTTAAGTATGTTCCTGGTTACTTCCCATTTACAGAACCTTCAATCGAAGTTCATATCAAGCATCCAAAGCTCGGCTGGTTCGAACTCGGTGGCTCAGGAATTTTCAGACCGGAAGTTACAAAGCCAATGGGTATCGATGTTCCTGTTCTTGCATGGGGTATCGGTATTGACCGTATGGCTCTCATGGCTCTTGGCCTCAACGACCTTCGCGAATTGTTCTGCGAAGACATTGAACGCGTAAGACTCAGAAGGGCAAAATTTTAGGACAATGCATGGCAGAAGAGTTTGAAGCAAGGGAAAATCCCGTTTTTGGCAGAAAGGTTTTCTTTATCAATGCCTCGTTCAACATCGAGCAGCTTGCAAAAGGCAAGTTACGCGACATGGAATACGAGACCTATGTTATTGAAGACTTCTCGCAGGCCAAATGCATTCTGCGGAAAAACCCGGACTCAATCTGCCTTGTAAACCTTGATCATGTAGATGAAAAATCTCTTACGGTCATTCAGTATCTGAACTTCATCCTTTCATGTGAAGAGGATGAGACTCTTGCCACCATCTTTTTTGGAGTTCTTTCTGTCAACACTTCTCCAAAACAGATGAATCTTTTCTTCTATAATGCAAAGCTTCCTTGTGGATATGTTCCAGCATCACCTAACAGAGAAGATTTTGCGGAAACCCTCACATGTATTCTTGATGTTAACGGAGCAAAAGGACGCCGACAGTATGTGCGTGCAACCTGTGAAGTTAGCGGAAATGCCTTCATCAGTATTCCTACAAAAAATGGCGAGTTACATTTTCCTCTTGTTGACTTCAGTTCTGTAGGTCTTGCCTGTAAGATTCCGGAAAAAATGTGCGGCTCAATTCCTCCGAATACAAGCCTTCCAAAAGTTGAACTTTGGCTTTACGGTGTTAAATTTCCTGCACCTCTTGTTGTCCTCAAGGAATTCAAGAAAGGCGAAATAAATGTTCTTGTAACTCTCTTTGCAAAGAACATAACAATGGAAGTTAGGAGAAAGGTCAGAAGCTATGTTTTCAGAATTCTTGAAGGAAACATTGACAAACAGGCGGACTACGCAAATCCAGACGAAACGGTCTATCCTCTTGAACTCAAGAAAAAAAGTATGGTCGTAAACATGGATGATCTTCCTACTGCTGATGATGTTGGCGATGCTGGGGAACTGGAAGAAATCCTCTAGGCCACCTTTTCAGATTTAAGCTTTCTGGTGGCATAATTCCTTTTTATTTCTTATATTTTACTCATGGCAAAGAAGAAATCTACGATAGTCTATAAATGTTCGTCATGTGGCTATACACAGCCAGCCTGGCTTGGTCGTTGTCCTGGTTGCGGAGAATGGAATACTCTTGAAGAATGCATGACAGATCCAAATGCATCTTCTGCAAGATTGAATGCGGATGGTACTGCAGTAAAGGTAAAGCCAGTTCCAATGGCAAGAATTTCAGCACAGGAAAATGAACGGATACTTACAGGCAACCCAGAATTCGACCGAGTGCTTGGTGGAGGCGCAACAAAGCGGAGTGCAGTCCTCATCGGCGGCGAACCTGGAATCGGAAAATCCACCCTGCTTATCCAGACAGCCGCAGGAATGCTTGGCAAAGGAAGAGTTCTCTATGTTTCAGGTGAGGAATCTGCAGGACAGATAAAAGGCCGTGCTAACAGACTTGGGCTTAATGTAGATGCAGTGGAAATTCTCTGTACCCTTCGTCTTGAAGATATTCTTGATGCCCTTGATTCTTTAAAGCCTGCAGTTGTGATAATAGATTCAATCCAGACCGTATACTCTGCGGAATGTGGAATTGTTCCAGGTACCGTAAACCAGCTCAAGTATTGCGCCAACGAATTGATAGGATGGGTAAAGGAAAGGGACAGCGTTCTGTTTATGACCGCTCATGTTACAAAAGACGGAATAATAGCAGGACCTAAATCCCTTGAACACATGGTCGATACGGTCCTTTCTTTTGAACGTACAAAAGATGAAGTAAGGTTTCTTCGTGCCCAGAAAAACCGTTTTGGTTCAGTAGACGAACTTGGCATTTTCGAAATGGAAAGCACAGGATTAAAATGCATAACAGACCCAAGCGCACTTTTCATCACACGCAGAAAAGGAGAGACTCCAGCT
This sequence comes from Treponema sp., assembly GCA_024400915.1. Taxonomy (GTDB): domain Bacteria; phylum Spirochaetota; class Spirochaetia; order Treponematales; family Treponemataceae; genus Treponema_D. The sequence goes on from JAKSLX010000029.1 coordinate 23,710, forward strand.
GGTGTAGCCTGTGCAAGTGTCTTTGAGGGAACCCGTGTTTTTATAGTAGAGATTCAAGCTTTGACAGTTCCTGCGAAGGCGGCGGTCAACAGAGTCTACAGCGACAAGATAGATACCGCTCGCGTAAGTCGTGTTGCCGCAGTTCTTGAAAAAAGGCTCGGGATAAAATTCAGCGACCAGGACCTTTACATAAATGTTGCAGGTGGAGTTCGCCTTACGGAAAGCGCCATTGACGCCGCCCTCGCCGCCGCACTCTACAGCGCAAGAACTGACCTTCCTCTTCCAGAAAAATCCGTAGTCATCGGAGAACTTTCCCTTGCAGGAGAAGTACGCCCCGTAACAAAGCAGAAGCAACGCATAAAGGCAGCCCGAGATTTAGGTTTTGAGAAGCTGACAGTTCCAGAAAAAGATGTCGGCGCCGTAACGACAGAGAACATCCGCGATCTTATCAAAGTACTCTTTGGAAAATAATCATAATCATGTCACACGGATTATTCTGGCCAGATGAATTTTGCACCGCAGGTGTTTTCTCCGTTGTCTACTATTATGTCTATGCCAGTAGCGGACTTGTTTTCCACTGCAAGAAAATAAATCCATCTTGCAATTTCTTCTGGTTCAGCCCATTTCTTCATTGGCGTCAGGTCCATGATCTGGTTCCAAAGCTTTTCATCTTCCATCACGGGTAAATTCATTTCTGTTTTTACCCCGCCTGGAGAAATGCTGTTTGCAGTTGCCCCCTGTGGAGCAAGACGGCTTGCAAGATTTTTTGTATATGCAAGTATCCCACCTTTGCTTGCCGCATACTCGCCGAATTCAGCACCCGTATGGGCACTCGTAGAGGCAACGTTCACAACAGCCCTGGTGTTTCTGCTGATGTAGAATTCAGAAATCTTAATCGTTCCCTTTAAGTTGATTTCTATATCGTTGCAGTTCTGTACTCCTGCGTTGTTTATGATAACTTCAATGCCATCAAGTTCAGGAAAGGTATTTTCGTCTGAAACGTCGGCAATATGGTGAGTGTAGTTCATGTGGTCAATGGAAGAACCAAGAACATCAAGTCCTGCAACTTCATGTCCTTTATCAAGAAAATACTCTGCAGTAGCCTTGCCGATTCCCTTTGCTGTTCCAGTAATTAAAATTTTCAATTTGCGGTGCCTCTTTGTTTTACTAGCAATATTTTTCTATGTATTCCTTTCCTACATTGTCTCTTTCCCATGCAAGGACAACCTTGTAGCAAAATGGAGAAAGTATGACTTCAAAAAGAAGTTCTGCAATTCCGCCTGTAATTGAACAGGTAACTGCCTGCAATGGAGTCCATCCAAAAAAGTGAACGCTTACCACAAATGCAAATACCATGTTGTCCACAAACTGTCCAAGGAAAGTAGAGACAATGGAGCGTGCAGCATAGGCCTTGAAATTACTTTTTTCAAAAAGTTTTCCGATCGTAACGTTCATGAAATTGTTGAACATCGTTGAGATGATGATTGCCAATGTGCTTCCGAAAACTACAAACCAGGAACCGCAGAAAATACTGTTCACCGCTTCGTTCAGTTCTGGAACAGGCATTCCGTCGGCACCGTAGCAGGTACTCCACTCACCGGGAATTTTTGACGCTGCAAAAAACAAAAGCACTACAAAAAGATTGAGTGCAATGGCAACAAAACTTACCATGTTGGCAGCCTTTGCCCCGAATCTTTTTACGATGATGTCCATTACTGCAAATGCTACCCAGGAAAAAATAAATCCTGAATCCAATGCAAGCCATGACGGAAGCCCGTTGATGCTTTTGTTTGCAAGAAGATTCATTGCGATGAGAGAGGCTACAAAGAATGCAAGCAGCCACGATGGAATGGAATGTAAAAGAGTAGATAGTTCTCTGACTCTGGCTTTAATTGATGCCATAATCAACCCCCTGGTTTTAATTTTTTAGTTGCAGGATGGCAGGAACGAACTGCAACTTGTATTTAATGTTGTTAACCATTATACTTATTTGTCATGAAAACGTCCAACAAATTCACAGTGGCGAGAGTTTTTAGTTCGCCAATTTTGTTCCTCATATATTTCATTCCTGTATGGACAAAGGCCGAGCCGGGAAGTGTTCTTGCAATTGCATCAATGGTTCTTTCAATTCCCCTTCTTGCCGCAGCTGAACTCACAGATTATTTTGACGGACACTATGCAAGACTTCACAATGAAGTAAGTGATTTTGGAAAGATGTTCGATCCTTTTGCGGATGTTTTCCTCCATCTTTCAATGTTCACCTGTTTCGTATTCTCAGGTTACATGCCTGTATGTTTTTACATTCCGATTCTTTATCGTGAATTCAGTCAGAACTTCTTGAGAATGGTTGCTGCTAAAAGCGGAACTGCAATAGCTGCACGCAAGGGCGGAAAAGTAAAGACGGTTTTCTATGTTGCTTCGTGCTTTGTTGCCCTTGCTCAGGAAACACTTGTTCGTACGGGTCTTGTAGAAATCTTTGGTCTGAATAATTTTGTGATGGATATCTTTAGGTATGTAGGATACGGCTTCTTTGGTGTTTGTGTTCTTCTTGCCTATACTTCGTTCATTGACTACATGAAGAACTTTGGCAAGATACTTAAAGAAAATATCTGACGACAAGTTTTTTTCTTTCACCATATTGAACGCATTTCAGCTTCTAAAAAAATTGGAATTTGAAATGCGTTTTTGCTTTTAAAAGGTCAATTTTTATTTTTCTGCGGTTATATATATGTAAACATCGAGAAAGATGCTTCTCGAACTTCATATGACCGAGGTTAAAAATGAAAGAAAAACGACGGCAGAGGATCCTTGAAATAATCAGGAATCTGAGGCTGATGGACGATGCCTTCATGACGAGGTTCTTCGACGGAAATCTTGAGTGCACTTCCCTCGTCCTGCAGATCATCATCGGAAAACCTGACCTCAAGGTCCTGGAGGCAAAGAGCCAGTGCTACATCAAGAATCTGCAGGGACATTCAGCCATACTTGACGTTAAGGCTACGGATGCAATCGGGACGATCTATGACATCGAAATCCAGAGGGCAAGCAGGGGAGCTGAGCCCAAAAGGGCGCGTTACAACAGTTCCCTCATGGATGCGAATTTCAAGATACTGCAGGAAGAATCGGAGAAACTCCCTTCAACTTATGTTATAATGATTACGGAAAACGACGTGCTCAAGGGGTCAAAGCCGATCTACCACATCAACAGAATTGTGGAGGAAACTGGCAAAAGGTTCGGCGATGACTCCCACATAATCTATGTGAACGGAAAGCACAGGGACGACACTCCGCTCGGAATTCTGATGCACGACTTCAATTGCTCGAATCCTGCGGAGATGAAACTGGAGCTTCTTGCGCAGAGGGCAAGATATTTCAAGGAAGAAAAAGAAGGGGTGAAACTTATGAGCAGTACTGCACAGGAACTGTGGGACGAAATAATGCAGGAAGGATATTCCGAAGGAATGTCCAATGGACTTGAACAGGGACTTAAGCAGGGACTTAAGCAGGGAATCGAACAGGGTATCGAACAAGGAATTACCCAGGGTATTTCTTAAACTGTACCCCATATGGTAGACACATTTAGAAGAAGGGAACCATAAAAGTAG